>CAYONP010000046.1:29078-44187 GCA_964405335.1 uncultured Fimbriimonadaceae bacterium
CGGCGGTGCCGCGCCGCGCGGCACATGGCCGGCGCGCGCGCAGGACGGCTGCGCAACGTACGCGCGGGAGCCGGTTATCAACCGGCGCTACGGCTTGGGTGTGCCAACGGATGGCCGGCGAGGCCGTTCGTGGCGCCGGTTGGCAACCGGCGGTGTTGCGCAGCGCCGGCAGGTCCATCCTCCCTGATCGCCAATCCGCGCGGTGGAGAGTGCCATGCCGTGTGGCGTTGCGGTCTGTCTGCAGGTCGCTTGCCTGGCCGTTGCGCCGGGGGGACGGGAGGTTGTACCGATGAGCCTGGTGCCGTTCGAACTCGCCCGCGTTCGCCTGCTCGAGGGCCCCTGCCTGGCGATGCAGGAGGCCAATCGGCGGTATCTCCACTCGCTCGACGACGATCGACTGCTCTACTGCTTTCGCACCCAGGCCGGGCTGCCCGCGCCGGGCGAGCCGCTGGGCGGCTGGGAGGCGCCGAGTGTCGAGGTGCGCGGGCACTTCATGGGCCACTTCCTCTCGGCCTGCGCGATGATGTCGGCCGCGGCCGGCGACGACGAGCTGGGCGCCAAAGCCGAACGGCTGGTCGCCGAGCTGGCCCGCTGCCAGGCGGCCAACGGCGGCGGCTACCTGATGGCCTTTCCCGAGTCGCACTGGGACCGGCTCGAGGCGATGCAGAACGTCCCCTGGGCCGCCTTCTACGTGGTCCACAAGCTACTTGCCGGACTGCTCGACGTGCATCATTACCGCGGCAGCCAGCAGGCGCTCGAGGTGGCGGTCGAGCTGGCCGGCTACTTCCACCGGCGGTTCGAGCAACTCGACATCCGCAACATCGACCAGCTCCTGCAGGTCGAGCAGGGCGGCATGAGCGACGCGCTGCACAACCTCTACGCCGTCACCGGCGACGAGGCGCACCTGGCCCACGCGCACCAGCACGACCGCGCCTCGCTGCTCGGGCCGCTGGCCATCGAGCACGACAGCCTGTCACTGATCCACGCCAACACGCAGATTCCCGAGGTGATCGGCGCCGCGCGGCGGTATGAGCTGACCGGCGATGCCCGCTTCCGCACCGCCGCTGAGTATTTCTGGCAGCGCATTGTCGATGAGCGCAGCTACTGCACCGGCGGCAGCACCTCGGCCGAGATCTGGCCGCTCCCAGGCCGGCTGGCCGCCACCCTCGGGCCGACCAACCAGGAGACTTGCACCACCTACAACATGCTCAAACTGACCCGCCACCTGATGGCCTGGGACCCGCAGGCCCGCTATGGCGACTCCTACGAGCTGGCCTTCTTCAACGGCATCTTGGGCACGCAGAACCCCGACGGCATGTTGCTCTATTACCTGCCGCTCGAGAGCGGGCACCGCAAGAGCTGGGGCACCGCGCTCGACTCGTTCTGGTGCTGCACCGGTACCGGCGTCGAGAACTTCAGCAAGCTCGCTGACAGCATCTGGTTCCACGACGCGACGGGCGTCTGGCTCAACCTGTTCATCGCCTCGACGCTCGACTGGACGGAGCGTGGCGTGCGGCTCGAACAGCAGACCCGCTTCCCCGACGAGCCCAGCACGACGGTCACCGTCCACGCCGACGCGCCGGCGCGGTTCACCCTCCACCTGCGCATCCCCGCCTGGGCCGCCGGCGAGGTGGCGCTGACCGTCAACGGCGAACCGGTCGCCGCGACGCCGGGCACCTGGTCTGGCCTGGAGCGCGAGTGGCGCGACGGCGATCGGGTCGAGTTGACCGTGCCGATGGCGCTCGAGTCGGCGCCGATGCCCGACGACCCGGAGCTGCTCGGGGTCCGCTATGGGCCCATCGTCCTGGCCGGGCTGACCGACCAGCACCACCTGATCCTCGCCGATCCGGCCGAGCCGACGAGCTGGCTCGAGCGGCAGCCCGGCGAGACGCTGGCCTTCCGCACCAAGGGGATCGAGCCGGCTGTCGACCTGATCCCGCTGCACCGCATCGTCGACCAGACCTACGCGGTCTACTGGACGGTCACGCCCGAGGGCAGCGCCACGCACCAGGCCCACCTGGCCGAGGAGGCCGCCGCGGCGGCGCGCCGGGCGCGGATCATCGACGAGGTGGTGCCGAACAACGCCGAGAGCGAACAGGCCCACGCGGTGACCGGCGAGCGGACCGGCAGCGGGCCGCTCAACCGCCGCGGCTGGCGCCACGCGGTCGACGGCGGCTGGTTCAGCTACGAGCTGCGGGTCACGCCCGACGCGCCGGTGATCTTGGCGCTGGTCTACTGGGGCAGCGACTCCGGCGCGCGGACGTTCGACGTGCTGGTCGACGGCGAACCGGTCGAGACGCGGACGCTGAGCAACACGTTGCCCGGCAAGTTCTTCGAGGTCGAGATTCCGCTCAGCGCCGAGCTAACCCGCGGCAAGGAGCAGATCACGGTTCGTTTCCAGGCCCATCCAGGCAACTTCGCCGGCGGGGTGTTCGGGGTGGCGACGATGCGGGGGGAGTAGGCGCGCGGGCGACGCCGGCCGGCGAGGTCAGCCTACCGCCGGCCGGCGAGGACCGCCAATCAGCCCTCACCCCACCCGCGTCAACTCGAACGCGCAGCCCGACTCGCCGCCGCTCGAGAGCGCCGAGCTGAGCACCTTGACCTTGAGCTTCAGCCCCAGCGCGTGCTGCAGGTGGTGCTTGACGTGCCCGCCGCAGCAGTAGCAGTAGGTCTCCGAGACCGGCCCCTCGGCGCCGCGCAGGCAGACGCACTGGTACTCGTCGCGGCCCTCGGGTGAGAAGCGAACGACGAACCGATCGACGGTTACCTGCTCGACACTGTGGCCGAAGACGAACGGCGTGGCATTGGCCGCCGCCACCCGCTCGGCCAGGGTCTCGTGATCCCGGGCGATCGCCCGGCTCAGCTCGAGGCGCTTGCCGCCCAGGCAGCAGGCGCAGCGCTCGCGGATCGCGTGGCGGGTCGGCTCGTCGAGCAGAGCGTCCATGCGCTCCATGGCGCCGGCGAACCAGCGCGCTTTGCGGTCCGCCGGTGTGCTGGCGCCAAGCTGCTCGCCGCCGGCCAGGATCGCCTCGCGCGTCTGTTCAGGAACGTCGCCGGCCTTCAGTTCGCGCGCCAGAGTGCGCACGCGCCCATACGGATACGTGTCCATGACCAACCCCTTGCGGCGATTCTACCTCGTCGCGGGGCGGGGCGCCAGCAGCACGGTGGCGGGGACAAGGCCGGTTCGGGCAGCCCTGTCGGCTCACTCCGGCAAACGGAAGAACAACAGGCTCCGAATCGGCCGCGCCTCGGGCTGGGCGCCCGCCACCTCACGAGGAGACAGATCAATGCCCAGCATCGAGCCGGTCATGTTCAGATGGTGGTGAAGCACATCGTTTGCGGACACCGTGGTGTACCAGATCCGTCGGCCGCTCTCGTCGAAGACGTTGGACCTTCGGCCAGAGCTGAACTCCGCGGCCAGTCGTACCGGATCGACCGAGCACGTGGAATAGCCGCCAAGAACGACCTGATGCCCATCGATCTGGTCATCTCGCCCGTAGCGGAACAGCCACGCCCCAGTGCGCCAGTCCATCAGCCCGATCACCGTCGCCGCCAGCGTGCCGTCGGCTGAGAAGCCATTGGGGACCGGCGCGTCTTCGTGCTCGGCGAAGGTCTCCACCTTCTCGCCGGTGGCGGCGTCGATGATGAACAGACTCGAGGTGCGACCCATCGTATGGCTGACGCGCAACCACAACCCACGGTCCAGCGGATCCTCGCCGAAGCTCGCCACGAGCGGGTACCTGTCACCGACGTCCTCCGCCCCCAGCCGCCACCGTACCTCGCCGCTGGTCGTCACAGCCAGTATCTCGCGGTCCTGCACAATGAACAGGTTCAGGCGAGGCAGGTATCGGACTCGGGTCGTCGTCGTCACCTGGAACCGCGTGCCGAACGAGCCTATCACCCGGCCCTCGAGGCCGTAGGTGACGAACCGCCGCGGCGGCAGGCCTAGATAGGGCAAACTGAAGACGCCGTGAAGCAGACCCTCGTCGGTCGGCCAGACGTAGGTCGGCCCCTGCTCCAGCGACCAGAGCAGCGTGCCGTCGGTGCGCGATATCTCGACCGGACGGGTCACCTCCCCACGGAGATTGGGCTCGCGATCGCGTTCGCCGCTCCGGACGATGAACTGCCCGTTGGGCGAGAACTGCTCGAACCACCCGGCACGCGACTCGAGCGTCCGAAAGCCCCCCTCGCCGTCGGGCACGAGCCACTGGTCGCCAAACCGGAAGGGCAGCGGCGGCAGCGCGTCGCGCACCTCGTCGTAATGCTCGCGCAACTGCTCGACCGAGCCGATGGTCAGGTCAGGCCCCACCGGCAGGATGCTCATCTCCTCGGGACCGTCAACGGTGTTGACGGTCACCGCCGGGAGCGGGCCGGCCGCGAGCAGCGTGACGACCAGCAGCTCGATCCTGCACATGGCAGCCCCCGTCGGGTCAGCTCCCTTCGGCTCGGGTCAGCTCAAACACACACCGTTCCGCCCCACCGCTGGCCAGCGCCGTGGTTTTCACCTCGACGCTGAGCTTCAGCCCGAGCGCCTTCTGCAGGTGGTGCTTGACGTGACCGCCGCAGCAGTAGCAATAGCTCAGCGGCAGCGTCTGAGTCGGCTTGGGGAAGCAGCCGCACTGGTAGTGCTCCAGGCCGGCGGGATGGAAGCAGACGCGGAAGCGGTCGTGGTCGAGCTGCTCGACACTGTGGCCGAAGACGAACGGCGCCGCGTTGGCCGCGGCGACACGCTCGGCCAGCGTGGCGTGGTCGCGAGCAATCGCCCGTGACATCTGCTGACGCTTGCCGCCCAGGCAGCAGGCGCAGCGCTCGCGCACGCCGTGCCAGATGCAGGGCTCGAGGGCGGCTTCGAGCCGGCCCATCGCTCCCTCGAGCCAGGCCATCTTGTCGGCGACCGGCGAGTCGTTGGTCAGCTCCTCGCCGCCGGACAGGATGCCCTCGGCCACCTCGGGCTCGACCGCGGCGCCGGCCAGCGCCACGGCGAGCTTCTTCGCCCGCCACTCGATGTACTCAGCCATATCCAACCCCTACGCGTAGTCTACCGCCAACGGCGCTGGACATCCACCGCATCCTCGCCCGCGCGCAGCGCCTGTAGGCGCACCGTCCAGCGATACTCGGCCTGGCGCAACTGGTACTCAGGCCGCACGCCCGGCCCGCAGCTCCCGTTGCCCAGCCCGCCGTGGAAGCCGTCGAGGTACCACCAGACGCCGTCGGGCCGCAACTCGTGCGGATGCTGCGCCTCGGTCAGCGCCCAGGCACTGTAGGGATGCGCCGCGAAGGCGAACGGCGCGCCCGTGGCGACCAGCCCGAGCCCGCCCGCCGCGCGCAGCGAGACCCAGCGCACGTCGCAACGCAGGCCGTAGTCTTGCGGCATGAGATAGGGCGGCAGGTCGGCCTCGACTGTCGTCGCGAAGCGGCCCAGCCGAGCGCCCTCCCGGCGGTCGGGGTAGTTCTCGTGCGGCCCGCGGCCATACCACTCGATCTCGCGCAGCGCCGCCGGCAGCTTCAGCACCAGGCCGACGCGGGGCAGCGCCGGCAGTTCGTCGCCGTGGGGGACGATCGTCTGCTCGACGGTCACGCCGGCCCGGTCGAACCGGAAGGCCAGAGACTCGGCGAACCAGGCATCGCAGCCCGCGCCGCGCCAGGTCTGGTCGAGTCGGAGCGTGCACAGCCCGGCGCCGTCGACCTCGATGTCGAGCCGCTCGAGGCTCGGCTCGAGGCGATCGAGCCCGGCGGCGCGCCAGCGGTCCCACTCCCGCGAGATGCGGTCGTTGTCGGTCGGCGCGCGGTAGAGGCTCAGCCGCGGGCCGGCGGTCAGCAGCGGCTGGCCGAACAGGCTCCACTCGAGCAGCTCGCCCCGCTCGCGGTCGAACACCAGCCGGCCCGAGTCGTTCTCGACGGTGATCTGCCGGCCGACTTCGGCGACGTGCCGCGGCGGCTCGAGCGGCTCGGCGGCGGGTGGCGGCTCGACCGGCAGCGCGAACAGCGCCCAGGCGACCTCGTGCCCGGCGGCCGCCCAGCTCGCGTCGTCGCGGAGGGTGAACGAGAGCTCGAGCAACGCCTCGCCCGCCGCGGGCAGCTCGTACTCGAGCGTGATCTCAGCGGCTTCGCCGGCGGCGAGATCGGGCAGCGGCACCTCGCCCACGGCGGTCTCGGCGCCGTCGGTGAGGACCCGCCAGGCGCCGGCCAGGTGGCTCAGGTCGCGGTGCTGGTGCCGGTTCTCGAGGCGAAGCCGGCCGGCGGCGAGGTCGATCGCCTCGACGCGGATCGGTTGCAGGATGGTCTTGTACTCGGCCAGCGCGGCGTGCGGCACGCGGTCGGGCGAGATGAGGCCGTTGACGCAGAAGTTGTAGTCGGTCGGCAGTTCGCCGAAGTCGGAGCCGTAGGCGAGCCAGCGGACCGGCTCGTCGTCGACTGCCTCAACGAAGTCGATCCAGAGCAGCGTTCGGCCATCGGCGCGAGCCGGGAGTGCCGCGGGATTCAGTGCCGCACGGTGGACCCGCACCCCGGTCATGGCGCCGCGGAAGGCGATGCCGCTCGGCAGGTGGCGGCCCACCGACAGCGTGTAGGGCGCCGTTGTCAGTGGGCCCGCACAGCACGCCGAGGCCGCCTCCATGCCGTCGACGAACAGCCGCGCGGTGGCCCCATCCCAGCTACCGACGACCTGATGCCAGCGTCGCGGCCAGACGCTCGGACGAAGACGCAGTTCGGTTTTGCCAAGCCAGAAGACCACCTCACCGTTGCGCTGGCCCAGACCGTACTGGTCGCCCTTGGCCAGGTAGGTCATGTCGGCGGTGTCGTCGGGCGCGATGCGGCAGGCGAAAGTCAGCGGCGCGTCGAGCAGGTCGAACGCCGGGCTCGAGGCCACGGTGGCATAGCCGTCGACCAGCGCCCAGCACCAGTCCGCCTCGCTGCCGGCGCCGCCGGTCGGCACGCAGCTCAGGTGGCCCGCGCCGAGCACGATCTGGTGGCCATGCGCACCGCCGTCGTGGAGTAGCGCGGTCAGGCGCTCCAACCCCTGATCGACCCAATCCCAGATGAACCCGCCCTGCAGCCGCGGGTGCGCCTCGATCGCCTGCCAGTATTCGCGCAGGTTGCCTGTGCTGTTGCCCATCGAGTGGGCATACTCACACATGATCACCGGCCGGGTCTCGCCGGGCCGCGTGGCCATCTCGACAATCTTCTCGACGCTCGGGTACATCGGCCCGAGGAGGTCGACCGCCGGGTCGTCCTCGGCGGGGTGATAGTGGATCGGTCGGGTCGGCTCGTGCTCGCGGATCCAGGCGCTGCAGGCGACGTGGTTGTCGCCGAAGCCCGACTCGTTGCCCAGGCTCCAGCCGAAGATGCAGGCGTGGTTCTTGTCCCGCTCGACCATCCGCCGCACCCGCTGCAGAAACGCCTCGCGCCAGGCCGGGTCCTTCGTGAAGCGGTCCCAGTAGGCGTGGCTTTCGAGGTTCGCTTCGTCGAGCACCAGCAGCCCATACTCGTCGCACAGCTCGTACCAGCGTGGCTGGTTCGGGTAGTGGCTGGTCCGCACCGCGTTGAGGTTGTGCTGCTTCATCAGACGGATGTCGGCCAGCATCGAGGCCTCGCCGACGGCGTGCCCGCGCGCCGCCTCGTGCTCGTGGCGGTTGACCCCGCCGATGACCAGCGGCACGCGGTTGAGCAGCAGCCGGCCGTCGACCAGCGCCACCTCGCGGAAACCGACGCGCTGCGTCACGGTCTCGCCGCCCAGGCTGATCGCCAGCGTGTAGAGCCACGGCGTCTCGGGCGACCAGAGCCGCGGCGCAGCCACCGCGTGCGACGACTCGCCCGGCGCATCGACCGTCGCCTCGAACACCGCCTCGCCGTCGGGGTCGAAGAGCCGCACTTCGGCCGGTCCGCCGCCCTCGGAGTCCAGCCTCAGCCACAGAGTGGCCTCGGCCAGCGAGTCGCCGAACAGCGTGCGGATGGTCACATCACGCAGATGCACCGGCTCACGGGCGGTCAGGTGGACGCCGCGGTGGATGCCCGACAGCCGCCAGAAGTCCTGGTCCTCCAGGTAGCTGCCGTCACTCCAGCGGTAGACCGCGACGGCGATCAGGTTCTCGCCGGGCCGTAGGTAGGGCGTGGCGTCGTACTCAGCGGCGGTCATGCTGTCCTGGCTGTAGCCGACCAGCTCGCCGTTGAGCCAGACGTGATAGGCCGACTCGACCCCCTCGAAACAGAGCCGCAGCGCCAGGCCGGCCCAGTCGTCGGGCAGGTCGAACCAGCGGCGGTAGCAGCCGACCGGGTTGCGCTCCGGCGGGTGCGGCGGCTCGGCGACAAAGGGCATCTTGACGTTGGTGTAGATCGGCGTGTCGTAGCCTTCGCACTGCCAGCTCGACGGCACCTCGATCGGGTGATGACAGTCGGCGAAGTCGTCGGCGGGCAGCCAGAACCCGTCGGGGATTTCCTCGGGCCGCTCGACGCAGGCGAACTCCCACACGCCGTCGAGGCGGATCCGTCGCGGCGAGGGCCCGCCGGCGAGGGCGCCCTCGCGGCTCGGGTAAGGCAGCAGCGGCACGTGCGGCGGCAGGACGTTGCGCTCAAGCACGTTGAGGTCGTCGAAGTCACGCGGGACGACGAGGTTCATGGCGGCAGGCTCACTCCGCGGGCGGCGCTGCAAGCAGGTTGCCGTCGCCGTCGGTCAGCCCGTCGGGCGAGAGCACGACGCTCCGCCCATCCTTGGCGGTCAGCGTCAGGCTCGGCGCGTCGGACTGCAGCGTGACGCGGCTCCAGCGCGACGAGCCGAACGAGTCGGCGACGACATCGCCGAACTGCAGCTCGAGGCTCGACGACTCGGCGCCGAAGGCGGTGAGCATCAGGTAGCCCTGACCCTCGGGCGTTTTCAGGCCAACGGTGATCGGCCCGCTCTGCTGCGCGCCGAGGGCGATCCGCTCGGTCGCCGCCGCGTCGGCGATGCTCAGCCCGAGCGAGCGCACGGTGGCCACGCCGGCGAAGAACTCGCGGTAGAGCTGCAGGCCGTGGCCGAGGCAGAGCACGAGGACCAGCGCGGCAAGCAAGTTGACCCGGCGCTGGAGTCGGCGCAGGGCGTGGTCGGGCGGGTCAGGCATGGCAGGCTCCTCGCCGACCGGATTGCGCCCGGCCCGGTGCCTTCCTGCATCGCCGCGTCGGCTCACTCGATGGTGAACGACATCTGGTCGAAGCCCGCATCGGCCTGCGCCATTTGTGGCCCCAGGGCGGCCAGGTCCTCGTCGAGGTGGTCGGGCCGCAGGACGACCGAGAAGACCTGCGAGATGCGGATGATCTGCCCGGCACCGAGCACGAATCGGTTGTGCCCGAAGGGTATCGAGTCCCAGAACCCGTCGGGCGAGTTGCGCGCCCAGTGGAGGATCTGGTCGTCCTGGCCGGGGAAGCTGAACCGCACTGTGATCCCGTCGCCACCCGGATCGGCGAAGGTGAAGAAGCGGTAATACTCGGCCCGCTGTGTGCCGTTGCCCTGCGGGAAGACGACCAGCTCGCGGTCGGCGCCGACGAAGCCGAGCTGCCGCACCGTGATGCTGGTCTCGGCGCTGGCCAGCAGCTCGCGGTCGGCGAACCGCAGGACCTCGATGGCGACGGTGTCCGTGCCGCTATCGAGCCCGGCGCGGTACGACACGCTGGCGGTCCGGTTCTCGAGCTCGGTGACCTCCTCGACGCCGCCTTCCGGCAGCACCCGGAGCAGTTTGCCGAACTGGCCGGAGCAGGTCCAGCGGTAGAGCAGCGCCACGCCCGGCGGCGGGTTGGTCAGCGTCGCGTTGACCGCACCCTGCATGGCGGCGAGGACCGTCGCGGGGTTGGCCTGCAGCGAGACGCTGAGCGCGTTTTCGGTCACCTCGAACGACGCCGTCGCCGAGCCGATCAGCACCCGTTGCGGAGCGCCGGCGTCGACCAGGAGCTGGTAGATCTCGACCCGCACCGTGTCGTTCCCCGCGGCGCCGGCGCGAGCCGTGTAGACCGCGTTGCGGTGACTGCTCTCGAACTCGTTCAGGTGCCCCGGCTCGACGTCGGTCAGGTCGCCCTGCTCGGCGCTGCAGAACCACTTGTAGATCAGGTCGACATCGTCGCCGACCGCCACGGCGGTGGCCGTCAGATCGACCGCCTGGCCCGGCCGGATGCGCGACTGCTCGGGACTCAGGCGGACCTTTGACGGGGTCACGTCGACGGTCCAGATGTCGCCCTGGTTCGACAGCCCGAGCTGCGTCGCCATGGCCAGCGTGTCGAAACTCTGCAGCGCGGCGTCGATCACGCGCAGGATGTTCAGCCCGCTGGCGGTGGCGACGAACACCTTGCCGGCCTGCTCGGTGAACTGCCCGGTCAGGTGCGCGGCCACCAGGCCGCTGGTCGCCAGCGTGGCGAGCACCAGCTCGCGGATCGAGGAGTCGGTGATGAAGGTGTTGTAGATGTCGAGCAGCGCGCCGCTGAAATCGCCGGCGAGCACCTTGCGGCCCAGATCGGGCGCAGCCTGCGTGAAGCCGACGACCAGGCTGCCCTGGACTCCGCTCAGGCGCATCTGCTGCAGGATCTGCTGCGTCTTTTCGTGGTTCGGGCCGAGCACGTTGATGACCAGCGGCAGGAACATGTCGAAGATCACCTGCTCGACAGCCGTGGTCACCGCCGAGGCCTGCTGCGCGCCGGTCATCGAGTCGATCTCGCCGGGGAGCCTGCCGGCGCCGACAGCGCGGACCTCGTAGGTCACCTTCTGCGCCACCGCGGGCTCGAACGGCAGGCCGATCACGTCCGAGTTGAGCGGGACAAACGCCCCGTTGCCGAGCACGATGTCGATCAGGGTCCCGGCCAGCGACTTGAGGCCGGTCACCGGCGGAAGCTGGAAGTCGGTGACCGCGGCCGGGGCGGGCACAGGGTCGCCGCCGCCCTGGGGCAGATAGGAAACGCGATCGATGAAGATGTGCGACCGGCGGCGGTACTCGTTGGTCAGTTGAATTGAGTTGACGCCCACCAGGTTGACCGTCAGGCCGCTCTTCGGCTCGGCCGGATTGACCACCACGCCGCGCCCGGCGCCGCCGGCCAGCAGCGCCGCGACGGCGGTGTCGAGTGCCGCGGCCACCGCGGGCTGCTCCTCGCCCATCCACTCCGGGTCGGCCGCCACTGCCGCGGCGATCGCCGCCGCCAGCGGCTCGAGCTCGGGCGCCGCGGCGAGCAGCTCGAACACGCGCTCGCGAGCCGCCAGATCCTCGATCATGAACCCGTTGAGCGCGAACCAGGCGAACACCTCGGCCGTGGTGCGCGCATCGATGCGGGTCTGCTGGTCCGACACGAAGGCGGCCAGCATGGTCCGACCGCCCGGGCTCATCACCGGCACGAACAGCGAGCCCTCGGTGAAGGCCGGCACCGTGAAGGCGCCCGTCGCATCGGGCGTCGCGTTGCCCAGGGCCGTCTCGACGCTCAGCGCCGAGGCGGCCACCGTCGACCCGGCGGGCAGGTCGACCATGCCCGCTCGCGTGCCGGTGAGCAGCACCCCGTCGCCGCCGCCGGACGGTTGATCGCCGTCGCCGCAGCCGGGCAACATGGTCTGGGCCACCGCCCCGGCAAGGAGCATGGCGAAACCGGTCAGACGCAGTCGCAGTTCACGTCGCATCGCGCGCTCCATGCGGACAGAGTCGATCCCGGAGGCACGTCGCCGACCGGAGGCCGGTTCGACGGCCGTACCACGGCGGCGGTGGGGGTACCTCTGCGCGGTTCCGACGGCGGGCCCCAGGACGGCGCCCGTACACCCGAGAGGATGCTAGTGCATTTGTCGGCGTTGCGCAGGAGCGGCTCGCGACCGAATCAGTCCAGCCGCTTGCGGAAGCGCAGCGCGCCGAGACCGAAGTAGATCACCGCCAGGCCGAGCAGGGCCCAGATCTCGGGCAGCACGCCGGCGAATCCCGCGCCGCGGAGGAAGACGCCGCGGATGACCCGCAGCAGGTAGGTCATCGGCACCGCCGCGCTGAGCGGCTGAAGCACCGCCGGCAGGTTGTCGACCGGGAAGATGAAGCCACTGAGCAGGATGCTGGGAAAGCCGAGAAAGAAGCTCAGCAACTGCGCCTGCTGCTGGTTCGCGCTCAGCGTCGAGAGGCTCAGCCCGAGGCCGAGAGTGGCAAACAGGAAGACCAGCACGGCGACGGCCAGCGCCGGCACGCTGCCACGCAGCGGCACGCCGAAGATGAACACCACCGCGACCGAGACCAGCACCGCGTCGAGACAGCCGATGCAGAAGAACGGGATCAGCTTGCCCAGCAGCAGCTCGCGCGTGCGGATCGGCGTCATGACGAGCTGCTCGAGCGTGCCCAGCTCGCGCTCGCGGGCGATGCTCAGCGCGGTCAGGTTCTGCATCAGGATGGTCAGCACCAGCGCCATCACGCCGGGCGCCATGTACCACAGGCTGCGCAGATCGGGGTTGTAGAAGACCCGCGACTCGACCCGCACCGTGGGCAGCCGCACCTCGAATCCGCGCCGGTCGAGCTCCTCGAGCCGCAGCTCCTGGTCGAACTCGGCCGCGATCTGGCTGAGGTACGACATGGCCACACCGGCGGTCATCGAATCGGAGCCGTCGACCAGCAGTTGCAGCCGCGCGGTGCCACGCTGAAGGTCGCGGGCGAAGTGCGGCGGGAAGTGCAGCGCCGCCAGCGCCGTGCCGTCGGCCAGGGCACGCTCGAGCGAGGCGCCGTCGAGCCGGTAGCCGACCAGCTCGAAGTAGGGCACGGCGCCGATCCGGTGCGCCAGGTCGCGGCTCTCGGCGCTCTGGTCCTCGTCCCAGACGACGACCGGCGCGCGGGTCAGGTCGAGATTCGCCGCCAGCGAGAGCAGCGTGGTCTGAACGATCGGCAGCACGATGGCCATGCGCAGCAGCATCGGGTTGCGGAAAAACTGGCTGAACTCCTTGACCAGCATGAAGCGCAGGCGCATCAGAGCTCCTTGCGGAACCGCCGGACGGCGACGGTCAGCAGCAGCAGGGTGGTCACCGCGAGGATGAGCGCCGGCGGCCAGAGCACCTCGAGCCCGGCGCCCTTGAGCACCACACCGCGGACGATCACCAGGTAGTGCGTCGCCGGCATGGCCACCGCGAGCTGCTGCAGCAGCCAGGGCATGTTGCGGACCGGGAAGCTGAAGCCGCTGAGCAGCATGGTCGGGATCATGGTGACCATGAAGGCGAGGGTCATCGCCGTCTGCTGCGTGCGGGCCAGGCAACTGAACAGCAGCCCCAGCGCCAGGGCGCAGAGGATGTAGAAGGTCGAGAGGACGAACAGCAAGGCCAGACTGCCGCGCGGGACGACCTCGAAGATCCACCAGCCCAGCAGGATGGTGACCAGCACATCGACGAAGGCGAGCACGAAGTAGGGCAGCAGCTTGCCGACAATCAGCTCGGCGGCCGAGACCGGGCTGGCGGCGAGCAGCTCGAACGAGCCGCGCTCGCGCTCGCGGACCACCACGCCGCTGGTCAGCAGCGCGCTGAGCAGCATCAGGATGATGCCGACCAGGCCGGGGATGAGGAACTGCCGACTCTCGAGGTCGGGGTTGTAGAGCACCCTCGGCCGAACCTCGAGCCCGCCAGAGAGCAGCCGCTCCGGCACGCCTTGGCGGCGGGCCTGGTCGCGCACCAGACGGGCGACCGCCTGGCGCAGTGCGCCTTCGGCATAAGCCTGCGCCGTGGCGGCGATGTTGCCGTCGGTGCCGTCGATCAGGAGCTGCACCGCCGTCTCGCCGCCGGCGCGGATGGTCGCCTCGAAACGCGGTGGAATGACCAGCACCAGTCGCGCGCGGCGTCGCTCGAACAGCGCCTCGGCCCGCGCCGCCGAGACGATCTCGCCCAGGTAGTCGACCTCGGGCATCGCGGCACAGGCTTCGATCAGCCGCCGCGATGCCGGGCTGCGGTCATGGTCGACGGCGACGAGCGCGAGGTGGCGCAGGTCGAAGTCGACCGCGTAGCCGTAGAGCAGGAGCAGCACCACCGGCAGTCCGAGCGCGGCAATCAGGCTGCGCGGATCGCGCAGCAGATGGACCACCTCCTTGCGGGCCACCGCCCGCAGCCGCCTCACGGCGCAGCCTCCGCGCGCGTCTCGTCTTGCCGGAACAGCTCGAGGAAGGCGTGTTCGATGGTTGGCCGGACCGGCCGCGGCTCGGAGCACTCGAGCCCCGCCGCGCGCAGCGCCGCGGCCACCGGGCCCGGCTCGCCGCCGCTCAGGCTGAACTGCAGCGACCGGCCGAACAGCGCGGCCGAGGCCACGCCGGGATGCTGCTCGAGCCGCTCGAGCGCCCGCGCCGCCGGGGTCGCGTCGACCTGCCAGACCGCCGAGCCGCCGAGCGCCTTGACCTCGGCCGGCGTGCCGCGGGCGATGATCCGGCCGCGGTTCATCAGCGCCAGCCGCCCGCAGCGCTCGGCCTCGTCCATCACATGCGTGGTGACCAGGATGCTCGCCCCGCGCTCGGCCAGCTCGCCGATGACCGCGAAGAAGGCCCGCCGGGCGACGGGATCGACGCCGCTGGTCGGCTCGTCGAGCAGCAGCACGTCGGGCTCGTGCAGCACCGCCGCGGCCAGGGCCAGCGTCCGCTTCGCGCCGGTCGACAGCTCGCCGGCCAGCCGGTCGCGGTAGCGGGTCAGGTCGAGCCGCTCGCACCAGCGGTCGATGCGGCCGGCCAGCTCGCCGCGCGGCACGCCGTAGACGCCGCCGTAGAAGGTCAGGTTCTGCCGCACGGTCAGCTCGGCATAGAGGTTGAAGAACTGCGCCACATAGCCGGTGCGCTGCCGGATCGCCTCGGCCTGCGTGGCGACATCGAAGCCGGCCACCCGCGCCGAGCCCTCGGTCGGCCGCAGCAGGCCGCACAACATGCGGATGGTGGTCGATTTGCCACAGCCATTGGCGCCCAGGAAGCCGAACACCTCGCCGGGCGCGACTTCGAGGTCGATCGCATCAACAGCGGTGAAGTCGCCGAAGCGTTTGGTCAGGCTGGTGGCTTCGATGGTGGAGGTCATGGCCGCCACCGAGCCGCCGGGCGTCCACGTCTGGCGCCCGCCAAGCCCCCAACCCCTCTCCCTGGCGCGGCGCCAGGGAGAGGGGAGTCATGGCGCGAGGCGGCTGCGGCCAGC
>CAYONP010000047.1:0-43102 GCA_964405335.1 uncultured Fimbriimonadaceae bacterium
CAATCGTCCCGACGTTGACATGCGGCTTATCGCGGGTGAACTTTGCCTTCGCCATGACCTGGCCTCTCCTCTGCGCTACCGTCGCGCCACCAGCTCCTCGCGAATCGAATCGGGCACCGGCTGGTACTGTGCCGGCTCCATGGTATAGGTCGCCCGCCCCTGGCTGACCGAGCGGAGGGACGTGGCGTAGCCGAACATCTCGGCCAGCGGCACGAAGGCGGTGATCGTCTCCGTCTCGCCGGGCGACGGCTGCATCGCGCCGATCCGGCCCCGGCGCTGGTTGAGGTCGCCGATCACATCGCCCAGGTAGTCGCGCGGGGTGACCACCTCGACGCGCATGATCGGCTCCATCAGCGCCAGACCCGCCTGCGACGCCGCGTCGCGCAAGGCCAGCGTGGCGGCCATGCGGAAGGCGACCTCGGACGAGTCGACCTCGTGGGTGCTGCCGTCGACCAGCGCGGCGCGGAAGTCGACCAGCGGGTAGCCGGCCAG
This sequence comes from uncultured Fimbriimonadaceae bacterium, assembly GCA_964405335.1. Classification (GTDB taxonomy): domain Bacteria; phylum Armatimonadota; class UBA10988; order UBA10988; family UBA10988; genus CAYONP01. Next base: position 493 of record CAYONP010000047.1, read on the forward strand.
CACGCCGCTCTCGGCCGCCTCGCGGATGCCCCGCTCGATGCCGCCCAGGTACTCGCGCGGGATGATCCCGCCGACGGTCCGGTCGGCGAACTCGAGCCCGCCGCCGGGCAGCGGCTCGAGCTCGATCACCACATGCCCATACTGCCCGCGCCCGCCGGTCTGCTTGACGAACTTGCCCTCGCCGCGCGCGGCGCCGGTCAGCGTCTCGCGGTAGCTGACCTGCGGCGTGCCCACCCGGGCGTCGACCCGAAACTCGCGCAGCAGGCGGTTGACGATGATCTCCAGGTGGAGTTCGCCCATGCCCGAGATGACCGTCTGCCCGGTCTCCTCGTCGTAGCGCACCTGGAACGTCGGGTCCTCTTCACGCAGCACGCCGAGGGCGCTGGTCAGCTTCTCCTCGTCGGCGCGGGTGCGCGGCTCGACCGACATCCAGATCACCGGCTCGGGGAAGGTGATGGACTCGAAGGTGATCGCATGTTGCGGCTCGCAGATCGTCTCGCCGGTGGCCACGTCGCCCATGCCGATGCCGGCGACGATGTCGCCCGTGGCGATCTCCTGCAGCTCCTCGTAGCGGTTGGCGTGCATGCGCAACAAGCGACCGGCCCGGACGGTGCGCCGCCGGGCCGGATTGAGCAACTGGGCTCCGCGCTGACAACTCCCCGAGTAGACTCGCAGGTAGGTCAGCTTCTGGTTCATCCGCGGGTCGTTCTGAACTTTAAAGACCAACGCCGCGAATGGCTCTGAGTCACTCGCGGCGCGGGTCAACTGCTCGCCGGTCTCGGGATGCGTACCGAGCGCCGGCGGCACGTCGGTCGGCGCGGGGAGGTAGTCGACCACCGCGTCGAGCAGCGGCTGCACACCGCAATTACGGAAGGCCGAGCCGCAGGCGACCGGGACAAAGCGGTGGTGACAGGTGGCGCGACGGATGGCCGCCTTCAGCTCCTCGCGCGAAATCGGCTCGTCGGCCAGGAAGCGCTCGAGCAGCGTGTCGTCGGTCTCGGCCACCGCCTCGACCAGCTCGGCCCGAGCGGCGGCCGCCGCCTCGGCCAGCTCCTCGGGGATGGGCGCCTGCTCGTACTGCGTGCCCAGCTCGTCGATGTAGAGGTAAGCCACCTCGTCGACCAGATCGATGATCCCGCGCAGGTTGTCCTCGGCGCCGATCGGGAGCTGGATCGGATGCGCCTGCGCCCCAAGCCGCTCGCGCATGGCCGCGACGACGTTGTGGAAGTCGGCCCCGACGCGATCCATCTTGTTGACGAAGGCGAGCCGCGGGACGCGGTACTTATCGGCCTGCCGCCAGACCGTCTCGGACTGCGGCTGGACCGCGGCGACGGCGCAGAAGACGGCGACCACGCCGTCGAGCACGCGCAGGCTGCGCTCGACCTCGACGGTGAAATCGACATGCCCCGGCGTGTCGATGATGTTGATCACATGGTCGCGCCAGCGCGCCGAGGTGGCGGCGGCGGTGATGGTGATCCCGCGCTGCTGCTCCTCCTCCATGTAGTCCATCGTCGCCGCGCCCTCATGGACCTCGCCCATGCGGTGGATGCGGCCGGTGTAGAAGAGGATCCGCTCGGTGACCGTGGTCTTACCGGCGTCGATGTGCGCGGCGATGCCGATGTTGCGCACCCGCTCGAGCGGGAACGCGCGGGCCTTCGCCCGCGTCTCGCTCTTGCCTGACTGTGCCGACGCCGATGCCATGAAAGTTACAGCCTGTAATGTGCATAAGCCCGGTTGGCTTCGGCCATGCGATAGACCTGTTCCTTCCGGTTGTAGGCCCCACCCTGCCGACCCGCGGCGTCGACCAACTCGCCGGCCAGCCGCTCGATCATGCCCTTCTCGGCCCGCCCGCGGGCGGCCTGGACGAGCCACCGAATAGCCAAGGCGACCGACCGCTTGGCGCGCACCTCGCTGGGCACCTGGTAGGTCGAGCCGCCGACCCGCCGGCTGGTCACCTCGACGCTCGGGCGAACGTTGATGAACGCCTCTTCGAGCACCTCGAGCGGGTTGCGCCCGGTGCGCTCTTCGATGCGCAGCAGCGCGCCATAGAACACGTGCTCGGCCCGGCTGCGCTTGCCGCCGATCATCATGTAGCGGATGAACCGCTCGCAGAGCGTGCTGCCAAGCAGCGGATCGGGCGGTACCGGGCGATGATGGATGGTTCGCTTGCGTGACATGGCCCTCTCCTACCGCGGCTGCTTCGCCCCGTACTTCGATCGCCCCTGACGCCGCTTGTCGACCCCGGCGGTGTCGGCCGTGCCGCGAATGATGTGGTAGCGCACGCCCGGCATGTCCTTCACCCGGCCGCCGCGGATCAGCACCACGCTGTGCTCCATCAGGTTGTGGCCCTCGCCGGGGATATAGGCGAGCACCTCGCGGCGGTTGGTCAGCCGCACCCGGGCCAGCTTGCGCAGCGCCGAGTTGGGCTTCTTGGGCGTTTCGGTATAGACCTTGGTACAGACCCCGCGCTTCTGCGGCGAGCCGCGGCGCACCGGGTAGCTGCGCCGGGTCAGGATGTTGAATCCCGTCTGCAACGCCGGCGCCTTGCTCTTCTTGCCCTGCCGCTGGCGGCCCTTCCGAATCAGTTGGTTGATCGTCGGCATCGGTCTTCCCGGTCGATCGCACCCGCACCCAGCACGCGCTCAAACCACACCCTTGACGGGGTCTTCCCGCCACCACGCCGGACAGGCTGACGGCCTGACTGCGGCCGGTCGCCGCCGGTCGACGGAGGCACGAGCGAGAGCGAGGTGGCTTGCCCGCCTGCTGCGCACGCGCAACGGTTCGCGACAATGCCCGTCGTCTGACCTGCATTGCTGCGGAGGGCGCTCAGCGCCCGTCCACAAGGCCGATACGCTACCACACCGCCAAGCAAGCGTCAAGCGAATCGGACGTGCAATCTGGATCCCGTCGCCCGGCCGCTCAGTCGCCGGTCGGCAGGCCGGCCACCGTGCCGCCCGGCTCCAGCCGGATGCGGAAGTCGGAACTCTCGCCGAGCGGCTCCGGGAGGCTGATGCGGAGCGTGTAGATCGCCGCCGGCACGTCGGCGAAGGCGTACCCGCCATCGGCCCCCGTCACCGCCTCGCGGCGCAGCTCGACCAGCGTCACGACCGCGCCCGGCACGGGCACCGTCTCGGCCGGCAGGGCATTGGCCGGGTTGACCACCGAGACGACGCCGGCCCGGTTGACCTGCACCCGGCCGATCACTCGCCCGGGCTGCTCGTCGTCGAAACCGCTGCCCGGCACGGTGCCGCCGCCGAAAAAGTCATCGAACGGCGTCACCTGCCCATCGCCGCAGCCGGCTAGCAGCAGACCGGCACAGAGCAGCCAGCCGCCCAGTCGCGTCCGCATCGGCTCTCTCCTATCGCCGGGCCGAGGCCGGCTCGAAGGCCCGCCACAACCGCCCCAGGCGGCGCAACCAGGTGATTGCGCCCGCGCACGACCGCCAGGTGGCCACCCCCGCCAGCAGCGTGACCAGCGCCCAGCCCGCCCCGATCAGTGCCGGCAGCGCCGTCGGCTGGGGCGTGGTGCCGGTGGTGACCGCGCTCAACGAGGATACACCGATCACCGTCGAGATGACGCTGAAAATGCCGAATTGCATGCCGGCGACGCCGAGCAGCGCCAGCGGCGTGCCGTTGGCCCGAGTCTCGTACCGGGCGGTGCCGAGGAAGGCCAGACCGCTGGTCAGCAGCAGCATGCCGAGCAGCATCACGGCGACGACCAGCGCACTGGCGATGACCGCCCAGTGGAGGCTGATCACCGCCCACACCGCGAGCAGGAGCAGGAACGCCAGGACCGCCTCGAAGACGGCGAAGAGATGGCCGATCAGGAACCCCTCGGCCACCTCGACGTCGCGCAGCGGGCTCATGAGCAGGAAACCGAGCGAGCCGGCGACGCGCTCCTCGGTGACCATCCGGCCGGCCAGCACGGCGCTGAGCAGGAAGGTGACCAGCAGCACGCCGCCGCCGGCGAAGAGCACCACGGCGAGCATCGCGGCCGCCGAGGCGGGGATCGATGTCAGTCCGAACAAGGCCCGAGCCAGCGCCTCGCCGGTCTGCTGCCAGAGCACCGCGGTGAGGAACAGCAACTGCTCGTACCAGGCCCCGGTGGCGGCCCGCTCGGCGGGCCGGAACCAGACCACGACGGCCGGCACCAGGCCGAGCAGGCCGAGCACCAGCACGAGGTAGAGCAGCGCGCTGGTCAGGCCCTGCCGGCGCAGCTTGCGATGCGCCTTGACCGCCAGCGGGTTGTCGCGCCAGGCCGGCGGCAGCAGCCGCCAGAGCAGCGCCGGCCGGACATCGCGGCGGCTCTCTCCGGCGGCGCGGCGCGGCCGGACCACCGCCAGCAGCGGCGGCAGCAGCCAGGCGATGAAGGCCAGGCCGGCCACGGCCAGGCCGAGCTCGAACGGCCAGAGCAGGAAGATGGGGGCGATTCCGGCACCCTCGTCAGACGTCTCGCCGATCCAGCACAGGCCGGTGACCAGCCAGGCCGCGAGCAGCAGCCTCGGCACGAGGTGCAGCCGAGCCAGGGCATCGGCCGTGGCGCCGGCGGCGAGCGCCAGGTTGACCCGCCGCCAGAGATGCTCCTGCAGCGCCACGGCGACCATCACCACGGCCAGCGCGGCGAAGGTCATGCGCGCCGCCGAGGCCGGCAGCGAGCCCAGGTCGGCGCCGCTGCCGAGCACGAAGAGCAGCGGCGCGCAGGCGAGCAGCAGCAGGCTGTCGGCCAGCCGCAGCAGCGCCAGGCCGAGCGGATGCTCGAGCTTCCGCGCCGGCCACCACAACCAGTGCCAGGCCGAGCCGCCGGGCAGCGTGCAGGGCAGGATGCTGAGCAGCGAGAAGGTCAGCAGCAGGCCGCCATAGGCCTGCAGGTCGCGGGTCGCCGTCGGGCTCCGCGCCCAGACCACGCCGGCGATCAGCCAGACGGTCAGCACCACCGCCGGCCAGCCGACGGCCGCCGCCGGCAGCGGCTGCCAGTCGCTGCCCTCGCTCAGCCGCGACCAGCCGCCGAGCCAGCGAGCGAGGCCGCAGAGCAGCACCAGCAGGGCGAACCAGAGGCCGAGGTGCGCGGTGCCGCGCCAGCAGTCGACCGAGAGCACCGTCAGGTCGGCCAGTCCAAACGGCCACTGGGTCAACCCGAGCCGCTCCCAGCCGAGGCGCGAGGCGGCCAGCCAGGCGACCAGCGGCCAGCCGAACAGGGCCACCACGGCCAGCCCAAGCGCCTGCGACGGCCGCGCCGCGCCGACGCCCTGCAACGCCCGGCCCGACGGGGCACGGAGGCAGACCAGCAGACAGAGCGCGCCGACGCAGAGCAGCAGGCGCAGCGCCGGGCCGAAGCTCAGGCCGAGGATCGGCATCAGGCAGGCGACCACCGGCAGCAGCGGCAGGATCAAGATGAGCACGTTGAGCAGCGGCCAGGCGGCAATCTGGAGCACCATCCGGCCGCGGCTCTGGGGGATGGTCAGCAGCAGCTCGAGCGAGCTCTGCTTCTCCTCCTCGAAGCACTGCGCCGAAGAGAGGTGGTAGCTGATGAACAGCATCAGCCAGCAGCCGAGGCCGACGGTCACCGTGCCGAACCAGCGCACCGTCGGGCCGATGATCCCAGCCGGCAGCGTGACGGTCTCGCCGAATAGCTCGAAGGTCGGCCGACGTTCGACCAGCAGCAGCGCGAACAGGGCGATCAGCAGCAGCCCGGTGGCCAGGCCGCAGAGGATCATCGCGCCGGTCAGCGGCCCGCTGCGCGCCCGGCCGCTGCGCCGCCACTGGCGGAGCAGGAACGGATTGCCCGTCTCTTCGACCCGGGCGGTGACCCAGTCGGCCTGGCTAGTCCGCTGTTCCATACTTCTGCTCGAACCGCGCCCGCCGCTCCGCCTCATCGAGCAGCTCGAGCGCCGGTGGGGCGGCATAGACCCCGCCCGACGCCCGATACACCAACGCCCGCTCGCGGTATTCGGCGCGGTAGGCCTCGACCGCCGACCCGTAGCTCGGGCCGGCACCAAGACTAGCTGCGTCGTAGGCTATGGTAACGCTTCGCGCCGCCGCTGTCACCAAGATCCAGCCGCCCTCCGCCGCCACCGGCTCGCCGTCGACCTCAATCGCCCGCGGCGTCGCGCACCAGGGCACTCGCACGGCCATCCTCGGCTCGCCGGTCAGGCCGGTCGGCAGCTCCACCGCAATCACGCCGTCGCGCACGCGCAGCCGCGTCGAGACCTCGCCCCAGCGGGTGGCGATCCGCTCGGCGACCAGCGCCCGGCCGTCGGCCAGCCAGGCCGGTGAGACCGCGCTGAACAGCCGCAGGGTGTCACCCTCTTCGCGGACCAGCAGCTCGCGGCAGAGCGCGACATACTCGCTCGCCGCCGCCGCATCGCCGGGCAGGCCCCAGTCGAACAGCGGCTCGCGTGCTCCCCAGCCCGCCGGCACGCGCGGGGCGTACTCGTGCGTCGCAGTGGTGTGCAGCAGCGCCGCGTAGAGCAGGCTCAACGCCGCAGCCGGTTGGTCAGCGGCCAGGTGCAGCCGCGCCCGCCGAAGCGACAGGGCCGGGTCGAGCGCGCGGTACCGCGGAGCGAGGGAGACCAGCACCAGCCCCCGCTCGCGCTCGGCGGCGAGCAGCCGCTGCTCGTCGGCGGCGCTCAGCACGAGCGGCTGCTCGCCACCGGCGAAGCTCTGCAGCCGGAGCATCGCCGCGCGATAGGCGCCACGCACCTTGCCCTCGGGCACATCGGCCCGCGGGCGGCCGGCGAGCCAGGCCTCCCATTCGTTCTTCACCCGCAGCACGGCGGTGTCGAAATCGACCCGCCGCAGCGCCGGCACGGCCAGACTGGGCGCCACCGCCTCGGCCGGGAGCACGAAGGTCAGCGCCCGCGCCCGGCGCGCCGGCACGGCCAGCTCGTAGCGCACCAGGCCGACCGGCGTGGTCGGTAGCGCGCGCAGCTCGCGGAGGCTGAACGGCCCGGCCGACGGCTGCTCGACCAGGGCGTGACCGAGCAGTCCGTCGAGCCGGGGAAAGCCGAACAGCAGTCGTTCGTCGCGGGCCAGATAGCCGTCGCCGAAGGTCCACGGCAGGTCGAGCTCGGGCTCGGGCCAGCGCACGGGCAGGCCGGCATCGGGCACCAGGCCGACCCAGAGCGGCAGGCGCGTCGCCTCGCGCCCGCCCTCGGCCAGCACACGCAGCAGGCCGACCTCGCCCGGCAGGCCGTCGACGTTCGCCGCGGTCAACTGCAGCCGCAACGGCAGCGGCCCGCGGTCGTCGGCGGTCAGCGCCACCGGCAGCCAGCCTTCGAGCCAGGTGGCCACGCGGCCGTGGACGACGCGCGGCGGATCGCCGGCCAGCACCACCAGCCGCCCGTGCGGCCCGGCAAGCTGGCCCTCGGGGGTGAGCCGGAGCAGTTGCTCGGCGGTGCGCTGCCGCGGCTGCTCGCGATAGACCGGCAGCCGCGCCCAGGTGGCGGTGAAGTACTCGAACACCGGCGACTGGTCGTCGAGGCTCGGGTCGAGCAGGCCGAGCGCGGCCAGTCGCAGCAGCGCAGCCGTCATCGCCAGCCAGGTCATGGACTCCGATTCGCCTGCTGGGGCGCCGTCCCCTTCATTGACCATCCACCGCTCGGCTGGTACGATTCGGCGCATGCCGGAGTGGCGGAATCGGTAGACGCGCTTGACTCAAAATCAAGTGACCCTCGCGGTCGTGTGGGTTCGAGTCCCACCTCCGGTATCCTGACCGTCACAGCGCCTTGCGCATCACCGCGAACCGCCGCGTCTCGCCGAAACCAAACCGGCCATAGACCCGCTCGGCATTCTCATCGCTGGTCCACAGCACCCAGGCATGGTGCAGGCCGGACTTCCGCATCGACTCGAGGCAGCGCGCCAGCAGCACTGTGCCGACGCCTCGGCCGCGCCAGCCGTCGCTGACCCCGAACGGACCGAAATGCTCGCCCTCGTGCTGGCAGTAGCCGATCACCCGGCCGTCGGCCAGGGCCACCTGAACCTGCTCGAGCGGCGCGCGCGCGAGCAGCTCGCGAGCCGAACGCAGCCAGTCATAGGGCAGCTCCGCCTCGGCGAAACGCAGGAAGGCCGGCAGCGTCGCGGCGCTGAGGGCCTCGATCCGCACCCCCTCGGCGGCCAGCCGGTCGGCGCGCTGGTGATAGGGCGTGAAGTCGAAGGTGACCAGGTTGGCATCCATCGAGATCGGCCGCGAGGTGACCGCGTAACCGCGCGCGGCGAGGAACTCGACCGCCGCGGCATAGCGCAGCTCGTCGACCCCCGGCACCAGGTAACCCGGCACGTAGGGCGAGACGCTCAGGGACCGGACGCCGGCGGTGGCCAGCCGCTCCTCGACCTGCTCGAACAGCGCCGTGCCGAGGCCCCGCCGCCGCCGCTCCGGAGCGACGCCGAAGGCGGTGATCCAGGCCGACTCGGGCTGCAGCCCGAGCTCGCCGAACGGCTCGCGGCGCTGGATGACGAGCACGAAGCCGAGCAGCGCGCCGGCGTCGGCGGCGACCAGCAAGCTCTCCTCGCCGACGTTCGGATCGAGCAATACGCGGCGGCGGAAGCCGCCGGCATCGAGCGCGTCGTAGGGCATCGCCGTCGCCCACAACGCGAGCAGCGCCGGCTCGTCGTCGCCGCGATACGGGCGAATGATCACAGCAGGTCTCGGCGCTGCAGCATCTGCCGCTCTTCGACAGCGAACGCCTGGGCGTAGCGCACGCCGAGTTTGATGCCGTGGATGCGGCAGCGCGCCTGGTACCAGTCCCAGTAGGGATAGCCGCCCTCGCCGCGGCCGATGGCGAACTGCTTGAAGGCGCGCTCGAACTCGTCCCACACCTCGCTCACGTCGACGTAGAGGTAGGGCCGGAAGCCCTCGTCGTCTTCCCAGTTGTCGGCCAGGTAGCAGCGGGCGTACTTCGGCGGCAGGCCGTCGAGCTCGAAGTGTCGGTTGGCGGCCATGAAGATGGCCTGGCGGCAGAGGCGATAGGTCGCCTCATGATCGAGGTGCATCGACTGCTTCCAGTGGGTGATCACCACCTCGGGCCGCAGTCGGCGTAGCTCGACAGCGAGGGCGCGGGCGGTGGCAACGTCGTCGACCAGCTCGCCGTCACGGTAGGGCAGGAAGTGCTGGGTCACGCCGAGGATGGCCGCGCAGGCCTCGGCCTCGCGCTTTTTCTGCGCGCCGTAGTCATCGCTGCTCAGCGTCCCGCTGCCCTTCTCGCCCAGGGTCAGGTTGATGATCTGGCCGGTCCAGCCCGCGCGCACGTGCTTGAGCAGTGTGGCGCCGGCGGTGAACTCCATGTCGGCGGCGTGGGCGCCGACGGCGACGATACAACGGGCCTCGGACATGCTCGGCTCCACGCCGGCCGTTCGGCTCCGCGCGCGGCTTTCCTTGCCGGGTCGCTGTTGACATCGCCCCGGCGGCGATGCTAGAGTGACCGTGGCGGGTTGGCCTGCCTGACCGCTCGGGGAGAAGCTACGTGAGGGGATGGACTCCGTTGCTGGCTCTGGTCGGCCTGCTGGCGCACCTGCCCGCGCGGGGCGTCTTCCCCGACGGCTTCAACCACCCGGAGGTGAGCTGGCTCGAGTTCGACACCGACCATTTCACCCTGGTCTACAACGAGGGCCTCGAATCGACCGCCCGCCTCGCCGCCGGCCTGCTCGAAGGCATGCACCCGGCGATGTGCGCCGATCTCGGCGTCGAGCCAACCGAGCGCACCGTCGTGGTGCTGGCCGACTTTGACGATGTCGGCTTCAACAACTTCACCCGCCGGATGCAGCACGTCATCTATCTGAGCAATCCGGTGATGAACCAGGGCCGGGTCAGCCGCGAGCAGTGGCTCGAGCATCTGCTCGCCCATGAGTACACCCACGTGCTCAACGGCTGGGCCTATCGCCGGGCCGGGCGTGCCGTCGGCCACTGGATCGAGTGGAGCGGCATGGAACTCCAGCCGCAGTGGTTCACCGAGGGCCTGGCCGAGTATCAGGCCGCGCGCCGCTCCACCGCGCCGGTCAGCTACGTGCTCGATGCCGCCCGCGAGGGCGAGCTGCTGGCCGGCGGCAAGCTCGACATCCGCGAGGCGCGGTTCGACGTGATCGAAACCGCCGTGGTCTACAAGCAGGGCCACGCCATGGTGGTCGAGATGGTCCGCCGCTGGGGGCCCGACGTGTTGCGCCGGCTGCTCGAGCAGTACGCCCACACGCCGCAGTTCGACCTGGCCTTCAAGCTCGAGACGGGCGACACCGTCGAGAGCTTCACCCGGCGGTTCATCGACCAGGCCACCGAGCAGGCCGGGGTGGTCGCGCAGGTGATGCCGGGCGACCTGCTGGCCACGCGCCTCGACGCCGCGCTGGCCGCGCGGATGTCGCCCGACGGGCAGCAGGTGGCGGTCTACGGCGTGGCCGACTGGGAAGACCCGGTGCCGCACCTCTACCTGATGCGGCCCGACGGCACGGGCTGGCGTCACGTGGCGTCGAACCTCGACCTCTATGACTCGTGGAAGTTCAGTTGGAGCGCCGACAGCCGCTACCTGGTCTATATCGCGCGCGTGAAGCACCGCACCGGGTCGATCCGCAACGCGCTCTACATCCACGACACCCAGCGGCGCCGGAGCTGGAAGTTGGACACCGGCGAGCTGCGAGTGTTCGAGCCCGAGTTCAGCCCGGTCGACCAGCGCATCGCCTTCGTCACTTACCGCGACGAGCGGGCGATCCTGGCCGTGCTCGAGCCCGAGACGATGGCCGTGACCGAGGTCACCGCCGGCCTGGCCGAGAGCTGCTTCTCGCCGACCTGGAGCCCCGACGGCGGCCAGCTTGCGTTCAGCGTCACCGCGGGCGAGAACACCGACATCGCGGTGATCAATCTCGACGGCACGGGCTTCCGGCGCCTGACCGACGACCCGTGGCCGGACCAGTACCCGGACTGGAGCCCGAGCGGCGGCGAGATCGCCTTCGTATCGTACCGCGCCGAGGACGGCGCCGGCGGCTACTCGGCAGTGGCCGGCGAGGCCGAAGGCCTGGCCGGGGCGGGCACCAACGTCTACAGCGTGCCGGCCGGCGGGGGGACGCTGCGGCAGATCAGCAACGTGCCCGCCGGCGGGCTCTACTACCCCGCCTGGACCAGCGACGGCACGGGCCTCCTGGCCAGCCTGCTGCGCATTCGCCGGGCCGACATCGTGCGCCTGAGCACCGGCACGCCCGTAGCCTCCGCCGGCGAGGCGGTCCTGGTCTCCGGCGGCAGGAGCGTGCAGCCCAGCGCCGTCGCCGCGGCGGCCAATCTGCCGGGGCCGGGCATCGGCACCGAGTCGCGGCCCTACCGTGGCGCCGCGCGGCTCCGGCCGTTCGTCTTGCGGCCGATCCAGGGCGAGGACGGCCTCGGTGACGCCTGGGGCGCGCGGGCCACCTTCGGCGACCCGCTGCTGCGCCACAACGTCGTCGCCGAGATGCAGCTCGGGGCCTTCAGCGACCGGATCACCTACGAGATTCACTACCTCGACGACCAGTCGCCGCTGCGGGTCGGGGCGAATGTCTTTCGCCGGGTGCCCAACCCGCGCGGCGAGCGCGGCGCCTTGGTGGCCGAGACCAGCGAGGGGGCCGAACTGCTGGCCGAGTGGCCGCTGGCGCTGACCAGCAATCCGTACGTCCAGGACAAGCTAATCTTCGGTTTCGAGGTGGCGCAGCACACGCCCTTCGGCACCGCCGGCGGGGTACTCCGGCCGCCCCCGGCGAGCGCCTGGATCATCGGGCCGAGCATCGGCTGGCGGCGGGTGCAGTTGATCCCCGGCTCGGGCGATCAGGAGGTGCTGATCAAGTTCACCCGCGCCGACGACCTGTTCGGCTCGGACCTCAGCTTCGTCAAGGCCGACGGTCTGTGGGCGCGGCGGTTCTTCGCGCCGAACCCGCGCAGCACGGTCACCGCCGGCGTGGCACTCGACTGGTTTGACGGCCGCGACTTCACCCACAGCGAGGTCGAGCATCTGCTGCTCGCCGCCGAGGCGCGCTATGACCTGCGGCTGGCCGACGAGCTGTTCAGCCGGCATACCTGGCCCTACCTGCACGTTGGGCCGGTGCACCTGACCGCCTCGTACCAACTGCGCGAGCTGGTCAACGGCACCGCCGGCGGCGCCGACCTGCGCGACCGGTTCACCCTCGAGCTGACCAACGAGGGTTACCTCTCGCGGCACGTGGTCTATCTGGTCCGCGCCGGGCAACGCTGGCACCTCGGCGGCAACAACGAGTCGGACACCTACATCGGGATCAGCTTCGACTTCCGCGAGTTGCCGTACTGAGGCTCCGCGTCGATCTCCTGCCGGGCCGGCGCCGCCGGAAAGGAGAGGACGCCTCGCCGGTTCGCGTTCACAATGTCAACGAGGGCGCCCGATGATCTACCTCGACCACGCCGCCACCAGCCCGCTGCGCCCCGAGGTGCTCGAGGCGATGCTGCCCCACCTGCGCGACGGGTGGGGCAATGCCAGCAGCCTCCACGCCTCGGGCCGGGCGGCGCGCAAGGCCATGGAGGATGCCCGCGAGCAGGTCGCCGACTGGATCGGCGCGCGGCCCGGCGAGATCGTCTTCACCAGCGGCGGCAGCGAGTCGGACAGCAGCCTGATCGCCGGCCTCGCCTTCGCCCGCCGCGAGCGCGGGCGGCACCTTTTGACCACGCCGATTGAGCACCCCGCCGTGCTGCGCACGGTCGAGTTCCTCGCCGGTCAGGGGTTCGAGGTCGAGCTGCTGCCGGGCGATGCGGTGGGCCGCATCGACCCCGACGAGGTGGCCGCGCGGCTGCGCGACGAGACCATCCTGGTCAGTGTCATGCACGCCAACAACGAGATCGGCACGGTGCAGCCGATTGCGGCGATCGCAGGCCGCTGCGGCGAGCGGCGCGTGCCGCTCCACTCAGACGGCGTGCAGACGCTGGGCGGCGAAGGGATCGAGGTCGACCGGCTGGGCGTGGCGATGATGAGCTTCTCGGCGCACAAGATCGGCGGGCCGAAGGGCGTCGGCTTCAGCTACGTCCGCACCGGCGTGCGGCCGAAGCCGTGGATCCTGGGCGGCAGCCAAGAGCGGCGCCGGCGGGCGGGGACCGAGAACGTGCCGGGCATCGTCGGCCTGGCCGCGGCGATTGAGTCGATCGCGCGCGACTGGGAGGCCGACCAGGCGCGGATGAGGCGGCTGCGCGACCGGCTGCTCGACGGCCTGTTGTGCATCTCCGGCGCGCACCTCAACGGCCCGCGCGAGGGGCGGCTGGCCAACAACGTCAACCTCAGCTTCGCGCGGGTCAGTGGCGAGAGCCTGCTGATCATGCTCGATCAGCGCGGCATCTGCGCCAGCAGCGGCAGCGCCTGCAGCAGCGGCGCGACCGACCCGTCGCACGTGCTGCTGGCGATTGGCCAGTGCCGTGATCTGGCCTACGGCAGCCTGCGCCTGACCCTCGGCCGCGAGACGACCGATGCGGAGATCGACGCCGTGCTCGACCTGCTACCCGGTTGCGTCGAGCGGCTGCGCGAGCTGGCCCCGGCGGTCAGCGCATGAGCTGGGACCCACGGGCTGTCGCGAGCGACCTGAAGCCGCTGATCGGCGGTGAGCTGCTGTTCGACGAAGTCGGCCGGATGCTCTACGCCAGCTCGGCCTGCCTGTGGGAGATTCCGCCGCTCGGCGTGGTCGTCGCCCGCGACGCCGACGACGTGGCGGCGACGGTCGCCTACGCCGCCGAGCACGGCATCTCCATCGTCCCGCGCGGCGCGGCCACCGGCCTGGCCGGCCAAGCCATCGGCCGCGGCATCGTGATCGATGTGAGCAAGTACTTCAAGCGCTGCGAGCCGCTCGGCGACGGGCGCTACCGGGTCGAGCCCGGCGTGGTGCTGAAGGCCTTTGAGGCGCAACTGAACGCCGTCGGGCGCACCTTCCCGCCCGACCCATCGAGCGGCCGCATGTGCACCGTCGGCGGCATGATTGCCAACAACGCCGCCGGCGCGCACTCGGTCAAGTACGGCTTCACCGCCGACTACGTCGACACGCTCGAAGTCGTGATGGCCGACGGGAGGCGGCAGAGGCTCGGCCCGCAGCCCCACCCGACCAGCGGCCTGGCCGCGCGGGTCGATGCCGTGCTGCGCCCGGCCCAGCCGCTGCTGGCCGAACACTGGCCGCGGACCAACAAATCGAGCAGCGGCTATCGGCTGCCGCAGACCTGGAGCGAGGAGCGGGTCGACCTGGCGGAACTCATCTGCGGCAGCGAGGGCACCTTGGCGTTTGTGGTCGAGGCGGTGCTCCGCACGCGGCCGATGCCGGCGGCCACCGCGCTGGCGATGGTTGCCGTCGATCGGCTCGACGAGGTCGGCGACATCGTCAACGAGGTGCTCGCTTGGCGGCCGTCGGCGGCCGAGATTCTCGACCGGACGCTGCTCGACCTGCTCCGCGAACACGAAGCACCGGCGCTCGAGCTGGTGCCCGGCGACCCGGACACCTTACTCTTCGTCGAGTTCGACGGCGCCGACGAGGCCGAGGTCGAGGCCGCCCTGGCGCCGCTGCGCGCCGCCTATGCCGACCGGCCGGGCGTGCGTGCGGTGGTCGCCACCTCGGCCGCCGAGCAGAAGCAGTTGTGGGGCGTGCGGCACGCCTCGAGCCCGATCCTCAACCGCATGCCCGGTCGCCTCAAACCACTGACCTTCATCGAGGACGGGGTGGTCGAGCCGGCCCGATTGCCCGAGTACATCCGCGGCCTGGGCGAGATCTTCGCCCGCCACGGGGTCAATGCGAGCATGTTCGGCCACGCCGGCAACGGCCACATCCACGTCAAGCCGATCCTCAACCTGCGCACGCAGGCCGACGTCGAGAAGATGGAGGCCATCGCCGGCGACACCTGCGACCTGCTCGCCACGCTGCGCGGCACGCTGACCGGCGAGCACGGCGACGGGCTCGCCCGCACGCCCCTGCTGCCGCGGCTCTATGGGCCGGTCTATCCGCTGTTCGAGCAGATCAAGGCGATCTTCGACCCGGCCGGGACGATGAACCCCGGCAAGATCGTCGAGGCCGAGCCGCGGCGGGTGACCGACGACCTGCGGTTCAATGACCAGACGCCGGTCGTCACCACCGGCACGGTCTTCGACCAGGAGCACTGGCTGCTCGAGATGGACAAGTGCCACGGCTGCGGCACATGTCGCGATTACTGCCCGGTGTTCATCGCCACCGGCGACGAGGCGGCCAGCGCCCGCGCGAAGGCCAACCTGTTGCGCGCGGTGATGCGTGGCGCGCTGCCGACCGGCGCGCTCTATGAGCCATCGTTCAAGGCGGTCATGGACCTCTGCGTCAACTGCCAACTGTGCTTGACCGAGTGCCCGACGCAGGTCGATATCCCCGGCCTGGCGCGCCGCGCGCGGGCAGAGTATGTGCGCCACCACGGGCAGACCGTGCAGAACCGATTGCTGGCCGACTCGGGCCGCACCTCGGCGCTCAACGCCGCCGTCGCGCCGCTGGCCAACATCGTGCTGGCCAGCGACCTGGCCCGGACGCTGATGGAGAAGACCGTCGGCATCGACCGGCGGCGGCGGATGCCGACCTTCGCCCGGCAGCCGTTCGGCAGCTACCGCAGCCCCGGCTGGGCAGCCGCCGGGCGCCGGGTGATCTACTTCCCCGGCTGCTATGCGGTCTACAACGACCCCGAGGGCGAGGCGCGGGCGGTGATTGAGGTGCTCGAGGCGAACGACGTGGCTGTCCACGTGCCGGCCAAGTTGCGCTGCTGTGGCATCGCCAAGCTGACCGTCGGCAGCGAGGATTCGGCCCGCGACGACGCGCGCGAGAACCTGCGCCTGCTGCGCGGGCTGGTCGGCCCCGAGACGCCGCTGGTCGCCTCGGCGGCAAGCTGCGGCCTGGCGCTGAAGGTCGACTTCCCCGAACTGCTCGACGGCGTCGCCGACAGCTTCTCCAGCCATGTCCACGACATCCACGAGTACCTGCTCGCGCTGCACGCCGCCGGCGAGCTGGACCTCGATCTGCCGCCGGTCGAGCGGACCATCGCCTACCACGAGCCGTGCCACCTGAAGTCGCAGCCGACCGCCGCCGGCAGCGCATTGGGTCTGCTCCGCCTGATCCCCGGCCTGACCGTGGTGCCGACCGAGGACTCGTGCTGCGGCATCGCCGGGACCTTCGGCATGAAGGCGCAGAACTTCGAGCTGTCGATGAAGATGGGCGCGCCGCTGTTCGCCGAGCTGGAGCGGGCCGCGCCCGAGCTGGTGGCGACCGGCTGCGGCACCTGCCAGATCCAGGTCACCCAGGGCACCGGCCTGGCCGTGGCCCACCCGGTGCGGCTGCTGGCCGAGGCGTACCGGGCGCGGTGACGGCAACCCAACCGCTGGAATCCTGGCGCACCTGCGACACCCGTAGCGGCGCATCGCAATGCGCCGAGCGCCAACACCCGGCCGCCAGCGGGCGCATTGCCATGCGCCCCTACGTCATGTGTCGCATCGGTTTGCGGGCGGGTGAGTGACGTGGCTCAGAACGGCAGGTCGAGCTGCACCCCGACGCGGTAACGCTCGTCGTTGGCCGCGTTGAGCCGCTCGGCGGTGTCGCGCAGCCACCCTTCGAGCGTCAGCCGGCCGCGGCCGAACGGCGCGGCTTGGTAGCCGACTTCGAACCGCTGATCCGAGTCGGCCCACCAGCTCTCGCCATAGGTCGCGCCGAGCCGGTAGCGCAGCGACAGTTGGTGCCGATCGGCCAGCGCCCAGTCGAGCGCCGCCACCTGCTCGTGGCGCGAGCCGACGCCGCCGAACTCGACCCCGGGCGCTGCGCTGAGCCGGTATTGGCCCGACAGGTGCAGCGACGGATGCAGCCACGACGGCGGCAGCGCCAGGCCGACGGTCAACTCGCGGGCGAGAGGATCGCCTGCCTCGGCGCTCGAGTAGTCACCGCCCGGCGCGGCGGCCGAATAGCCGGCGGTCAGCTCACCCTCGGTACCGAGCCGGTGCGCCGCGGTGACGCCCCACGCGCGGCGCTCGGCGGTCGGGTGATAGGCCAGCGGATCGTCGCCGACGGTGCTCGACTGCGCCAGCGTGCCCTCGAGCCGGAAGCCCTGATACGGCTGCACCTGCGCCGTGCCGAACCAGGTGCCCTCGCGCCCCTCGTCGCTGCGCCGCTCGCGGAAGCCGAGGCGCGCGGTCGGCAGCATCGGCAGGCTCTCGCCGCCGATGGCCAGGGCGACCTCGCGCCGCTGTTCGGTCGTGTCGTCCTCGACCTCGTACTGGCTCCACCCACCCTCGACGCCGAGCAGGCTCCAGACCCGCTGTGCCACCGTCACGCCGGTCTCGGTCAGATCGTCGGGCAGCTCACCGCCCGGCTCGAGCAAGAGCCAGCGCCGCCACACCTCGATCGAGGTCGAGCCGGGGCTCAGCCGCAGCCCGGCATCGTAGGCGGTGGCGTCGACACCACCGTCGAGCAGGCCGCCGACTCCGGCGATGACGTACTCCTCGTTGCCGTAACCGCGCCAGTTCTCCCAGCTCAAGGTGACACCCGCCGGGCCGACCTCGCGCGCGAGCCCGACGCGGTGATGCGAGGCACCCTCGTCGCCGGTGCGCGTGCGCCATTCGGTCAGCCCCGACAAGCCGACCGCCGTCTCGGCCGAGAAGCGCCGCGTGCGGGTCTGAACCGGGTCTGCCTCGCCGCGGCGCGAGGCCGTCTCACCATAGGCCACGGTGGCCAGGCCGAGCCGCAGGTCGGTCCGCCAGTCGCCGCCGACCGTGGCGCTGCCGGTGTCCTGGTACTGGCGCACGGTCAGGCTGACGCCGCGGTCGCCCAGCAGGCGCTCGATCCGGTACCGGTCCTCGTGATAGGTGGCCAGCGCCTGCTCGTCGCCCGCCGCCCAGCGGTCGAGCGTGCCGCTGGCCCGGTCGGTACGCTCGTAGCCGAGGCTCAGACCCTCCGCCGGCCGCAGCGCGAAGCTGCCCTGCCAGAGATCGGTCCGCGCCCGCTCGCTCCAGGCGCCGGAGAGATTGGTCCGCGTCTGGGTGAAGCCATAGTCGGCGCGGAGCCAGGCGGTCTGGTAACCGGCCTGATAGACATCCTCGCGCCCGTCGCGCAGGCGCTCCCAAGGCGCATAGCCGGCCGGCTTGAACAGGTTGAACCCGCGCTCGGCCTGGCGGCTGGCCCAGCGCAGGCTGAGGCCGGACCAGCCGAGCTCTCCGCCGCGGTCGGTCAGCGCCCCGTCCTCGGCCTCAATGCGCCGCTGGTGCCCAGTGGCCGAGACCGCGCCGGTGTAGCTGACCTGGTCGAACCGATCGTGCACGCCGGCCAGCGCGCCGAGGTCGCCATAGCCGCCGGCGGCGCCGCCCAGCCGCCGCTGGCTCAGCCCGTAGCCGTCGGCCGACAGCGCCGCCTGGGCCAGCGGCGCAGAGAGCGACGCATCAGCGGCGACGGTGACGTCCTCGCTGCGGTACTCGACCCCGTGGGCGCCGAGGTTGAAGATCGTGCGGCTGTAGGCCGGCTCGTCGGTCAGGTAGCTGAGCCGGTCCTGCCCGACGCGTAGGCTGTAGGCACCGGCCTCGTAGCCGGTGACGAAGTCCTGCCGGCGCGAGCCGAGCCAGCGCGGGTCGATGCCGTAGGCCGAGGTCTGGAGCAGACCCTGGTCGACCTCACTGCCGCGGAACTGGAAGATCAGCCCGCTGCTGCGCGGCCGGCTGTCGAGGTCGAAGGTCCACCCGGTCTGCGGGCGGCCGTACTCGAACAGCGAGCGGCTGCGGCCGTAGGTCCACAAGACGCGGGTGCCGCCCTCACCCTCTTCGTACTGGTAGCCCTGGTACTGCTCGCCCGGCTGACCGCTGCCCTCGCGCTCGACAAACCGAGGCGCCTCGTCGGCGCGGGCGCCGACGAGCAGGGCCGCAAACAAAACCAGCCGGAGCGTCTGTCCGGCTGGTCTCTCGCGCCTGAGGCGGTCAATCAGAGCCATCGCCAGACCCGTCTAGAAGGGCGGGACCTCCACCCCCCGGGTAGGGTCCACCGCACCCCCAGAGTCAGGACGAACGGAACCGGGGTCAGGGTTCCCACCAAGCACCGATCCGGTGCCCGTGCGATCGATCATCTCAGTCGTCGACTCGCCCGGATGCTCGCCGTTGGCCAGCGCGCCACCACCGCCCGCGCCGGGCAGCGGCGCCGGGGCGGCGTCGGGCCCGGCCTTCGGCGGCAGCGGCTCGCGGCGTGGCGTCGGGCGGACTGGCTGCGCCGGCTCGCGCTCGCTCTGGGCGATGTTGCCCACCGGCGGGCGAGGCGTGATCGGCGCCACCTGCGGCGGCTCGGGCACCAGGTCCTGCTCGATCACCGGCGCGTCGTCGTCGGCCGGCACTCCGAGCGGTATGCCCTCGCCGTGCTCTTCAATCACCACCGGCACATCGGCCGGCGCCGGGGCGATGATCACCCCGCTGTCGTCGACTTGGTCGGGCGTGACGTAGGCCGGCGACGGATCTTCGGCCACGCGGCTGGGCGGTGTCTCCTTGCCGCGGTTGATCAGCCCGACCGCCAGCAGAATCACCGCCGCCAGCGCCGCGGTGGCGAACCAGGGCCGGCGGAGCAGGCCATAGGCCGGCTGCGGCCGCCGGCGGCGCAACGGCAGCGCGCCGCGCTTCATCCGCTCGACATCGGCTTCGATCCGCCGGCGCAGCTCGCGCGGCGGCTCGACCTCCTCGACGTCGCCGAGCACATCGAGCATGCGCTGGTGCACCGCGGCGGTTTCGGCAAACTCGGCATCGACGGCCATGTAGTGCTCGACCACCGCCGACTGCGGCGCGGGCAGCTCGCCGTCGAGGTACTTGTCCAACCAGCCCAGCGCCGTGTCGCGCGGCACCTCGAGCGGCACCGCCTCGGCGCAGGCGCGGAGGATGCGCTCACGCAGACCGGCCGGCGGTTGCGCCTCGGGCAGCTCGCGAACCAGCCGAACGACCTCGGCCAGCGCCTCGAAGTCGTGGCGATCTTCGGGGTGGCCCTCGGACCAGGCCGCCAGCCAGCGGCGGTCCGCGTCGCTCAGCTCTCCATCGAGATAGACCGAGAGCAGCGCCAGTCGATCCAACCGATTCATGATCCGTCTCGCCAGGCGGTAGGCTCCACGCATACCGCTCCTAGCCCATTGGACAAGCGATCCGACTCGGAGTTTCGCGATCCGCGGATTCCCGATTCCGGTTCGGCGCCGGAACCCTGACCACCTCTTCGCCTCGGCACGATCCGATCTCGATCTCGACCGTCACCATCATACTATAAGTTAGCCCGCCGTGTCGTCCAGCCGTTCCACAGCGCCTCGAGCCATGCCTCGTCGGCATCGGGGCCGGCCGGCTCGCCGCGCACCGGGCCCAGCCGCCGCCGTGGCTCGTCGGCCAGCCTGCTCGCCAGCTCGCGCCGGGCCTGCACGGGCAGCATCGAGCGTCGGCGCAGGTAGCCGCCGATCAAATCGATCTGCTCGCCGCTCACCTGGTCGAGCTGCGCCGCGGTGAACCGCGGACCAACCTGGCGGGTCGGCTCCTCGCCGGCGACCAGCCGGTCGAGCCAGGGCGTCGGCCGCTCGCGCACGACCAGTGTGCCGGCCGCCAGGTCGCCGAGCCGGCGGTGGTGGCGGTCGAACAGGCAGACCAGCCCGCCGAGCAGGTAGGGCGCGAGCAGCGGCGCGAGATCCAGGCCGCGGACGGTGTTGCGCAGCAGCACCGCCGGCCAGTCGACCGGCCGGCCATCGGCGCGCACCACGCGCAAGCCGAGCGCACGCTTGCCCGGCGTGCGGCCGTCGCGCGATTCGAACCAGACCGGGTAGGCCCAGAGAATGAGCCAGCCGAGGAGGATCGCGATGGTCCAGGCGGCGGTGCCGCCTCGGCCGGTCAGCCAGGCCAGTCGGCCGGTGAGCGCCAGCGCCGCGGCCGCGAGCAGCAGCCCGGCGAGCTGCCACAGCAGGTCGACCAGCGCGGCGGCGAAGCGGGAGCCGGGGCCGGCCAGCTCGAGGGGCAGCAGGGCACATTCGGGCGTCAGCACGTCGATCCGCCGGCTGAGATCCAACCCGGGCTCCGACGGCATGGGGAGGGTGGCTGAAGGGACTTGAACCCTCGGCCTCCAGGGCCACAACCTGGCGCTCTAACCGACTGAGCTACAGCCACCGCGACGTGCGCATGGTAGCACCGGCGCCGGCGACCGTCAAGCGACTAAGAGGGTCTGACCCTGGTTATGAGCGCGGCTTGCCGCCGCCGGCCCGCCGGTGGTACGCTCGCCGCGAGGTCAGCGCGATGGGTCGACCACCGAACTTCCTGCTCATCACCACCGATCAGCAGCGTTGGGATAGTCTCGGCGCCTATGGCAACCCGGTCGGCGCCACGCCGCACCTCGATCGACTGGCCGAGGCGGGTCTGCGCTGCGATGCCTGTTCGGTCAACAACCCGCTGTGCATGCCGTCGCGGGCGAGCATCCTGACCGGCCGCTACCCGCACGGCCACCGCGTCTGGTGCAACGGCGTCGCGCTGCGCACCGAAGAGCTGCCACTGCCGCGGCTGCTCAGCGAGGCCGGCTACGTCACCGGGCTGGTCGGCAAGGCGCACTTCACACCCTACTCGGCCGACGAGCCGGAGCCGCACTTCTGGGACACCGGCCAGCTCTGGCGCCGGCGGCCGGAGCTGGCCGACGAGCATGGGCCCTGGTACGGGTTCGATCACGTCGAGCTGACCATCGGGCATTTCGACCCGCAGGTCGGCCACTACGGCGCCTGGCTGCGTGAGCATCATCCCGGCACCCAGCACCTGGCCGACCCGGCCCACGCGCTGCGCCGGGGCATCGCGCCGCAGTCGTGGAAGTCGGCCATGCCGCTCGAGGCGCACGCCAGCACCTATGTCGGCGAGCGGAGCGAGGCGTTTCTGCGGGCGCACCGCGACCGGGCGTTCTGCCTCTGGGCCAGCTTCGGCGATCCACACCACCCGTTCCGACCGCCGGCGCCCTACTGCTGGCAGTTCGACGACGCCGACGTGCCCCCGCCGGCGACCCGGCCGGGCGAGCTGGTGCACAAGCCGCCGCATCACCTCGACTACCACGCCGGCCGGATCGAGCGCATGGAGGGCGGCGGGCGCAACATGGCCGGGGCCTTCATCGACGAGGCGATGACGCGCGAGATCCACCGCCACACCTACGGCATGATCGGACTGGTCGACGAGACGATCGGCCGCCTCCTGGCCACGCTCGACGAGCTCGACCTGGCCGATGACACGGTGGTCTGCTTCACCAGCGACCACGGGGATCTGCTCGGCGACCATGGCCTGTGGAACAAGGGGCCGTTCATGTATGAGGGCCTGACCCGCGTGCCGATGCTCTGGCGCTGGCCGGGCGGCTGCCCGCCGGGCCGCGCCACTGGCGGCCTGATCGGCCTGATGGATATCTACCCGACCTTCCTCGACCTGGCGGGCATCGGGTTGCCGCGCCTGGAGCAGTACCTCGACGATCCGTCGCGCTGTTACCCCAGTCTGGTCCACGGTCGCAGCCTCGCACCGCTGCTCCGCGGCGAGACCGAGCAGCACCGCGAGCAGGTGATGATCGAGTGCCTCAGCGGTTGGCGGCCCGACCTCAACCTGCGCTGCCTGCGCACTGAGCGGTGGAAGTGCACCATCTATCCTGGGCACGCATACGGCGAGCTGTACGATCTAGAGAATGACCCACACGAGTTCGAGAACCTGTGGGCGTCCGCCGCTCACCGCACCGTGCGCGACGACCTGCGGCTGGCCATCCTGGATGAGCTGCTGCGCACCGAGGATCACTGGCCGCGGAAACACTCGCACGCCTGAGCGGCCGGGTGCGTTACAATGGGCACCATGTGGCGTTGGTGGCGAGCACGGTGGATCGTCGGCTTCGGCGCCGGGCCGACGGCGGCTTGGCGGATCCTCTCCGCCGTGGTGCTGTTCGGGCTGCTGCTCCACCTGGTCCTGGTCTCGATGCTGGTCGGCGGCGGGCTGCCGCCGCCCCGCCAGGACCCGGAGCCGCGCCATGAGGCCGCGCCGGCACACCTGCCGATGCCGCACACCCGGCCGCCGGTCGATGGCCGGGGCGGAGCCTGGCAATACGTCCCGCCGTTGACCGAGAGACGGTGACCCCCGCGCCGCGGTCGGTCTATCTCCACCTGCCCTTCTGCACCCGCCGCTGCCCTTACTGCGACTTCGCCACCGAGGCGCTGCCCCGCGATGCCGACGGCTCGCGCGTGGCTCGGTACACCCGCGCGCTGCGGCGCGAGATTGAGCAGGCGGCGCCGGCACCGGCCTCGACCGTCTTCTTCGGCGGCGGCACGCCGACGGTCATGCCGCCGGCCGACCTGCTCGGGCTGCTCGAGCTCCTCGCGCAACGTGGCGGGCTCGACGGTGCCGAAATCACCTGCGAGGCGAACCCGACCACGGTCGAGGCGGCGCTGCTGGGCGAGCTGCGCGCGGGGGGCGTCAATCGTCTCAGCCTGGGCGTGCAGAGCTTCGACGATGGCCTCCTGCGCGCCATCGGGCGGAACCACAGCGCCGGCGAGGCGACCGCCGCGTTCGACGCCGCGCGGCGGGCCGGCTTCGCGCGGATCAACCTCGACCTGATGTTCAACCTGCCGGGCCAGTCGCTGGCGGCGTGGCGCTCGTCGCTGGAGACATTACTCGCCCTGGCGCCCGAGCATGTCTCGTGCTACAGCCTGACCGTCGAACCGGAGACGCCGTTCGGCGAGTGGGTCGAGCAGGGGCGGGTGACCATGCCCTCGGACGACCTCGACGCAGACCAGTACGAGCTGGCCATGGAGCTGCTCGGCGCGGCGGGCTACCGGCAATACGAGATCTCGAACTGGGCGCTGCCCGGCGAGGAGTGCCGGCACAACCTGACCTACTGGTACAATGAGCCGTACCGTGGGTTCGGCCTCAGCGCCGCGTCGTATGAGGCCGGCCGGCGATGGGTCAACCACCGCCGGTATGAGCCCTACGTCGCCGCAATCGAGCGGGGCGACGACCCGCTGGCGGAGGCTGAGGAGCCCGACCGGCGGCGCGACATGAGCGAGACGATGTTCTGCGGCCTGCGGCTCAACCGCGGCGTCGAGCGGGCGCGCTTCGCGGCTCGCTACGGCGAGTCGGTCGAGGCGGCCTTCGGCCAGACGCTGGCCGGCCTGGTCGAACGCGGGCTGCTTGAGTGCGTCGACGGGGCGTGGCGGCTGACCGCGCGGGGCCGCATGTTGGCCAACCAGGTGTTCCGGGAGTTCTGCTGAGTGGCGGCGCGGAGCGGGCGGCGCTGGTTCTGGATTGTGGTCCTGCTCGCCGGGTGCCTGCTGGCGGGCATGGAGTCGCGCCCGCAGCGGCTGGGCGGGGCGACGCCGGTCGGCGATGTGGCGTCCAGCATCGGCCGACCGTTCCAGTCCGTGCTGACCGGCCTGGGCGACAGCCTCGAGCGCGCCTGGTCGCGGATCGTCCGTTCGGGCGAGCTGGAGCGGGAGAACGCCCGGCTGCGCCGCCAGCTTGCCCAGAGCCACGGACAGTACGAGCAGCTCGTCGAGTGGCGCGAGGAGGTCGCCCGGCTGCGTGGGCTGCTCGAACTGCGCGACCGCGCCGGCGGGCCGACCGTCGCCGCGCGGGCGATTGGGCGTGGGCCGAGCCCGTGGTTCGAGACCCTCGCGCTGAACGTCGGCCGTGCCGACGGCGTGGCGCCGGGCTGCGCCGTGCTGGCGCCCGGCGGGCTGCTCGGCCAGGTCTACCAGGTCAGCGCGCGCAGCTCGCGCGTGCTCTGCCTGACCGACCGCGACGGCGCGGTGGGCGTGCGCCTGCAGCCGGACCGGGCGCGCCATGTCGTCGGCGTGATGAAGGGCACCGGCGGCGAGCTCTGCGAGCTGTCGTATGCCGCCAGCGAGGCCGACGTGCGGCCGGGCGACGCGGTGGTCACCTCGGGTCAGGAGTTCGGCAGCCTGTTTCCGCCCGGCCTGCTGGTCGGGCACGTGGTGACCGTCGAGCGTCGGCCCGACGAGTCGCTGCTGCTGGCCGGCGTGCGCCCGGCCGTCGAGGTCGACCGCATCGAGGAGGTGCTGGTCCTCCTGCCGGCGGAGCCACGGCGGTGAAGCTCGGCGGCGTGGTGCTGATCACCGTCCTGCTGGTCGCCTGCTGCTGGGTGCAGGGGGTCTGGCTCAGCCAGCTTGCAGTCCGCGGCGAGTGGCCCGATCTCTGTCTCGTCGCGGTGGTGCTCCTGCCGCTCTTCTACGGTGGCGAGGCGGGGCTGATCGCCGGCGTCGTCTCGGGCTTGGCGATGGGCTTCGCGGTGGGCACCGCCATGCCGGCCTTCTTTGCCTCGCGGGTGCTCACCGGCGTCGCCGCCGACGGGCTGCGACAGCGCTTCCACAGCGACAACCTGATTGTCCAGGCGGCCGCCGTGACCGCCGGCACGCTGCTCGCCGAGGTGGTCTTCGCCGTCTTCGCCCCCGCCGTGCTGGGGCCCGACTGGGCCGCGCGCGTGCTTCTCCGCGCCGGCCTCAACGGACTGGCCGCGCCGCCGCTGGCCGTGTTGCTGCGCCGGCTGCCGCTGCGGCCCGAACAGGAGAGTGGATGATCCACGTCGCCCTGGCCGACGAGGAGGCCACCCGGCGGCTCGGCCGCCGGCTCGGCGAGGGGCTCGCCGCGGGCAGTGTGGTGGCCCTCTACGGCCCGCTCGGGGCGGGCAAGACCACGCTCTGTCAGGGCCTTGCCGTGGCGCTCGGCGTGGTCGGGCCGGTGCCCAGCCCGACCTTCGTGCTGATGCGCGAGTACCTCGGCCGGCTGCGGCTGGTCCACGTCGATGCCTATCGGCTCGGCGAGCTCGACGACGCGCTGGCGATTGGGCTCGACGAGCATCTGCCCGGCGACGGCGTGACGGTCGTCGAGTGGGCCGAGCGGGTGGCCGAGCTGCTGCCCGGCGACGCGGTCCACGTGCGGCTGAACTATCAGGACGGCGGGCGCAGCGCCGAAATCGACGGCGCGGAGTGGCTCGATGGCGAGTGACGACCGGCTCATCCTCGGCCTCGAAACGGCCACCGGCCTGGCCTCGCTGGCGCTGCTCGACGCGGCCGGCGAGCTGGTCGCCGAGTCGACCTTCCGGGCCCAGCGCAGCATGGCCCAGCGCCTGGTGCCCGAGCTGGCGGCGATCTGCCGGCGCGTCGACGCCACGCCGGCCGACCTCGGCGCCGTCGCCGTCGGGCTCGGGCCGGGTTCGTTCACCAGCCTGCGCGTCGGCCTGGCCACGGCGAAGGCCGTCGCCGCGGCGCTCGATCTGCCGATTGTCGGCGTCTCGTCGCTCGAGGCGCTCGCCTCGGCCGCGCCGCTGCACCTGCGGCAGCCGATCTGCGCGGTCATCGCCGCGCCGAAGCGGTACCTCTACGCGGCTCTCTATGCGCGGCGGGAGCGCGCGCCGGCCAACTGCCTGTTCGGACCCCTGCGCCTGCCGGTCGAAGAGCTGGCCGCCCGGCTGGCTGCCGTCGGCCACAGCGTTGCAGTCACCGGGTCGCTGACCGCCGAGACGCGGGCACCGCTCGAGGCGGCCGGCTGCCATTTCGCCGCGGCCTATCACAACGCCCCGCGGGCGGCGACTGTCGCGCATCTGGGCCGTCGACGGCTGGCCGCCGGCGAGGTCGACCAGGCGATGCTGCTGACGCCGCTCTACGCCGAACCGTCGGAGCCGGAGGTGCGGCTCGGGCAGACGTTCGCCCGCGCGATGGGACCTGATCGTGAGTGACCGATCGACCGAGGAAGTGGCCATCGAGCGCGCCTGGCCCGATGACGCCGACGCGCTGCGGCAGGTCGATCTCGAGTGCTTCGGCCACGCCTGGACCCGCGGGCAGTATGCCGGGATCACGCGCGATCCCGACAGCCTGCTGCTCCTCGCCCGGGCCGACGGCAAGGTGGTCGGTGATGCCTGGCTGCAGGTCCACGGCAGTCAGGCCTACATCCCGACCATCGGCCTGCTGCCGGCCTGGCGCGGCCGCGGGCTCGGCGGGCGGCTGCTCGACCTGCTCATCGCCGCCGCCCGCGAGCGTGGCGCGAGCCGGGTCACGCTCGAGGTGCGCTCACGGAACGAAGTCGCCATCCGCCTTTACATGAGCCGCGGCTTCACCGCCATCGGCCGGCGCAAAGGGCTCTACTCCAGCCCGCCCGACGACGCGCTGGTCATGCACCTCGAATTGGCCAGTCGCGATTGAGCGCAACCGCGGCGCGGCAGATGTCGGCCACCCGGTCGGCGGCGGCGGCGAAGTTCAGCCGCGCGCCGGCGGCGCGCGCCGCGGCGGCCATGCGGCGCCGTCGCGCCGGGTCGCCGAGCAGCTCTGCCAGCGCGCGGTGCAAAGCCCTCACCGTCACCGCCTCCGGGCCGTTCGGCACCACGATGCCCGCCTCACACGGCAGCACGTCGCGCGCCCCGGCGTGGTCGGTGCAGATCGCCGGCAGGCCGGCCGCGAGGGCTTCGGCCAGGGTCAATCCGTAGCTCTCGTGGCGCGACGGGAACAGGTACAGGTCGGCCAGCTCGATCACCGCCGCCTTGCGCGCGCCGCCGACCTGGCCGAGGAAGTCGACCCGCACCGGCGATCGGCCGGCCAGGCCCAGCAGCCTGCGCCGGTACCGCGCGCCCTGCATGTAGGCCGCCTCGCCGGCGATCAGCAGCCGCGCCGGCGTCGGCAGGGGGCCGGCGGCCACCGCGCGCAGCACGCGATCGATGCCCTTCTCGGGTGAGAGCCGGCTGAGGCAAAGCAGGATCACCTCGTCGCCGGCCAGGCCGAGTTCGGTGCGCAGCGCCGCTGCCTCAGCGGCCGCGGCGTCGCCCGGTACGGCGTTTTCGGGCGCACCCCAGGGCACCACCTCCACCCGCTCGCCGGCGCCGGGGTAGCACCTGTCGATCACCTCTCTCATGCGCCGGCTCGGCACGATGTGGCGCGATGAGGCGGCCACGCAGGCGGCTTGCTGGTCGAAAACCAGGCGCAACACGCCGGGCAGCGGCATGGGCCAGGCGCGCCGGAGGCGGGTCAGGGCTTCGGGCGGCAGGCCGCCGAGGTAGAAGCGGGCGAAGTAGTCGACTACATCGACGTGCCAGAGCGTGACCAGCGGCCAGCCGTCGCGGCGCAGCGCGGCGAAGTCGGGGCCTTCGCTGATGTCGTTGACCAGCACGCAGACTCCGTAGCGCTCGGTGCGACGGCGCAGGTAGTCGCTGACGCCGGCGGAGAAGTCGCGGCAGAGACGGGCGTAGTCGAGCTCTCGCAGTCGGACGAGATCATCTGGCCGACGGCCGGCGGGCAGCGTGACCGCGACACGGTGGTACTCGACACCCTCGGCCGGCGGCCCGTCGCCGAGGCCGAGCAAGGTGACGCGAAAGCCGCCGCGGGCGGCCCAGTGGCGCACCAGCTCGGCGCAGACGGCCGCGCCGCCGCCAATGGGCACGCGACCGGGATCGATGCCGGCATGGGCGGCGGCATAGACGATTTCGCGCATCGCCGGCGGTTCGCCGCGCGGCGGTCCGGCCCTGCGGGTTACTCGGCCGGCAGCACGGCGAGCAGCGCCTGCTCGAACTCGTCGTAGCTCTGCTGCCCCGGCAGGAACTGCTTCAGCTCGCCCTCGGCATCATAGATGAAGGTCGCCGGCAGCTCGCCGTCCCAGGGCTCGTGGATGCCGTTGATGAACGCGTTTGCGTCGGCGGCATCCTGCAGGTAGGCGTGCTCGGTGACCTTGTGCTTGGTCAGGAACGGCTTGACCTTGGTCTCGAGGTCGGTGTCGAAATCGACGCTGACGGTGACCAGCACCACGTCGCGGTCGGCATAGTGGTCGCGCAGCTCGATCAGCTCGGGGAACTCGGCCACGCAGGGCCCGCACCAGGTGGCCCAGAAGTTGACCACCACGGTCTTCCCGCGCAGTTCGTCGATGACCTTTCGATAGGCCTCGACGCTGGCCAGCGGCCGCACCTCGAGGGCGGCCGGCGCGGGCGCGGCGTCCGCCGCATCGACCGGCCGGCTGCAGCCGGTCGAGCAGAGGGCGGACGCCAGCGCCAGGCCGGCGATCAGTCTGGGACTGAGCCTGTTCACGTTACCGCTTGATGGTGCAGCCGAACGCATCGACCTGCGATGGGTCGGGGTTCTGGCCGGTCAGCACGGCGTTGACCGCGTTGGTGGCGTGGTGCACGGTCGCCCGGGCGGGGTTCTGGTTGTTGGTGATCGCGCCGCTGTACTTGAGCACCAGGTTGGTGTCGAAGATGCGGACTTCGGGCGTGCGGGTGGCTTCGTAGGCGTCGGCCACTTCCGAGCCGTTGTCCTTCAGCACCACGAACTTGAACCCCTTGGCCTCGGCATGGGCCCGGATCTGGTCGACCGGCTCGTCGCTGTTCGAGTTGATGGCCAGGATGGTCACGTCCTTGCCCTCGAACTGGGCGAAGAAGCGGTTGTAGTAGTCGTCGTAGGCCAGCGAGATGGGGCAGTTCTTCGAGATCCAGAGCAGCACGATGGCATCGGACTCGCCGGCGTACTGCTCCAGCGTGTAGGTCTTCTGATCGATGCCGGTCAGCTCGAAGTTGGTGCCCTTCTCGCCGATGGCGGGAGCCGCGATGACCGCCGTGACGACGGCGCCGACCGCCACCGCCACCGCCAGGATGCGCTTCAGCATGTATTCCTCCACAGGTCTCTGCGCGACTTACCCGAAGGGTGAGACGCCGGCCCGACCGGCCGCGTTCGGTTGGCTCGGCGGCCACTCCTGATATCATGGGCACGACGGCTGGTGGCGTCAGGCTCGGGCACGACGCGCCGGCAGGCCTCCGCCCTGATGCTGCCTGGTGTCGGCAACCCGTTCTGGACCCTGGCCCGCCGCCGCGTCGCCCGGCGCGGCGAGGCGCTCGGCTGGTGGGCACCGCTGCTCTGCCTCGCCGCGCTGCTCGCCGTCTGGCGCTTCACCGGCGCCATCGAGAGCGATTGGCCGTTCCGCCACCGCTGGCCCGATGGCCGCTGGCATCTGCTGCTCTGGGCCCACGCCGCGGCCATCTCGCTCGCCGTTGCGCCGAGCGCCTGGCGCGCCTTTGCCGACCTGGCCGACCCGGGCAACCTGGTCGACCTGCGCCTGACCCGCCTGCGGCCGCTCGAACTCGTTATGGGCAAGCTGGCGCAGCCCCTCGAGGCGGGACTGCGCACCCTCCTCGTCGGGCTGCCGGTCTACCTCCTGCTCCGGCCGCACGTCGGCGCCGAGGCGCCACCACTCGGCGGCGTTGCCGCGGTGCTTGCGCTCCACCTGGTCTGGTCGGTCGCCCTGCTGGCCGCCGCCGGCTGCGCCGCGGTGCGGATGAGGCTGGCGAGCATCGACGACTGGGGCGACGTGATCTTCAACGCCCGCACGCTGGTGGCCCTGTTTCTCAACCCGTTCTGGGTGCTCGTCGCGACCGTTGTGGTCATGCGCGGCGGGCCGCGCCTGGCCGCCGAACTGGCCGGACCGCGCGACTGGTTCGGCCTGCCGGTCAGCCCCTGGCTGGTCGCCCTGCCGCTGGGCGCCTGGGCCTATCGGCAGGCGGTCGGACTGGCCGCTCAGGCGCAGGGCGAGTCGCCCGGCCTGGCGCTCCGCGTGGTGGTCGGCTGGACGCTCGCCTTGGTGCTCTTTGCCCTGCACCAGATCGGGCACGCCTGGACGCCCTGGTTGTCGTCCGGCGCGCTGGCCAACTGGTGGGAGTCGCCAGCCACGCCGGCGGCCACGGCCCAGCTCCTGCTCTGGTTCCTGCTCCTTGGCTGCTATCCGCTCAGCGTCGCCTGGGCCTATGCCGAGGCGCTGCGCGGCGGCCTGCGCGGCACCGACCGGCGCGACCTGGCCACGCCCCCGCCGTGGGCGCTGCTCAGCTTCACCGCCGCCGGCCTGAGCGCCGGGCTGGTCGCCGTCGCCGTCTGGTGGCTGGCCGCCCGGCTCGGCGGCTGGCCGGTCGACCTGACGGCCGGGCCGTGGCTGACCCGCACGGTGCTGCTCTGGTGCGCGGCGACGCTCGCCACCTGCGGCTACCTGGCCGCCCTGCTGCTGCTCACCCGCCTGCCACGGCTGGTCGGCGAGCTGAGCACCATCGGAGTGCTGCTGCCCGCGCTGGTCGGGCCGTTCGTGCTCGGTCTCGAGCATCCGGCGGCGAAACTGCTCGTCGCCTGCTCGCCGGTCACCTCGCTGCTCTGGATGGCACCGACCGCCGGCACGCCGGTCGGCCTGACCAGCGACATCCCGCTGCCGGTCGGCTGGGCGACCGTCGCGGCGACGCAGAGCGGGCTCGGCGTCGTTGCGCTGCTCGCCTGCGCCGTGGCCATGCGGCGGCTGGCCCGCGGCGGGGCATCGCCGCGTGACGACCGACCGGCGACCTGGTGGCGTCGGCTGAGCAACCCGGTGACCGGCCTTGACCTGCTCTCGCTGCAACGGCACGGCGCGCTCTGGACGCCGTTCGGCATGGTCTTGTTGCCGCTGCTCGCCTTGACCTTCATCCGCTCGGGCAGCCTGGCCGCCGAGATGGTCTACGACCTCTGCTCGCTGTTCGTCTGGCACCGGCCGCTGGGCACGATGCTCTACTACGAACCGGCGGCCGGTGCGTCGGTGGTGGTGCTGGCCACCCTCGGCGGCCAGCTCCTGCTCCACCCGCCCGGGCTCGCCGGCACCCGCAGCTTTGCCCGCGACGCCGCCTCTGGCCGGCTGGCCGGCCTGCTCGCCACGCCGCTCACCGCGCGCGCGCTGGTCCGCGGGCGGTATGCCGCGCTGGTCGCCCCGTTCGGGCTGTTCGTGCTCGTCGCCGCGCCGGCGGCACTGATTCACGGCGCGCTGGTGCCGGGTATCTGGCCGGTCGCCCTCGGCGGCGTGCTGCATTGGCTCGGACTGCTGATCATCGTACCGGCGGTGGCGCTGGCGCGGACCGTCGACCGCGAGTGGCGCGGGCAGGGCCTGGCCGAGGTGAGCCTGCTCGAGGTCGCCCGCCTGGTCATCGGCCGGCTGCTGCTCGAGCCGCTCGGCCTCGCGTGGGGCGTGCCCCTGGCCGGCGCGTGCTTCCTGCTGGTTGCCTGCCTCGCCGCGGGGTATGCTCTGCAACGGTGCGAGCGCCGCCTGGCGGCGCTGGGCGAGACACCGTGATCCGCCGCCCACCCGAGCATCTGTGCCGGCTCTACCGGCGGCTGCGCGAGGCGCCGCCCGCGCCGCCCCGCCGGCCGGTCTGGCGCGACACCTCGATCGAGCGCCACGTGGCCGGCTGGCTCGACGAACTCGGCCTCGACTACCATCCACAGCACCCACTCACGCCGGGCTACACGGTCGACTTCTACGTGCCCGCGGCGCGGCTGGCGGTCGAGTGCCACGGAAGCTACTACCACGCCTCGCCGCACCGCTACCCGGGCCGGCGCACGGCCGAGCAGGAGCGCAAGCAGCGGCACGACGCGGCGACGGCGCGGCTGGCCGCGGCGGCCGGCTGGCGGCGGCTGGTGCTGTGGGAGGAGGACATCACCGGCCGACCCGAATGGTGCCGCGAGCGGCTGTGCCGCGCGGTGCTGGAGGAGAGCATGTCAGAACGGATCGTCAGTCACCGCCTGCCCTCGGGAATGCGCCTCTCGATCCACCACGGCGACATCTGCGCCGAGCGGGTCGACGCTATCGTCAACGCGGCGAACAGCCGGCTGCAGCACGGCGGCGGGGTGGCCGGGGCCATCGTCCGCCGCGGCGGACAGGTGATCCAGGAGGTCAGCGACGCGCATGTCCGCCGCTTTGGCGAGGTGCCGTGTGGCCAGGCGACGTTCACCACCGCGGGCGAGCTGCCGTGCCAGATGGTGATCCACACCGTCGGCCCGGTGTGGCGCGGCGGGCATCAGGGCGAGCCGGAACTGCTCCGCGAAGCGACCCACTCAGCGCTGATGATCGCCGGCATGGAGTGCTGCGAGTCGGTCGCGCTGCCGGCGGTCAGCTCGGGCATTTTCGGTTTCCCCAAGCCGCTCTGCGCGCGGATCATGGTCGGCGAGGCGGTCGACTGGGCGGCGGAGCATCCGCGCGCGCCGCTGGCCGAGATCCGGTTCTGCCACATCGACGAGGAGACGGTGGAGGTGTTCCGGGCCGAGTTTGCCCGCCGCTTCGGCGAACCCGATGTCTGAGCGGCCGGTGGCCGGGCCGGCGCCAGGCGACGCCGGCCCGGTGCGGTCGAGCTCAGGTGAAGTAGTTGGCGTTGATCTCGATGTACTCTTTCCACTCGTCCGGCACATCGACGTCTTCGAAGATCGCGTCGACCGGGCACTCCGGTTCGCAGGCACCGCAGTCGATGCACTCTTCGGGGTGGATGACGAGCATCTTCAGCTCGGCGGCCTCGTAGATGCAATCGACCGGGCAGACGTCGACGCAGGCCTTGTCCATCACGTCGACACAGGGTTCGCAGATAATGTACGCCATCGGCGACCTCCTCGTTTCTCGCACGGCCGCGAACCGGCGGCCTCTGTGAGTGATGCAAACCCGGCACCGGCCTCACAAGGCAACCGACCAGATTCCTCCACCTCGGAACTAATTGAGATTGATAATCAGTATCGAGATGCAGGAGCCTGCCGTGGGTGAGGCGGTCCGCGTCGAGGTCAGCGCGCCGGCCCAGCCGTGGCCGCTGCGCGTCGACGGCGCCTGCCTGTGCGACCTCGCCGCGCAGGCCGACCGCGCTCGGTTGCAGCAGATCCGCGCCACGCCGGCGATGGTCCTGCTGACCACCCGCCGCTACCCGCTGCTGCTTCACCCGCAATCGCCGGCCGACGTGGTGCTGGCGGCGCCCGAGCCGGCGCCGGCGAGCACCGCCGCGGCGCAGCTCGCCGACGCGCTGGTCGCCGGCGAGGCCGGGCTCGACGGGCTGTGCGAGGTCTGGAACGGCGCCTTCCGCGGCCGGGCCACCGCCGTCGGGCACCGCTATGACCTCTACGCCGACTACCTCGCCTCGGCCCGCGAGTTCGTGCTCACCTGCCTGCAGGCGGCCGAGGTGGCACTGCCCGCCGGGCCACAACCGACGGCGCGGCCGCGGCTCGAGCGGTTCCTCGACCGCTACGCGGCAACCATGCGCCAGGGGGCGATGAAGTACGCCGAGCGCGACATGTATCGCCTGACCCGCCAGATGCTCCGCGAGGGCGTGCTGACCTGGCGCGATGAGCGCGGGCGAGTACAGGAGCATCCCGCGCTGCGGACCTACGCCACCGACCCGGCGCCGATCGTCAGCGAGCACTCGTTCCGCACCGAGCTGACCCGCTTCGTCTACCGCCACGGACCGAAGATCCTCGGGCCGGTGATCTGGGAGCGCTTCCGCCTGCACTGGATCGACGGACTGACCCAGCAGGCGGTGGCCGACCGGCACGGCGTCTCGCAACAGGCCGTCTCGGAGAGCCTCGCCGCGGCGGCCGTGCGCCTGCGCGAGGCCTTCATCCGGGCGGGGTCAGATCCCTGAATCAAGCGCCTGATTACCATCCTGGCGCGCTTCGGTAACCTGCACCACGAAAGCAGTGCCTGACCCCGCGTTGCGCGGGGGTCGCGGTTCGCGTAGAATGCGCGCGCAAGGAGATCAGCCGCGGATGAAGACCCTTCCCGACCTGCTGCGCCACGCGGTGGAGCGACACGGCGAGCGGCCGGCGGTGTGGCTGAAAGAGGGCCATGACCTGACTCCGGTTAGCTACACCGAGCTTGCGCACCAGGTGCAACAGGCTGCATGCGGGCTGCTCACGCTGGCCACCGCGCCGGGGGAGTGCGTCGTCCTGCTCTCCGAGAACCGCCCCGAGTGGGCGGTGGCCGACCTGGCCATCCTGCATTGCGGTGCGGTCAACGTGCCGATCTTCCCCACCCTGCCGGCCGAGCAGGTGGCACCGCTGATCCAGCGGGTCGGCGCGCGGCTGGCCATCGTCGAGGACGCCGGCCAGTTGGCCAAGCTCGAGGCCAAGCGCGACGAGCTGCCGCGGCTGGAGCA
The DNA here is from genome assembly GCA_964405335.1 of uncultured Fimbriimonadaceae bacterium. GTDB lineage: Bacteria > Armatimonadota > UBA10988 > UBA10988 > UBA10988 > CAYONP01. Next base: position 35,367 of record CAYONP010000047.1, read on the forward strand.
GATCCTCGTCTTCGACATGAAGAAGGTACCCGACGACCATCCGCTGGCGGTGAGCTGGGAGAGCGTCGTCGCCGCCGGCGCCGAGCGGGCGGCCGAGCTCGCGCCGCGGGTGGCCGAGCGCAGCGCCGCGGTGACCGAGGAAGACCTGGCCACGATCATCTTCACCAGCGGCACGACGGGCGTGCCGAAGGGGGTCATGCTGACCCACCGCAACTTCGTCACCAATGTGGTCAGCACCGACGAGAAGCTGCACATCGTGCCCGACGACACGCTGCTCAGCTTCTTGCCGCTATCGCATTCGTTCCAGCGCGTGGTCGGCTATCTGGGGCTTTATGTCGGCGCCTCGACGCTCTACAACGAGAGCCTGCGGATGCTGATGCCGAACCTCAAGCTGCTCCAGCCGACGGTGCTCATCGCCGTGCCGCGGATGCTGGCCATGATGCGCGAGCGGGTCAAGGACGGCATCGCCGAGAAGCCCGGTCTGGCCGGCCGGATCGCCCGCTGGGCGCTCAAGGTGGCCGATCACTACAGCGCCGAGTATGTCGCCGGACGCGACCCGTCGGGTCTGCTCAAGTGGCAGCACCAGTTCTGCGACCGCAAGGTCTTCGCGCCGCTGCGCGAGATGCTTGGGCTGAGCCGCTGCCGGTTCGGCGTCTCGGGCGGCGCGGCGCTGCCGCCCGAGCTGGGCCGCTGGCTGCTCGGCATCGGGATCAAGATCGCCCAGGGCTACGGCTTGACCGAGACCTCGCCAGTGGTGTCGCTGATTGAGCCGGACCGGCGGCTGCGCTTCGACAGCATCGGTCAGCCGATCCCGGGCGTCGAGTGGAAGGTCGCCGACGACGGCGAGCTGCTGGTTCGCGGGCCGAACGTGATGCGCGGCTACTACGAAATGCCCGAGGACACCGCGGCGGTGATCGATGCGGAAGGTTGGTTCCACACCGGCGACCTGGCCGAGGAGCTGGGCGACAACTTCATGCGCATCACCGGGCGCAAGAAGGACATCATGGTGCTGGCCAACGGCAAGAACGTGGCGCCGTTGCCGATTGAGACGGCGCTGTGCGAGAGCCCGCTGATCGACCGGGTGATGCTGGTCGGCGACGACGCCGACGTGGTTGGCGCGCTGATTGTGCCGGCCTATGAGGCGCTGGCCAAGAAGCTGCAGGCGGCCGGGGTGACGATTGCCGACGTCAACGACCGCTCGTGGTTGGAGCAGCGTGAGGCGGAGCGGGCGATCCGGGCGGAGATCGATCGCCTGACGCCGCACCTGGCCAGTTTCGAGAAGGTGCGGCGGTTCAAGCTCCTGCGCGAGGAGTTCTCGCCCGAGCGGGGCGAGTTGTCGCTCAAGATGGACCTGCGGCGGAAGCAGATCCTGGCCAACTATGCCGAGCTGGTCGCTGAGCTGGCGGAGTGACGGGTGGCGCTGAGCATTGCCGCGGCGGAGCCGGCCGACTTGCCGGCGATGATGCGCTTGATGCGCTACCTGGCTGACGAGCACGCGCTGCTCGACCCCTTCTTCGTGCCGTCGGACGAGTGGCATGACAGCATCCGCCGGATGTTCCTCGAGCGCTTCGGCGTGCGCGACCATTGCCTGCTGCTGGCCCGTGACGGCGGCGAGCCGGTGGGCATGGTCACCGCCGTGCTGCGTCGCGCGCCGGCCTTTGCGGTCGAGCGGCGAGCGGTGATCGAGAACCTGGTCGTCGCCCCGGCGCACCGCCGGCAGGGCGTCGGCCGCGCGCTGGTCGAGGCGGTCGCCGACTGGTGCCGCCGGCGCGGCACGCAGGGCATGGAGCTGGCCGTGGCCGAGGGCAACCAGGCGGGCCGGGCGTTCTGGTCGGCACTGGGCTACCGGCCGGTGATTCTGCGGCTCTACCGCCGGATCGACGGGGCAGGACGATGAGCGAAGAGGTCAATCGGCAGCGGAGCGAAGACGAGGAGACTCAACTCCTGCGCCGCGCGCTGAACGAGACCGCCGCCGAGTTGGACGAGTCACGCGCGCGGGCCATCCTCGAGGTCTACGATGTCGACGGCAACCTGGTCGGCATTGTGCCGATCCCCGACCAGGGGCTGAGCATCGGCCGCGGCGCGGACCAGGAGCTGCGGCTCGACGACCGCACCGTCTCGCGGCGCCATGCTCGGATCGACGAGGTCGACGGCCGCTGGTGGCTCGACGACGCCGGCTCGCTCAACGACACGCTGCTCAACGGCGAGCTGGTCCGCGGCCGGGCGCCGCTGGCCGACGGCGACCGATTGACCATCGGACTGCACCTGTTGATCGTCACCATTCGCTGAGCGGCGGGAGGTATGGCGCGTGGATGGCGAGCTGTGGGGACGCCTGGCGAGTCTGTTCTACGCCGCCGGCCTGGGGCTGATCGCCTCGCTGGCCAGTGGGCTGGTGCTGGTGCCCTGGCTGCAACGGCGGCAGTTCGTCAGCCGCGAGACGAAGCAGGGCGTGCGGCAGGGCAAGCGCGATGAGGTGCCGATGGGCGGCGGGTTCATCCTCCTCGTCGGCCTGACCGTGGCGGTGCTGCTGCTCACCGGCCTCGAGCAGATCCGCCGCGGTTACACCGCCTGCTTCCTGCTCGGTTTCTGGGGCTTCGCCCTGCTCGGCTACCTCGACGACCGCTCGAAGGCGCGGGCCGCCGGCTACTCGGAGAAGCTCAAGATCGCGCTCCAGGTGCTGGTCACCCTCGGCTTCGCGCTGAGCTTCTACTGGTACGCCAAGCGCATCGCCAAGATGCCCGACGTCGGCCTGCTGCACCTGCCGTTCGTCGGCTATGCGCCGCTCGGCTGGCTCTATGTTCCGTTCGCCTCGCTGTTCATGTTCTATGTCTCGAACGCGGTCAACATGACCGACGGGTTCGACGGCCTGGCCGGCGGCGTGGGCGCCGTCATCGCCGCGGCCTATGCGGTGGTCTGCTTCCTGATTGGCGCCAGCGCGCTGCACGTGCTGGGCGACACCGCCGCGGCCAACCCCGAGGCCAGCGAGGTGATGCGCCGCATGTTCGCCCTCAGCCTGATCGCCAGCGCGCTGGCCGGCTCGCTGATCGCCTACCTCTACTTCAACTACGCCCGCGGTATGGTCTACTTCGGCGACACCGGCAGCATGGCCCTCGGCGCGGCGATCGCGTTCCTGGCGCTGTTCAGCCGGACCGAGTTCCTGCTCATCATCGTCGGCGGCGTGCTCTTCGTCGAGGCCACCTCGTCGGCGCTCCAGCGCGGCTGGGTGGCGCTGCAGCGGCGTTGTCTCGAGCCCGGCGCCGCCGCCGTCGGCGAACCCTGGCTGCCGCTGGTCATGGCGCCGCTGCACCACCATTTCGAGCATCTCCTCTGCCGCGAGCGTGAAGCGCGCGGCGAGGACCGCGCCGACCTCGAACGCGTGGTCCGCCGGCAGCTCACCCGCGCCGCCTGGCTGCTCGCCACCACCTTCGCCGTCCTCGGCGTGGCGGCGCAGTATGCCCACTACCGCCGCGCCGCCGGATGGTACGAGTTCTGCTGCCTCGCCGGCCTGCTGCTGATCGCCCTCGTGCTGCTCACCGGCGTCGCCACGCGGCTGAGGTACGACTGTTACTTCTTCGCCCCCGACCGCCTCGACGGCTCGACCCTGACGCTCTACCGCGGACTGCCGCTGCGGCGCTGGCACGAGCTGTACGAGCCGACCACCATCCGGCTCGGCGAGCTGCGCCGGTTCGAGGCGCGCGCGGCGCTCTATCGGCCGCTCGGCTCGCGCGTCGATGCCCGCCTGGCGCTCGGCTCAGCGCACCTCGACGCGGCCGAGCGCGACGACCGCGCGACACACCTGGCTGCCGCCGCGCGGGTCTTGGAGCAGGTGCCGCTGAGCCGCTTCCTGGTCGCCTCGCGGCTGGGCGCCGCCGAGGAGCTGGCCGACGCCTATCGCGAGCTGGGCCGGCCGAGCGATGCGGTGCGCGTGCTCGAGTTCCTGGCCCGAACCACGGGCCGGGCCGAGCTGGCCGAGCAGGCGGCGGCCATCGGCCAGGCGGTGCTCGAGGCGGCCGAGGCGAGCTACGCCGCCTGGCGTGACGCACCCGATCGCGACGCCCGTGAGACGGCGCTCGCCGCGCACGAACAGCTCCGGCTGCTGGTCATCCAGCGCCGCGACCGGGCGCTGCAACTGCACCTCGCCGGCGCCGACGGCGCCGAGCCGAGCGAATCGCTGCAGGTGCTCGAACAGGCGGTGGCCGCGGCCGAGGAGCGGCGCCGGCGACTGACCGAGGGGAGCAGCGAGTGAACCCGCTGCGGGTGGCGCTGGTCGGCGGGCGCAGCGGTGGGCACATCTACCCGCTGATTGCCGTGGCCAAGGCGTTGGCCGCCCGCTGCCCGGCCGAGGTGCGGTTCATCGGCGAAGCCGGGCGGATGGAAGAAGAGCTGGTCCCGCGCGAGGGCTACGAACTCCGCACGCTGGCCATCCCGCCGGCGGCGCCGGCCTGGCGTCGGCTGGTCGGCCTGCCACGCTGGCTCGGCCTGTTCGGCGAGGCGAAGCGGCTGCTGGCCGACCAGCGGCCGGCGGTGGTGGTCGGCTCGGGCGGCCAGGTCTGCGCGCCGGTGCTGTTGGCCGCCCGGCGGCTGGGCATCGCGAGCATCCTGCTCGAGCCCAACGCCGTGCCCGGAGCGGCGGCTCGGTTCATCGCCCGCCGCGCGCGGCCCGACCGGATCGGCCTGCTGATCGAGAGGGCCGCCGATCGCCTGCCGGCCGAGCTGCGGATCGAGCCGATCGGCTATCCGGTGCGGCCCGAGGTCCTCTCGGCCGAGCGCGGCCCGGCGTGCGAGCGGCTGGGACTCGACCCGGCGGCGACCACGCTGCTGGTCTTCGGCGGCAGCCAGGGCTCCGGTCGGATCAACGATGCGCTGGTCGAGCTGCTGCCCCGCCTGCGCGGCGACTGGTGTGCCGGCTTGCAGTTGATGCACGTCGGTGGGTGGGTCAACGCTCGCACCGTTGCCGACGCGGAGGTGTCGAATCTGTCGGTGCGGTATGTCTTCCGGGCCTACCTGCACGAGATGGCCGATGCGCTGGCCGCGGCCGATCTGGTGCTCGGTCGCGCCGGCGCGGCAGGCCTGAGCGAGCTGACCTGCCGCGGCCTGCCGGCGCTGCTGGTGCCGCTGCCGCGGGTCTCGGACGATCATCAGCGGCACAACGCCGAGTGGATGGCCGCCGCCGGCGCCGCGCTGCTGGTGCCTGACGCCGAGTTGACCGCGGCGCGGCTCGAGGCCGAGCTGCGCGGTCTGCTCGGCGAGCCGGGCCGGCTGGCCGCCATGGCCGCCGCCAGCCGGTCGCTGGGCCGGCCCGAGGCGGCCGACCGTGTGGTAGACTGGGTGCTCGAGTTAGCGCTTGGGAGCAGCGATGCCGGAACCGCAGCTTGACCTGGCCCTGGCCCGCTGGGGGCTTGCGGGCCAGCCTTGCCGGCGCTTGGCCGGGGATGTCTCACACCGCCGATACTACCGACTCGATCATCCGACCGACGGCGCTGAGACGGTGGTCGCCATGGTCACCCCGCCCGACGAGGCGGGCAAGATGCACGACTGGATTGCCATCGGCGACTACCTCCACCGGCACGGCGTGCCTGTCCCGCGGGTCGGGGCCCGCGACGACGGGGCCGGCGTGCTGCTGGTCACCGACGTCGGCGATCGGCTGCTGACCGAGGTTCACGACCATGCCGAAGCCGATGCCTGGTACCGCCGCGTGCTGCGCGACCTGGCCCGGATCGAGTGCGCCGCCGCGGGCGAGCCGTCGGCCGCCTCGCCGGCGCACGGGCGGCGGCTCGAGGAGCAACGGATCCGCTGGGAGCTGCGCCGCTTCCGCAAAGTCGTCGCCGCGCCGGTGCGCGACCTGACGCCGACCGAACAGGAGCGGTGGAAACAGGGCGAGGACGCCATGGTCGCCGGGCTGACCGGCGCGCCGCAGGCCTGGATGCACCGCGACCTGCACGCCCGCAACCTGCTGGTCCACCACGACCGGGTCTGGTGGATCGACTTTCAGGACGCGATGATCGGGCCGTGGCAATACGACCTCGCCTCGCTGCTGCTCGATCCCTACGCGGCGCTCTCGCCGACGCGGCGCGAGGCGCTTCGCGGCGACTACCTGGCCCTGCCCGGCAGGGTCCACCGCGACCTGACCGATCGCGCCGCCGACACGCTCTACGACCTCTGCGCGGTGCAGCGGCTGGTCCACTGCATCGCCTGCTATGTTTGGGTCTGCGACCAACTCGGCCGCGACACCTATGTCTGCTACCTGCCGCACGCCCTCGACGAGCTGAGGCGGTCGATGGCGGTCAGTGCGGCGGCGGCGCCGCTCTCGAGCGTGATGGAGCGCCGCTGGGATGGGATCTACGAGCGCTGGTGCCGTGACACCATCGCGGCCTGAGGCGCTCGCCGTCGAGCCGCTCGACGCGTCGCGCCGCGACGCGTGGGATCGGTTTGTCGGCTTCCACCCCATCGGCAGCTTCGAGCAGGCCTGGGCCTGGGGCGAGGTCAAGGCCCGTGGGGCGTGGCAGGCGGTGCGCCTGGGCCTCTTCCGCGACGGCGAGCTGGCCGGCGGAATCCAGGTCCTGTTCCGCGACGTGGCGCTCGGCCGCACGCTGGCCTACGCTCCGCGCGGGCCCGTGGTCGACCTGACCAGCGCCGACGGCGCGGTCGAGCGGGCCGCGCTGTTCGACGCCGTCGAGGCTCAGTGCCGGCGGCGGCGGGCGCTGGCGCTCAAGCTCGACCCGTGCCTGCCAGCCGGCCAGGACCGCTTCTTGCGGGCCTGCGGCGCGCGGCCGGCGCGCGGGTTCGAGGCCGAGGTCGGCGGCACGCAGCCGAAGTACGTCATGCGGCTCGACCTCGGCCCCGGGCTCGAGGCCGTCTTCGCCGGGTTCAAGTCTGACTACCGCAACCGCATCCGCAAGGCCGAGAAGCGAGGCGTCAGCGTTCGCCACGCCAGCTCGGACGACGACTGGAGCGCGTTCGACCGGCTGCTCCGCGAGACGGCGGCTCGGCAGCAGTTCACCGTTCGGGCGAAGAGCTACTTCGACTCGATCCGCGAGCTGCTCTGCGGCGCCTGCCATGCCACGGTGCTGCTCGCCGAGCTCGACAGCGAGCCGCTCGGCGGCATCCTCTGCATCGCCTATGGCCACACCTGCTGGTACCTCTACGGCGGCATGAGCGATGCCGGGCGGCAGCACTACTGCGGCTACCTGCTCCAGTGGCGGGCGATGCAGTGGGCGGTCGAGCGCGGCTGCACCACCTACGACTTCCGCGGCGTGGCCGCGCCCGAGGCCACCGACAGCCCGATCTACGGCCTCAACCGGTTCAAGGCCGGATTCGGACCCGAGCAGGTCGAATGGGTCGGCGAGTGGGACCTGGTCTTCGCGCCGCTGCTCTACCGTGGTTTCGAGCTGGCGCTGCCGGCGGCGCGCCGGTTGCTCAAGCGGCGCGCGGGATGAGCCGAGCCGATGATCCCGCGACGGAGAACACCGGTACCGTAGCGGCGCATCGCAATGCGCCGGCCGGCCGGCCGTGTAACCAACCATTACGGCCGCGCAATCGGGCGTCCATCGTAGCGGCGCATCGCAATGCGCCGGCCGGCCGGCCGTGTAACCAACCACTATGGCCGCGCAATCGGGCGTCCATCGTAGCGGCGCATCGCAATGCGCCGGCCGGCGGGCCGTGTAACCAACCATTACGGCCACGCAATCGGGCGTCCATCGTAGCGGCGCATCGCAATGCGCCGGCCGGCCGGCCGT
>CAYONP010000048.1:0-29723 GCA_964405335.1 uncultured Fimbriimonadaceae bacterium
CGTCCTCTCAGACCAGCTACGGATCGTCGCCTTGGTAGGCCGTTACCCCACCAACTACCTAATCCGCCGCGGGCCCATCCTCGAGCGCCCGAAGGCTTTAGCCATGGCCACATTCGGCATTAGCTACCGTTTCCAGTAGTTGTTCCGAACTCGAGGGCAGGTGACCCACGTGTTACTCACCCGTTCGCCGCTGAAGTACCCCGAAGGGCCTCTTCGCTCGACTTGCATGTGTTAGGCGCGCCGCCAGCGTTCGTCCTGAGCCAGGATCAAACTCTCCGAGGAAAGTTGATCCGAGACCGCGCCGAAGCGCGGCCCCAGGTGCCACCGAAGTGGCCTCTCAATGACTGACGTTTGGCTTATCCCGGGAACCCTTGCGGGCTCCCATTGCGGTCGCTATTCAGTTTTCAAGGAGCTGCCTTGCGGGCAACAAGCTCTCAGTTTAGCATCCGGCCGCCTGCCTGTCAACCACTCGCGCGGTCGACACGCGGCCCTCAGCGTGCTTGTTGTCGAGGTACACAGCGCCGGTCGGCGCCGTCGCGAGGGCAGACTCTACTGCTCACCCCGCGATGAGTCAAGACCTGGATCGAATCGAATCGGCCCTGCGTTCCACCGTTTCGCAACCAACGCGCAAGATTCGCCCTCGCGACCGTCGCTCTGCTACCATCTCGCCGGCACGAGGACGGGCATGAGCGGGCGGCAGACGGTCTATGTCGGCGACGAGGTGGTGCTCCGCAAGCCCCACGCCTGCGGCACCAACCGGTGGCAGATTTTGCGCACCGGGGCCGACATCAAGATGGCTTGCGCCGGCTGCGGGCATCTGGTCTGGATCGAGCGCCGACGGCTCGAGCCGCGCATCCGCCGCTTCCTCACCCGCGGGCCGAGGGCGGTCAAGGAGCAGGCCGAAGCAGCGCCAGCGCCTCCCGCGGAGCCAGAGACTCCGCCCGAACGATGAGCCTGCCGCCGGTCAGCGCGGCGGCCCGCTCGGCCGGGGCGAAGTCGAACGTCGGCGCGACTCCCGTGAGGACCATCGTCCGCGGCGCGGCCAGGATCGCGGCGGTGAGCAGATCGCCGGCGCGGCGCAGCCCCGGTTGCCACAACTCGCCCTGCCAGGCGTCGTCGGCGGCCCAGTCGTGCCCGCCGAGATCGACCACCACCGCCGCGTCGGCCGGCAGGAACGGCGCGGCCAACAGGGCCAGCGGCGCCTGCTCGCCGACGGCGACGATCAGCGGCGCCTCGAACCGAGCTGCCGCGCCGAGCAGGTCGCCGATGCGCACCGTCAGCAGGGTCGGGTTGTAGGTGGTGGCAAACTCGGCCAGGGCATCGCGGGGCGGGTCCTGGCGGAACGGCGCGAGCCAGACGGCGGCCCGGCCGAGGTCGGCGACCGCCGTCGGGTCGCCGGCGAGGACGATCACCGGCCGGCCGGTACCGGCGATGACCTCGCCGCGCAGCCGCTCGCCGGCCTCGCCGAGCCACTCGAACGGCCCCTCCGCCGGCAGCTCGCCCGCCCAGACCGGGGGCGGCAGCGGCCGCACCGCCTGGCGCAGCGCCGGCAGGTAGGCCGCGCGGAAGCGCTCCAGGTCGGCGGCGTCGCGCGGCAGCAGCGCCTGGAACTGCGCCCGCCGTTCGGCAATCAGCGCTGCGATCAACCCGGCCTCGTCCAGCGCGCCGGCCGGCGCCTGGCGGTCCTTGAAGTAGAGCAGCTCCTCGTCGCTGGGCACCGTCAAGGGCTGCTCGGTGAACTGCTCCGGGTCGTCGGCGCCGAGCAGCCACCGGCCGAAGAAGCGATAGACCGCCTCGCGGCTGCCGCGGTGATAGTTGTGGCCGGCCTCGAACTGGACCCACTCGAGCCGCTCGGGCACGCCGTAGCGCTCGTAGGCGCGGCGGACGGTCGGGCCCTCGAGGGCTGGCGTGTTGGCGGTCCAGTCACCGGTGCAGCTAACCATCAGCATCGGCTTGGGCGCGGCCAGGGCGGCGATCTGGAGGTTGTGGGCGTCGCCGCCGAGGCGCAGGCCGGGCAGGTTCTCGCACAGGCAGCCGCCCTGGAAGTGGGCCGAGATCATGTTCACCGGCGCGGCGGCGGCCCAGCGGTCGTCGATGGCACAGAGCAGGAAGGTCTGGGTGCCGCCGCCCGAGGCGCCGGTGACGCCGACGCGGTCGCCGTCGACCTCGGGTAGCGAGAGCAGAAAGTCGAGGGCACGGATTGAGTTCCAGGTCTGCAGGCCGCCGAGGCTGACACCCCAGAGCATCGCCCGCCGGTCGTTCTGCGCGAAGCGGTGCGAGACGGCCAGGCCGGTGTCGTTGTAGCCGACCATGTCATAGGCGAAGACGACGTAGCCCTGGCGCGCGAGGCTGATGCAGCGGGCCGGGATCGAGCCGACCTCGTCATGGTGGAGCCGGCCGCGGGCCCAGTGGCCGTGGGGTGTGAGCACCGCCGGCCGCGAGCCGGGGGCAGACTCGAGCGGCCGGTAGAGGTTGCCGCCGAGCCAGAAGCCGGGCAACGTCTCGAGCGCCACCGGCTCGATGCGGATGCCGTTCTGTTCGACCGCCGGGCCGTAGCGCGGGTTGAGCAGCCGCTTCGGCGGCATGGGCAGCAGCCCGGCGGCGGCCAGGATGCGCTCGCGCACCCGCGGCCGGCCGACGGTCGGCCAGTCGGCGGCGGTGAAGCTGTCGAACTCGGTCACCGGCGTGTTGGTGGTCCGCGGCGGCGCCTGGCGCGGGTCGCTTGGGGCGGCCAGGACGGGCAGCAGGGCGAGGACCAGAGTACACGTTTCCACGGCGGGCTCCGAGCGCTGGTATCGTCGCTGGCGCGCGGCGATCCTGCCCGGCTTGACAGACGTCGCGCGATCGGCTACCGATAGGGCGGTCGTACGACCCGGAGCGTGCCATGGCGGATACCCCCGGCCTGGCCGAGCGCCGCGCCCCGCTGCCGCGCTTTCTCGACGGCGTGCTGCGCGAGCCGGACAAGCTGTATGAGCTGCTCGCCGAAGATCCCACCGTGTGGTGGCTGTGCGTCCGTTTCCTGCTCGCGGCGCTGGCGCTGCTCGGCTTCTACGGCGCGGTCATGGGCAGTCAGGGCGGGTTGACGCAGTCGGCCAGTTCGCTGGTCAAGCTGCCGCTGCTGTTCCTCGCCACGCTGGTCATCGCCGGGCCGTCGCTGTATGTCTTCAACCTGGTCCTGGGCTCGAAGTTGCGGCCGCTGCCGATGCTCGCCCTGGTCCTGTTCGCGATCGCCATGACCGCCGTGATGGCGGCCAGCCTGGCGCCGGTGGCCTGGTTCTTCATGGCCAGCGGCAGCGGCTATCGGTTCATGGTCTTCCTTCACGTCTGCATTCTGGGCCTCAGCGGCACCGCCGGGCTGGTCGCCATGCACCGCGGGCTGAGCGTGCTGTGCGAGAAGGCCGGCGGCAGCGCCACCCAGTCGGTCTTCCGCGCCTGGGTCTTGCTCTACGCCGTGGTCGGTTCGCAGATGGCCTGGCTGATGCGGCCGTTCGTCGGCAATCCGGGCCAGCCGTTCGGCATCTTCCGGCCGGTCGAGAGCAACTTCTTCGTCGCCGTCGGCAAGCTGCTGGTGTCGCTGCTCAGTGGCGGTTACGGTGGATACTGAGCCGCCGTCGCCGTTCGGCCGCCTCGGCGAGGCGGCGCTACCTCTACGGCGCGCGGGGCGCGCCCTACCTGAGCGGCGCGCGGGGCGCGCCCTACCGTCGGGCTGCGCGCAGGTCGACCAGGTAGAGCTGCCGCCCGTCGCCGCCGTGGGTCGAGTCGATGGTTGCCCACCCGGCGTCGGGTGAGAGGCGGGGGTGCAGGTCGCAGCGCCACTCGCCGGTGTACTCGGGCGGGCTGGCGAAGCGGCCGAGGGGCACGATGCGGGCGGTCGGCAGGTGGTAGAGGTGGAGCCACTGCTCGCGCGCCGGGCCTTGCGGGTAGGTGTCCGAGATCAGCCAGTCGAGGTCGGGCAGGTAGCTCTGGTGGCCGTTCGGCGCGCGCCAGAGCAGCTCGCTTTCGCCGCTGCCGTCGTCGCGATAGAGCAGGTAGTCGCCGCGCCAGATGGAGATCTGCCGGGCGTCGCGCCAGATGAAGTGCGAAATGCCCGGCGCGTCGGTCACCAGGCGGACGTCGGAGCCGTCGGCCGCGGCGGTGAACATGCGCGTGCCGAAACCCCGCATGCCCGGCCGGCTCCAGCGGTTGAGGAAGATGAACCGCCGGCCGTCGGGGCTCCACTCGAGGTGGTTGAACCAGTGCCGGTCGGCCGGGTCGCTGTCCGGGTAGGGGATGGCGGCGATGGTCGCCAACGAGACTACCTCGGTCGATTCGCCGGTTTCGAGGTCGAGCCGGTAGATGCCCGAGCCGTCGGGCGCGCGCTCGGCGATGGTCGGCGAGTCGACGCCGACGTAGCCGTAGCCGGGGCGGAGCACCTGCAGGCGGGCAAAGTCGAGGCCGACCGCCCAGCGGCCGTCGGGCGAGAGGTGATAGACCGGGCGGGGCAGCATCCGCCGCTCGCCCGAGCGGACGTCGAGCAGCCAGGCGACGAACCGGCCGTCGACGCGGTCGTTCCAGATCACCTCACGGTCGCTGCCCGGCCGCCACTGCAACATGCAGCCCTGCTGCCAGCCCCAGGCACGGGACTCGCCGAGCTCGATCCAGCGGTCACCGCCGGCCAAGTCGACCATGCCGATGCCGACCACGTCGTCGGCGGTCGGCGTGCGGCCCTCGAAGTCGACCTCCATGCCCAGGACATAGCGCCCGGCGGGGTCGAACTGCAGCTTGTCGTAGTAGCCGAACCAGTGGTGCTTCGGCCCGCGGGTGATCGCCCGGACGGGCGCCGGCGGGCCGTCCCAGCGGGCGAAGAGGTCGGCCAGCGTGGGCGGTTCGGCGGCCAGCGGCGAGAGCCAGAAGAGGGTCATCAACGGCATCGGCATCCCTTTCGGGTCTCGGTCACGGCCGGTCCGGCGCGCGCTCCGGTGTGGCGGAATGCGACCGGCCCTTACGCGTCGAGCCGCTCGAACTCCTCCTCGAGCGCCCGCGCTTCGAGCCGGACCTGTTCGACGTCGGGCCCGACCAGGGCGCGCAGCTCGCGATAGAGGCGTTGGTTGTCGCGCCGGCAGGCGGTGTGGCCGGGCTTGTCGCGCGAGTCGAAGACCACCGTCTCCATCGGCTCGCCATCGCGAATGTCGACCTCGACACGGTTCCAGAAAGCCATCGCCTGCCCGTGGCGTTTGAGCCGCACGGCGGCGATCTGGTCAGCGGCGACGGTGAACTCGATCCCGTCGCCGAAGAACTCGATCCCGGCCGGCGTGACGCGGAGGAAGCCGACGTCGTCGTCGGTCTCGACCAGCCGCCGCTCGGCGGTCTCGAAGTGGCACGGCCAGGCGAGGCCGACGAACCGGTCGCCGGCCTGCTCGACCCGCCGGCCGAAGCCGAGCAGCTTGCCGGCCACCCGCTGCCGCAGCCGCTGGTTGCCGAACAGGATGCCGCGCTCGAAGAACCACCAGAAGTAGGCGACCACGGCGAGCCCCGGCGCGATGGGCCCAAGCAGTGGGATGAGCCAGGCCGACAGCGCCAGCGCCAGCGGCAGGCCGAGCACGGCCACGCCGACCATCGCCGGCATGACCTTGCGTTTGTAGTCGTCGAACACGCGGTTGCTGGCTGGGCGCATCACCCGGCTCGAGTCAAGTCACCGGCATTATGGCACGGGCGACGGCTTGTCGCGAGGGATCAAAGGGCCGGTAGGCCGACCCGCTCGGCGGCCAGCCAGGCGCGCAGGCGAAGCAGCAGCCGGCGGTTGTCGAGCTGCTTGAGCAGCATGCTGGGCCGCCGCCGGCTATCGATGGCCAGCCACTCCTCGCCGGCCCCCGGCGCCAGCACCAGGCGGATGCGGCCGCACAAGCCGAAGGCCATCAGAAAGGACTGCGGCACCACCTCGGCGATCTGCGCCACCGGCAGGTCGAGCGCCAGGCCGCCGCGGTAGGTCAGCCGGCCCGGCTCCAGGAGGAGGAAACCGGCGTCGTCGTCGGTCTCGGCGAGCCGCGCGGCCGAGTGCCGTTTCGACGCCAGGGCGAGCCCGACGAACTCCGCTCGGCCGAGCGCGAACTCGGGCCAGCGCTGCGCAACGTGCCGCCGCGTCGCGCGTCGCAGCCAGCCGCTGCCTACCGGCGCCAGCCAGTCAGCCATGACCGTCAGCAGCAGCAGGAAGATCACGTGACCCAGCGCGCCGAGCGGCTTCAGCACCGGCGCGAGGACCACCACCACAGCGCCGAAGCCGACCAGCGCGACGACCAGAACCAGCGGGAGCATCGTGCGGCGGAAGGCCTCGAACGGCGTCGACTCCGGCATGGCAGGCTCTCCCCGAGTTCACTGCACGGTGACTCAGTATGCGTCACTCGCCCAACGGCCGGGTCAACCAGAAGGCCGCGATCTCGGCGCTGCCGGCGGGGATGAAGCGGATGCCCAGCCCGGTCATCAGCTCCGGCCGGCCGCGCGGCTCGAGGTCGGCCAGCGGCAGGCTGAGCACCTGCCAGTCGCGCGAGGGCAGCGCGCCGACTACCGCCGCCGACGGCGAGCGACCCTCGCAACGCAGCTCGACCGCCGCGCTCGGCTCGACCAAGCGGAGCAGCACCTGCAGCTCGGCGCCGGGCAGGCGGTGCCAGGTGTCGAGCGCCACCGGCTGGTGCTGGTCGAACATCACCGCGACATATGGCTCGACCCCGTCGGTGCCGGCGTGGATCACCTCCCGGCCGTCTTCGATCTTGCGCAGCGAGGCGCGGGCGCCGAACCAGGGTTCGAGCCACCGGCCGCGGACCGGGCCGCGTTCGTAGAGCTTGAGGATCAGCGGCGGCAGGCGGTGTTCGAGGGGATCGGGCGGCTCGCTCGGCGCCAGCGTCTCGTCGGGTCGCAGGCGGCGCAGCTCGCGGCCGCTCCAGGCCGGGACGAAGACCCGAGCCAGCCCCTGCGCGGCCTCGGCCAGCTCGCCATCCTCCACGATGCCGAGCTGCCGGTCGGATTCGAGCTCGACGCCGACCGAGGCGCTCAGCCCGGTCCAGTTGTAGAGCACCGTGCGCGCCCCGGTGTCGAACCGCCAGACCGGGTACGGCTCGCGCTGCGTGGCCACGCCGGCATGCTGCAGAAACGCGCCGACGCGGAGCGGATCGACCACCGTGGTCTCGAGCGCCAGTTGCTTGACCGGTGCCGCGCGCAGAGCGTCGAGCACTGGCGGCTCCAGGCCCGGCGTGTAGACCAGCAGGGCGCGGTAGCCGGCCAGCGTTGCCGGGTCGAGCCCGGTCTCGGCAAAGACGGTGTCGAACGGCGCGACGCCCAGCTCGACCAGCAGCCGGGCGAGCGAGAGCAGGCCGCCGCGGCGGCCGTCGGCGTTGCGCCGGGCAACCGAGCCGACGATGGCCACCTCGGCCCGCGGCGGGTCGCCGGCCAGGTAAGCCGGACCATACTTGGCCAGCGTCGCGGCGTCGCCGAGCAGGCGGCCCTCGTCGAGCGGGTCGTCGAAGCCCTGCCGCCAGCCCCCGCGCACGGTGCCGGCCGCGCCGTGGCGCAGCCAGGCGGCCAGGCAAGCGTCGTGCAGCCGCTGGCCGGCGTCGCTGCGAGGGTCGAACCGCGGCGGCCAGCCGCGAGCGCCCTCGGCCGGCCCCCACTCGGCCACCAGCACCGGCAGGCCGCGGCCGGTGAACCAGCTCAGCCAGGCCGCCGGCGCGGCGGCATAGGCATCGTCAAGGCGCACCTCGGGCAGGTTCGGACCGAGGTGCAGCCGCGGCGCGAGCAGGTCAATCCCGGCGGGCAGCGGGGCGGTCAGGACCGCGATCTGGTCACCCGTCGCGCTGCCGTCGCCGGGCGGCGCCAGGGCGACCAGCCGGTCGGGATCGGCGGCCTTGACCGCGGCGGCGCAGTCGGCGGCCAGCGCCAGCCAGGCCTCATCGGCAAACTCGGGCTCGCCGCCGACCGGGCTGAACGGCACCTCGAAGGCGGCAATCGCCGGCTCGCCGCGCCAGCGCTCGGCCAGCCAGCCGCAGAGCGCCGGCAGGCCGTCAGCCAGGGCGTCGGCGTCGGCCATCCAGGCGATGCCGCCGCCGGGGTGATCGCCGCGCCGGCGCTCCTCGTCGCCGCCGGTGAACCAGCGGTAGGGATCGACCGGCAGCTCGCGCAGCTCGAACAGCAGGTAGAGCCCCTGTCCGGCGGCGGCGGCGACCAAAGCGTCGAGGCAGGCCGGGTAACGGCCGTCCAACCCGCGCCGGGCCAGCTCGACGGGATACTCGGGGTGGCCGGCAAAGACACCGGGCGCCGGCTGCAGCAAGGCGGCGTTGAGCGGCACCCGGATCAGGTTGAAGCCCCGCCGGGCGATCTGGTCGACGGCCACTTCGAAGCGGCTGACCCGCTGGGCGCGGGCCCAGAAGGTGGCGCTCTCGGCCAGGCTGACGCCGAACAGGCCGAGCGGCGCGCCACCGGCGGCCAACCGGCCGTCGCTGACGGTCAGCGCCGCCGGCGCGGCGAGCAGCGGGGTGGCGAGCAGCCAGCCGAGCAGCAGAGGGCGCATCGCCTCAGGCGGCCGTCAGGCCGGCGGCGCCGACCAGCCGTGCCGCCTCGCGGTCGCGTTCGAGCTGCTGGCGCAGCGCCTCGAGGCTGTCGAACCGCCGCTCGTCGCGCAGGCGGTCGAGGAACTGAACCTCGAGGGTAGCGCCGTAGAGGTCGGCGTCGTAATCGAGCAGATGGACCTCGACGGTCACCCCGCCGCCGCCGACGGTGGGCCGCAGGCCGATGTTCATCATCCCCAGTCGGGCCGCCGACGGCTCGCCCGCCTGGACCACATAGACCCCGTGGGCGGGCAGCAGCTTGCGCCGGTCGACCGCCAGATTGGCGGTCGGAAAGCCGATTGAGCGGCCCATCCGCCGGCCTTCGACGACCAGCCCGCGGAGCGAGTAGGGCCGGCCGAGGAGCGGCGGTACGGCGGCCACGCGGCCCTCGACCACCAGCTCGCGCAGCGCCGACGAGGAGACCCGGGCGCCGCCGATCTCGACCCGGCTGAGCACATCGACCTCGACGCCGAACTCGCCGGCGACCTGCTTCAGGTCGTCGGCGGTGTAAGCCCGCCCGCGGCCGAAGCGGAAATCGTGCCCGACGGCGACATAGGCGGCGCGGAGCTGACCGACCAGATACTCGGCGATGAACTGCTCACCCGTCTGCGCCGCGAACTCGGGCGTGAAGTGCAGTACCTCGACCCGCTGCATCCCGGCCGCCTGAAGCTGCTCGACCTTCTCCAGGGTGGTCAGCAGCGTCGGCCGCATGCCCTGGCCGTGGAGCACCTCCAGGCTGTGCAGGTCGAAGGTCACCGCCACCGCCTCGAGCCCGCGGGCGTCGGCCTCGTGCCGGACGCGCTGAAGCAACGCACGGTGGCCGATGTGAACCCCGTCGAAGAAACCGATGGTGACCGCTGTCCGCTCCGCCACGCTGTCACACCTCCTCGCCGCCGGGTGAGTCGATTCTACCCGCGGGACGCACTCAGTTCCGGTTCACCGGCAGTTCCCCTGCTTCGGCGCCGGAATCGCATCATGGCGCGATTCGACGGCGCGGGGACCTTTTCCGTCGCCCGATTCGCTCTGCTCCTGTAACGTGCGCGCAGCATTCGGCGCGGAGCGACCGCGATGGACGGCTCCACCTTGGTCGGGTATCTGGTCCTCTGGCCCTTCTACCTGAGCCTGGGCGCGACCTCTCGTGGCTCCTCGGCCTGCCCTCGGTCGCGCTCTGCCTGTTCTGGTTCCAGCTCGAGTTCTTCCTCCCGCAGGGTCACCGGCGCTGGCGCCTGGCCTGGCTGCCGGGCCTGTATCTCGGCTTCGCCGTCTCGCTGGCGCCCGACTACGCGCTGCTCTGTGCCGGCGTCTATCTGGCCGCGCTGGGACTGCCGGTCTGGCTCGGGCAACGCTACCAGCAATGGCACTACCAGCGCCGCGTGGCGGCCGAACGCGGGCTCCCCGCGCGCGGCGTGAGGCAGTAGAATCGACTCGGGGAGCGTGACATGGGCATGGTCGCCGAGGCGCCGGGCGCGATCTTCACCGTGATCGGCATCGCCATCACCAGCCTCCTGTTCGGCTTCGTGCTGCTCTACCTGATCCGCATCTGGCTGGTCGATCAGACGCTCCACGGCCACGAAGCGCTGTTCGTGGTCATCGGCCTGTTCATCCTGCTCGGCACGACGGTCTCGCTGTGGGGCAGCCTCTGGATGGTGCTCCCGCCGTTGGCCGGCGCCGGCGCGGTGCTCGCCTTCCACGGCACGCTGGCCGCCCGGCAGAAGCAGGCCAAGGCCGACTACTACGCCCGCGAGGAGGGCCGGGCACGGCGGATCATCGACCGCGACCCGAGCGCCATTGTCGGCTACGAGCGGCTCGGCGAGCTGCTGCTCGAGCAGCGCCGGCTGCCCGAGGCGCTGGCGGTGATGCGGCAACTGCTCGCCCGCACGCCGAACGACAAGCACCTGGTCCGGCGCGTCGCCAGCCTCGAGGCCGAGCTGGCCCTGGCGCCGACGGTGACCGCGCCCGAGGCGCCGGCGATCGACCCGATGTTGGAACGGCGACAGGCCGCGCCGGCGGCGCCCATCGCGCGCGCACCCGCCGTCTCCGCGGCGATCGACTTCACCACCGTCGAGCCGGAGCCGGAGCCGGAAGCTGAACCGGAGCCCGATCAGCCCGCCGCCGCGCCGGCCGAGGACGACTCGGTGCTCGCCTTCGCGCCCGACGCGGTCGACGATGCCAGGCTGCTCGACTTTGCCCCCGGCTCGCGGGCGTTCGACGAGCAGGCGCTGGCGTTCGACCCGGACGCTGACGAGGCCGAGGCCGACGACGGTTTCCACACCCGGCCGGAGGATGTCGCCGGTTCGTAACCTGCGGGGGAACCCGCCCCGGCCCATGATGGCTTCGTAGACGGTCATGAAGCAGAGCAGACGGATGAGGCGGCCGTGGTCGGCCGCGCTGGGCTTGCTGCTGGTCGGCTGCGCGGGCAGACTGCCGCCCGCGGCGGCCCAGGAGGAGGGCGTGGAGCGCACCCGCCTGCGGGCCCCCGAGTTTCCCGCCGACGCCGAGTGGCTCAACGTCGCCGAGCCGCTGCGCCTGGCCGACCTGCGCGGCAAGGTCGTCCTGCTCGACTTCTGGACCTACTGCTGCATCAACTGCATGCACATCCTGCCCGAGCTGGCGCGGCTCGAGGCCAAGTACGCCGACTCGCTGGTGGTCATCGGCGTCCACTCGGCCAAGTTCGCCACCGAGCAGGAGACCGACAACATCCGCCAGGCGATCCGGCGCTACGAGATCGGCCACCCGGTGCTCAACGACGCCGGCTTCCGGGTCTGGCAGAGCTACGCCGTCCACGCCTGGCCGACCCTGGTCCTGATCGACGCCGAGGGTTACTACCTCGGCAGCCACTCGGGCGAGATCACGTTCGAGATGTTCGACCCGGCCATCGGCCGGGCCGTCGCCGAGGCCGATGCCGCCGGCACGCTGCGCCGCGGGCCGCTCGAGCTCCGGCTCGAACGCGATCTCGCCCCGCGCACCGTGCTCAGCTACCCCGGCAAGATCCTCGCCGACCCGGCCGGCGGGCGGCTGTTCATCGCCGACAGCACGCATCACCGCTATGTCGTCTGCGACCTCGATGGGACCATCACCGAGACCATCGGCTCGGGTGTCGCCGGCTTCGCCGATGGTTCGTTCGCCACGGCTCAGTTCCGCAAGCCGCAGGGCATGGCGCTCGACGGCGACCGGCTCTACCTGGCCGATACCGAGAACCACGCCGTGCGCGTGGCCGACCTGGCCGCCCGGACCGTCACCACGCTGGCCGGCAACGGGCGCAAGCCGCGGCGGTTGAACCTGCCCGGCGCCGGCGCCGAGGTGTCGCTCCACTCGCCCTGGGACCTGCTGCTGCACGACGGCCTGCTCTATGTCGCGATGGCCGGTCCGCACCAGATCTGGACACTCGACCCGGCCACCGGCGAGGCGACGCCCTACGCCGGCAGCGCGCGCGAGGACATCGTCGATGCGCCTCGGCAGCAGGCGGCGCTGGCCCAGCCGAGCGGGCTGACCAGCGACGGTGAGCGGCTCTACTTCGCCGACAGCGAGACCAGCTCGGTGCGCAGCGTCGGCTTCGGCGGGCCCGAACAGCGGGTCGTCACCCACCTCGGCGCCGGGCTGTTCGAGTTCGGCGACGTCGACGGACCGGCCGCCGGCGCGCGGCTGCAACACCCGCTCGGCGTCGCCTGGCACGGCGGCTCGCTCTACATCGCCGACACCTACAACAACAAGCTCAAGCGGCTCGACCTGGCCGCCGGCCGGGTGACCACCTTCGCCGGCACCGGCGCGGCGGGCGCCGAGGACGGCCGGCAGGCGACCTTCGACGAGCCCGGCGGGCTGAGCATCGCCGGCGACACACTCTATGTCGCCGACACCAACAACCACGCGATTCGGGTGATCGACCTTGACGGCGGCAGCGTCCGCACGCTCTTGCTCCGCGAGCCGCAGCGGGCCATGCCACCGGCGCTGGCGGGCTATCCGCGCCGGCGGCTCGAACACCCGCCGGTCACCGTCGCGCCGGGCGCCGGCGAGCTGCGGCTGACCCTCCGGCCGCCGGCTGGCTGGAAACTCAACCCCGGCGCGCCGCTGACCGTGACCGTCGCCGCCGACGGCCCGGCGGTGGTCGCCGAGCAACCGACGCTGACGGCCACCGAGCCGACCTTCCCCCTTGCCCTGCCGTTGCGCCTGACCGCCGGCGCGGCGACGGTGACGGTGGCCATCGAGGCGTTCACCTGCTCCGAGGGCGAGAACGGCGCCTGTGTTTTCAACGCGGTGGATCTGGTCGTACCGGTCCGCGTGGCCGCCGGCGGCGCGGCGGCCTTGGAGCTGGAGGCGGCGCTGTGATCGGCCTGGGTTTCGGCGGCCGCTGACCGCCACCCGCCGACCTCCAGGCGTGTCGGAAAGGCAGTGTAGGGGCGGGTCTCAGACCCGCCCGAGTGCCGACGATCCCGCTTCCAGAGCGGATCTGCTCGCCAGCGGGCAGGTCTGAGACCTGCCCCTACCACGAGGATCATCACGCTGCTCCGGCGGCTATAATGTGCGTGAGGACCGATCATGGCCAAGCCCATCGCCGACCCACCCGGTTTCGACGAGCTGACGATTGAGGAGCAGATCGAGTACGTGATGGACCTGTGGGACCGGATCCTCGCCGACCCCGACCGGGTGCCGGTGCGACAGAGCCACTTGGACCTGGCGGCGGAGCGATTGGCGGCGTACCGCGCCAACCCGGAAGCGGCAGAGGACGCGTTCGAGGCGCTCGAACGAGTTCTGCGCAAGTATCGTTGACCGCCAATCGCCTGGTCATCGAGCCGGCGGCGAACGACGACGTCGCTGCGGCCGTCGGCTGGTACGAGGCAGAGCAGGTCGGGCTCGGAGTCCGATTCGGGCGGCAACTGGTGGCGACCTACGAGCGAATCCTGGCACACCCACTGCTCTACCAGGACCTTGGGCGTGGCATCCGCAAAGCAGCGCTGCACCGCTTCCCCTACGCCGTCTACTACGTCGTCGAAGGCGAGGCCGTGGTCGTGACGGCGGTCCTGCATCTGCACCGCGACCCGGCCGAGTGGCAGCGCCGACGTCGCTGAACCGCGCGGTGACAGCCGACGATTTGAGCGGCTTGGCGATCGCCGCGGTGCTGCGTCACAGACCCACCTGGACGTCGACTATCCCGTTTGCAGAGCGGATCTGCTCGCCGGCGGGCAGGTCTGAGACCTGCCCCTACCACGAGGATCATCACGCTGCTCCGGCGGCTATAATGTGCGTGAGGACCGATCATGGCCAAGCCCATCGCCGACCCACCCGGTTTCGACGAGCTGACGATCGAGGAGCAGATCGAGTACGTGATGGACCTGTGGGACCGGATCCTCGCCGACCCCGACCGGGTGCCGGTGCGCCAGAGCCACTTGGACCTGGCGGCCGAGCGGTTGGCGGACCATCGGGCCAACCCGGAAACGGGCGAGGACGCGTTCGAGATGCTCGATCGTCTGCGCAGGGAGCTGCGTTGAGTCGAGCCAAGATCACCGTCAAGCCGGCCGCCGCCGGGGATGTTGCGGCGGCCGGCACGTGGTACGGCCAGCACTCGCCAGAGCTGGGCGCGGCATTCTACGACGAGTTGGAGGCGACCTTCGAGCGGCTGCGCGAACAGCCCCTGATGTACCAGGTCCTACACATGGGCATCCGCAAAGCAGCGCTGCACCGCTTCCCCTACGCCGTCTACTACGTCGTCGAAGGCCAGGCCGTTGTCGTGACGGCGGTTCTGCATCTGCAGCGCGACCCGGCCGAGTGGCAGCGCCGACGTCGCTGATCCGCGCGGCGACAGCCAACGCTTTCAGCGGTTGGCGATCGCCGCGGGGGTGCGTCCCAGACTCGCCTGGACGTCGACTATCCCGCTTGCCGAGCGGATCTGCTCGCCGGCGGGCAGGTCTGAGACCAGCCCCAACAGATGTCGGATTCCCTCCGCGCTCGGACCGGCGGGCGGGGACGCCCGCGCTCCGGGAAACACCCGCCGTGCACCACCAGGCCATCGCGGCCAACATCCAGGCTCGGGTTCACAGGCCCCCGAACAACCGCATCGCCGCGTCATAGGCGGCGTTGAGGAAAAGCTGCTCGTCGGTGTAGCCGCTGCGGGTCATCGACAGCTCGAAATTGACCGGCTTGGCGTAACCGGCGTCGCGGATGGCGGCCGAAAGCCGGGCCCAGTCGATCGTCCCCTGGCCGGGCAGCCGGTGCTGGTCCCCCGTGCCGTCGTTGTCATGCAGGTGGAGGGCGATCAGCCGGTCGAAGCAGTGGTCTTGAAGCCAATCCAGCTCGCCGGTGATGTTGGCGTGGCCCGAGTCGAGACAGAAGCCGACCAGCTCGGGCGGAAAGTCGGCCAGGCAGGCGCGCAGCGTCGGCTGGTTCACGCCGACGGTGGGGATGTTCTCGACCGCCAGCCGCACGCCGGTCTCGCGGAGCAGCGGCGTCATCGCTTCGATCGACCGCTCGTACCGCTCGATCGCTTCGTCAAGCGGCTCCGCGCTGGGCGGGTGGATCACCACCGCATCGCCGCCCAGGCCGGACGTGAAGCGGATTCGGTCAGACTGTAGCGCCAGCGCCTTGTCGCGCCGTTCGGCCGACTCGTGCCAGTGCTTCGCTTCGCCCCACTCGTCGCCGTGCAGGTCGAGCAGCTTCAGGCCGGCGGCCTCGAGCCAGCCGCGCGCGGTGGCCAGGCCCTCCTCGCCATAGGTCACGTCGTGGCACCAGTCATAGCACCAGTGGCACCAGTCGAAGCCGGCGGCTTTCATGCGCTCGATCTGCAAGGCGCGCGGGACCGCCTCGTCGACGTGGTAATCGGTGGTGATGCAGACCTCCATGGCGACCTCCGCCGGCGGATTGCCCGTCGCCGGCCGGAGGCCTGCAGGCGACCCGGCGCCGGCGACCAACCTGCCTGCCGGAGCCGCGATGAGCCTGGCCGACCGCCTGCGCCGACGCTTGCTGCGCCTGCTCTTGCCCGAGCCGCCCGGCGTGGTGCGTAGCGAGCCGTCGCGCATCGCCTCGCTGCACGATGAGCCGCACCCGCCGAGCGAGCGGCTGCTCGAAGTCGCCCTGGCCGCCTGCGCCGCGGCGCGGGGCATCGACCTCGGCCACCTGGCCGGCCGCGGGCCCGACGGACCGCTCTACCTCAACCTCTGGCCGGGCGAGCATTACCGCCTGCTCGCCGGCCTGGTGCGGGTGACCCGGTCACGCACGGTGGTTGAGATCGGCACCGGCGCCGGCTGGTCGGCGCTGGCCATGCTGACCGAGCTGCCCGCCGACGGCCGGCTGGTCACCTTCGATCTGGTCGATTGGCGTGCCTATCCCGGCGGCGCCCTGCGCGAGAGCGACTTCGCCGACGGGCGGCTGCGGCAGGAGCTCGGCGACCTGAGCGAGCCGGCGCGGCTGGCGGCCCAGGCCGACCTGATCCAATCCGCCGAGTTGCTGGTCGTCGACGGGCCGAAGGATGGGCGGTTCGAGCCGGCCTTCGTCTCTGCGCTCGAGCGGCTCGGCCTGCCCCGCGCGCCGCTGGTCCTGTTCGACGACACTCGGTTCATGACCATGCTCGGGCTGTGGCGCTCGTTGCGTCACCCGAAGCTCGATCTGACCTCGTTCGGCCACTGGTCGGGCAGCGGGCTGGTCGACTGGTGCTGAAGGACGGCCCGCCGGCCGCGCGAATCGGGCCCGACGGAGCGAACCGTGCGCACCCTCATCGCCCTCGTCGTCCTCGCCCAGGCCGTCGCCGCGCAGACCGCCGGCGAGGCCAAGGCCGCCGCCGATCGCGCCTTCGGCTACTTTCGCGAGACCATCGCCTGCCGCGGCGGATACCTCTGGAGCTACCGCGAGGACCTCACCGAACGCCGTGGCGAGGGCGACGCCGCCGAAACCACCATCTGGGTCCAGAAGCCCGGCACGCCGGCGGTCGGCCTGGTCTACCTGCGCATGTACGACGTCACCGGCGACGCGGCCTATCTCGACGCGGCGACCGAGACGGGACTGGCGCTGGCCTGGGGGCAGCTCGCCTCGGGCGGCTGGGACTACCGGATCGAGTTCGGCGAGGCGGCCGCCGGGTGGTACTACCGTCGCAACCTTGACGCGGGCGACGGCGAGCGTGGCCGGCGACGCAACACCTCGACCCTCGACGACGACAACACGCAGCTCGCGCTCCGCTTCCTGATGGAGCTCGACCAGCGGCTCGAGTTCGCCGAGACCACCATCCACCGCGCCGCGCAATACGGTCTCGACGCGCTGCTCGCGGCGCAGTATCCCAACGGCGCCTGGCCGCAGCGGTTCGACGGCCCGGCGGCGCAGCATCCGGTGCTGCCGGCCAGCTATCCCGACGAGTGGCCGCGTGAGTTTCCCGGCACCGACTACTCGCGCTTCTACACGCTCAACGACAACACGCTGCGCGACTGCATCGAGACCTGCTTCCTGGCCCACGAGGTCTACGGTGACGAGCGCTTCCGGGCGGCGGCGCTGCGCGGCGGGGAGTTCATCCTACTGGCCCAGATGCCCGAACCGCAGCCGGCCTGGGCGCAGCAGTACGATTTCGCCATGCACCCGGTCTGGGCGCGGCGGTTTGAGCCGCCGGCGGTGACCGGCAATGAGAGCTGCGGCGTGATGCGCCTGCTGATTGACCTGTGGCTGCGGACCGGCGACGCGAAGTGGATCGCCCCCCTGCCGGCGGCGATGCGCTGGTTCGGCGAGAGCCAGATCGAGCCGAACCGCTGGGCCCGTTTCTATGAGTTGCGCACCAACCGGCCGCTCTACTTTGTCGCCGGCACCTATGAGCTGACGTACGACGGCGGCAATGTGCCGACCCACTACTCGTTCTCGGGTGACTATGCCAGCTCGACGCTGCGCTACTGCGAGCAGACGCTCGAGCGCGGCCGCGAGGCGATCCTCGCCGAACGCGAACAGGTCCGGTCAACCGACTGGTGGCGCCGCCGCGCCGACGAACTGGCACCGCGCGTGGTCGAGACCATCGCCGCGCTCGATCAGCAGGGCCGCTGGCTGGCCGACGGCCGCGTCGACGTCGCGCAGTTCAACCGCAACCTGAGCCTGCTGATCGACTACCTCGAGGCACGCGGCCTGGGCGAGTGATCCCCGCCGGCAACGGACGGACCGCCGGCGTCCCCGCCGGCATCGGCCCGTTCGGCGAACGGGCCCTACCCGTCCCGCCGGCACGCCACGGACCGCCGGCGTCCCCGCCGGCATCGGCCCGTTCGGCGACCGGGCCCTACCGTGGCGGGCACAGCCCGCCCTACTTGGTGGCGACGATCAGTGGCGACGGCCCCGGGTTGTCGACCGTCTCGACGCGCTGGAACCCCGCCGCGTCGAGCCAGGCCTGGTACTCGCTCATGGTGAAGCAGTCGCCGTCGCTGGTGTGGACCAGCATGTTGACCGCGAAGAGCAGCGGGAAGGTCGCCTCGCGCCGCTCTTCGTCGGGAATCATGTCGCCGATGACGAGCTTGCCGCCGGGCTTCAGCGCGCGGGCCGTCTTGTCGATCAGCCGCCGGCTCCACTCGGCGCCCTCGCTGTGGCAGATGTGGCCGAACAGGGCGACGTCGAACTCGGCGCGGCCGAAATCCAGTTCGCGGATGCTCCCCGCCCGGTACTCGTACCGGTCGGCACAGCCGAACCGCTCGGCGAACTGACGGGTCACCCGCAGCACCGACTCGTAGTCGACCGCCACGGTGGTCGCGCTCGCGTCGCGCTCCATGAACGGCAGGCTCCAGGCGGCCGCGCCGGCGGCGACATCGAGGATGCGCAGGCCCGACCGGCCGTTGCCGGCGCCGAGGTACTCGGCCGCGGCGCAGCCCTGCGGGTAGGAGTTGCAGAAGATCGCCGGCACCAGCTCGGTGAAGAACTCCTCGCCCGGCGCCTGCTCGTCCAGCGCCATCGCCGGCTCGCCGCTGCGGACCACCTCGGTCAGCCGACCGAAGCGCTCCCACAGCAAGTCGACATGCTGGATCAGCGGCCCGAGGTAGCTCGGCTTGCCCTGGACCAGGAACTTGGCCGCGTCGGGCGCGTTGGCGTAGCGGCCGTTCTCCTTGACCAGCAGCCCCAGCCCGGCCAGGGCATCGGCGATGATACGCACACCACGCGGCGAGGCGCCGGTGGCCGCGACCAGCTCGTCGAGCGTGCCGGCGCCCCGGTCAAGGGCGGTGAACAGGCCGATGTCGATGGCCGCGGTCAGGCTGCGCTGGGGCACGAACGCCCAGCCGAACTGCATGATGCGCTCGGGCGTGATGGACATTTACACCCTCCAGGTTGGATTTTGCGGCTGGGACGCGGATTGGGCAAGGGCGGGGTGTGTCTGGCCTCTGCTCGCGACGTCGGCGGACCGGCGGCGTCACGGCTGCACCGGCACCGTGTGCTCGACGGTGACGGTCTGCTCGCCGTCGCTGACGTCGACGGCAAAACGGTAGTCGCCGGGCCGGGTCATGCCGGTGACTGGGCAGCGCTCGTTGTCCGGCGTCTCGAGCACGGCCCGCGCGCCGGGCGGCTGGGCAAGCAGTCGCCAGGTGAAGCGCACCGGGTCTCCCTCGAGGTCGAACGCGCCGGCGCGGAGGATGGTACGGCCGTTGTCGGCCCGCGGCTGGACCGGATTGCGGTTGTGCACGTCCATCGGCTGCGGCGGCTGGTTGCCGGCGAAGACCCGGGCCAGGAGCCGACGCGTCACGGAGTGTTCGGCGTCGGAGACCGTGACCGCGAAGACGTAGTCGCCGGCTCGGTCGAGGCCGGTCACCGGGGTGCTCGCCGCCGCGGGCTCGGCCAGGCGCGGAGCAGCACCCGCCGGCGCCGAAACCAGCGACCAGCGATACGCAAGCTGCTCGCCGTCCGGATCGGTGGCGGTCGCCTCGAGCCGAAGCGCTGCCGCGGGTGTGGTCAGGTAGGCCGGCTGCGGCCGCCAGACGGTGACCATCGGCGGTAGGTTCGCCTCGCCTCGCGGGTAGATGGTGACCACCGCATCGGCCGGCACGGCCACCTCGAGGCGGGCGTCGCGCGCGACGAGGCGCGGTCCCAACTCTTCGGACGGCCGCTGGCCGACCGCCTGCGACAGACCATACCGGCCGGGCGGCAGCGCCAGCCGGGCGCGCTGTTCGGCGGCGCCGCCGATGAGCACGACCGTCGGCCGGCCGCCATGTTCGAAGGCCAGCGCTCGAACGGCCGGATCGCTGCTCGAGCACCCGATGCGCACGGCGCCCGGCCGGACGTGTCGGATGAGCTGCCCGAACCGCCAGTACCAGTCGCCGACCTTGATCGTCTCGGACGAGGCGCCGCCGATGGCGGCGCGGTAGTCCGGCGTGCACAGGCCGTAGACTTCCCAGACCGAGGTGCCGCCGATGGTCAGGTCGGCGTAGAGGTGGTCGATGGTCAACTGCATGAACTCGGTCTGCGCCGTCGGCAGGCCGCGCTCGGCGGCCAGCTCGCGCAGGCGCGCCATGGCGACCTGGTTGTCCCGGCTGTACCAGTGGTACGAGATCAGACCGATGTGCGGCCAGAGGTCGTCGCGGCCGCGGATCGACTCGATGTACCGCACCGCCTCGTGCGCGTTGACCGACTCGGGGAACTGGATTCGGGTCGGCAGCCCGAGCGCCCCGAAGCGCGCCGCCACGGCGGGAATCAAGCGAGCCACGACCTCGGTGGTGAACGCGTTCTCGTACCCCGCCTCGTTGCAGATGGCGAACCAGCCGGCGGTTAGGCCGTGCCGCTCGCGCAGGTGGAGCAGCAGCGCGCCGGCCCACTCGGCATACTCCTCGGGGTCGTCAATCAGCCAAGGTGGCGCCGCGCCGCTGCTCCCGTCGCGGAAGAACGAGGGACTGACATAGAAGTCGAAGGACTCGCCCCGCGCCTCGACGGCCTGCTTCCAGGGCAGCAGCCAGTCGGTCGCGCGCTGGTCGATCCTCGCGGTGTTGAACGCCGGCCAGTGGATCTGATGCGGGTCGTCGTTGTCGTTGAGCCACTCCCAGCTCCGGCCCTGCTGGCCGTTGCCGGCGACGCCCTCGAACCGGAGGCGGTTGAGGCCCAGGTCGTCCACCGCGCGCTGGAGCGTGATCTCGCGCAGCAGCGGCGCGGCGGGCAGCCAGGGCGTGGTCTTGCCCCAGGCCAGGATGGTCTGGTGGCGCGTCGCGGGGTCGATGGTGAGCTCGACCGCGGCGGGCTCGGCGGGGACGCGCGTGCAGGCGGCGAGGAAGACCAGAGCCGCCACCAGTGCACGTATTGAGTTCATCGTCGGCCTCGGCATGCCGCCGCTGCAGCGCGGCGGTGACTTGCCCCACGTCCGGTTCACGAAACCACGTCAGCCAGCAGATGCCGCACCGTCACGCGCCGGCTGCTGATGGCCTCGCCGATCTGCCACCGGCCGAGGTAGGTGTACTGCCGCCAGTCCTGCGCCGCGAGCAGGGTCTCATCGATGGCCGTGCTCGGCGGCGTGGCTGCACCGGCGCGTAGATTGGCCCACTGCGGGTTGGCTTCGCGGATGCGATCCAGCATGGCCTGATCGGGCACGACCAGGTTCACCTCGACCGCGATCTCGCCGCTGCGCGGTGGCGGAAAGACCGGAAACAGGCCACTGCACGCCTGCACCAGCTCGTGCCAGGTGCCGGTGCTGAAACTGAACACCCGCAGCGACGAAGACGGCCACGGCAGGCCCAGCACGCCGAGCGGCTTGAGCAGTTCCCAGACCTGGTTCAGGATGTCGTCGCGCTGGGCCGTCAGCGCCGTCGGTAGCTTGCCGATCGCTAGGCTGCGCAGCGTCTTGGCCTCGTTGTAGTTCTCGGAGAGCAGCTTTTTCAGGCCGCCGAACCGGTTGAACGGCGGCTGAAGCAGGCGGCGAAGCACTGCCTTGGCCTGCTGCCACTGGCTGGCGCAGGCCGCGCATAGGCCCCATTCGCAGTGGAAACGCGCCCGATTGCCCTTCGCTCCCAGCGGACTCAGATGCTCCAGTGGCGGCGCGCCCAGGTTACGCAGGACGTTGCGAGTCACCTGCGTGCAGGACCGCGTCAGAGTGGTGGCGGACGGCTCGCCGCAGGCGATGCAACCAGCCGGAGGCGCCAGTTTGGGCGATGCCTCATCGAGCTGACGCAGGATGGTCCCGCCATGGAACTTCTCGCCGATTGGCACGCCACCCCCGCGGTTGTTCCAGCACCCCCAGAAGAACTCATAGTCCGCCTGCGAGGCCGGCGTCCAGGCGCCCGCGTGCCATTCGATCAGTTCGACCTGATCGTCCAGCGTGGTCGCGGGCGCCAGCGGCGGTGGCGGCGCCTGGTTCGGCGCAGTCGGCTCAGGCGGGGGCGGCAGGTCCTTCAGTCGTGCCGCCGCCGCGGCGGCGCGAGGATGGTCGGCCTGCAATTTCAGCACCCGCTCGTAGCAGACCTTGGCCTGATGCAGCTCGCCGGCGCGCTCGAGCACGACGGCCAGGTTGTAGGCCACCAGCGCCGACGCGGGAGCAGACTCGGCGGCCGACTGGAGCTGCCCGACGGCGCCCGGCAGGTCACCCGCCTGCGCCAGCGCCACGCCCAGCCACAGGCGCGCCTCGACACCGCTCGGGGTGGCCTGACAGGCAGCTTGGAACACCTTGACCGCTTCTGCCGAGCGACCCTCGCGAAGGTGTTGGCGGCCGACGTCCAGATCGGTCCGTGAATCCTCCACCGCCGGCACTCCCAAACGCCGCTGACGGGGATTGGCACCGCTGGCCGACATCCCTCCGGTCCGCGGCCGACCCGATCGCAGCGAGCTGGAGGAATCGCCCGGCAGTGCCGCCAAACCTCACCACGATCGCGACGTAAGCGGAAGGGAGTGAGACGGTGGGGAAGACCATCAACGTCGGCCTGATCGGCTACAAGTTCATGGGCAAGGCCCACTCGAACGCCTACCGGCAAGTCGGGCCGATGATGCAGCCCGAGGCGATGCCGGGGATGAAGGTGCTCTGCGGGCGCAACGAAGCGGGCGTCTCGGCCGCCGCCGCGCAGATGGGCTGGGATGAGTACGAGACCGACTGGCGCAAGCTGGTCCGCCGCGACGACATCGACCTGGTCGATATCTGCACGCCGAGCGGGCCGAGCCACACCGAGATCGCCCTCGAGGCGGCCGCGGCGGGCAAGCACATCTTCTGCGAGAAGCCCCTGGCCGCCAGCCTGGTCGACGCCCGGGCGATGCTCGACGCCGCCGAGCGCGCCGGCGTCAAGCACATGGTCAACTTCAACTACCGCCGCTGCCCGGCGGTGGCGCTGGCCAAGCAGATGATCGCCGAGGGACTGCTCGGCGAGATCTTCCACTGGCGCAGCGTCTACCTGCAGGACTGGATCATCGATCCCGAGTTCCCGCTGGTCTGGCGGCTCGACAAGTCGGTCGCCGGCAGCGGCCCGCTGGGCGACCTGGCGGCGCACAGCATCGACCTGGCGCACTTCCTGCTCGGCCCGATTGCCAAGGTCGTCGGGATGGAGCAGACGTTCATCGACGAGCGGCCGGTGGCCGAGGAGATGGGCGGCCTGCAGGCGACCGGCGGGACAGCTCGGGCCAAGGTCACCGTCGAGGACGCGGTGGCCTTTCTGGCGCGGTTCGAGAGCGGCGTCTTCGGCACCTTCGAGGCGACCCGTTTCGCCGCCGGGCGGAAGAACCACAACCGGTTCGAGGTCAACGGCAGCCGGGGCAGTCTGGTCTGGTGCATGGAGACGATGAACGAGCTCGAGTACTACTCGCGCGAGGACGAGCGCAGTCCGGTCGGCGGCCTGGCCGGCTTCCGGCTGATTCAGGCGACCGACGGCTCGCACCCGTACATGGGCAGTTGGTGGCCGCCGGCGCACATCATCGGCTATGAGCACGGCTTCACCCACGGGGTCTACGACCTGCTCAACGCGATTGCCGGCGACACGCCGATCACGCCCGACTTCCGCGACGGCGCGCGCTGCCAGGCGGTGCTCGAGGCGGTCACCCAGTCGATCGACGGCGGCGGCTGGACGGCGGTCGAGGCGGTCTAGGCGCGGCGGGGAACCGGGTAACAGCAACCCGCGTTGAGGCGGGCAGGATGCACTCGTGGATGTTCTGTTCGAGGCCGACCAACGGGTTATCGCACTGCTCGCCCGGCGGGTCCGGGCGTGGCAGCAGCGGGCGGGGCTGAACCTGCACCCGGTGCTCTTCTTCGGCGCGGTGGCGCTCTACGTGGTGCTCTGGGCGGTGCTCTGCCGGCTCGAGCGCCAGCCGGAGCTGCTCTGGTATCTGGTCGGCGCGGGGTTCGGCACGGTCGGCGCCTGGCTGGCCGACAACGAGCCAATCGCCGAGCTCGAACCTGGCATCGCGCTGACCCACTTCGGGCTCGACAAGCGCTGGGCGCTGACCCGCCTGGTCTACCTCCCACTGGCCCTGTTCTTGATTGTCCCGATGCTCCTCGGCGGCAAGTACTCGGCCGTGTTCGTCGCACTCGCGCTGGTCGAGGTGGTGCTGTTCGGCATGATGGAGTACCTGCTGACCTTCCGGTTGATGGGCGAAGGTGAGCGGGTGGTGTTGGGGATGGTGCTGACGGAGGGGGAACCGGAACCGGCTGGTCAGCCCGACGAGCCCGCCTCGGCGGATGCTGATTCCGGTTGAGTGTCGGCGAAGAGGCGGCGGAGCCAGAGACGAAGGCTCTCGGCGCGCTCCGCCGATCGGTCGAGCTGATCACAGCGGTGGACGGCGGCGCCCATGCGCATCCCCGGCTCGGCTTGCCAGGCGAGCCAGGTGTGGATCCGAGCCTTGGCAGTATGGCCGTCCGGGTACCGACGGTCGGCGGATTCCACCTCGTCAACAGCCGCCACCGCGAGCGGACGTAGCGCGTCGGCAGCGGGGATCAGCGACCACACGAAGTCCTCGAGCATCCCGTTGTCGCGGTTGTTGGGCATCAACCAGATTCCAATCGTCGGCCGACCTGCCGTGACGAGGATGGTGCCTGCGGCGTGCGGCGCCTCTGCCGCGACCTCAATGTCGCAGTCTGCCAGTCGATCACGCAGAGACTGCCACCGCCCGGTGAAGTCGTTGTTGGCGTCGGCAACAATGCCAAGGTGCGTCAAGCCAGGAGTGTCGAGGCGTACGTCCAGGTTCTCGCGTAGCTGCGGATAACCCTCCTCCTGCTGGATCGAGAAGAGGCCGCGCAGCGGCTCGCCGGCGACATGCCAGATCACGTTGTCGTCGTCCGGTCCCTCGACCACGAGGACCTTGGGCCCGACGGCGGTCCGCGTGGCCATGTTCAGCGGACCTCGATGGCCGACTCAGTGGCAACCGCCATCCGTCGGCGGTCGTACTCGATGACTCGGACGCGATCCGGCTCGCGGTCGAGCCTCAGGAGATACGCCTCCTCATCGGGGTGCTCGGCGGTAACCGCCTGGAACGCCTCCACGCAATCCCACGAATGCGTCGTGGCGAAGACCTGCACGTTCAGCTCGCGGGCGAGGGTCAGCAGCAGCTCCCAGACCTGCTGCTGCACGGTCCGGTGCAGGCCGTTCTCGAACTCGTCGATAAGAAGCACGCCGCCCATCGCGTCGACCATCGGGTAGCCGAGCTGCAGCAGGCGCACGGCGCCGCCACCGAGCATCGGCAACGGCACCGCCCGCGGGGCCCCGTCGAGGATGACCACCGGGACGCGGGAACCCAGTGCCGGGTCCTCGATGCAGTGCACCCGGCCGGTGCCTGGGTGGAGGCGGCTGAGTGCGGCCTCGACGGCATTGTTGCTTGGAGTGGTTGCCGTTCGGTCCCAGATTGCCGCGAACTCGTCCGGTCTGAACCCGCCGGCGGGCACATACGCCGTCGGGAGCATCACTGCGTTCTGGCTCGCCCGGCCGCGGTAGTCCAGGCGTTGCCACGAAACGGACCTGCCCAGTCCTCGGTAGTTGGCCCACCACTGTGGTGCGGCCGCGGAGCCAGGCTCGGGCGGACGATCCCCCGCCGGCTGACCCTCTTCGAACCAGCCGACGCCAAACTCAAGCGTCTTGCCGTCAACGCCCAGAGTCGCCTTGGCGTCGCCGCCGAGGAGGCGCGGCCATCGGTTAAAAACCGCCGCGGCAGCATCGAGCGTGTCGCGCAGTCCGCCACGCTCGGCAATTGGATCGCTGGGCAGCTCAATCGGCCACAGGCGCCGCCGGCTCTGCTGCACGGCGGTCCAGAACCAGCCCCGCGCCGCCCACAGCTCCACCGCCTCCAACAGACACGTCTTGCCGGAGCCGTTCGCGCCGGTGATCAGGTTGAGCCGCCCCAGCCGCTCGATCTCCAGATGCTCGAACAGCCGGAAGTTGTCGATCACCAGGTTGGGCAGCGCCAGCTCGCTCATGTCGCATCCTGCCGGCGCTATTGTGCCACCGCGGGCGGCTTGGGCGCTATCCCAACTCCACGAAATAGGTGCTCACCGCCGCGTCGAGAAGCGACTCGTTCAGCTCAATCTTCAGCTCGTTGAACCTGGCGATGTCGATCAACTGACTGATGATGTCGCGAGGGTGGGTGGCCCGGAAACGGCGGCCGGTCTGGTGGTAGTGGCGCTCGATCAGGTAGTCCAGCATGTCCGGCCGGTAGGGCAGCTTGGCCGACTTGCAGTAGTTGATGAAGATCTCGCGGAACTGCTCTTCGCTCGGGTCGCCGACCTCGATCTTGTACCGGATGCGGCGCAGGAACGCCTCCTCGACCAGGTCCTTCGGCTGCAGGTTGGTCGAGAAGATGATCAGCACGTTGAACGGCACCTGCATCTGCACCCCGCCGCTGAGCAGGTGGAAGTCGTAGCACTTCTCCAGCGGCACAATCCAGCGGTTGAGCAGGTCGCGGGCCGGCATGCGCTGGCGGCCGAAGTCGTCGATCATGAACACGCCGGCGTTGGCCTTGAGCTGCAACGGCGCGATGTAATGGTTGTTGAGCCGGTCCCAGGCCATCTCGAGATCGTGCATGACCAGCTCGCCGCCGACGATGATGAACGGCCGGCGGATGACCATCCAGCGCCGATCGAGGGTCATCAGGTTGGCGCCGTCGTTGGTGTGCATCACCTCGTGGTGGGTTGGGTCGAACAGCTGCACGACATGGCCGCCGGCCTCGATCGCGTGGGGGATGAGGATCGCCCCGCGCAGGCTCTCCATCATCTTCTCGGACATCATCGTCTTGCCGTTGCCGGCCGCGCCGTAGAGGAACATCGACTTGCCCGAGTTGAACGCCGGGCCGAGCTTCATCAGCATGTCGTCGCTGACCACCAGGTCGCGGAAGGCGCCGCGCATGTGCGCGCGGTTGAGCCTCTGCCATTCAGGCAACTGCGCGCCGGCGACGCGGTTGTACTCGCGCAGCGTCACCGGCGCCGGGCCGGCGTAGCCGTTGCGCGGAATCACGTCGCGGGCATAGTTGCCGCCCTTCTCGGTGGCGTAGAACTCCCAGTCCGGCTCGTAGACGCTCTCGCCCCGGCGCACCGCGGCGTACGATTCGTCCTTCAGCACGCGCAGCACGTGCTCGATCACGCCGGGATAGGGCAGGCCGACCTGCTCGCAGATCTCGCGCCCGGTGAGGTGCCCGCGGAGGAACAGGAGCTTGAGCACCAGCTCGACCATGAAGGTCTCGCGCAGGCCGGTGTCTTCGAGCGACTCGGGCGCCGGCGGCAGCTCGGGCAGCACCTCGGCCAGGCTCTGCTGCCGCTCGGCTAGGATCCGTCGGGCCTCTTCAAGAGTCGTCTGCGCCATGGCTAGACCATCACATTGGCGATCCGCGCCAAGTCGGGGTCGAACTGCTTGCCCGCCTGCCGCTGGATTTCGCCCAGCGCCTCGTCGGGCGTCATCGCCGGGCGGTGCGGCCGTTCGGAAATCATCGCCTCGAACGCGTCGGCAAGGTGGATGATCCGCGCGCCGAGCGGAATCTGCTCGCCCTCGACGCCGGGCGGGTAGCCGCTGCCGTCCCAGTGCGCATGGTGGAAGCGGACCATCGGCACCACCGGCGCGAGGAACTCGATCGGCCGCATGATGTCGGCGCCGACCTGGCTGTGGTTGCGGGCCATCGAAAGCTCGGCGGCCGACAGCTTGCGCGGCGCCTGAACCAGTCGCTGACTCGAGTTGATCAGCCCCAGGTTGTGGATCCGAGCGGCGTATTCGATCTCGGCAATCTCTTCGTCGCTCAGCCCCTTCATGCTCGCCAGCCGGCCGGCATAGAGGCGCACCCGCTCAGACCGCCCGGCGGTGTAGTCGACCTGGTTGTCGATCGCGTCGACGACCAGGCAGGCGGCGCTGTAGAACAGGTCACGGAAATCCTCGCGGCCCTTGTCCAGACTGACCTCGGCGCCCATCTCGCGGGCGACGAACTCGATCACCTTGCGGACCAGCATGAAGGCATGGATGCGCAGGTCGTCCTCGGGCACCGCGCGCAGCTCGTCGCTGCCCATCACGTCGATGTCGGACAGCCAGTCCTCCATCAACGGCAGGCAGGCGGCCTCGAGCCGCTTGGCCAGGTCCATCCGCTGCTCCCGGGGTTCGACTGCTATCATGGCTGCACCGACCGTTCCGCGCCGCCGCGGCGGAGTGAATCCACTCCTCGTTTCCATCGGCCCGGAACCCGCCGCCTTTATCCCTCGGCGTCACCGCCGAGCGCCCAGGCCGCATGTTCGCGGACCAGCGGCTCGGCATCGTGCAGCAGCTTGGCCAGCACCGCGCGCGAGGGCTCGTCGCCCCGGCCGGCGAGCAACAGGCAGACCGTGCGCAACAGGCCGCGCCGCTTGGTCCGCCACAGCGCGGTGTCGCCAAAGGCGCGGCGGAACGACTCCTCGTCGAGCTCGGCCAGCTCGGCCAGCGGCAGCGTCGCGGGCAGGCGCCCGCCGCGCAGCTCGGGCAGGGCCGCCGGCGCGGCGAAGCGCTGGTTGTACGGACAGACCTCCTGGCAGATGTCGCAGCCGAACAGCCACTCGGCCACCTCGCCGCGGAGCTGCTCCGGCACCGCGTCGCGCAGCTCGATGGTCAGGTACGAGAGGCAACGCCGGGCGTCGAGTCGATAGGGCGCAGGAAACGCCGCGGTGGGGCAGGCATCGAGGCAGCGCGTGCAGCTCCCGCAGCGATCCGGCAGCGGCTCGTCGAACGCCAGCTCGAGCGTGGTCAAGATCTCGGCCAGGAGCAGCCACGACCCACGCCGCGGGTGGAGCAGCAGCGTGTGCTTGCCGATCCAACCCAGCCCGGCGCGAGCGGCGTGGGCGACCTCGCAGACGGCGGCGCTGTCGACGCACAGCCGGGCCTCGCCGCCGAGCTCGCGGATGGTCTCGAGCAGCGGCGCCAACCGCTCCGGCAGCAGTTCGTGATAGTCGACGTTGCGGGCGTAACGCGCGATCCGCCCCTCGCCGGCGCCGGCCGGCGGGTCGTCCCGACCGTCTCCGTAGGCGAAGGCGAGGCAGACGATCGACCGCGCGCCGGGCAGCAGCAGCGCCGGCCCGGCCCGTTTGGCCATCGCGTCGGACCGGGCCAGGTAGCCCATTTCGCCGTGCCAGCCGAGTTCGATCGCTTGCCGATAGGCGTCGAACCGCGGCGGCGCCTCGGCCGGGGCGATGCCGACCAGCTCGGCCCCGCAGGCTACGGCGGATTGAGTTACGGTTTGAGTTCTCGCGCGGCAGACGAGATCCACGCTTGCCGGCTCCTGCCTCGGGGGCCGATTACCCGTTAGGCGGCTGGGACCTATAATGGTGGCGGCGACCGCGGCGGGATCGGGGAACCGATTGGTAGCCGGGGGCTCTTTGGAGCCTGGTGCACGCCCCGCGGGCGCGCCAAGGATACAGGACATCATGCAGCAACGAGCGCTCGTGACGATCTTCGGCCTGGTGTTGGTCGCTTCGGTGGGTTACGCGCTGACTCGCATGGCCGCGCCGGCGGAGCCGGCGGCGTTCAGCGGCGCATCGGTGGCGGTCGACGAGGCCGCGGCCGGCTGCCCCTACTCGGGCGAGACGGCGTCGGCGGCCGCCGATGGGTGTTGCCCGTCGGGCGAGATGGACGCCGAGGCGTGCGACATGCATAAGCCCGAGGCTCCGGCCGAGAGCGAGGTCGAGGTGATCGATCCGGCTGCTGAAGCGGAGGCGCCACCCGTCTCGGAGAGCTGATCGTCCCGCGCAAGAGTCGACGGCGCCCGGGGCGTGGGGGACGGGCCCCGGGCGGAAGGGTGGTGGCCCCCCCGTTTTTGTGAAACAAGGGACAC
>CAYONP010000048.1:29733-42850 GCA_964405335.1 uncultured Fimbriimonadaceae bacterium
GATCTGAGGATCCGCGCTCTTTTTTCTGAACCTGGGAACGCTCGGAGCGTCCCCAGTGTTGGAACCAGCGGCTTGGCGAGTTCGACGCCACGGTACCACCGCGGCAGAGAGCCCCGTCCAGCCACTCTCCAACCCATAGCCTGACGGACCCCCAGGGTTCCGTCCCCTGCCCCGGACCGGTCGGTTCGGGGCCTTTTTATCTCGTCACCGCCATCGACGGACGATATTCCCCCTAGTCTAGTTCAGATCCTCGTTACATGCAGGCAGTTTTTTCGTAAGGCCGGCCGAACCGGACGCGCCAACCGGCGGTTCCGGCTGGCGAGGCGCTTGCCGACCCGCCTGGCCAGCACCGTGACGGCCATCCGGCGGGCGCGACGGGGTTGGCCTACACGGCTCGGAGCGCCTGCGTCGGATCCGGTATAGCCACGGGTTGAGACCCGTGGCCACGGGGACGAAACCCGCCCTGTGGGCGGGTTTGGCATTGCCAGACCCGTACTTCAGTGCGGGTCCACGACGCCGGCCCCTACCATGGAGCGCTCCCGGCTCCGCGCAGCGGTTGCGGCGCGGCGCGCGATATGCGATAATCGGCGGCGGTAAACGGTTGCCGCCCGGCCTGGGTAATGCGCTCGTGACCCGGGCGTCGCGGCGGTCACCGTGGACCGGCCGGCGAGCAGGTCGGCTCAGAGAGGTAAGCGTGATGTTTTACAAGTTTGTCAAGACCTGGTTCGTGGCGTTCTGCGTGCTGGCCGCCGTGCCGGTGGTCGGCGCTCCGGCCGCGCCTGTTCAGACCGACCAGGAGCGGCTCCAGGAGCTGCGTGCGCGCGAGACGCAGTTGCAGGAGAACATCTCGACGGCCGAGGAGCTGCTCGCCGGTCAGCTTGACGAGGAACGCCGGACGGCGATCACCGGTCAGCTCGAGCGCTGGCAGAACACGCTCCGCGACGTGCAGGCGCAGATTGCCGGCCTGGACGGCGGCGCGGCGGCCGGCGGCGCGGATAACCCGAACGCCGAGGAGATCCGGCGCCTGCGCCGGCGCATGACAGCGATTCTCGAACGGATGAAGGAGCGCTCGAAAGAGATCGAGCGCCTGCGCCTGACGCAGCCGACGCAGCCGACCGGCCCGGCCGGCGAGGGCGGCACCGGCAACGAGGGTGACGTCGGCGTCGACAATCCGGCTGGCGAGGGCGACACCGGCACGACGTTCGGCGGCCCGCCGGCGGGCGGCGCGGCCGGCGGCATGGGTTTCGGCGGCGACCGGCTGCAGCGTCTGCTGGCCGACCAGGGCGCCGATTTCATGGAGCTGAAGCGGCTGCAGGCGCAGATTACCGAACTCGAGGGTGAGCGCAAGCCGACCGATGCGTTCGATCACGAGAACATCCCCGAGCTGAACCCGCTCATGCTCTACGCCGGCGACACGGAGGGCAATCCGTTCCAGCCGACGCTCGGCAGTTGGGGCAGCGGGATCATCGAGGAGACCGAGTACGGCATCGTCCAGGGGCTGAACTCGCTGCTGGTCTACACCGACGGCTTCTACCGCGGCGGGCGGATCGACTTCGCCAACCCGCCCGAGATCGGTCTCTACTTCGAGAAGCCCGAGATCAGCTACCTGCAGTTCGATGTCTACTTCTTCCCCGACACCACGGCGACCACCGGCGGTCTGACCGGCCCCGGCGGTAGCTCGGGCATGCCCGGACCCGGCGGCCTGCCGATGCCCGGCTCTGCCGGCGCGGGCTTCGGGCCCGGTGGGCCCGGCATGCCCGGCGGCTCGGGCGGCCTGCCCATGCCCGGTTCGGCCGGCGCCGGTTTCGGGCCCGGTAGCCCCGGCGTGGCCGGTGGCTCGGGCGGTCTGCCGATGCCCGGCTCGGCCGGCGGTGGGATTGGTCCCGGCGCGCCTCCTGGGCCTGGCGGCATGGCCGGTGGTCCCGGCCTGCTCGGCTCGGGTGGCGGCGGTGGCGTGGCGGGTCCCGGCCTGCCCGGCTTCGGCCCGACCGGTGCGCCCCCCGGCGTGGGCGGTCTGGGCACCGGCACCGACTTCGGCGAGGGTGACGCGGGGATCATGAACGAGGGCCCGGGCGCGGGCCTCGGCCCGGGCATGGGGCCCGGCATGACCGCCACCGGCGCGAAGCAGCCGCCGAAGACGCGCAGCCTGCGGCTGGTGCTCTACACCGACCGCGGCCCGATTGTCGTCGAGGACTTCTACTTCGACTGGCAGTACGAGGTCAATCCGGGCTGGACGCGGGTGTTCATCCCGGTGACGGAGATGATCAACATCTCCGAGCGGGTGCCGACGCGCCTCGAGCGGATCGCCATCTTCGGCGACACGACCGACGAGTTCTACATCGGCATGATGCGCATGGTGGCCGACGAAGTGCCGCTCGAGCCCGAGATCCTCGGGGCGGAGATCCAGCAGGCGATTGCCGGCGAGGAGTTCCAGCTTCAGACCGTGCTCGAGAGCGGGCTGAGCATCCTCAAGTACGTCTGGGACTGGGGCGACGGCGAGATCACCGAGAGCGACACGCCGTTCTCGACCCACCTCTACGTCAAGCCGGGTGACTACACCGTGACGGTCACCGTCAAGGACACCGACGAGCTGAAGGCGGACGGGCGCGCGACGGTCAAGATCAAGGTCATCCCGTTCAGCGATCGGCCGACCGGCGCGCCGGCCGGCACACCGCTCTACGGCCCTGGCGCGGGGGCCGGCCCCGGCGCCGGGTCGGGCCACCTGCCGCCCGGCGGCGGTGGGGTCGATGGCACGGGGAACGACCCGATCCACTGACCCTGACGGATAAGACGTTGAACACGGCGGGCGGTAACGCCCGCCGTGTTGGTTTGCCGGTCGCCGCGTCACGGTACCGGTTGGCGGGGATGAGGGGAGCAGTCTGGTGAGCGTCCGCAATCTGCACGCGATGTTCGAGCCGACGTCGGTCTGTGTGGTTGGTGCCTCGAACCGCGAGCGCAGTGTCGGCTCGGTGGTCATGCGCAACCTGCTGCAGGGCGGGTACCGCGGGCCGATCATGCCGATCAACCCCAAGTACGACGCCATCCACGGCGTGCTCGCTTACCACTCCGTCGCCGAGCTGCCGCGCGTCCCCGACCTGGCCGTCATCTGCACTCCGCCGGCGACGGTGCCGGCTTTGATTGACGAACTCGGCCGGCGCGGCACGCGCGCCGCGGTGGTCATCACCGCCGGGCTGTCGAGCAACCCGGGCACTGACGGCGGGACACTGCAGGACGAGCTGGTCGCCATCGCGGCGAAGCACCAACTACGCGTGCTCGGCCCCAACTGCCTCGGGTTGATTGTGCCGGGCATCGGGCTCAACGCCAGCTTCTCGCACACCGACTGCCTGCCCGGCCGGATCGCCTTCGTCAGCCAGTCGGGCGGGCTGACCACCGCCGTGCTCGATTACGCCAACTCGCAGGGCATCGGCTTCAGCCACTTCCTGTCGCTGGGCGACATTGCCGATGTCGACTTCGGCGATGTGCTCGACCAGCTCGGCAGCGACCCGGCCGTCGGCTCGATTCTGCTCTACGTCGAGTCGATCGACAATGTGCGCGAGTTCATGTCGGCGGCGCGGGCGGCGGCGCGCAACAAGCCGGTGCTGGTGGTTAAATCGGGCCGGTTCGAGGAGGGCGCCAAGGCCGCCGCCAGCCACACCGGCGCGCTGGCCGGCGCCGACGACGTCTACCACGCTGCTTTCCGCCGGGCCGGCATGTTGCGCGTCTACGAGATCGACGAGCTGTTCGACGCGGTGCAGACGCTCGGCCGCTCGAAACCGCTGCGCGGCGATCGCCTGGCCGTGCTGACCAACGGCGGCGGGCCGGGCGTGATGGCCGTCGACGCGCTGATCGAGGCGGGCGGCAAGCTGGCTGAGCTGTCGGCTGAGACGATCGAGCAGCTCGACCAGGTGATGCCGCCGACCTGGTCGAAGGCGAACCCGGTCGACATCATCGGCGACGCGCCGGGCAAACGGTATGCCGAGGCGCTGGGCATTCTGCTCGCCGACAAGGCCGTCGACGGCGTGCTGGTCATGCACGTGCCGGTGGCGGTGGCCGATGCGAACGAGGCGGCGCAGGCGGTGATCGAGACCTGCCGGAAGACCAACCGCAACGTGCTGACCAGTTGGCTCGGCCCGATTGCCGCGGCGCGCGCGCGGGAGATGTTCCGCGAGGCCGGGCTGCCGACCTACTCGACGCCCGACCGGGCGGTGCGCGGGTTCATGCACGTGGTCCGCTTCTACCGCAACCAAGAGCTCCTGATGGAGACGCCCGAGCGGCAGCCGGAGAACGTGCGCACGGCCACCTCGACCGCTCGGCTGGTGATTCAGAACGCCATGGCGGCCGGCCGCAAGATCTTGAGCGAAGCCGAATCGAAGGCCGTGCTGGCGGCCTACGGCGTGCCGATTGTCGAGACGCAGATCGCCGCCACGGCCGACGACGCGGTGCGCATCGGCGCCGAGATCGGGTTTCCCGTGGCGATCAAGATCATGTCGCCCGACATCACGCACAAATCCGACATCGGCGGCGTGGTGCTTGATCTCGAAACCCGCGACTCGGTGCGCACGGCTTGCGAGCAGATGCTCGCGCGCGTGGCCAAACTCCAGCCCGAGGCGCAGGTGACCGGTTTCACGGTGCAGTCGATGGCCCGCCGGCCGGGCGCGCACGAGCTGATTGTCGGCGTGGCCAACGATGCTACGTTCGGGCCGGTGATGCTGTTCGGCGAGGGCGGCAAGGCAGTCGAAGTGATCGGCGACCGGGCCGTGGCGCTGCCGCCGCTGAACATGGTCCTGGCGCGCGAGCTGATCAGCCGGACCCGCATCTCGAAGCTGCTGCAGGGCTATCGCGACGAGGCGCCGGCCGATCTCGACGCCATCTGCCAGACGCTGATCCAGGTCAGCCAGTTGGTCACCGACCTGGCCGAGGTGGTCGAGCTCGACATCAACCCGCTGTTCGCCGACTCGAAAGGCGTGCTGGCGCTCGATGCGCGGATCCGGGTCGAACCGAGTGCGCTGAGCGGCCCGCAGCGGTTGGCCATCCGGCCGTATCCCAAGGAGCTCGAGGAGCGGGTGACCATCGAAGGGGGGCTCGAGCTGCTGGTCCGCCCGATCCGCCCCGAGGACGAGCCGGCACACCAGGACTTCGTCGCCAAGCTGACGCCCGAGGACATCCGGTTCCGCTTCTTCGGCCTGGTGCGCGACTTCCCGCACTCGCAGATGGCCCGCCTGACGCAGATCGACTACGACCGTGAGATGGCCTTCATCGCGCGCAAGACCGGCGACGGGCCGACCGAGACCGTCGGTGTCGTCCGCGCGGTGCTCGACGCCGACAACGAGACCGCCGAGTTCGCCATCGTGGTGCGCAGCGACATGAAGGGCCTTGGCCTGGGCAACGCGCTGCTGGAGAAGATGATCCGCTACCTGACCAGCCGCGGCACGCCGCTGATCATCGGCCAGGTGCTGAAGGACAACCAGGCGATGCTCGGCCTGGCGCGCAGCTTCGGCTTCGAAATCACCAACGTGGCCGACGACCCCGAGGTCAAGGAGGTCAAGCTGCGGCTGGGTTGACGACCCGGCCGGCGATTTGACACTGCCGCGCCCAATGCACGACAATCGGCGCAACAGGGGCCGGCACGATGAAGGTCGACGCGTGGCAGACGCTGACCGGCGTGACCCGCACCTGCCCCGCCTGCGGTTGCGACCTGACGCCCTGGGCTGTCGGCGAGGTGCCGCTGACCGGCTGCCATGCCTGCGGCTCGGTCTGGTTTGAGCGCGGTGGGATCGAGGCCGCCGGCGAGCTGGAGGGCGAGGCGCTCGGCGCCGTCGAGCGCGAGTTCGGCACCGGCCTGGGCGGCGGCCAGGGCGACGGCCGGTGCCCGGTCGACGGCACGCCGCTCGTGCGGCTGCACTGGCACCAGGCTCCTGCCGTCGAGCTCCGCGGCTGCCCCACCTGCCGCGGGATCCTCTGCGCCGAGGGCGACCTGGCGCGGATCGAGGCGGCCCTGCCGGCCGATCGCCCGCGCCGGCCCGGCCGGGCGGTCGACGACGAGCTGGCCGCCTTCCGCCTCGAGACGGTCGCCTGCCCGCACTGCGGCGAGCGCTGCGTCGCCGAGCAGGAGCACTGCGACTGCTGCGGCGGCGGGCTCGACGGCAGCCCGCCCGAGCCGCTGCCGCGGCGCCTGCGCTGCCCCTGGTGCGACGCCTGGAACCCGGCCGAACTGGACCGCTGCCAGCACTGCCACGGCCTGCTGCGCGCCGCCGGGCGGCCGGTCTTCCGGGCCGGCCGGCTGAGCCTCTGGCGGCTCGCTTCAGAGCTCATCTCGGTGGCCGCCGTCGCGCTGCTCGGCTGGATCGGCTTCTGCGACTTCAACGAGCCGGCGCGCTGGCTGTTCGGGCCCGACCTGCGCGCGGCCATCGCGATCCTGGTCCCCGGCTGGTACGTCGCCCGCCGGCTGTGGCGCCCGTACCGCGTGATCGTCGACAATGACGGCATCGAGTTCCGCGCGCCGCTCCGCCGGCGGCGAGTCGCCTGGAGACAGATCGAAGAGGGGGCGGTGATCGACCTGCCGCCACTGCCACCGGTCTGGGCGATTGCGTTGCCGATGTGCTATGCTGGCGCCGATCCGGTCGCTGCGATCGAGTTCGCCATCTTCGCGGGACTGGCCACCGCGGCACTGCAGGAGTTTGGCCGGTTCGAGATCATCCCCTTCCGCAACGTCCGCCGCGGGCTGCTGCTGCTCCGCTGCAATCCTGACTATGCCTGGCTCGGCCCCGACATCGCCGGCCACGCCGAGCTGATCGACACCATCCAGGACCAGCTCGACCGCGCACGCTGAACGCGTTTGGCGCGAACACGACGGGGGTAGAGCATCGGCAGATCGTGTGGGGACGGCGATGACCAGCGACCTGACCTGCCCAACCTGCGGCGGCCAGCTGGTGCCCTGGGCGGTGGGCGATGTCACGGTGCACGGCTGCCAGGCCTGCGGCGGGGTCTGGTTCGAGCGCGACGGCATCGAGGCGGCGGCCAGC
Source organism: uncultured Fimbriimonadaceae bacterium (assembly GCA_964405335.1). Taxonomy (GTDB): domain Bacteria; phylum Armatimonadota; class UBA10988; order UBA10988; family UBA10988; genus CAYONP01. The sequence continues at coordinate 36,756 of CAYONP010000048.1, forward strand.
CTGCCCGGCGAGGCGCTGCGGGCGATCGAGCACGAGTTCAGCGCAGGACTGGCGACGCTGGAGGGGGATGGGTGCTGTCCGTGTTGCCGGACCAAGCTGCGCGAGACGGCGTGGGCAACGGCGGTCGAGCAGACGGTCGCCACCTGTCCGACTTGCCTCGGCGTGTGGTGCGAGGAAGGCCGGCTGGAGAGCATGGAGGCGGCCCTGCCCGTCGAGCGACCGCGTCGCGACGTCGAGGTTTTCGAGGCTCATCCTGGTCTGCAGGCGGCCGAGTGGGTCTACTGCGTGTACTGCGGCGAGTCGGTCCACGCCGACGCGATGGTCTGCACGCATTGCGGCCAGTTGCCGCACAGCCGCAACGTCAATCGGGCGTTGTCCGTTCACCGGCTCGATCCACAGGTGTTGCTCAGCGACGCCATCGTCTTCGCCGCGGTGCTGGCCGGTCTCAGCCTCACCGCCTTGGACTCACTCAGCTTCCAATGGAACGAACGACTCTACTGGTTGTCGGACGGCGGCATCTTGACGGGCTGCGCAGTCGCAGCGGCGATGCTCCTGCAGTATGGTCTGTACCGTGCCGTCAAGTGGCGGCGGATCGAGGTCTGTCCGGACGGGCTTTCGATGCGCAGCCTGCTCGCCTGGCGGCAGGCACCCTGGAGCGAGATGCGACGGGTGGTGGTCATCGACCGCCGGGTCTGGCCGGTGTTCGGCCTCGCCCTGCTCCTGGTGCCGGCACCGATCTACTTCCTCGAGCGCGGTATCGGCACGTTGGCCGCTGTGTTCGTTAGCGGCACGCTCGCGCTGATGGTGCATCATGTGGCGGCCAAGATGGACGCTGTGTACTCCATGAGACACCATCCATTGACGCTGATCATCACCACCGGCCTGCCCCTCCTGGTCGACGCCGACTACACCGGTCAGGACGAGCTGATCTCGGCCATCGGAACTCGTGTCGGCCGGCGCGTGATCAGTCGCCGCAGCCGCGCAACCCGACCAACCACGACGCACCCATCGTAGCGGCGCGCTGCGCGCGCCGACCGGCCGGCATGAGACCCCGGACCGCCCGGCGTGGGACCCCGGACCGCCCGGCGTGGCGACCGAACCGGCCGCGCCGTTGGCGGCGGCGTTACGCCGGCGATCCCTCGGCATCGCCCAGCATCGCCGCGATGATCGCGTTCACTCCCTCGCTCAGTCCGTCCAAATCGTAGCCGCCCTCGAGGCAGACCAGCAGCCGGCCGGCGCAGACCTCGGCGGCGACGTCGAGCACGCGGCGGGTCATGGTGCCGAAGCAGGGGCCGGTCACCCTCATGCCGCCCAGCGGATCGTTCTCATGGATGTCCTGGCCAGCGCAGAGGATGATCAGCTCGGGCTCGAACGCGCGGACGGCGTCGCGCACGACACCCTCGATCAGCTCCAGGTAGTGCCGGTTCTGCCGCCCGGCGAGCAGCGGCAGGTTGAGGTTCGTGCCCTCGCCCTCGCCCTCGCCGGTCTCGTCCTCGTAGCCGGTGAAGGGGTAGAAGTTGGTCTGGTGGAGCGAGAGGAAGAAGACCTGGCCGTCGTCGTAGAAGGCGTCCTGCGTGCCGTTGCCGTGGTGCACGTCCCAGTCGAGGATGAACACCCGCCCCAGCCCGCGGGCAAGCGCCGCGCGGGCGGCAATCGCCGCGTTGTTGAACAGGCAGAAGCCCATGCCCTGGTTCGGCCGCGCGTGGTGGCCGGGCGGACGGCTGGCGACAAAGACGTTGCTATGCGTGCCGTCGAGAAGCGCCTCGAGCCCGACCAGCGCGGCGCCGGCCGAGAGCAGCGCCACGCGGTAGCTCTCGGCGCCGATCGGCGTGTCGGCGTCGAGCGCGCCGCCGCCCTGCTCGGCGATGCGCCGCACGGCGTTGACGTACCGCGGGTCGTGCACCGCAAGCACCTCGGACTCGGTCGCCTCGCGCGGGGCGAGGTGGTCGAGCCGGTCCCACAGCCCAGCGGTGTGGAGCGCCTCCCAGATCGCGCGCAGGCGGTTCGGCCGCTCGGGATGGAACGGACCATTGTCGTGCAACAGATAGTCGTTGTGTGTGATGAGCCCGGTGGTCATCCGCCCTGTCCTCGTTCTGGCGGCCGAACGGACCGCCGGCGTCCCGGAGCGAGCCACGGAGCGCGGCCGTCCCCGGCCGCTGTCCGCCGCCGCACCAAATCGGGCGGGCGGGGACGCCCGCGCTCCGGACCGGGCACCGGCATCGGCGCGTTCGGCGACCGCGCCCTACCCGTGGACCGCCGGCTTCGGCGCGTTCGGCGACCGCGCCCTGCCCGTGGACCGCCGGCTTCGGCGCGTTCGGCGACCGCGCCCGACCATAGCGGGCGGGGACGCCCGCGCTCCGAACCGATCGGCGGCGCGGCGGCTTGCCGTGCATCAAGGTTGCCAGGCAGAGTCGATCAGCGCGCGGTGACGGTGCAGCCGTCGATCGCCTGCAGCTCGGCCTCCAGGGCGGGGCTCCAGGCGGCCCGGAACTCGCCGCCGAGGTGCAGCCGGCGGAAGTCGACCTCGTGATCGAGCCACAGCATCACCGGCGTGGTGCCGAGATGCCGGCGTAGCGCGCCGGCCACATCGGCCAGCCGGGTAGTCAGCCCGTCGCCGACCTGCAGCCGCACGTCGAGCAACTGGACCTCCGGCTCGGGCGCCGGCCGGCCGTTCGTTGCGCCGTTGGCCGGCGCCTCACGCAGCGGCGGGGGTGGCGCCGCCGCCTGCGCCTTCTTCGCGCTGGCGGCATTGCGCTTGGCTCGTTTCCACTCGTCGGGGGGCAGCAGTCGGTCGACCAACACGCTGGCGCCGCCGCGGCGGGCGTCGGCCGCCTCGGTCTTGCCAATCACGATCACCACGCGGCCCTGCCGGGCAAGCTCGCCAGCGCTCTCGTAGACCTGTGGGAAGAGCACCAGCGAGGCCGGGCCGCTGACATCGAGCAGCCGACCGCGGGCCATGGTGTTGCCCTTGCGGGTGACGAACGGCACGCACTCATCCAACATGCCGCCGAGCACCACGGGTGTCTCGGGCGGCAGCTCGGCCAGCGTGTTGGCCCGGGTCAGCTCCAGCTCGCAGCCGGCCAGCGCCTTGTGCACCGCGTCGAGCGGATCCTCGAACAGCACCAGGCCAAGATAGTCGGTGTCGAGCTGGCGCAGGCGATCGGCCGGGTACTCGCCGGTCGGCGGGAGCTTGGGGACCAGCAGATCGCTGGTCGATTCGTCGTCGAGGTCAAACAGCGTGCCCTGCCCGGCGGCGGCATCGGCCTGCGCCTTGGCGGCCGACTCGAAGATCGCCTCATAGCCTTCGAGCAGCGCGCGCCGCGGCCCGAACGAGGAGCCGGCTCCGGCGGCGAGCAGCTTCTCGAGCGTGGCCTTGGGCAGCACCTTGCTGTCGGTCCGCCGGCACAGGTCATACAGGTCGCCGAACGGCCCGTCGGCCTTCCGCTCGCGGACGATCGCCTCGGCCACGTTGGCGCCGACGCCGTTGATGGCCGCCAGACCGTAGACGATCTGGTCGGCGTGGACCTCGAACGTCACCCCGCCGGTGTTGACGCACGGCGGTCGGACGGCGATGCCCATGCCGCGGGTGTCGTTGATCAGGCCGACCAGCTTGTCGCGGTTGCCCATCACGCTGGTCAACTGCGCGGCCATGAACTCGCGCGGGTAGTTGGCCTTGAGGTAGGCGGTCCAATAGGCGATCAGCCCGTAGCAGGCGCTGTGCGCCTTGTTGAACCCGTAGCGCGAGAAGTCCTCGATCTGGTCCATCACCTCCTGCGCCACCGCGGCGGGAATCGACTGCGTGGCACAGCCGGCGATGAACTGCTCGCGGACCTTGGCCATGGTGGCCTGGTCCTTCTTACCCACGGCCTTACGGATCGAATCGCCCTCGGCCATGGTGAAGCCACCCAGCGCCCGGCCGATGGCCATCACCTGCTCTTGATAGACGATGATCCCGTAGGTCGAGCGGAGGATCGGCTCGAGCAACGGGTGCGCAAAGACCACCGCGCTCTGGCCGTGCTTGCGGGCGATGAACTCGGGGATGCGCTCCATCGGGCCCGGCCGGTAGAGCGCAACCAGCGCGACCAGGTCGTCGATGCAGTCGGGTTTGAGGTCGCGGCAGACGCGCTGGAAGCCGCCCGATTCGAGCTGGAATAGGCCGACCACGTCGCCGCGGCCGACCAACTCGAACGTCTTGGCGTCGTCGAGCGGCACGCTGCGGACGTCGAACTCGGGCTCGTCGCCGCGCTCGCGGATCATCCGGCAGGCCTCGTCGATGACGGTCATCGTGCGCAGGCCGAGGAAGTCCATTTTGAGCAGGCCGATCTGGTCGACCGCGTCCATGTCGAACTGGGTGACCACATCCTCGCCGCCCGAGACGCGGCAGAGCGGGACGTAGCGGGTCAGCTCGTCGCGAGCGATGACCAGCGCCGCGGCGTGGATCGAGGTGTGGCGGGCCATGCCCTCGAGCCGCCGCGCCGCCTCGATCAGGTCGTGGGTGCGGGCATCGCTCTCATACCGCCGGCGCAGCTCCTCGACCTCCTCGAGCGCCGCGTCGAGCGTGATCCCGACCCGCTCGGGCACCAGCCCGGTGAGGTCGTTGACTGCCGGAATGGGCACCTCCATGACCCGCCCGACGTCTTTGATGGCCGCGCGCGCGCCCATCGTGCCGAAGGTGATGATCTTCGCGGTGCGGTTCGGGCCGTACTTCTCGATCGTGTAGGCGACCACTTCCTCGCGCCGCTCGGGCGGGAAGTCGATGTCGATGTCGGGCGCCGACGGCCGGTCGGGGTTGAGGAACCGCTCGAAGTAGAGCTCGTAGCGCAGCGGGCAGAGCTCGGTGATGCCCAGCACATAGGCGACCAGGCTGCCCGCCGCGCTGCCGCGGCCGGGACCGACCCGGATGCCGCGCCGCTTGGCGAAGTCGATCAGGTCCCACACGATCAGCAAGTAGGCGGCGTAGCCCTTGTCGTCGATCACGCGCAGCTCGTAGTCGAGCCGCTCTCGAATCTCCGGCGTGACCGGGTCGTAGAACCGCCCGACCCGCTCGAGGCTGAGCTCACGCAGGTAGCTTCCGGGCGTGTGGCCTTCGGGCACAGGGAAGTCGGGCAGCACCAGGTCGCCGAACTTCAGCTCGACGCAGCAGCGCTCGGCGATCGCGCGGGTGTTGGTGATCGCCGGCGGCAGGTCGGCGAACAGCTCGGTCATCTGCGCCGCGCTGCGGAAGAACAGCTCGCGGCTCGACATCCGCATCCGCTTCGGGTCGCTGTGGAGGCAGCCGGTCTGGATGCAGAGCAACAGATCCTGCGGGTCGGCGTCCGACTCGTCGAGGTAATGGACATCGTTGGTCGCCACCAGCGGGATGCCCGTCTCGCGGCCCAGCTCGACCAGAGCGCGGTTGACCCGTGCGTCGTCCTCGGTGTGGTGCTCCATCAGCTCCAGGAAATAGTGCTCGGGCCCGAACAGCTCGCGATAGCGCAGGGCGGTCGCACGGGCCCGCTCGGGCGCGTCGTTGAGGATCGACTGGGCCAGCTCGCCGCCGAGGCAGGCACTCATGCAGATCAGGCCGTCGTGGTGCTGACTGAGCAGCTCCCAGTCCATGCGCGGCTTGTAATAAAAACCGTTGAGCCAACTGTCGCTGACCAGTTTCAGCAGGTTGCGATAGCCGGTCTCGTTCTCGGCCAGGAGGGTCAGGTGGCAGAGTGACTTGCCGCCGTCGCGCCCGCCGCGGGTGCGCTCGAGCCGACTGCCGCCGTCGGCGATCATGTAGGCCTCGACGCCGAGGATCGGCTTGACGCCCTGCTCGCGGCAGGCCTGGTAGAACGGCACCACGCCGAACAGGTTGCCGTGGTCGGTCAGGCCGACCGCCGGCATGCCCCACTCGGCCGCCCGCTGGGCCACTTCGCTCGCCCGGCTGGCGCCGTCGAGCAGGCTGTATTCGGTGTGCAGATGGAGGTGGACGAAATCACTCACGGCTGGCATGACGGCGTGATGGCTCCCGGGGATCGAACCCCACTTGACTCCCTGGAGTCGCCTTCCTCCTGTGGAGTTGTTCGGATTCCGAACGCTGTTTGCGGTCCCGCTCGGCAGGCTGGTTC
>CAYONP010000049.1:0-41339 GCA_964405335.1 uncultured Fimbriimonadaceae bacterium
GGGCGCTTTCGCCGAAAGCGCTGCCTGACTCTGCGCCAGATCGTGGCGCCCGGCAGATCAGCCCCCACCCCCAGCCCCTCCCCCGCGCGGCGCGGGAGAGGGGAGTCATCGCAGCGCACAGCCGTCCTCGGCCGTGACTCACCTCTCCCTGGCGCCGCGCCAGGGAGAGGTGTAGCGGGTGGGGGCAGTTGACGACCGCGCCGCCGACGCCCAGGCCCCACACCCGAGTGGCCCGGCGCCGGCGCGTGCGGCACTTCGCCCGCTTCCGGCGGCTCAATCGAAAGCGCTTTTCCACATCCGGTAGAATGACTTGAGTCGCCCCGCGAGGGATGTGTCGTCGGTCTGTTCACTCAGCCGGCGCTGGTCGAGCCCCCCGCAGCGCAGCAGGCCGACCGCGGCGGCGAACTGCGGGCCGGCGACCTGTGCCGCGTGGCCGACGACCTCGATCGGTCCACTCTCGCGCACGGCCGCCTGGGTCAGTTTGCGGGCCAGCGGCGCCAGGCCGACCAGCCGCGAGCCGCCGCCGGTCAGGACCAGTCCGCTGCCGAGCTGCGACGGCTCGATGCCGACCGAGGCGAGGTTGGCCAGCAGCAGCTCGAACAGCTCTTCAATCCGCGGCTGGATGATCTCGCCCAGCAGCGACTGCTCGACCGTCGCCTCACCGCCGTCGGCGCGCTGGTAGGTCACCTGTCGCCCGGGCTCGCACAGCTCGGCCAGCGCGCAGCCGTGCTCGAGCTTGAGGGCTTCGGCCACCGGGTAGGGCGATTCGAGCCCGTACGACAGGTCATACGTCACGTGTGCGCCGCCGACCGGTAGCGCGGCGGTGTGGGCCAGCACGCCGTCGAGAAAGACCCCGACGTCGGTGGTGCCGCCGCCGCAGTCGAGCACGGCGCAGCCCAGGTTGCGCTCGTCGGCGCCGGTCACCGCCTCACCGGCGGCCATGGCCTGGACGACCAGGCTGTCGACCGGCAGGTCGGCCTTCTCGACCACCTGGCGCAACTGGTCGAGGAACTGGCGCTGGCCGGTGACGATGTGCAGGCTGACCTCGAGCCGGCGGCCGGACATGTGCACCGGGTTGGTGATCCCGCCACGGCCGTCGACGACGAACTCACGCGCGCGCTCGAGCACGATTTCGCGGTCGCCCACCTGCACGCTGCCGGCGGCGGCGGCGCGGACGCGATCGACGTCGACGGGCAGGATCTCGTCGTTCGGCCGCTCGATCTCGACGCCGCCCTGCCGGTTCACGCTCTCGAGGTGGTCGCCGGTGACGCCGACGTAGACATGGGCCCCGTCCAGCACCGTCTCGGCCATCTGCCGCGCCGCCTCGACGGCGGTGGCAATTGCCGCGGTGGTGGCCGCCGTGTCGACGATGAGTCCCTTGCGCAGCCCGGCCGACGCGGCGGTGCCGACGCCGCGGACGTCGACCCGCTGCTCGTCGGTGAGGCTGCCGATCAGCGCGCAGACCTTGGTGGTGCCGATGTCGAGCCCGACGATGACCGGCGTCTCGCTCAACGCTTCCCGCCCGTTTCTGGCCCTCGGGCCGCCGGCTTCCTCTGTTGGACTCCGGCTGGTTGGCGGTGGTTGCGCGATCTCCTGCCCTCAGCCGCCCGGCGCCCAGGCCGGCGCCTCGGGCACACTCACATCGACATAGCGCGCCGGCCCGGCCAGGCGGTTGCGCACCGCCTGATAGACCTGCAGCTTGCGCTCGAGGTCGGTCGCCGCGCCGAGCTGGACCAGCTCGCCCGCGGCGGTGCGCAGCCGCAGGCTCGGGCCGGGATCGAGGGCAATGGTCTGCGGCGGCCGGCCGAGCACCACGTCGGCCGCGGCGCGGGTGGCGGTCACCGCCAGCCAATCGACGCCCCGGACGCGGCTGCCCGGCGCAATCTCCGCCGGTCGCAGCCCATGGACGCGGGTCAGCCCGGCGGCCGGCCGGTCGGTGACCCGCACAATCACCCCCTCGCCGTCGACGTTGAGCCAGCCGCCCGGCGCCGGCAGGGCATACTGCGGGGTGCGCGGCAGCAGGCTGAGCTCGACCCGGTCGGGCAGCACGCAACGCAGCTCGGCGCGAGCGATCTCGGGCAGCTCCGCAATCGCGGTGGTGTAGCGCCCGGCCGCGGCGTAGACGGCAAAGAAGTCACGGCCGAGCAGCGGCTCGACCCGCGCGTGGACGGCCTCGCGCAGCTCGTCGGGGCAGCCGTGCAGGCGGACCACCTCGACCCGAAAGGCATCGTGCTGCTGCACCCGCGGCCAGGCCACCGCCGAGCCGGCGGCGAGCAGGCAGAGCAAGATCAGCCCGCGGCGCGGCCGACGAGAGGGACGGACCCGGCCCGCTCTGCTCATCGCCGCGCGCCTTTCCAGTGCTGCCGCTGTCGCGCGTCGCGCGGGAGCACTTGCCGACCGAGGTTGAGCAGCAGCCCGACCTCGAACAGGAAACAGCAGAGGGCGCTGCCGCCGTAGCTGATGAACGGCAGGCCGACGCCGGTCTGCGGCATCAGGCCGGTGGTCACCCAGACATTGAGCATCGCCTGGAGGAAGATCATGGTCGTCAGGCCGGCGGCCAGGTAACCGCCGAACCAGTCGTGGTACCGGCCGAGGCTGGCCGAGATGTAGAGCCCGCGCTGGGCAACGGTGCCGAACAGCGCCAGGATCGCCAGCGTGCCGAGGAAGCCCAGCTCCTCGCCAACGACGGCCAGAATGGAGTCGGTGTAGCACTCGGGCAGGTAGTCGAACTTCTCGATGCTGTGGCCCGGGCCGCGGCCGAACAACCCGCCCCGGGCCAGCGCCGTGGCGCAGTGGAGCGACTGGTACGCGTCGTCGCTCGGATCGGCCAGCTCCGGGTGCAGCCAGGCGGTGACTCGGGCCATCTGGTACGGGTGGCGCACCAGTGACCAACTGGCGAGCAGGCCGCCGAGGAGCACCACCAGCCCGAGATGTTGCCACCGCGCGCCGGCGACGAAGAGCACCACCAGCGAGCCCGCCGCGATGACCATCGTGGCGCCGAGGTGCGGCTGCTTGAGCACGAGCCAGCAGACCAGCCCGACGGCGACCAGGATCGGCAGCAGCGTGCCACGTTGCCGCAGCCGGTCGCGAAGCTCGGCGCAATAGAGCGCCAGGGCCAGGCAGAGCGCCAGTTTGGCCAGCTCGCTGGGCTGCACCGAGATCGGCCCGAGCATCAGCCAGCGGGCCGTGCCGCGTCCGTGGCTGGTGCCCAGGCCGGGCAGCAGCACGACCACCAGCAGGGCCAGCACAAACAGCCCGAAGCCGGCCACCAGCCGCGGCGAGCGGAGCAGCTCGGGCGGCAGATAGAGCGCGACGATGAGTGCCAGGAAGCCGATCCCGGCCCAGGAGAGCTGGCGCCACATGGCCGCGAATCGGCCCGCCTCGTCGGCCGCGCGCGGATAGGAGGCGCTGCACACCGCGACGATGCCCAGCGCGACCAGAATCACCGTCGCGTAGAAGAGCGGCCGGTCGACCCGTGTGTCGCTCACCAGTCCTCCTCCAACAAGGCCACCGCGCGCTCGAGCCCGACCGCGCGCGAGGCCTTCAGCAGCACCAGGTCGCCGTCGCGCAGCAGGCCGCGCAGCAGCGCCGCCGCGGCCTCGGGATCGGCGGCGGACAACACCTCGGCGCCGCCCTCGTCGCGCGCGGCGACGGCGATCTGCGCGCCCAGCTCACCGACGGCGACGACCACATCGGCCGCCTGCGCCGCCTCGTGCCCGATGCGCAAGTGCTCGACCTCGCTGGCCGCGCCGAGCTCGAGCATGTCGCCCAGCACGGCGATCCGCCGGCCGCGGCAGGGCTCGGCCGTCAGCACGCCCAGCGCCGCGCGGACCGAGTCGGGCGCGGCGTTGTAGGCGTCGTTGATCAGAGTCGCGCCGACCGGCAGTGGTCGCACCTCCATCCGCTGCGGCAAGGTCGCCGCGGCGCTCAGGCCGGCGGTGATCTGCGCCAGCGTCAGGCCCGCCGCCACGCCGACCGCCGCCGCCGCCAGCGCGTTGGCGACCGAGTGCCGGCCGGGCAGTGCCAGCTCGACCGGCGCCGCGCCGAGCGGCGTGCGCAGGCGGAAGGTCGAGCCGGCCAGGCCGCGCAGGTTGATCGACTCGGCCGACACGTCGGCCGGCTGCTCGAGGCCGAACCAGAGCGTGCGGCCGACGTGCCGCGAGGCGAGCTGCGGCAGGTGGCGATCATCGGCGTTGAGCACCGCCACGCCGTCGGGGCCGAGGGCCTCGAGCAGCTCGCCCTTCGCCTGGGCGACTCGCTCGCGCGAGCCGACGACGCCGACGTGCGACACTCCGATGTTGGTGATCACGCCGATCTGCGGCCGGCCGATCGCCGCCAGGTAGGCGATCTGCCCGAGCCCGCGCATGGCCAGCTCAAGGACCACCGCGCGCTGATCGTCGCGCAGCTCGAGCAGCGTCGCCGGCAGGCCGACCTCGTTGTTGTAGCTCGAGCGGCTGCGCGCGGTCGGCATCGCCGCGGCGAGCACCTCGCCACACAACTCCTTGGTGCTCGACTTGCCGACCGAGCCGGTGATGCCGACCACCAGCCCGTCGTAACGGTCGCGGCGGAAGCGGCCCAGGTGGCCGTAGGCGAGCAGGCTGTCGGCGACCCGCAGCACGGCCTGGCCGGCGGGCGGCTCCAGCTCGTGTTCGACCATCACCGCGGCGGCACCGGCGGCCCAGGAGGCGTCGACGAACGCGTGACCGTCGTGGACTTCGCCGCGCAGCGCGACGAACAGGTTGCCCGGCTCGACTCGGCGCGAGTCGGTGACGATGCCGGTCAGGGCCAGGTCGCCCGGCCCGCGCAGCGTCGCGCCGGCGGCTTCGGCGGCCAGGCCGCTGGTCCAAGCCCAGTCAGCCACGTTGCTCGAGCCACTCCCGGGCCACTTGACGGTCATCGAACGGATGCTTCGTGGTCCCGATGATCTGGTAGTCTTCATGCCCCTTCCCTGCGATGAGGACCACGTCCCCCGGCTCGGCGCGCTCGATGGCCAGCCCGATGGCCACCCGGCGGTCGACCTCCACGATCAACCCGGCGCCGCCGTCGATGTCGGACAGAATGTCGCTCAGGATCGCCTCGGGCCGCTCGGTCCGTGGATTGTCCGAGGTGACCACCACCAGGTCGGCCAGTTCGGCGGCGATGCGGCCCATCCGCGGGCGCTTGGTGCGGTCACGATCACCGCCACAACCGAACACGCAGATCAGCCGTCCGGCACAGAAGCCCCGCGCCGCACGCAGCACGTTGTCCAATGCGTCGGGCGTGTGCGCATAGTCGACCAGCACGCTGAACGGCTGGCCACAGTCGACCGCCTCAAGCCGCCCGGGTGCGCCGCCGGCCAGTCGCAGCGCCGCGGCGGCGGTGGCCAGGTCGAGCTCCAGGGCCCACGCCGCCGCCAGGGCCGCCAGCGCGTTGCTGACGTTGTACTCGCCGGGCAGGCCGATGCGTTGCTCCCACGACTGCACCGGCGTGGTGACGCGGAAGGTCGCGCCCTTCGCGTCGCAGCGCAGCTCGCTGCCGCGGATGATCGCCCCGACGGCGGTGCCGTAGGTGACCGGCTCGCGCAGCCGGCCTTCGAGCAGCCTCCGGCCGTAGGGATCGTCCAGGTTGACCACCGCCCGTGGGGCCCAGCCGTGCGCGTCGGGCGCGAACAGGCGGGCCTTGGCCGCGAAGTAGTCCTCCAGGTCGCGGTGGTAATCGAGGTGGTCCTGGCTCAGGTTGGTGAACACCGCGATTTCGAACCGCGTGCCGTCGACCCGGTGCTGATCGAGCGCGTGGCTGCTCACCTCCATGCAGCCGCCGGTGATGCCCGCGTCGGCCGCCTCGCGCCACAGCTCCTGTAGGCTGACCGGGTCGGGCGTGGTGGTCACCGCCGGCCGCACCTCGTCGCCGAGCCGGGTCTCGACCGTGCCGACCAGCGTGGTTCGCCAGCCGACCGCGCGGAGCATCTGGTCGAGCAGGTAAGTGGTGGTGGTCTTGCCGTTGGTGCCCGTGACGCCGACCAGCCGCAGGCGCTGGCTGGCGTCGCCATGGAACCGCGCGGCGAGGCGCGGCAGCACGGCGCGCGGGTCGTCGCACAGGATGACCGGCACGTCGCCGGCGGCGGGCAGGGCCTTGGCGCGGTCCGAGGCGACCACCGCCACGGCGCCGCGGGCGACCGCCTCGCCGATGTAATCGTGGCCGTCGTGGCGGAACCCGGCCTCGGGCCGGCGGGGCAGGGCGACAAACAGCGACCCCGGCTCAACCGTCCTCGAATCTGCGGTGACCGCTTTCACCTCACCAGCTCCCGTTCCGCCGGGCTCGATGATGCCCGCGGTCAACTCCCCTAGCGTCATCGCTCGGCGACTCCCATCCCCGTCGGCGGCACGCCGAGGTACTGCAACGAGCGATCGATGATGTCGCGGAAGGCCGCGCCGCAGGTCGTGCCGCCCCAGCGGCGGCCGACGCGCGGCTCGCCGACCGAGACCAGGCAGACCAGCCGCGGCTGGTCGTAGGGCGCGAACCCGGCGAACGAGACCACCCGCTGCGTCTGCGTGGCATAGGCAATCGACGTGCCCGTCTTGCCGGCGACCTCATACAGCTCGCTGGCCGCCGCGCGGCCAGTGCCCTCGCGGTCATGCACCACGTCGTGCAGCATCTGGCGCACCTCGGCGGCGGTGGCCGCCGAGAGGATGCGCGGGCCGCTGCGCGGCAACCGCTCGACAATCACCTGTCCGTCGCGGTCGAGGATGCGCCGTTCGAGGTGGAGCGTCGGCAGCACGCCGCCGTTGGCCACCGCCGCGTAGGCGCGGGCCAGTCCGACCGCCGAGACCTGGATGCCCTTGCCGTACGACACCGTGGCAATCTTCGACGGGCTCCACAGGCCGGCCGGGTCGTTGGTGAAGATCGACCCGGCCGCCTCGTGCGCCGGCAGGCCGAGACCGGTGCGGCCAAGCAGGCCGAAAGTGGTGAAGGTCCGGTCGAGCCGCTGCTGGCCCATCCGCTGAGCAACCTGGATGAGGGCGATGTTGCAGCTATCGCGCACCGCCTCGGCAACGGTCTCGGGCCCATGGCGGTCGATGCAGTGGAGCGAGTGGCGGCCGACCTGGTAGACACTGTTGCAGGCGAACACATCGCGCGCGCTGACCACGCTCTGGTCGATCGCCCCGGCGACGACGATCGGCTTGATGATGCTGCCCGGCTCGAAGGCCAGGGTCATCGGCCGGTTCTCGTACTCCGCATCATGCGTCGCGTTGGCGATGTCGACCAGGGCCAGCACCTCGCCGCGATAGGGGTCGATCACCACCGCGAGGCCCCAGTCGGCGTCGAACTCGGTCACCGCGCCGCGCACCGCCTCCTCGGCGTAGCCCTGGATGACCGCATCGATGGTCAGCTCGACATGCTTGCCATGCACCGGCTCGATGCGCTCCTCGCCCTCCTGCTGGATCGGTACGCCCCTGGCGCTGATGGTCACTTTGCGGGAGCCCGGCACACCGGTGACGACCTGGTTGTACATCGCCTCGAGCCCGGCGATGCCGCGCTCGTCGACATCGGTCCGGCCGAGCAACTCGCGGCCCGTGTCGCCCTGCGGATAGGCCCGCGTATACTCGCGCAAGACGAACACCGACTCCAGGCGATGGCGGGCGATCAGGCGCTCGACCTCGGCGCCCTGCTCCAGCGGCAGCTCGCGCGCGAGGTAGACGAAGCGGCATCGCAGGCGGCTCTCGACGGCCTCCTTCGATGGCGCTCCGACGTCGGCCCAGAGCGGCTCGAGCGCCTGCCAAACTTCGTCGCGCAAGCGGGCCGTCCAGGCCACCTCGCGCACGCCATTGCGCTCGACCGGGTAGGGCTCGACGATGATCGACGCGTCGCGCGGCTCGAGATAGGCGACCCGTGTCGGCTGCCGCGCATCCTGCTGAACCAGCAGGCCGGTCAGGCCGAGGCGATCGATCCGCTCGGCCGAAGCGCCGTCGAGCCCGGTGGCCAACGGCAGGCACTCGGCGGGCGAGCCCTGCACCGCCTCGAGGTCGGACGGCCGCCGGCCGAGGATGGCGGCCAGCCGCACCCGCTCGTCGGGCGAGGCCTGGAACTGGCGCGGGAAGACGAATAGGGTGAACAGCGACTCGGTCGAGGCGTTTTCGATCTTGACCACGCCGCGAGCCACCAGCGGCGCCAAGGCCTGTTCGATGGCCTGGCTCACGCCACGCCGGAGCATGACTCGTCGCCAGCGGCGCGTGAGCCGCGCGGCGAGCTCGTCGCGTGGCACGCCGAGCAGCGGTTCGAGCTGCGCGGCCAACCGCTCGGGCTGGCGCACCAGGTGCGGGTTGGCCGCCACCGAGGCCGACTCGATCGAGCGGGCCAGCGGCCGGCCGCGGCGGTCGTGCAGCTCGCCTTTGCCGGCCGGCAGCTCGTAGCTGCGGGTATAAGTGACGTCCTGCGGGTTGAGGTAGTGCTGCCGGCCGAGCACCTGCATCCAACCGAGGCGGCCCGCGGCGGTCAGCAGCAGGCCGGCAAAGAGCAGCACGGTCCACGCCAGCCGCCCTCGCTCGACCGCTTGTCGCCTGCGCCGCACCGGCATCTCCCGCATTCTGACTAGCCGCCGGAACGGTACGGCTCGGCTCCGGCGGGCACCGCGCTCAGGTCGACCGTGTCCAGCTCGGGCTGGTACAGCTCGCCCGGCAGTTCGAGGCGATCGACGGCCGCCGGTGCGACGCGCACCAGGCCGAGTCGCGTCGCCTCGGCTTCGATCCGGTTGCGCCGCCCAAGCCCCTCGACCTCGGACTCAAGCTGCCAGGTGTCGTTCAGCGTCTGGCTGATTTCCTGCTCGAGCGCCTGTTCGCGCCGCGACTGGCCGACGCCGGTGGCAAACGCCGCCAGGTAGAGCACGGTCATCGCCGCGGTCACCGCGACGAGCATGAACATCACCGCCAACGGCGCCAGCTCGCGGCCACTCATCGGCACCGCCCGACGCTCGGGCGGCGGATCGGTCCGCGGCGGTGGCGTCCGCGGCTGCGGCCGCGGCTCGCGGTACGGATCGGGCTGATAATGACGGAGCGCCGAACTCATCACACCAACTCCTTGATCAACCAGCGCAGGCGGGCCGAGCGCGCCGACCGGTTGTCGCGACACTCCTCCGCCCCCGGCTGCACCGCCTTGCGCGAGCCGAGCGTGTATCCGGCCTGGCTCGACAGCTCGCGAAAGGCCTGTTTCACGCGGCGATCTTCGCCGCTTTGATAGCACAACAGCACCAGCCGACCGCCCGGCCGCAACAGGCCCGGACCGTCGGCCAGCAGCCGCTCTAGTGAACCGTACAGGTCGTTCACCGCGAGGCGCAGGGCCTGGAATGTCCGCGTCGCCAGATGGGCCCGCCCGTGCCGCGCCTTGGCAGGATAGGCGCGCCGAACGAGCTCGACCAACTGGTCGGCCGTCTCCACCGGCGCCTCGCGCCGCGCCGCCACGATTCCGGCGGCGATGCGGCGGGCGAACGGCTCATCGCCAAGCTCGCGCAGCATCCGCTCGAGCTCGGCCTCGTCCAGCTCGGCCAGCAGGTCGGCGGCGGTGGTCGGGCCGGCGGGGTCGAGCCGAAAGTCGAGCCGGCCACCACCGCGGAAGCTGAACCGCTCGCTGACCAACTGGTCGCGCGAGACGCCGAGGTCGCAGAAGATGCGGTGGATGCCCTCGGGCGCGTGCTCGGCGGCCACCGCCGCCAGGTCGCCGAAGTCGCGCTGCAGCAGCAGCACGTCGTCGCCCAGCCGTGCGCGGCAGGCGGCCAGCGCGGCCGGGTCGAGGTCGAGGCCGATCAATCGCGAGCCCGGCCCGAGCGCGTCGCGGATGGCGGCCAGGTGCCCGCCGCCGCCGGCGGTGCCGTCGACGACGGTCAAGCCCGGCCCGAGCGCGAGCGCGGCCAACACCTCGGCGACCATCACCGGGACATGGGCGAAGGCGGTCATGCGGCCGCCTCCTCGCCGGCCAGGCCGGGCAGGGCAAAGTCGCGCAGCAGCTCGCGCGCCTCCTCATTGGCCGCCCGGCCGCGCGACTGGGTGCGCTGGTCATCAAACGCCTGGGCGCCCCACAGCTCGGCGAAACGGACCATGCCGACGGCCTTCACCGCCTCGTCCCGCAGGCCGCAGTCCTTGCGCATTTCGGCCGGGACCAGGATGCGGCCGGACTTGTCGAGTTTCATCCGCTCGGCCTCGCCCGAGAAGCGGCGGAGCAGGTCGAGGTGGTCGCCCGAGAGCGTCAGTCGGCGGGCCAACTGCTCCATGAAGGCGGTGAACATCGGCTCAGAAAAGAGCAGCAGGCGGTCGGCATCGGGCACGGCGGGCAGCCCGACGACCACCTCGCCGAAGACGTCGCGGAGCTTCGACGGGACCACGATGCGGCCCGTTTCATCGAACCGAACGTCATAGCTGCCGATCAGCACAATGCCCTCGCCGACCTGTTCCCGCCGATCTCCCCAGATCCTCCCAGAACATCCCCGGGAGCGGTTCGGCGCATCTTAGCCCATCGGCAGGAGCGCTGTCAAGTTGAGGGGGCGGAGATTCTTTGACGGATTCTGGGATTCGTCCAGGGCCACCGAAAAGTCGCTCTAGAAGCGGTTCGCAGAGCGCCGGCGTCGCCGCCCGCCGGCCGAGGAGCACTTTCCAGTGCGGGCGAGGACGTCCGCGCTCCGCTGCCCGACGTCGGCGGCGACGCAGCCCGGCCGGTCGGTTTGGGGCAGGCTGCGGTGACCCTTGGATCCGCTATGTCAGCGGATCCGTTGACGGGTTGGGGGGATTCGGCAGAAGAATCCGCGGTAGCGTCGTCGGTGTCTGGTCGGCGCCTAGAGGCTCAAGCGGGCGCCGTGGCGGCGCTGGCGTGGTGGCGGCGGTTCAGCCGCCCACGCCGGCCTGGTAGAGGTAGTAGTAAGTGATGGAGACCGAGAGGACGAAGAGCAACATGACCGCCGCCATCAGGGCCACTCGGTGGCGCTCGCTCATCGTCGGCTCCTCGGGCGGGTCGAGCTTCGAGGTAGGGGCAGGTCTCAGACCTGCCCGCCGGCGATTTGATCCGCTCGGGAAGCGGGCTCGTCGGCATACGGGCGGGTCTGAGACCCGCCCCTACGGCACCTTCTCAACACGCCGTCCTCGGCCGCCAACGTAGCAGCCTGCCGCGCCGCGGTCAAGCTTGACGCCCACCCGCGCGGCGTTCAGACTCGCCGCGGAGCCTGAGATGACCGATCCTCGCGGCGTTGAGGCCCGGGTGCGGCCGACGCCCGGCGGGCCACAGATCCACCTCGACGGCGTGCCCGTGCCGCCACGCATGTACTTCGGCAACCGGCTCTCCGGCGCCGTTGACCTCACCGCCGAATGGGCCGACTACTCCTTCGACGTGCTGCCGCAACTCGATGTCGAGGCCAACGGTACGTTCCACTTCCGCTTCGGCCACCAGCCCGGCTGGGTCGAGCTGGCCGAGCTGACCATCACCGACGCCGAGACCGGCGCGGCGGTGCTGGCGCCCGGCACGCTGGCCAGCGAGGCCGCCTTCGCCGAGGGCTGGAACGCCTGGCCGCCGGACGAGCGCAACACCGTCGGCACCTTCCGAGTCGACGACGGAACGCTGCGTGTCGAGGTGCGCGAGCCGCCGGACGGCCAGTGGCCCGATTTCCACCTCTACTGCGACGTGACGCTCAGTTTCACCGCCGGTCGGACTTACCGGGTGGCCTTTCGCGCCCGGGGCAACGAGCCGCGCCGGCTGCTGGTCGGCCTCTACCGCGTCGCCGGCGGTGAGTTCACCGCGCTGCGGCTGGCACTCGGGCCCTATCTGCCGCAGATCCGGCTGGCCCACGAGGCCGGCGTGCGGTTCGTCTCGTTCCCCATGCCGAACGGCTGGACGCCGCCCGGCGCACCGCAGGACTGGGCCGCCGTCGACGCCGCCTGCCGCGAGGTGATCGCGGTCCATCCCGATGTGCTGCTGCTGCCCCGCATCGGGCTGAGCGCACCGCCCTGGTGGCTCGACGAGCATCCCGAGGCGCGGATGCAGTACCACGACGGCAGCCGCAACGGGCTGGCCAGCGTCTCGGACCGCGCCTACCGGGCGGCGGCCTGCGCGCACCTCGAGGCGCTCTGCGCGCACCTGACGGCGGCCTTTCCCGAGCACTTCGCCGGCATCCACCCGTGCGGGCAGAACACCGGCGAGTGGTTCTACGAGGGCACCTGGGAGCCGCTGCTGTCGGGTTACGACCCATCGACCGCCGCGGCCTGGCGCGCACACCTGGCCGCCCGCGGCCTGCCCGACGCGCCGGTACCGTCGGCCGACGAGCGGCTGGCCCACGACCACGGCCTGCTGCGCGACCCGGTGGCCGAGGAGGTGCTGATCGAGTTCAACCGTTTCCTGCAGCGCGAGATGGCGAGCTTCGTGGCCGAGATGGCGGTCGCCGCTCGACGCGGCACGAGCGGCCGCAAGCTGGTGATCTTCTTCTACGGCTACCACTACGAGTTCGGCGCCGTGCCGACCGGCGCGCCGGTCTGCGGGCACTACGGGCTCGAGGGCATCCTCGACGACGCCGAGGTCGACATCTTCTGCTCGCCCATCAGCTACCTCGACCGCGGCTGGCAGGGCGCCTCGGGCTGCATGGCGCCGGCCGAGAGCATCACCGCCGCGGACAAGCTGTGGCTCTATGAGGACGACACGCGGACCTACCTGTCGGGCACCACCGATTTCGGCGGCATCGGCCTGCCTGGGCGGGTCGAGGGCCTCCGCGCGACACAGGCGGTGCTGCTGCGCAACACGGCCCAGGCGGCCCTGCGCGGCTATGGCACCTGGTGGATGGACCTGCCCGGCGAGGGTTGGTTCAACGACCCGGAGCTGTGGGCCGAGCTGGTCCGCATGAGGCCGCTCGACGGCCTGATGCTGCGCCGTCAGGCGCCCTACTCGCCGCCCATCGCGGTCATCACCCACGAGGACAGCATCTGCCACCTGGCCGGGCGCTCGAGCGGCCTGGCCGCGCCGTTGATCAACGCCAGCCGGATGGCCTTCGGCCGCTGCGGGGCGCCGTATGGCCAGTACCTGCTGCGCGACGCCGCGGCGGGAACCATTCCGGCCCGCCTGCAGGTGATGCTCACCGCCTGGGCCCTGAGCCCGGCCGAGCGCCTGGCGCTCCGCGGCCACCGCAACGGCGCGGCGCGCGTCTGGTGCGCCGCGCCGGGCTACCTCACCCCGGCCGGGTTCGACCCGGCGGCGATGCGCGAGGTGAGCGCCTTTACCCATCGCCTGATTGAGCCGGGCAGCCTGGTTGTGACGCCGACGCCGGTGGGCGAGGCGCTCGGCCTGATCGAGCCGTGGGGTCCGGCCGAACCGATTGCCCCGCTGTTCACCTGCGACGCGGCCGAGGTCGAGACGCTGGCCCGCTATGCCGACGGCTCGCCGGCGGTGGCCGCGCGGGCGGGCGGCGAAGGGCTCGACATCTACTGCGGCACGCCGTCGCTCACCTCGGCGCTGGTCCGCGCCTGGGCCCGCCTGGCCGGCGTGAGTCTGTTCTGCGAGCAGGATGTCGGGCTGTGGGAGGCCGAGGGTGTGCTCTCGCTGCACACCATGTCGGACGGCCCGCTGCACCTGCACACCGGCGTCGCCCAGCCGGTGTTCGATCTGCTCACCGGCGAGTCCGTCGGCCTCGGGCCGGACCTGACCATGCTGGTCGAGGCGGGGCGGACGATGGTCCTGCGGTATCGATAGGCCCTACCGCGTCCCGTCGGCCGGGCGGAGGTCGAGGATCAGCACCAGGTCGCGGCCCTCCAGCGTCACCCGCTCGATCGCCTCGCGCGCAGGGATCGGTGCGAGCAGGATGCTGTAACCGCCGACCAGCCGATTCTCGCGCCGCGGCAGCTCGAGCAGGCCCTGCACGCGGCGATAGCGCAGCGGCCGGCGGCCGGGCCGGGCGATGCCGCCGTCGGGCGCATAGGCGAAGCCGGTCGGCTGCACGCCGGCCACCGCCGAGAGCGCTACCTGGCCCGAGGTCGCGACGGGCCGGCGGTCGCAACTGACCATCCCGAAGGCGAGGAACGGCACGCCGACGCGGCTCAGCCGGATGCCGTCGCCGAACTCGAACCGCTCGCCGAGCCGGCCGACGGCAACTTTGGCGGTGGGCAGATCGACGGTCAGCAGCTCGCGACCGCGATCGAGCACCACGCCGGGCGACGGCTCGAACCGCTCGGGCACTGGCTCATCGGCCAGCTCGCCGCCGGCTAGGGCCAGGCCGGCCAGGTCGGGTTCATAGGCGATCCGCGCGCCGTGGTGGTGGTGCGTCGCCGCGTAGCTCAGGTAGTCGTCGGTGCGGTACCAGCCGAGACCATACTCCGGGTCGTCGAGCACCGCTCGGCCGTAGCGAAAGACCGTCGGCCGCGGATGCGGTGCGACCGCACCGCCGCGGAACAGGTGACCGGCCACGCGGAGCTGGGCGCAGACGATGTTGTCGACCGAGAGGTCGAACGGCCCGCGCTCGGACCAGTCGAACAGCGGCGCGGCATTGTAGCCACGGTCGTCGAGCGCGGTGGCCCAGTCGTGCCAGAAGACGCCGGCCGCGTTGTGCAGCGAGGCGTGCACCGCGACGCGCATCGGATACTCGGCGCGGTAGACCTGCGGCGGCGGCTGGCCGGTGGCGTAGATCACCCACGGCTTGCCGGCCAGCGGCAGCTCGAGGCTCGAGCCGTCGAGCGGCCCGAGGAAGTTCAGCGGCTCGGCCAGGTTGGTCCGCTGCGGGGTCATCGGCCAGTACGAGCCGGTCACGCCGACATCGCCCTGCAGCGCGCCGAACAGGTTGTACCAGGCGGCCACGCCGGCGCACTCACTGGCGATGGGGATGACGTTCCAGCCGACCCCGGGCGGCGCCATGCGGCGCACCTGGGCCAGCTCGTGCCGGTGCCAGGCCTCGACCGCGTCGGCGCCATAGAAGATGACATCACGGCAGCGCTGGTCACCCTCGATACCGACGCGCATCGAGACCGTCCCGGCGGCCAGGCTCTCGCCGGCCGAGACGGCGCCCCAGGCCGCGCGCCAGGCCGCGTCGTCCGAGTACTTGCCGCGCAGCCAGGTCTGAAACCGCTCCCGCACCCGCTCCTGAAAGTACGGGTGCCAGGCGGTCTCCCAGCGGTTGTCGAACAGGAACCGGCAGAAGGCGAGCCCGTCGCCGAGGGCGAGCATGGCGATCGCCGGCTCGCGCCCGTAGGGCCGGCCCAGATGCGGGTTGACATGGTCGGCCAGGCCGCGCAGGAAGCGCAGTCGCGCCGCCTGGACACCGGGATCGGCATACTGCAGGTAGATCATCCCGGCGGCGAGCCGCGGGTCGGCATAGCTCTCGCGCACCGCCTGCCACCAAGCCAGGCGGCCCTCGGGCGGGCCGACATAGTCGCTCTCGGCCACCCAGGGCAGCCGCGCGGTGGCGGTGAGAAAGACGACCATGCCGCGCTCGGCCAGCTTGCTGATGAAGTAGTCGAGGCGATCGAGCGGCGACAGGTCGCCGGCCTGGGTGACCGGCAGTTCGCCGGGCCGGTCGGGGACCCAGAAGAAGTCGTCGCCGGCATGGACCACGACGGCGTTGAAGCCGAGCAGGTGGAGCCGCTCGGCCAGCCGCTCAGCGCGGGCGTAGGGCGGGGCGGCGGCGTCGTGCGAGAGGTGGATGCCCCACAGCCGCAGTGGCGCGCCGTCGCGGACCAGGTACTCGCCGTCGGCGGTGACATACTGCGCGCGAACCTGGACGGCGAGCAGCAGAACCAGGGTCAGGACGCGCACCGCAGCCTCCGCGATGGGGTTAACTTGGACAGACGACGCGGCGGCTCAAACGTCTCAGCCGGCGGCGACCAGGCCGGCGTCGCGGTCCTCGAACAGCGCGCTGACCGACTCGCCGTGGTGGACGCGTCGGATCGTCTCGCCGAGCAGCGGCGCGACGCTGAGCACGCGCAGCTTGTCGAACTGCTTCTCGGGCGGCAGCGGCACGGTGTCGGTGATCACCAGCTCGCTGACCTCGGGCCGGTCGAGCCGCTCGATGGCGTTGCCGGTGAGCAGGCCGTGGGTCACCGCGATGCGGATGTCGGGCGCGGCGCCGGCGCCGAGCATGGCGTCGATGCCGGCGGCCAGCGTGCCGCCGGTCGAGACGATGTCCTCGAAGATGATCGGCCGCAGGCCGGTCAGCTCGCCGGCGATGTGGGTCACCTCGGCCACCTGCTGGGCCGGCCGATGCTTGTGCAGCACGGCCATCGGCAAGTCCAGCGCGCCGGCCAGCTTCTCGGCCGCCTTGGCCCGGCCGGTGTCGGGCGCGACCACGATGCTGTCGGTCAGGTCCTGTGAGCGGTAGTGGTTGGCCACCATGTAGAGCGTGGTCAGATGATCGATCGGGATGTTGAAAAAGCCCTGGATGGCGCCGGCGTGCAGGTCGACGGTGACCAGCCGGTGCGCCCCGGCGACTTCGATCATGTCGGCCACCAGCCGGGCGGTGATCGGCTCGCGCGGGGCGTCCTTCTTCTCCTGCCGGGCGTAGCCGTAATAAGGCACGACGGCGGTGATTCGGCCGGCGCTGGCGCGCTTCATCGAGTCGATCAGGATCAGCAGCTCCATCAGGTTGTCATTCACCGGCGGGCTGGTCGGCTGGAGGATGAACACATCGGCGCCGCGCATGTTCTCCTCGCCGGCGACGTAGATCTCGCCGTCGGTGAACTGCTTGATGGTCCGCTGGCAAAGCGGCAGGTTGAGGTACGCGGCGATCTTCTGAGCCAGCGGCTCGTTGGCCGTGCCGGCAACCAGCTTGTACTCGAATGAGCGACCGTGCATGGCCCACCTCGGGGCCTTGAGGATACCGCCGCCACGTGCGATCGTCAACGGGAAGGGCCGGCCGCCGGCGCCGCGAATCGCGCGACGGGAGCGCGCCATGCGGTTCGGCAAGGGCGGCGAGCGCGAGGCGGCGCGGCACCACAAGAAGGCGCTCAAGCTACTGAAGGACGGCCGGCTGCCCGAGGCGCTGGTCAGCCTCGAACGTGCCCTCGCGGCCGACCCGTCACGGCTCGAGCCGCGGGTCAACCTCGGCTCGGTCTACTACCGCATGGCCATCGAGCGCGCCCAGGGGCCGCTGCCCGGCTGGCTCGACGAGGCGGCCAAGCAGTTCCGCCACGTGCTCGGCATCGACCCGGACCACGCCGAGGCGGCCCTCGGCCTGGCCGCGGTGCTCAACGCTCAGGGCGACCATGCCGGCTCGCTGCGCGAACTCGAACGCCTGGCCCGCGCCCGGCCCAACCACCGCGACGTGCAGTACAACTTCGCCATCGCGCTCGGCCACGCCGGCCGGATCGACGAGGCCAAGCTGGCGCTGGCCCGCGAGCTGGAACAGCACCCCGATCACTCCGCGGCGCGCGAGCTGCTGGCCAAACTCGACTCGTCGGCCGGCTGAGCCAGCAGCCAGAACAGCAGCGCCAGGCCGAGCAATGCCCGGTGGCCGAGCAGGTAGATGCTCACCTCGGGCACGGCCAGAACGAGCAGCCCGGCGGCGAAGACCAGCCACGGCCGCGTGCGCCCCTGCCGAGCGGTGGCGACAATCAGCAGCGGCACGGCCAGGATCCAGTGGTGCGGCCAGACGTTCGGCGAGACCAGCAGCGCCAGCGCCACGGCGTCGCACGAATCAGCTAGCCAGCGTGCCTCGCCGCTCTCGAGTTTGGCCCTCCCCATCATGCGCCAGACGACCCAACCGATGCCAGCCAGCGTGGCGAGATTGACCAGCAGTTTCATCGCCAGGCTGATCTGCGGTGGGTTCCCCCAGGGCGACAGGCCGACCAACCGGAAGCCGTTGCAGACCAGGCTGTAGAGGCTGGAGTCGTTCAGCGCGACGCTGGGCGGGAAACCGGCGGTCATGGCGGCCCACTGCGACCAGAGGGCAAGCTCGGTGAAGCCGCGCGACGAGACGGCGCAGAGCAGCAGGCAGCCGGCGGCGAAGCCGCCCAGCGCGCGCTGGTCACGCCGCAGCAGCCAGGGCAGCAGCAGCGCGGCGGGGTAGATTTTCATCATCACACCGGCGGCGGTGACCGCGCCGGCGGCGAACGGGCGCCGCTCGGCCAGCAGCATCGCGGCGACCAGGGGCAGCAGCATCAGCGGGCTGACCTGGTTGAACCGCAGGCCGTTGATCAACGGGTAATCGATAACCATCAGCGCGCCGACCAGCAGTGCCCCGTCGCGCGGCCCGATACCGCAGCGCAGGGCGAGCAGGTAGAGCAGCAGCACGGTGGCCTGCAGAACGAAGTACCGGCGGACGACGAAGAGGTAGAAGACCGCGTCTCAGGCGGTCTCGCGGTCGGGCAGCGCGCGCTGGACCAGGCTGAAGACGGCGGCGGTGATCTGCACCGTCGGCGGCGGATAGAGATAGACCTCGTCGACCAGGTACGGATTCTCGCCGGCGAGCAGCGCCTCGGCGGCGGCGGTGTAGGCCGAGAAGTCGCCGGCGCGGCGCGAATAGGCGACGGTCAGGTGCAGCAGGTAGCAGGAGACCAGCACCCACAGCACGGCGCCCCAGCGCGCCGGCTCCGGTTCGAGCACGCCGCGGCGGTAGAGCAGCCAGACGGTCAGGGCGATCAGCAGTGTCGCGGCGAGGGCGAAGACTTCGAGAGTCAGCGCCGGCGCGCCGCCCAGGCTGCGGGCGAAGGGCAGGTCGAGCCGCGCCGCGGCCGGCCCGGCGCCGGCGGCGATCAGTGCGCCGCAGGCATAGGCAGCGCACCACCAGCCCCAGCGGGGCGCCGGTCGCGGTTCGGACATGGCACGCTCCACGGCCGTGAGTCGTAGTGGTTAGTCGGCCGCCGCGCGCGAACGTTGTACCCCTATGCGCCGACGGTCAGGTAGATGATCCCATCCTCGACCGTGACCGGATAGGTCCGCAGCCGCCGCTTGTCGGCCAGGGCCCTGCCGGTGCACAGGTCGAACTCCCAGCCGTGCCAGGGGCAGACCAGGATCTCGCCGTCGCGGACCCAGCGGTACTCGCCCGGCCGGTCGGCCTCGGTGGTGCCGGTCAGGCGGCCGAAGCAGACCGGCGCCAGCTCGTGCGGGCAAACATTGAGCGCGGCGTGGTAGCGGTCGCCGAGGCAGAACAGGCCGATCTCCTTGCCCTCGACCTCAACCAACATGCGCTCGCCGGCGAGCAGGTCGCCGAGCTTGGCCACCGCCACGCGCCGCTCAGCCATGGGCGGTCACCGTCAGGCCGTAGAGCTCGGCCGCCGTCTGGTGCATCACCCGCTCGCGCAGACGGTCGGGCATGCGACCGCTGACGAAGTCGGGCGTGTCGCCGTCCCAGTGCGGATAGTCGCTCGAGAACATCAGCATCCGCTCGGCGGCGAACATGGCCAGCATCTGCTCGAGGTGCTCGCGCCGCTCCGGCTCTTCAATCGGCTGGGTGGTCAGCAGCAAGTGCTCATGGGCATACTCCGACGGCAGCCGCTTGAGCCACGGGGTCTGGATGCGCAGCGCCTTCCAGTTCTTGTCCAGCCGCCAGAGCACCGGCGGCAGCCAGGCCACGCCGCCCTCGACCAAGACGAAGCGGAGGCTCGGGAACTTGACGAAGACGCCCTCGAGGATGAGGCTGACCACGTGGCCGAGATAGCTCTGGACCAGGTCGGTGTGCCATTCGAGGTAGCTGGTCGGGTAGCCGCAGGCGGTCGGCGGGGCGCTGACGCCGACACCCTCGGTGCCGGGGTGGATGGCCACCGGCAGCCCCGCCTCGGCGGCGGCTTCGTAGATCGGGTGAAAGCAGCGCTGGCCGTAGCCGCGGTTCGAGCCGCTCGGCATCAGCACCTGCACAAACCCGCCGCTGCCCGCGTGGCGCCGGATCTCGGCGGCGGCCCGCTCGGGGTCCTGCGGCGAAACGACGATGCTGCCGACCAACCGCTCGCTGTAGGTCAGCCAGCGCTCGGCCAGCTCGTCGTTTTCGGCGGCGGCCACGGCGGCGGCGTAGTCGGGCTCGGGAGAGCAGCCGACATGCAGCGCGCCGGCCGGGTTGAGCAGGCCGATCTCGATGCCGTGCGGATCGAGGAAGTGAAGGACCAGGTTCTCAGGGCTGCACTCGATTCGCTGGCCGCCGGGCAGCACGGTGTCCGAGCGCATCACGCCGTTCGGGTTCCAGTAACCGAGGTGCCCCGGTCCGCGGCTGCCGGCGAACCAGCGCGAGCGCCATGGCTCGGGCAGCCGCTCGCCAATCGACTTGCCGTCGAGCACGGGGTGGATGTCGGTGTCGATCACCCGTGGCACAGGCCTCTCCTCAGACGGTCTCGCAGCCGGCGAACAAGAACGCGCACTCGAACGCGCTGGTCTCCGGCGCGTCGCTGCCGTGGACCAGATTCTGCGTCGCGTCGGTGCCGTACCGCTCGCGCAGGCCTTCGAGCAATCGCCGCCAGCCGAGGATCGCTCCCTCGCGTTCGAGAATCATGGCGATGCACGGCCCGCTCGACATGTACTCGACCAGACCGTCGTAGAAGAACTTGCCGCGGTGCACGGCATAGAACGCCTCGGCCTGGCCGCGGGTCAAGGTGGTCATCCGCATCGCCAAGATGGCGTAGCCGTCCGCCTCGATCGCGTTGATCACCTTGCCCACATGGCCGTTGCGCAGGCAGTCGGGCTTGAGTATTGCCAGCGTCCGCTCCATCGTCCGTCCCTTCTGGTGGTCACCCGTCAGCCCGCCAACGTCAGGTCCAATCCGATATCCAACGCCGGCGCCGAGTGCGTCAGCGCGCCGACCGAGACCGCCTGCACCCCGGTCGCCGCCAGCGCGCCGACCGTCTCGGCGGTGATGCCGCCCGAAGCCTCGACAAAGATGCCCTCCGGCACGCGCGCCACCGCCTCGCGCAGCACCCAGGCCGGCATGTTGTCGAGCAGCACGGCGCCGGCCCCGGCGGCGATCGCCTCGTCGAGCTGGCCCAGCGTGTCGACCTCGACCTCGATCACCAGCGTGTGCGGCGCCAGCCGCCGCGCCGCCTCGACCGCCTGCCGCACCCCGCCCGCCGCGGCGATGTGGTTGTCCTTGATCAGGATGCCGTCGTACAGCCCGAACCGGTGGTTGCGCCCGCCGCCGGCGCGCACCGCCGCCTTCTCGAGCGCCCGCAGACCGGGCGTGGTCTTGCGCGTGTCGAGCACCGCCACGCCGCCGGCCGACTCGACGAAGCGACGCGTCAGCGTGGCGATGCCGCTCAGTCGCTGGAGCAGATTGAGCGCCAGTCGCTCGCCGGTCAGAATCGGCCGCGCCAGTCCGCTGACCGTGGCGATCACCCCGCCCATCGCGACGCTGTCGCCATCGGCCAGTTCGGCCTGCCAGGCGAGGCTCGGGTCGAGCTCGGCGAAGACCCGCCGGGCCGCCTCGAGCCCGGCCACCACGCCCTTCTGCCGCGCCGTCAGTCGGCCCACCGCCGCGGTCGACGCCGGCACGCAGGCGATGGTAGTCAGGTCGCCCGGGCCCACGTCCTCGGCCAGCCAAGCGCGAACGTCGGCGCGCAGGTCGCTCATGTGCCGACCACCAGGGTTGCCGTCAGCCGCCGCAGCAGCGCGACAGCGCTCAGCGCGGCGAGGTAGCTGGTGCGTGGATTGTCGGGCGAGGGCACATTCTCGGCGGTGACCGCAAGCCGCCCCGCCGCGCCGATAACCTCGATCTCGTGCCGGTTCACCTCGCCGCGCGGATCGGCGACCACGCGGACCGTGGTTCCCTCGGCCCCGAGCCCGGCCAGGCTCAGCGCCGCGGCGACGTTGACGTTCTTCGGGAAGCCCCGCATCGCCTCGGCGGCGCTGCCCTCGAACACCACTGTCGGCTCGGTCAGCGTGCCCAGGTCCAGCTCACGCAGGTGCGGCGCGCCGGCCAGGCCGGCCGGCGGCTTGGTGGTGGTCAGGGTGACCCGCTCCACGCCGGCGACGGCCATGGCGCGCAGACCGTCGAGGCCGGCAATCGCGCCGGTCGGCAGGTAGATCCGCCGCCCGGCGGCCCGCGCCAGCGCGACCAGGTCGTCGCGGTCCAACATGCCGCCGATGCTCATCACCATTACGTCGCAGCCCGCGTCGACCGCCGCCCGCACGACGCCCTCGACCGCCGCCACGGCGGCCGACTCGATCAGAATGTCGCTCGCCGCCGCGAGCGACGCCAGTGGCAGCGCCGGCGCGCCAACCTCGGCGCAGAGCTTCGCGAGCCGCGCCGCGTCGGTGTCGTGCAGGCCGACCAGTTCGGCCTCGACCTGCCCGTCGCGCACCGCGCGCGCGATGGCGCCGCCGATCGCTCCCGCTCCGACAACGCCGACCCGCATGGCGCCCATCCCGCTCTCCGCCTCAGGAACCGCTGCCGGCCGGCGCTCTTAGCGGCTCGACCGCGACGTTGTCGATCAACCGCGCCGGGCCGATCTGCACCGCGACACAGAGCCGCGCCGGGCGGTCGAGTCGCTCCAGCTCGGCCAGCGTCGCCGCGTCGACCAGATCGACGTACTCGATCTCGGCCAGCGGCTCGGCCATCAGGCGCTGCCGGGCGGCGATGCGGATGGCACCGGCATCGGTCTCGCCCGACTCGGCCGCCGCCACGCCGGCGGTCAGCGCCTGCGACAGGCAGACCGCCGCCGCGCGCTCGTCGGCGTTGAGGTACTGATTGCGGCTCGACAGCGCCAGGCCGTCGGCCTCGCGGACAATCGGCATGGGCACAATCTCGCAGCCGAGGCCGAGGTCGGCGCTCATCCGTTGGATGACGACGAGCTGCTGATAGTCCTTCTCACCGAAGTAGGCCCGGGCCGGCAGGATCAGCCCCAGTAGCCGCGCGACGACGGTGGTCACGCCCTCGAAGTGGCCCGGCCGGCCGCGGCCGCAGAGGCCCTCGGTCAGGCCCAGGACGGTCACCCGCGTGGCGTAACCCGGTGGGTAGAAGTCGTCGAGCGGTGGGGCGAAGACCGTGCCGACACCGACCGACCGGCAGCCGGCCAGGTCGGCCTCGAGCGTCCGCGGGTAGCGCTCGAAATCCTCGCCGGCGCCGAACTGGAGTGGATTGACGAAGATGCTGACGATCGTCTCGTCGCACTCGGCCACGCTGCGCCGCATGAGTGAGAGGTGGCCGTCGTGCAGGTTGCCCAGCGTCGGGACGAAGCCGATACTCCGCCCGGCGCGGCACCAGGCGCGGGCGGTCGCGCGCAGCTCGTCGGGCTGGGTGACGACCGTCACGGTCGGCGCTGCGCGGCGCGGCCGAGCCGATTGCCGATCAAGCAGGCCGGGAAGACGATGTTGCCGCCCCACAAGACCACCGGCCAGCAGGCACTGGCGCCGCCGCCGGGGCCGTGGTAGGCGATCAGCGCCGCCGCGGCGACGAGCGCCAGCGAGACGCCGAACGCCTCGCTGATCGGCCGCGCGGCGCGGCCGCGGACCACGGCGCTGATGCAGTAGAAGGCGAGCCCGAACCAGAAGCTGATCAGGCAGAGCAGGCCCATCAGCCAGGCCAGCCAGCCCAGGCCGCCGGACTCGCGCCCGGCAGCGCGGCCGAGGCCGAGCACCGCGCCGCCGGCGAACCCGCCGCCGAGGGCGACGACCAACTGCGGGTAGCCCAGCGGCAGCCAGCGCGAGGTGGCCGCGCCGCTGCCGAGCGCCCAGACGAGCAGCGCGGCGATCCAGGTCAGGCCGATGATCAAGGTGTAGGGCGTCAGCGCGTGGCGGCCGATCAGCGCCTCGCGCGCCCGTTCGCGCCGCCGCGCCGACTCGGCCCGGCGCTCGACGGCGGCGCGCTTGGCTTGCCCGGCCTCGGCCGCGTCGCGCAGCTTGCGGGCATACTGCGGGTTGCGCGGCGCCGCGGTGACGGCGGTCGAGTAGTGGAGCAGTGCCTGGTCCCAGTCGTCGCGCCGCGCGGCGACGTCGCCGAGCAGCGCGTGCGCCGCGGCGTGGTTCGGGTCGAGCGCGAGGATCTTGCGGCACTGCGCCGCCGCGCCGTTGAGATCGTCGGCCTCGACGCGGTGCAGCGCGTGGCGGAACCAGTCGTCGATCTGCCGCAGCACCTGCGTCTGCTGCGTCACCGGCCGCGATTCGGTGCCCACCCGCAGCGCGTCGTAGGCCCGCCGGCGGGCGGGGTCCGAAAGCGTGTTGTAAGCCTCGACAATGGCCACGAAGCGGTCTTGCGCGCCGCCGCCGTCGTCGGCCACGTCGGGGTGATGCTGGCGCACGAGCTGGCGGTAGACCCGCTTCAGCTCGTCGGGCGTGACGCTGCGCGGAACGCCCAGCAGTGCGTAATAGTCGACGCCCGGTCGCATGTCACTCCGCGGTCATTTCGAGCAGCCCGCCATAGTAGTTGAGGTAGAACCGCGCCACGAACAGCCCGACCAGCAGTCCGGCCAGCACGATGGTAGCCACGAAGCCGCTGATTGCCAAGGCCTGGGTCGTCGCCGAGACCTCGCTCTCGTAGTAGTCCGAGACCTTGGCCAGCATTTCATCGGTGCGGCCGGTCTCTTCACCGACGCGGACCATCTGCACCACCTGGTTGGGAAAGAAGCCCGTCTCGCGCATCACACTGCTGAACGGCTCGCCCGCCCGCACCCGCGGCGAGAGGCCGAGCAGGTAGCTCTGCAGGTGCAGGTTGGCCGCGCTTTCGCTGGCCAGCTCGAGCGCCTCGCCGACCGGCAGCCCGGCGCCCACCAGCGCGCCGAGCGAGCGGCTGAACCGGGCGATGCTCAACTTGCGAAACAGCGGCCCGAGCACCGGCAGCCGGAGCTTGATCCGATCGACGGCCAGCCGTGTAGCGCCGCTGCCGGCATAGACGGCGCGGACCGCGAGGATGCCGCCGACGACGGCGAGCAACGGCCAGACGAAGCCGAAGGTCTTGCCCCAAAAGCTGTAGCCGCCGCCCGCCTGCCGCGCCGCGATGGCCGGGGCCACCACGCCGACGACGAAGGCGCAGAGCACAAACGCCGCGCCGACCAGCTTGAGGTAGAGCAGCCGCCAGCGGATGCTGTTGCGGAACTCCATCTCGCGTTCCTGGATCTGCGCCAGACGGGTCATCTGCAGGTCGAGCCGGCCGCTCGCCTCGCCCGCGCGGACCAGCCCGCGCTCGATCGGCGAGAAGAGGTCCGGCGCCTCGGCCATCAGCTCGCTCAGCGGCGTGCCGCGCGCCGCCGCGCCGAGCTTGCGCTGGCAGAAGCCGGAGAGCTGTCCGAGGCCGCTCTCGGCCAGCAGGCCGAGCGTCTGGTGGACGGTGAACCCCGCGTCGAGCGCCTGCGCCGCCTGCCGCCAGAAGGCGCAGCGGGTCATCAGCGGCACGCGACGGAACAGGCTGGCAACGCCGGGCGTCGAGCCGCGCGGCGTGGCCGGCCGGGCGACCGCGCGGGCAATCACGGCCGAGGGGAAGAGCCCCTGCTGGTGCAGCGCGGCGACCGCCTCGTCGCGCCCGGTGGCGGTGATTTCGCCCTCGCGCGGCTCACCCTCCGAGGTCCGCGCCCGGTAATCGAACACAGGCATCGTCCGCCTCCATCGCCGCCTCGGCGACACTCCGGCCGTCGGGCAGCATCAGCGCGGGCCGCAGCTCGGCCACCGGCCGCAGCACGAACGCCCGCTCGGCCAGGCCCGGGTGCGGCACGGTCAGACCCGGCTCGTCGATCGCCACGCCGGCCATCCAGAGGATGTCCAGGTCGAGCGTCCGCGGGCCCCAGCGCACCCGCCGCTCGCGCCCATGGTCCGCCTCGAGCGCCAGCAGGCGCCCGAGCAGCGCGCGCGGCGCCAGACTGGTCTCTAGCAGCACCGCTGCGTTGAGGAATTCTCCCTGCGCCCGCCCGCCGAGCGGCGGCGACTGATAGACCCCCGAGCAGGCCAGCACGGCCACGCCCGGCTCGGCGCGCAGCGCGGCCACGGCCGAGCGCAGGACGGCCAGCCGATCGCCGAGGTTCGAGCCCAGTCCGACCAGCGCCTCGCTCACCTCTTACCCACCGGCCCAGGTCCCACGCACCATCGCATCGCACATCCGCACCACACGGACCATCTCGCGCACGTCGTGGACCCGGACGACATCGGCGCCGTGGGCGATGCTCACCGCCACCGCGGCGGCCGTGCCCTCCAGTCGATCGTCCACCGCCAGGCCGAGCACCCGCCCGATGAAGCTCTTCCGGCTCACGCCAATCAGGATCGGTGCGCCGAGTGTGCGCAGCTCGCCCAGCCGGCGGATCAGCCGCAGGTTGTGCTCGACCGTCTTGCCGAAGCCGATGCCGGGATCGACCAGCATCTGCTCCCGCGCGATGCCGGCGCGCTGTGCGGCCTCGATCCGCTCCGCCAATCCGTGGCGCACCTCCTCGACCACATCCTCATAGCGCGGCGCCTGCTGCATCGTCTGGGGCGTGCCCTGGATATGCTGCAGCACCACCGGGCAGCCGGCGCGGGCGACCACCCCGGCCAGCGCCGGGTCGTGGGTCAGGCCGGTCACGTCATTGACCAGGTGCGCGCCGGCGGCCAGCGCCGCGGCGGCGACGTCGGCGTGGCGGGTGTCGATGCCGACCGGCACCTCCAGGCTGGCGGTGATCGCCTCGATGACGGGTACAACGCGATCGATCTCGGCCTGTCCACCGACCGGTTCGGCCCCCGGCCGGGTCGATTCACCGCCGACGTCGAGCCAGTCGGCGCCGTCGGCGACGAACCGCCGTGCCTGGTCGAGCGCGGCGGCGACATCGCTGCCGAGCCCGTCGCCGCTGAACGAGTCGGGCGTGACGTTGATCACGCCCATGACCAGCGTGCGGCTACCGAAGGCGATGTCGCGGCCGCCGAGCCTCACTGCCGCGGCTCTGGTGGGCCGGCGTCGCGCAGGTTGGCGACCAGCCGGGCCAGGCCGGGCTGGCTCAGCCGGAAGCCGTAGCGCGCCGCGGCGGCGGGCGGATCGGTGAGCAGCTCGCGCCGGACCTGGTCCGAGTCCTCGGCCATGGCCAGCAGTGAGGGGAGCTGCGCCTCGTCGAGCGCGCGCAACGATTCGGCCGCCGTCTGGCAGTGGTCAAGATCGTCGGCTTCGGCGGCGATGTGCTCCCACAGCGCCGCGGCGCGGGCGAGCTCGCCGGTCTCGCGGAGCAGGCTGGCCAGCCGGAGTTGGTTCTCGACCAGCAGCGGCGTGCGGCAGACCAGCGCCTCGGTGGCGCGCAGTGCCGCGGGCAGGTCGTCGAGGTGGTAGCAGGCCACCGCCAGCCGGTCGTGGGCGGCGATGTCGTCGGGCGCCGAGGCGAGCAGCACCAGCGCGGCGTCGCGCGCCTCGGCATACCGCCCGCCGGCCAGGAGCAGCTCGAGCCGCAGGTGTTCGGCCTCCCAGCGCGACTCATGACAGCGGCTGGCGGTCGCTTCGAGCAGCGCCAGGGCCTGATCTTCCAGCCCCGCCTCACGCAGGGTGACGGCCGCTTCGAGCTGCAGGTCGCCGTCGGCGGGCCGGCGGGCGACGGCGGTCATCAGCACCTGTGCCGCCTCGTGCGGCCGGCCGAGCAGCCACTGCGCCCGGGCCAGGGTGCGGTACGGGTCGCGCCGGTCGGGGTCGAGCCGCAGCGCCGCGGCGCAGGCCTCGACCGCGGCCTCGAGCCGCTCCTGCCGCAGGCACAGGCTGCCGAGCAGCTCGAGCGCGTCGACGTCGTCGGGCCGGCCGCGGAGCAGGCCGCGGATGGCCGCCTCGGCCTCGTCGAGCCGGCCGTCACCAATCAGCTCGCTGGCGCGACGCAGGGCGGCGGCGGGACTCATGGCTGCTCCGCGGCGTCGGTGTCCGATTCGGTCGCCGCCAGCTTGTCGGCCGCCGCGCCGATCTTCACCGGCGGTTCGCCGAGAATCGTGGCCAGGTCGGCCGCGTCGAGCGTCTCGCGCTCGAGCAGCACCTCGACCAGGTCGTCCATCGCATCGCGATGCTGGGTGACAATCTGCTCGGCCTGGGTGTGCGCCTCTTCGATCAGGCGGCGCACCTCGAGGTCGATTCGCTGCGCCGACTCCTCCGAGTAGTTGCGCTCCTCGGCCAGGTCGCGGCCGAGGAAGATCGGCCCGTGCCGGCGGCCGAGCGTGAGCGGACCAATCTCCTCGCTCATGCCGAAGTCGCAGACCATGCTGCGCGCGATCTCGGTCACCCGCTCCAGGTCGTTCGAGGCACCGGTGGTCACCTCGGCGCGGCCGAAGAAGATCTCTTCGGCCACCCGTCCGCCGAGCAGTTGGGCCATCATCGCCTTGAGCTCGGCGACCGACTGGTTGTAGCGCTCCTCCTCGGGCAGGCTGGTGACATAACCCAGCGCCCGCCCGCGGGGCAGGATGCTGATTTTATGCACCGGCACGCAGCGCGGGTGGAAGTGCCCGACCACCGCGTGCCCCGCCTCGTGATAGGCGACCAGCCGCCGCTCGGAGGGCAGCAGCACGCGGCTGCGCCGCTCGCGGCCGGCAATCACGCGCTCGATCCCCTCTTCGAGGTCGTCCATCTCGACCCGCGAGCGGTCCTCGCGCGCGGCGAGGATGCTCGCCTCGTTGATGATGCTGTACAGATCGGCGCCGGTCAGACCCGGCGTGCGGCGGGCCAGCACTTCGATGTCGACATCCTCGGCCACCGGCTTGCTCTTGATGTACAGCCGCAGGATGTCGGTCCGCCCGCGTAGGTCGGGATGGTCGACCACCACCCGGCGGTCGAACCGGCCGGGCCGCAGCAGCGCCGGGTCGAGGATGTCGGGCCGGTTGGTTGCCGCCATGACGATGATGCCGGTGTTCGGTTCGAAGCCGTCCATCTCGACCAGGAGCTGATTGACCGTCTGCTCGCGCTCGTCATGCCCGCCGCCGAGCCCGGCGCCGCGGTGCCTACCGACGGCGTCGAGTTCGTCGATGAACACGATGCAGGGCCGATTGGCCTTGGCCTGCTCGAACATGTCGCGCACCCGGCTGGCGCCGACGCCGACGAACATCTCGACGAAATCGCTGCCCGAGATGTGGAAGAAGGGCACCTCGGCCTCGCCGGCGACGGCGCGGGCGAGCAGCGTCTTGCCGCAACCGGGCGGACCCATCAGCAGCACGCCCTTGGGAATCTCGGCGCCCAGCCGCTTGTACTTGTCGGCGTCGCGGAGGAAGTCGACGATTTCGAACAGCTCCTCGATCGCCTCGCTGACGCCGGCCACGTCGTCGAACGTCTTGCGCGGCATGCCGTCGGTGATCCGCCGGGCGCGCGAGCGACCGAACTGCATCGCCTGGTTGTTGCCGCTCGAGACATGGCGTGTGAAGGCCAGGTAGACCAGCACGATGATCACGCCGATGGGGATGACCACCGCGGCGAGCTTGCCAATCGCCTTGAGCAGCGAGGGTGTCTGCCAGATCGGGCTGATCGGGCTGTCCTCCGGCGAGGCGGCGGCGAGATCGGCGCGGAGCACCTCGGGGTCGGCCGGGCCGAGGACCACGCGTGGCACTTCGATGCCCTTGAGTTTTACCCTGAGCAGTTGCTCGCCAAAGGTGGCGGTGACCGACTCGACCTTGCCCTGCCGCAGATCCTGCAGAAACTGCGGGTACGACTTGGTTCGCTCCTCGCGCCGTTCGGCGTAGGCTTGGTAGCCGTAGGCCAGCGTCACCACCAGGGCCAGCGACGCAACCCATGCCAGCAGTTGCCGACGAGAGCTCAAGTCGTCCTCCGCACCGCACCAGAGCGATGTTATTATACACGCCCGAACGCCTAAGAACCGCCGAAAGTCGCCGCGGGGGAGCCGACGACCGCCCGCCTGTGGGGAGACGTCGTGAGCGAACAGCCCCAGCCCGCGCCCGCCGGCCATTCGCCGGGCGGCGACCGACTCGTCCTCTGGATCCTCCTCGGAATCGTCATCGGCGCGTTGCTCGGCGGCCTGAGCCCCACCGGCGGCAGCGCGGTTCAGTTCATCGGCGACCTGTTTCTGCAGGCGCTGAAGATGATCATCGTGCCGTTGGTCACCCTCTCCATCACCGTCGGCATCACCGGCCTGGGCGATGTGCGGCGGCTGGGCACCATCGGCTGGCGCACCATCGCCTACTACCTGACCACCACCACGCTGGCGGTGATCACCGGTCTGGTGCTGGTCTCGCTGATCCACCCCGGCATTGGCGCCGACACCGCCGGCGCCACGCTGGCCGAGGCGGTGCGGGGCAAAGAGGGGGCGACGCCGGCGGAGACCATCCGGCAGGTGCTGGCCGGGCTGTTGCCGGCCAACGTGATCGCCGCGGCGGCCGAGACCGAGGTGCTGCCGCTGATCGTCTTCTCGCTCTTCTTCGGCGGGGTGCTGACTACCTTCGGCGAGCGCGCCCGGCCGCTGATCAGCCTGCTCGAACTGGGCAACGATGTGGTCATGCGCATGGTCCACGTGATCATGCGCTTCGCCCCGCTGGGCATCGGCTGCCTGGTCGCCGGGCGGTTGGCCCAGGCCAACGGCTTCGCCGGCTTCTTGCCCGAGCTGGCCAAGGTCGGCCGCTACTCGCTGACCGTGCTGCTCGGCCTGAGCATCCACGGCCTGCTGACCCTGCCGCTGCTGCTCGTCTTCCTCGGCCGCCGGTCGATGAAGCACTATGCCATCGCGGTCTCCGAGGCGCTGGCCACCGCTTTCGGTACCGCCAGCAGCTCGGCCACGCTGCCGCTGACGGTCGAGTGCACGACCGAAAAGGGCGGCGTCTCGTCACGCACCGCGAGCTTCGTCCTGCCGCTCGGCGCGACCATCAACATGGACGGCACGGCGCTCTATGAGGCGGTCGCCGCGGTGTTCATCGCCGAGGCCTTCGGGGTCCACCTCGATCCGGCGGCGCTGGTCGTCGTCGCGCTCACCGCCACGCTCGCCTCGATCGGTGCGGCGGGCATTCCCGAGGCCGGACTCGTGACCATGGTGATCGTCCTCAAGGCGGTCGACCTGCCGATCGAGGGCATCTCGATCATCCTCCTGGTCGACTGGTTCCTCGACCGCTGCCGCACCACCATCAACGTCTGGGGCGACTCGGTCGGCGCGGCGATCATCGACCGGTTCGAGACGCCCGGCGGTTTGACAGCCGCGCCGGGCGACCGGTAGACTTGCCGCAGCGAGCCAGCCCGCATGCCGATTGCCCCCGACCAGCGGTTGCGCCGGCGCCAGCGATGGAGGCGGCTGATTCCG
Organism: uncultured Fimbriimonadaceae bacterium; assembly: GCA_964405335.1. Lineage (GTDB taxonomy): Bacteria > Armatimonadota > UBA10988 > UBA10988 > UBA10988 > CAYONP01. The sequence goes on from CAYONP010000049.1 coordinate 31,044, forward strand.
TTGCTCGCGGTGGCGGCCTGCCTGCTGCTCCTGGTCGCCAAGGGCCGCCGGCCGAACTCGCCGGCGGAGGCGTCGAGTCCGTCGGCCGCGGCGGCCGGCGCGACGGCACCGGGTCCGGCTGCCATCTTCACCGGCACTCCGGCCGAGGTCGGCCACCGCCACGGCTGGCAACACAAAGCCGAGCTCAAGCGGCTGTGCGAGACACTGCCGGCACCGCCGGCCGAGGTCGCCGAGCGGCTGGCCGCCTATCTGCCGCAGCAGTATGTCGACGAGCTGCAAGCGGCCGCCGACGCGGCGGGACAGCCCTACGCCGCGGTGCTCGCCGCGCAGTGCCTGGTCGAGGCGGGAGGGTGGGGCGATTCGCTGGCCCTGGCCGCCCTCGCGCCGGCCACCCGCGGCGATGAACTGCTGCTCGGCTACGGGCTCGACCTGGCCGGCGGCCTGCGGGTGGTCACCGTCGGTTTCGATGTCGAGGGTGCGCGGCCGTGGGTCGGCCTGACCCTGCCGGGACTGCACGGCCCGCTGGCCGGGTTCAACCGCGACGGCCTGGCCCTCGCTCTGCTGGCGGCCAGCGAGACCGGCGAGCTGGGTGAAGGGCCGCCGGCGCTGATCACCGCGCGCCGCATCCTGGAAGAGTGCAAGACCCTGCCCGAGGCGGTGCAGCGGGTGCGCGAGACGCCGCGACCGGCGAGCTTCAACCTGCTGCTGGCCGCCAGCACGCCGCCGGCGGCGGTGGTGCTCGAGTGCCGCCCGGACGAGGTCGCCGAGCGCCAACCCAGCGACGGCCGGCTGACCGTGACCAACCACTTCCGGACGCTGGCCCAGCCGCCGCTGAAGCCCGACGAGACCGGCGCTTGTGAACGGTATGACCAGGTCGCCGCCTGGCTGGTGGCCCACTCGGGCACGCTCGACGCCCAGGCCCGGCCGCTCGAGGAGACCGGCACCTACAGCGCCGCCAACCTCGTCTGGGCGATGCTCGAGCCGCGGTCGCGGCGGCTGATCGTGGCCGCCGGCGAGCCGCCGGCGGCGGAGCGGGCCGGGCTCGAGTGGCTCTGGGATCCGGCCAACGGCCTGTCGCCGGCCGGCCCGTCGCCATGACCACCGTCTACGAGTCGGTGCTGTGGCTCAGCGCGGCGCTGGCCGCCGGAACCCTGACGGTGCCCGAGGTGCTGAAGAGAAGCGACCGCCCACGGCTGTACCGCGGCTGTTACTGGCTTGCCGTCACCCTGGTGCGTACCGTCGCCGCGGGACTCCTGCTGGTTGGGCTGCTGGAGCTACTGAGCGAGTGTTCGCGACTGATCTACTTCCATCTCGACCAATGCCTCTGGCGGGCCGGACCCGGCCAGACGCCGCCCGCCCTCGACTGGACCCGCGGCTGGCTCCGGCTGGCCGTCGGCCTCGGGCTCTGCCTGCTCGCCCTGCCGCCGGCCGCCGCGGCGGCAGCGGCCTGGGTGCTGTTGTTCGCCGCCGTGAGCTCGCTTTGGCTCTGCCGCGCGGCCCTGCCGCTGTCGCCGGCGGCGGCGTGGCAACTGACCGGCCTGGCGGTGGCCGTGGCCATTCCCGCCGCGGCGGTCGGCGCGGCCGGCGCCTGGCTCGCCCGCTCGGCCGAGCCGAAACTCGACGGCGCGCGGGCGATGCGCCGGATGGGCGCCTGGCTCGCCCTGGTGTTGCTGGCCACCGCGCTGCTCGCCCCCTGGTGGCTCACCTCGCGGTCCGGGCCGCTGCCGCCGCTCGTGCTCATCGCCGCCATGGCCGCGGCACTGTTGGCGGTGCTCCGGCAGGGCCTGCCGGCGATGCCCGAGCTCGACGGCGGCGGTGCCGTCCACGGCCTGCGGCGGCTGGCGATTGGGCTCTGCCTGCACCGCCGCGCCGCCTGGCTGGTGCTCGGCTGCCTGCTCTGTGTCGCTCATCTGGCCATCGCCGGCTTGGCCACGCAGGCGGTGCTGCGCGATGGCCAGCGGCTGCTCGAGCGGATTGCCCGGCAGCCCGAGCTGGTCTGCTTCCGGCCCGACCCGACGCCGGCCGACTGGCAAGCCGCGGCCGGACAGATGGAGCGGATCGGCACCGACTATGTCGGCCACCCCTACTGCGGCCAGTGGCTGCTGATCGAGGCTTGGATCGAATCGACCCGGCTGCACAATCCGTTCCGGGCGTGGCTGCTGCTGCGGCGGGTAGAAGCTGAGTATGCCGGCGCGCCGGCGTGCGCGCCGGTCGGCTGGCTCGGCGGCAGGACCGCCGACCGAGTGGCGACCGAGATGCTGCGCCGGCTGGCGCCGCTCGGACCGGCCGACGCGCCGGTGAGTTGAGGTGTGGAGGTGACCATGCACGCGGTGCTGGACGTCTGGGACGCGCTCAAGCGCGGTGCCAACGCGGTCTGGGAGCAGCCGGGACCGCTCATCTTCGGGCTTGTGCTGACCGTCATCGGCTGCGTCACGGTCATCCTCGCCGGGCCGCTGGCCGTCGCCTATGCCCGGCTCTGCCTGCGCGCCAGTCGGGGCGAGACGGTCCGGCTGCAAGAGCTGTTCGACCTCCGCCCGCGGTTCGGCGAGACGGTGCTCTACGGCCTGCTGGTCATCCTGCTCGTCGGCCTCGGCGGCATCTTCGGGCCCTGGCTCGGCGCGCTGCTCGGCGCGGCGGCGACCTACTTCCTGCTCTGGTCGGCCTGGCTCATGGCCGACGGCGAGCGCAGCCCGGTGGTCGCCATCGCCCTCTCGGCGCGGCTGGGCATCCACTGCTGGATGACCACCATCCTGCTCTTCGCCCTGTTCCAACTGGCGATGACCAGCCACTTCGTGCTGGTCGTCCTCGGCGGGCCCATCGTCGCCTGCGCCATCGCCGCCAGCCTCGGCTCGGTCAGGTCGGTCCGCGCGGCGTAGCCAGGTTGCCGTACAGCCGCACCGCGTTGCGCGGCGAGTCGACCACGGTGGCATAAGCGACCGGGCAGTCGAGCGGTGCGAGTTGGTACCGGGCGAAGGCCCGCAGCAGCGCATCCTCGCGCCGGGCCAGGTAGGTGATCATCAGCGGCTGCGCCGGATCGTGCCGCGCCAGCCGGTCGATCGCCCGCCGCAGCGCGGTCAGCGACAGGCCGAAGAACGGCGGGTCGCAGCAGACCACATCGAACGTCTCGCCCAGCCACTCGGGCCGTGCCAGGTCCCAGCGGCGGAAGCCCGGCAGATCGGCGAACCGCTCGTCGAGTTCGAGCACGGTGACCACCCGCCCGCGCCGCACCAGCTCGCGGCCGAGCATCGGGCAGCAGAGCAGGCAAGGTCGCTCGAACGGCTCGAGCAGGTCGGCCAGGCGGGTGATGGTCGCTTTGTCGAAGAAATACTGCTCGCGGTGGTGGTGTTCGGGAGGTTGGTCGGTCATGGTGCGGTCCGGCGGCGCGGATAGACGTTAGCCTTGTGCCTCCAACCGCCCTCTCGGTGCCACAGGCGGCTCGCCCGCCAGTGCCGCCGACGAGCTGCTGGTCAGCCAAGCCGCCAGCGGCACGAGATGCGGCGGGCGGATGCTCGGGCGGGCTCCCTAGCCTGTACGGTCGGCAATCGCCTCCCGAGCGCGGCTGCGAAACTCGGAGGCGGTCAGCGCTGGACAGAGCTTCTCGATGGATGCCAGTGAAATGCTGCGGACGCCCAGCGCCGCCAGCTGCTCGCGTCGCACGAGGTAGAACCGCCACTGGTCAAGATCGAGAGCACTCCATCGCGCCTCATCCTGCTCGATCTGGACACAGAACACGTACAAGTCGGCATTGTACGTCCGTACCTCGGCAAACCCGGTCGCCGAATCCCAAGTCCTACCCGAGAGGCCGCCAAACTGGATGCGTGATGGCCCTTTCTGCGCCCAGCTCTGAAGGTAGCCCGCGGCCTTGACCTCGATGGCCACTCCAGCCGGCGTGATGAGATCGTAAGCGGCCCACGAATCACGGGTTGGCGGGTCGAGGTCCAGGATTCTCGCAACCAACCACTCCGCGAAGACGCCGCGTACGTCGTTGGCCCGTAGGTCGCTGAACGCCCAGCGCCAGAAGTCGAGGACCCGACAATCCGCGCCAGTGCCTTGGCCGCCGACCAACGTTTCGTCACCGGTGAGAGCGGGCGACGCCATGGGACTATCTCCCAACCCTCTCCCGCAACCACCCGAGCACCTCCTCCTTCGGCAGTCGGATCTGCTCCATCGTGTCGCGGTCGCGGATGGTCACCTGGCCGTCGTCGTCGATGGTCTGGTGGTCGACCGTGATGCAGTAGAGGGTGCCGATCTCGTCCTGCCGGCGGTAGAGACGGCCGATGGCGCCCGTGTCGTCGTACTGGACCTGGATGTGTGGGCGCAGCTCGGCGGCCAGCGCCCTGGCGCAGGCGACCAGATCGTCGCGGTTGCGGGCCAGTGGCAGCACCGCCGCCTTGTTTGGCGCCAGGGCGGGGTGGAGGCGGAGCAGCGTGCGCGTTGCCGACTCGCCTTTCTGGTCGGTGTACTGCTCCTCCTCATAGGCCTCGGTCAGGAACGCCAGCACGTTCCGGTCGACGCCGGCCGACGGCTCGACCACGTGCGGCACGACCCGCCGCTCGGTCTTGGTGTCGAAATACTCCAACGTCTTGCCGCTGAACTCGGCATGTTGGCGCAGGTCGTAGTCTGTCCGGTTGGCGATGCCCTCCAGCTCGGCGAAGCCGATGGCGAAGCGGTACATGATGTCGACCGTGCGGGTCGAGTAGTGGCTCCGCTTGTGGTCGGGGTGCTCGTACACGTCGAGGTTCTCGCGCTTGAGGCCGTAGCGCTGGTACCAGTCGAGCCGGGCATCGATCCACTGCTGGTGCAGTTCAGCCGAGTCTTCGGGCCAGCAGAAGTACTCGATCTCCATCTGCTCGAACTCACGCGTGCGGAAGGTAAAGTTGCCGGTGACGATCTCGTTGCGAAACGCCTTGCCGATCTGCGCGATGCCGAACGGCAGCTTGCGCCGCATGGTGGTCAGCACGTTGTCGTAGTTGACGAAGATGCCCTGCGCGGTCTCGGGCCGCAGATAGGCGATGTTGCCCTCGACGGCGCCGACCTCCGTGCGGAACATCATGTTGAACTCGCGCGGTTCGGTGAAGCTGTCGGCCGTGCCACAAGTGGGGCAGAGCCGCGGCGTGCCTTCGGCCGCATCGACCAGCATCGGCTCGAGCCGCACCTCCCACTGCTTGCCGATCTGGTGCTGCTCCCGCCCTTTGGCCAGCGCCTCGTCCACTTCGCCGGCCTCGACCGGGTAGTGCCTGACCTCGTCGCCGTGCGTGGCGACCAGCAGCCAGAGGTGGTCGGCGCGGAAGCGGGCTTGGCACTGCTTGCAGTCGACCAGCGGGTCGTGGAAGGCGCCGACGTGGCCCGAGGCCTCCCACACCCGCGGGTGCATCAGGATGCTGGCGTCGAGCGGCTCCATGTCGTCGCGTTCCTGCACCACGGCGCGGAACCAGGCCGCCTTGACGTTGTTCTTCAGCAGCGTGCCGAGCGGGCCGTAGTCGTAGGTCGATTGAAAGCCGCCGTAGATCTCGCTGGAGGGGAAGATGAATCCCCGCCGCTTGCACAGCGAGACGAGCTTGTCCATGGTGACCATCAACGGCTTCCTGAGCGGGGCCATTGTAGGGGTGGAGTGGGGGATGGTCAACGTTCGACACGGCGCGGGCGAAGGCGACAGGAGCGCGGCCGTCCCCGGCCGCATCCGGAAGTCCGCGCTCCGGCGGGCGAGGACGCCCGCGCTCCGACCGAGGGCGGCAGGTCGGCAAGCTGACGCTCCGCGCTCCGGGCCACTTGCGCCACCGCGCGATTCGTGGTGTCATCTGGCCGACGCCGCCGCGCGCGGAGGACGACCCGGTGAACCGCATCGCCCTGTTCTGCACGCTGCTGGGAGCCGCCGCCATGGCCCAAGCACCGTTGAAGCGGCCCAACGCCGACACGACGCCCCATGCCCACGTTTACGACGTCTGCGTCTACGGCGCCACCGCGGCCGGCGTGGTCGCCGCCGTGCAGGCCCGGCGGCTTGGCTACACCGCGGTGATCGTCGAGCCGGGCCGGCATCTAGGCGGCCTCTCGTCGGGCGGGCTGGGCATGACGGACACCGGCCAGCGCGGTGCAATCGGCGGCCTGTCGGCCGAGTTCTATGCCGCGGTGAAGCAGCACTACCTCGACACCTACGGCGCCGACTCGGACCAGCTTCGCGCCTGCAGCGACGGCTTCCGCTTCGAGCCGCATGTCGCCGAGCTGATCTTCGAGCGCTGGGTGAAGGAACATCGCGTCGAGGTCATCCGCGAGCGCTGGCTGCTCGAGGTCCGCATGCTCGGCCGCCGCATCCGCGAGCTGGTCTTCGAGCGCGGCCTGCGCATCCGCGCCCGCATTTACGTCGACGCCACGTATGAGGGCGATCTGCTCGGCGGCGCCGGCGTCAGCTACACCGTCGGGCGCGAGTCGAACGCGACCTATGGCGAGACCCTCAACGGGGCGCAGCCGGGCCGACCGTTCCACCAGTTCCGCCAGGCGGTGGACCCTTACCTCGATCCGGGCAATCCCGACAGCGGGCTGCTTCCCGGCGTGGTCGACGACCCCTGGCCGGCCGTCGGCGAGGGCGATACCCGCGTCCAGGCCTACAACTTCCGCATGTGCCTGACCCGCGACGCGAGCAACCAGCTCCCGTTCCCCAAGCCCGACCACTACGACTACCTGCGGTACGAGCTGCTCGCCCGCTACCTCGCGCTCGGCCAGCGCGAGGGCATGGGCTCGTCGGCGGCGATGCCGAACGGCAAGACCGACACGAACAACAGCGGCGGCTTCTCGACCGACAACATCGGCATGAACTACGACTGGCCCGAGGGCGACCGCGAGACCCGCGCGCGCATCTACCAGGATCACCTCGACTACCAACAGGGCCTGATGTGGTTCCTGGCCAACGACGAGCGGGTGCCCGAGGAGTATCGCCAGGCGGTGAGCGAGTGGGGTCTGGCCGCCGACGAGTTCGCCGAGACCGGCGGCTGGCCGCACCAGCTCTACATCCGCGAGGGCCGGCGGATGGTCAGCGACTATGTCATGACCGAGCACGACTGCCGCAGCAACGCCGTCGCCGAGGACCCGATCGGCCTGGCCAGCTACAACATGGACAGCCACCACGTGCGGCGGATCGTCCGCGACGGTGAGTCGCACAACGAGGGCGACGTGCAGGTGGGCGTGCCCAAGCCCTATCCGATTGCCTACCGCAGCATCGTCCCGGCGCGCGGCGAGTGCACCAATCTGATGGTCCCCGTCTGCCTCTCGTGCAGCCACATCGCCTACGGCTCGATCCGCATGGAGCCGGTGTTCATGATTCTGGCTCAATCGGCGGCGACGGCGGCGGCGATGGCCATCGAGCGCGGGCTGGCGGTGCAGGATGTGCCGTATGACGAGCTGCGCCCACAGCTCGAGGCGGGCGGGCAGATCCTCGACTGGACCGGCCCGGTCCGGCCGCCGGCCGAGGAGGTGGCCGAGATCCGGCCCGACAGCCTGCCCGGCATTGTCCTGGACGATCGCCAGGCGCGGAGCCGGGGCACCTGGCTCGAGTCAGCCAGCAGTCCGAACCGCCGCGTCGGCACCGGCTATGTGCATGACGACAACACCAACAAGGGCTTGTGCAGCCTGACCTTCACGCCGACCATTCCGGTCGCCGGGCGCTACGAGCTGCGCATCCCCTATTGGGAGCACGCCAACCGGGCCAGCAACGTGCCGATCACCATCGAGGTCATGGGGCGCGAGCCGATCACCGTCTACCTCAACCAGAAGGTGGCCGCGCCGGAAGGCTGGGCCTCGGTCGGCGTGTACGACCTGCCCGACGGCACGCGGACGACGATCACGATCAGCAACGACGCCACCGACGGCTACGTCGTCGCCGATGGGATCCAGCTCCTGCCGCGCTGAGCGATTCCGCCGCACCGGCCCGAACCAGCGCGAACCGCCCGCTTGGTGGTGGCGTCGGAGCCTGGTGAAGACGTACGGCCGGCCGCCGGTTCCTCCTTGCCGTGCGGCCGGCGGTCTTCGCTCACGAGGCGCCGGTGGGCGGCCCGATGATCACCTTGGCCGCATCAAGCGGCTCGCCCGCGGCAGTGGTCAGGCGCAGTTCGACCTGCTCCCGCGGCGGGCGCGGCTCGCGCGTGCGGAACTCCAGCTCCAGCCGCATCCGGCCACTCGACGGGATGGCATAGCCGAGACGGTAGGCGTTGGTGCCGGGGCGATCGAGCGGCGCCGGCTCGGCGACCATCCAGTAGGCCCCGCCTTCGGTCCGATCAACCTCCAAGACCACCTCGGCGACGGTGGCCGGGTCGGCATAGACCCAGACCCCGAGCCGGGCGGCACCGTTGAGGCAGGCGATCTGCTCAGCGTCGACGGCCAGACCACGGGCGAACGGCTCGGGCCGGGCGAAGAGCATGCCGGCGGCGATGGCCATCACCGCCACCATCCCGCCGAGGACCATGATCCGCTGCGTCGCCGGCAGCGGGCGACGCCACCAGGGCTCGCCGGCGCCGCGCGCGTAGCGGCTGGCAAAGGCGGTGCAGTAGGGCAGGCCCTCGTCGTCCAGCAACGGCGGACGCTCGGCTGCCGGCAACGAACAGAGCCCGCCCTGCTGGTGCCGGCAATGCAGGCACTGGCGCAGCGGCTCGTGGCAGCGGTGGCAGCGGGGATAGCCCATCAACCCGGGGTAACTGATGGTCCGGCAACGCGGACACTGAATCACCTCCATCATGCTGGGCATCCGACCTGCGCCGATTGTAGCCGCCGCGAGTCGGGGCGGTCAACCGCGTGATCCGCCCCCGCTGCGCGCGCCGACCGACGTGGGTAGGGCCCGTTCACCGAACGTACCGGGTCGCCTCGGCGAGGCGGCGCTACCTGGCCGGCTGGCGTGGGTAGGGCCCGTTCGCCGAACGGGCCGGGCCGCCTCGGCGAGGCGGCGCTACCATTCCGGCTCGCTCAGCTCAGCGCCTCAACCAGCTCTAGGTACCGCCGCGCGTAGAAGACCACCACCGGGTCGTCGTCAGCCTCGACGCCGAGGCTCTGGCGCAGCCGCGTCTCGGCGAACTCGCGCGGCTCGCCGGTGCAGTTGCGGGCGATCCAGAGCAGGTCGGCGTCGGACAACTCGCCGCGCAGCTCGGCGTTGCCCAGCGCCGCCGCGGCCCGGCGCGTGTAGGCCAGCACACCTCGGTTGGCCTCGCGTTGGGCAAAGGCGCCCAGCGTCTGCTCAATCGCCGGCAGCGCCGCGGTGTCGCCCAGCCGCGCCAGGGCGTTGACCGAGTAACGACCGATGTAGGTGTGGAACCGCCACTCCGTCTCGGACAGCGCCGCCGGGTCGCCCTTGCCGCCGACCAGGCTGTCGGTCAGCCGCGCGAGCATCGCCTCACGGTCACCCAGATGCTGCTCGACCAGCGGCCGCAGCGTCGGGCTGGCGCTGAGGTGCTCGTGGATCTGCCCGACGATGATCACCGCATGGCTGGGCGGATGGAAGGCATAGCCCTCGGCCACCGGCTGATCGAGCAGCTCGACCAGCATCGGCAGGCCGACCTCGACCAGCGGGCGGACGCGCTCGGGGTCGTCGAGCGGAATGGTCGCCAGCGGCTTGACCGCGGCGTCGATGATGTGAATGAAATAGGGATAGTGCGGGTTGCGCTCGGCGACCGGAATGGCCGCCCAGCGGTCGCGGATGGCGGCCATTTCGTCGGCGGTGAGGTTGTGGTTGAAGTAACCCCAGGCATAGGCCAGCGGGTCCCACCGGTCGCCCGTGCCCAGCTCTTCGAGGGTGAAGCAGGTCTCGATCGCCTGGTCGATCGCGGCGACGGTCTCGGGTGCCAGGGTGGCGAATAGCGGCGGGTCGAGACAGAGCAGGAAGGCGGTCTGGAAGGCGTTCTGCAGCCGCAGTGTGCGTTCTTTGTCGGCCGAAACCTGGGTCAGCAGTTCGGCCGCCGCCTGGAGTGCGGCGTCGCGTTCGCCGGCGTCGCTGCGGGCCAGGCAGCCGAGCGCCTCAATCACCTGTACCTGCTGCTCCTGCGGCCGGTCGGCGAAGCCGGCGAGCAGCTCGGGCGGCGGGGCGAGCAGGGCCAGCAGGCTGATGGTCACCAACATGGTCGGGGTCTCCGAGGGTATGGTGAGTCCAATCGGCGGGCCTGGTCAGCGATGGTCTCGCCGCGACCCGCGTGGCGGGCGGGGACGCCCGCGCTCCGGGGCGCGCGCGGTCGGCCGAAGGTAGCGCGCCTTCGCCGAAATCGCGGCCCGCAAGCCCCCACCCCCAACCCCTCCCCCGCGCGGCGCGGGAGAGGGGAGTGTTGT
>CAYONP010000050.1:0-40671 GCA_964405335.1 uncultured Fimbriimonadaceae bacterium
GCTGTCCAGCAGCTCGTCGGCGGCACTGGCGGGCAAGCCGCCAGTGGCACCGTGCGGGCACTTTGGGGCCCGGAGCGAACGCCTACGCCGAGCCGCCCGTCATCGCGGCAGACTAAGCGCCGCCAGCACGAACGCGGCGGCCGCGCCGAACGCCACCGCGGCGCGCAGCGCCCACCTGGCCGCCGGCCGCATCCGCGGGTAGGGCACCGGCCAGGTGTGGGTCAGCCGGCCCCAGCTCGTCGCGGGGAGGCCGGCGGCGCGGGCCAGCCAGAGCCCGGCGAACAGCCAAAACAGCGCCACCGGCAGGGAGTTCACGCCTCGCTCCGCATCAACCTGCGCAGTGAATCGACCATCGGCTCGGGCAGGCGGACCACGCGCCGTGCGGCGACGTCGATGGCCGCGAAGGTGGTTCGGCCGGTGACACAGACGGCCGGCTCGCCGTTCCGCCGCACGGCATAGCCCAGCGTGATCTTCGCCCGGCCGACGTCGAGCGGGGTGACCTCGGTTTCGAGCAGGTCGCCGTACCAGGTCGGCGCGTGGAAGTCGAGCGACGCAGCGCTGATCACGAACACGATGCCGGCCTCGCGCTGGAGCGCCGCGACGTCGCAGCCGGCGGCGTAGAGCAGCTCGGTGCGGGCCTGCTCGAACAGGCGCAGGTAGTTGCCGTGATAGACCACACCGGCCATGTCGGTATCGGCATAGAGGACGCGGTAGCGGCTGACCACGCGCTCAGGCCGCCCAGTGCGTGTGGTAGGCAGCGAGCGCCTCGCGGCAGGTGTCGGCCGGGTCGGCCTCGGACTGCGGGATGCTGATCACCAGCGGGCCGAGATAGCCGACGCTGTCGAGGATCTCGCGGATCTCCTCGAAGTCGACATCGCCCTGGCCGGGCAGTAGGTGACGGTGAGTCCGGTTGGCCACGTCGGCCACCTGCACGTGGGCCAGCTTCGGGCCGAGCTGATAGACGGCCCAGGAGAGGTCGTCGGCGGTGATGCTGGCATGGGCGATATCGAGCGTGCCGGCGACCGATGGGTGGGCGCACTCGCGGATCAGCTTGACTAGATCCTCGGACGAGCGGACGACCAGTCCGGGCTGCGGTCGGACGGCGAGTCGCGCGCCGTGGGCGGCGCAGAGGCCGGCCAGCTCGAGATAGAGCTGCACCGCCTCGTCCCACTGGGCCGGCAGGCGGGCCGGCTCTTCGCGGCGCGAGGCGACGATGAACAGCTTGGCGCCGAAGTGCGGCAGCAGCTCGATGGCGGCGTAGGTTCGACGGCGGCGCACCTCGAGCTGGTCTTCGAGCCCGAGGTAGGCGACGGCCGAGAGCTCGAGGCCGAGCTCATCGACCATGGCGCGGACTTCCCGGGCACGCTCGGGCGTGAGGCTGCTCGGCTCCAGGTCGGGATGCTCGAGGTTCAACTCGACGGCGTGGTAACCGGCCTCGGCGATCGTTTCCAGGGCCGCACGGATTGGCCGGTCCGCGAAGCCTACCGTCCGATATCCGATCTTCAAGACGGCGTCCTCGGGGGCGCGACGCCCCTCCTGACCCGGCCGAGTATAGCGGACAACGGCTAACTGTCAACCGAATCGGCCACCCGATCGCCCGTGCCCGCGCCGGCCGCTAACCGGCTGGTAACACGCTCGGAAAGCGGCTTCGCGGCGTTGACAGGAGGGCGGCACGCCGGTATCATGCCGCCGTCGGGTCGGGTAGCTGGTCGATGTCGATCCACGTGCCACCAGTCGATCGTTCGCGCGCCGTCGCCGCCGGCGTCGACATCGGCGGCACCTTCATCAAGGTCGGTCTGGTCGACCGCGACGGCCGGGTGCTCCACCGGGTCGAGCAGCCGTCCGAGGCCGAGCGCGGGTTCGACCACTTCGTCGACCGCATCGGCCAGACGCTCGAGCTGGCGCTGCGCGATGGCGGCGACGGCCCGGCCGGCATCGGCGTCGGCTATCCTGGCACTGTCTATCCCGACACCGGTCTGATTTCGGGCAGCCCGAACATCCCCGGCAGCGAGGGGCGCAATCTGGTCGAGCCGCTGGTCGAGCGGTTCGGCCGCGCGGTGCTGCCGATCAACGATGCCTCGGGCGCGACGCTGGGCGAGTGCCGCTACGGCGTCGGCCGCGGGCAGGCGGTGCGCGATCTGGTCATGTTCACCATGGGCACCGGCATCGGCGGCGGCGTGGTGATCGACGGCCGCGTGCTCTACGGCGCGCACCACCAGGGCAGCGAGCTGGGTCACATGGTGGTCGATCCGTCCGGCCCGCTGTGCGGCTGCGGGCAGTTCGGCTGTCTCGAGGCCTTCTGCGGCACCGCCGGCATCCTGCGCCGCGCCCAGGCCAAGCTGCAGTCGGGCCGGCCGAGCCTGCTGCGCGAGACGATGCGTGAGTTCGAGTCGCCCGAGCTGACGCCGCGCATGATCAGCGAGGCGGCCGAGCAGGGCGACGCGGTCGCGCTCGAGGTCTGGGCCGACGTCGGCTACTACATGGGCCTCGGCTGCGTCACGGCGATTAACTTCGTCGACCCCGAGCTGATTGTCATCGGCGGCCAGGTGGCCAAGGCCGGTGCGCCGCTGTTCGACGCCATCCGGCGCACCGTCCGCTCGCGCGCGCGGCTGAACCCGTGGCCGTGGCGCAACATCCTGCCGGCCTCGCTGGGCGAGGACGCCGGGATCATCGGCGCGGCCGCCGTCGTGCTCCAGGATTTGGACTGAACCGACCGGCAAAGCGGCTGTCAAGACCCGTGGCGCAGCGCGTCACGGGATAAGCTATTTGGGGAGACGATGCAAGCACTCATCTCGCTGATTGAGCAACTGCCGGGCGCCGCCATGGTGCGCGAGCGGCTGGCCGCGGGGGAGACCATCCGCGCCGCCGGCCTGGGCGGCTCGGCCCGCGCGCTGCTCGCCGCCGGGCTGTTCCGCGGCCTGCACCGCACGATGTTGATCGTCTGCCCATCCACGCGCGCGGCGGAGGAGTGGTACAGCGACCTGCACCTGAGCGTGCGCGGCGAGACCGACGACCTCGCGCCGCCGCTGCGCCTGTTCCCCAGCCTGCCGACCCTGCTCTATGGCGATGTCGGGCTCGATGCCGAGCGCGTCGGTCAGCGGCTCGACACCATGGAGGCGCTGCTGCGCGGCGAGCCGACCATCGTCGTCGCGCCGCTCTCGGCGCTGTTGCATCGGACCATTCCGCCGACGGCCATGCAGGGCAGCGAGCTGCACCTCGAGGTCGGCCAGACGCTGGCGCCCGAGCGCCTCATCGCCGACCTGACCGAGCGCGGCTACACCCGCCACGAACCGGTGCTGATGGCCGGCCAGTGCGCGCTGCGGGGTGGGATTGTCGATGTCTATCCCATCACCGCGCCGCAGCCGCTGCGGGTCGAGTTCTGGGGCGACGAGATCGAGTCGATCCGCTACTTCGACGTCAACTCGCAGCGCTCGACCCGGCCGCAGGAGCGGTTCACCGTCACCGTCTCGCGCGAGAGCATCCGCACCCGGGCGCTCGACGCCCACGTGGTGGCCGAGATTGCCGACGCCTGCGAGCGACAGGCGACCAAGCTCGCCGAGGCCGGCCGCACGCTCGAGGCGAAACGGCTCCGCGCGCGGGTGACCGACGACCTGCGCCGGCTCGAGGGCGAGGAGCCATTCGACGGCAGCGACCACTACCTGCCCTACCTGTACGACGAGGTGGCGACGCTGATCGACTACCTGCCGTCGCGGACGCTGGTCCTGGTCGACGAGCCGGACCAACTCGCCGCGCGGGCCGAGGCGTTGCGCGAGGAGGTTGGCGAGGTCTACCGGGCCAAGCTGAGCGCCGGCGCGCTGCTGGCCCTGCCCGGTTCGCTCTACCTCGCCCACGACCCGGCCCGGCCGCTGTGGCAGCGGTTCCCCACCGTCTACTTCACCGCCGACGACGCACCGACCGAGGCGGCACCGCTGCGGGTCGACGCGCACTTCGACGCCGAGCCGGCGACCGATTTCGAGGGCGATCTCGACGCCGCCGTCGCCGCGCTCGCCGACTGGCGCGACGAGGGCTACCGCGTGCTGGTGACCACGCACCAGGTCGGCCGACTGCGCCAGGTGCTGGGCACCCGCGGCGTGGGCGAGGTGGCCGAGATCGACGCCGACACCGCGCCGCGGGCCGGGCGGGTGCAGGTGATCGACCAGCGCCTGGCCGCCGGCTTCCGCTCGCCCGCCCTGGGCCTGGCGGTGCTGACCGACCATGAGCTGTTCGGTTGGCGCCGCTCGCGGACGGCGGCTTCGCACACCCGGGCCCATCGCGGCAGCACGGCGCTGGCCAGCCTGACCGAGCTGACCCCGGGCGACTACGTGGTCCACCTCCACCACGGCATCGGGGTCTATGCGGGGCTGGTCACGCGCACCGTCGGCGAGGTCGAGCGCGACTACCTGCAGGTCGATTACGACGGCTCCGACAGGCTCTTCGTGCCGGTCACCGAGCTCGACCGGCTGCAGAAGTACATCGCCGGCGAGGGGGTGGTGCCGCGGCTCAACGGACTGGGCGACAACCGCTGGAAGCGGACGCGGAAGAAGGCCCGCGAGAAGGCCGAGCGGATCGCGCGCGAGCTGCTCCAGCTCTATGCCAAGCGGAGCCAGGCGCCGGGGATCGCTTTCTCGGCCGACAGCAAGCGGCAACAGGCGATGGAGGCGGCCTTTATCTACGAGGAGACGCCCGATCAGGTCAAGGCGATCGAGGCCATCAAGCGCGACATGGAACACGCCGAGCCGATGGACCGCCTGCTCTGCGGCGACGTCGGCTTCGGCAAGACCGAGGTCGCGGTGCGGGCGGCGTTCAAGGCCGTCGAAGACCGCTATCAGGTCGCCGTACTGGTGCCCACCACGGTGCTGGCGCAGCAGCACTACGCGACGTTTGCCGAGCGGATGAGCGCGTTTGGGGTCAAGGTCGAGGTGCTCAGCCGCTTCCGCAGCCGGCGCGAGCAGGTCGAGGTGCTCGACGGCGTGCGCGACGGCTCGGTGCAGGTGGTCATCGGCACGCACCGCCTGCTCTCCGAGGACATCGAGTTCCGCAACCTCGGCCTGCTGGTGATTGACGAGGAGCAGCGCTTTGGGGTCAAGCACAAAGAGAAGACCAAGGAGTTGAAGCTCGGCGTCGACGTGCTGACCATGACCGCCACGCCGATCCCCCGCACGCTCAACGCCTCGCTGATTGGCGTGCGCGAGCTGAGCCTGCTGAGCGACCCGCCGGTCGGGCGGCTGCCGGTGACCACCACCGTCGCCGAACGCGACGACCAGACGCTGCGCGAGGCCATCCTGCGCGAGATGGAGCGCGACGGACAGGTCTACTTCCTGCACAACCGGGTGCGCAGCATCGAGCGCGCCGCGCAGCAGATCGAGCGGCTGGTGCCGACCGCGCGGATCGGCATCGCGCACGGCCAGATGCCCGAAGACGAGCTCGAGGAGGTGATGGTCGAGATGTACGCCGGCCGGTTCGATGTGCTGGTCTGCACCAGCATCATCGAGAGCGGATTGGACATCCCGAACGTGAACACGATCATCGTCGACCACTGCGACCAGTTCGGCCTGGCGCAGCTCTACCAGCTCATCGGCCGCGTCGGCCGGCGCGAGCGCCAGGCCTATGCCTACCTGCTCCACGCGCGGCACAAGCAGTTGACGCCCGAGGCCGAGCGGCGGATCGAGGCGATCTGCGAGCTACGCGACTTGGGCAGCGGGTTCGAGATTGCGCTGCGCGACCTCGAAATCCGCGGTGCGGGCAACCTGCTCGGCATGCAGCAGAGCGGCTTCATGGAGGACGTCGGTTACGAGATGTTTACCCAGATGATCGCCGAGGCGCTGCGCATTCTCCACGGCGAGGAGGCCGAGCCGGAGTTCGCCTTCAGCGCCGAGGTCGAGCTGCCGGTCAAGGCCAACCTGCCGCGCTTCTACGTCTCCGACGAGCGGCAGCGGATCGACCTCTACCGCCGGCTGAGCCAGATCCGCGACCCGGCCCAGATCGCCGAGCTCGAGCAGGAAGTGCGCGACCGCTTCGGCCGCCTGCCCGACGCAGCACGGAACCTGTTCCGCGGCGTACGAATCCGCTTTGTCGCCGACGAGGCCGGCCTGCACAGCCTGACCGCCAACGGCCGCACGCTGGTCGCTCGGTTCCACCCCGACCTGACCATGGACGCGCGCGAGATGCGGATCTTCAGCCGCGCCCTGGGCCGCGGCCTGGCCAACGGCCGCGTGCCGAAGCTGAAGCTGAGCAAGGACGCCCTGACCGCCGACCTGCGCGAGCCGGCCGTCTGGCACCCGCTCGACGCCGCCGAGGCGGTGCTCAACGTGATCCTCGGCGCCCGGCGCGAGGTCGGCGCCGGCGCCGAGCGGATGAGCGCCTAGCTCACGCCCGGTGGAGCACCTGGCCCGAGCAGATGGTGGCCACGACCTCGGCCGGGCCGTCACCCTCGGGCCAGCGGAAGAGGGTCAGGTCGGCCGGCTCACCGACGGCGACGCGGGGGGCGCGCAGGCCGACCGCCTCGGCCGCGACGCTGGTCACCGTGCCAATCACCGACTCCTCGCGCCAGCCGGTCACCCGCCGCAGGTTGGCCACGCCGACGTTGAGCAGGTGCCCCGCGCCGGCCAGGTAGGGCGTGCCGGCCAGGTTGACCCGGCCGTTCGGCAGCACCTCGTGCCGGCCCTGGTTGTACTGCCCGGCGGGCAGACCGCCGAGGCTGACGATATCGGACACGACGACCAGCCGGCCGGCGCCCTTGACGCGCGCGATGCAGGTCAGCACGCTGGCCGGCAGGTGGTGCAGGTCGGCAATCACCCCGGCGGTCAGGCGGTCGTCGGCAAGCTGGTCCCACAGGTAGTTGGGATGCCGCGGCAGCTCGGCGTGGGCGCCATTGCCCAGGTGGGTCGACATGCTGGCGCCGGCCTGCACCGCGTCGCGGACCTGCTCGCCGGTCGGGGCGCAGTGCCCCAGGCTGACCGTGACGCCCGACTCGACCACGCGCTCGATCAGCCGCAGCGCGCCGGGCCGCTCGGGTGCCAGGGTGAGCAGCCGGATGCGGCCGCGCGCCGCCTCCTGCAGGCGTTGGAACAGCGACCAGTCGGGGTTGGTCACCGCCTCGGCCGGATGCGCACCGCGCGGGCCGTCCTCGGGCGAGATGAACGGGCCTTCGAGGTGCACGCCGGGCATCCGCGCCGCCAGGCCGGGCGAGCGCTCGATCGCGTCGGCGATGGCTTTCAGCGCCGTGCGCAGCGCGTCGGGCGTGTTGGTGGTCACCGTCGGCAGGAACCGCGCCGCGCCGCTCTCGGGGATCACCGCCGCCAGGTCCTCGACGACCGAGTAGTCGATCGCCGGCGCGCCGGCGCGGAACGAGCCGTTCAGGTCGATCCCGCGATAGCCGTTGACCTGCAAGTCGATCCAGCCGGGCGAAACGACACAGGTCTCGTCGCCCAGGTCAGGCGTGCCGGCCGCCGCGGTGACCGAACGGATCAGCCCATCTTCCAACTCGACGTCGACCACCTGAGCGTCACCGACGGATCTCCCTCGGACGCGCATCACTCGTTCTCCACGCTCACCGCCACACCACAGGCCAGCGAGGCCAGGTCGGCCGCCGTCGCCGCCGGCTCGATCCGCGTGCCGAGCCTCACCGCCAACTCGTCCGGGTGGACATCGTCGAGGAACCGCTCCTCGTCGTTCAGCGCCCGGGCCGGGACGACCACCAGGTCGGCCGGCGCCCGCCGGCGCAGCTCGGCTTCGAGGTCACAGCCGCAGAGCAGCCCGGCGCAGGCGACATTGCCGCCGAACAACTCGTTGACCACCGGCACCAGCTCGACCTCGAGCCCGTCGACGGCCTGCAATTTGCCGATCATCTTGCCCAGGAACCGCCCGCCATACTCGCCGGTGACCACGATCACCCGGCACGGCGGCGCGGTGGCCGGCAGCGCCAGCGTCGCGACCTCGTCGAGCAGCCACGGCACCGGGCCGATGCCGTTCTCGTATTGCACGAACTCATCGTAGTATGCGAGCTCGGGAAACGGCCGGCCGGCGTTGAGGTAGAGCTCGTCGGCGGCGTAGATCTCGCGCCGCCGCGCGCGCCAGGCGTCGATCTGCTCGATCGTCGTCGCCGCCTCGGCCGCGGTCATCGGCCGCATCAGCGGATGCTCCTGGTACTTGGTCAGCCCCACCGGCACCACGCCGATGCTGGCCATCCGCGGGCCCAGGTCGACCAGGTCGGCGATGGTGCGGTCGAGCTGCGCGCCGTCATTGACGCCGGGGCAGACGACAATCTGGGTGTGGCAGTCGATGCCCTCGGCGATCAGGCGGGTCAGATAGTGCCAGCCCACGTCGGCCTTCGGGTTGGCCAGCAGCTCGCGGCGGAGGGCCGGGTCGCTGGCGTGGACCGAAACATGGAGCGGGCTGAGCCGCTGCGCGACGATGCGCTCGAAGTGCGGCTCGGTCAGGTTGGTCAGGGTGGTAAAGTGGCCGTGCAGGAAGGACAGGCGATAGTCGTCGTCTTTGACGTAGACGGTCGGCCGCATCCCCGGCGGCGCCTGGAGCACGAAGCAGAACAGGCAGCCGTTGTTGCACGTCCGCAGCGGCACGAACAGCTCGTCGGCGAAGCCGAGGCCCAGGTCTTCGTGCTCGTCCTTGTCAAACACCAGATCGACGATCTCGCCGCCCGACCGTTCGATGGTCAGCTCAAGCTGCTCGACCGCGGTCCAGAGCTGGTAGTCGATGATGTCGCGCGGCGGCTGGCCGTCGATCCGCGCCAGCCGGTCACCCGGCTCGAGGCCGAGCTGCTCGGCGATGCTGCCCGGCTCGACCGAGGCGACGATCGCGTCCGGTTCGCGAACACGCTGGTGGCCGGTCGGTCCCACGGCAATCAACGGTGCGGAGAGCTCGGACACGGCCACCTCGCGCCGCGGCCCGGGTCGGCCCGGCCGCGTTCAGGCACATTGTAGCGCAGGCGTGCGGCCGGCTCAGCGCTGGCGGGTGACCGAGTCGAAGTAGACGTCGATCCGGCGCGTCAGGTCGGCCAGCCGCGGGTCGACGTCGAGCGGGCCGGAGACGGTGATCTTCTCGTTCCGCGCCAGGTTCACGTTCGGAATGGGGTAGGTCTGCTCCCAGGCCAGGTCTTTGTGGTCGAAGAACATCATCTTCAAGCCAAGGCGATAGCCGGTGTCGGCGAGGTTCTCGAAGGTGATCTTGTATTTGAGCCGCCAGTACGAGGTGGTCTTGTACTCGAAGTCGGCGTAGACCCAGTAGCGGATGTTGTGCTCTTCGTTGATCATGCCCTCGATCGGCTCGATGCCCCACGGCACCAGGGGCGGATACATGGCATTGCCCAGGATCAACGTTGGCTGCGTGTCGTTCTTGACCGTCAGCACCGCCTTCTCTTGCGGCAGGTTGGTCGGCGCGTGCATCTCGAACACGCTCTGGTCGCCCTGCATGGTCACCTTGACCAGTTCGACGCCGCCGGCGTTCTTCATCGTCAGCGTGCCGGCATTGGCGTCGAGCACAAAGCTGCCCGCCCCGCCGGTGACCGTGATGGGCGCGTTGAGGTTCAGGCCGCCGGCGCTCCAGGTCGCCACCGGGTTGCCGCCGGCGGTGAGGGTGACCGAGTCGGTGCTGATCGAGCCGGCGCGGAGCTGGCCGAAGAAGCCCGCCTGGACCGCGTTGCGCGCGTCGCCGACCGACTGGGTCAGCAGCGCCGGGACGTTGAGCTGCTGGGCGTTGATCGCCTTGGCGGTCAGCGTGTCGGGGACGTTCAGCCGCGGGATGGTGGCGTTCGCCGCTTCGATGTTGGCGGCGGTCAGCTTGGTCTCGACCGAGGCCTCCTGCACAATCACCTGCGGGCCGGAGATCTCCTCGGTGCCCTTGAGCACTTTCGATTCGACGAACTCGGCCTTGATCTCGCCCGCCTGAATGCGCTCGGCGTTGATGAACGCCACCGCCTGCGCGGTGAGGAAGGTCCAGGCGCCGAGCAAACCGACCGTGATCCAGAGCCGTTGCTTACCAGTCATTATCCTCGTCCCCGTGGCCCGTCGGTGTACCAGTGGTTCCGACACCATCGGCCGCGTACGGGTTCCGTCCGCCGCCGGTTCCCGTGTATCATCATGGGTACAGACGCCCAACCCATCAGGAGCGATCGCCATGCGCGCCGTCGCCATCACGCCCAGGCAGCCCGGCACGGCGCGATTGGTCGAGCTACCCGAGCCGGTGGCCGCCGATTGGCCCGGCGGTCGCGGCGTGGCGGTCGAGCTGCTCGAGGTCGGCGTCGACGGCACCGACCGTGAGTTGCTCGAAGGCTCGTTCGGCCTTGCACCCGACGGCTGCGACTTCCTCGTCCTCGGCCACGAGTCGCTCGGCCGGGTGATCGCCGTCGGGTCCGAGGTGACCGAGCTGGCGCGGGGCGACCTGGTCACCGCCACCGTCCGCCGGCCGGGCAACTCGGTCTACGACCTACTCGGCGAGCAGGACATGACCACCGATGCGGTGGTCTACGAGCGCGGCATCGTGCGGCTGCACGGTTTCCTGAGCGAGCGCTACGTCGATGCCGCCGAGCACCTGGTGCCGGTGCCCGCCGCGCTGCGCGGGGTCGGCGTGCTAGCCGAGCCGATGAGCGTAGTGGCCAAGGGACTGCGCCAGGCCTGGACGATCCAGCGACGCCTGCCCGTCTGGGAGCCGCGCCGCGCGGCGGTCATGGGCGCCGGGCCGCTCGGCCTGCTGGCCGCCCTGGCGCTGCGCTTGCGCGGCCTCGAGGTGACCGTCTGCGCCCGCAGCGAGGCACCGAACCGCCGCTCGCGGCTGCTCGAGCAGCTCGGCGCGAGCTACCGCAGCCTGCGCCAGACCGACCTCGACGCCGTCGGCCGCGAGCAAGGCCCGTTCGACCTGATCTTCGAGGCGACCGGCCACCCGCCGATGATCTTCGAGGCGTTCGGCCACCTGGCCCGCAACGGGGTCGAGGTGCTCGCCTCGGGCAGCGGTCACCTCGCCACCGCCGAGGTTCCGATCGGGCGGATCAGCGGCCTGTTCGTCGGTGGCAACCGGGTCATGGTCGGCACGGTCAACGCGCATCGGCGCGACTTCGTCACCGGCCTGGCCGACTTCGCCCAGGCAGAGACGCTCTACCCGGGCTGGCTCGGCGCGCTGATCAGCCACCGAGTGCGCGGGCTCGATGCCTACACCGAGCTGTTCCGCCTGCTCTGTCACGAGCCCGACTGCACCAAGGCGGTGATGACCGTGGGCGGTGAGGCGTGAAGCGCTGGCTGGGCACCGTGGCCCTGCTCGCCGCCGGCTGCTCGCGCCCGTCGGTCGAGCCGCCGGCGGCGCCGGCCATCGTCGCGCCGGGCATGGTCGTCTCGGGCTGGGTCCACGAGCCGCTGACCTCGTTCTACTACCGCTACGTCGACGACGGACTAGTCGACTACGCCGGCCTGGCGGCCGACGAGCGCTGGCCCAACTACCTCGCCTCGCTGGCCCGGTTCAGCCGGGCCGACCTGCCCGACGCGATGTCGGCCAAGGCGTTCTACCTCAACGCCTACAATGCGCTGGTGATCGAGGGCGTGCTCCGCGCGGCGGAGGACGGCCGGTTCCGCTCGCCGGCCGAACTAGGTGGCGGCCGCGAGGCGAGCCTGGCCCGCTTCTTCGGCGAGCAGACGTTCACGCTCGCCGGCGAGACGGTCACGCTCGACCAACTGGCGGGGGAGCGGATCCTGGGCGATGACCCCGACCCGCGCCTGCCCGCGGCGATGGTCCGCGCCGCGCGCGGGGGCCCCCTGCTGTCGCGCGAGCCGTGGCCGAAGAGCGAGGCCGAACTGAACCTGCGGCTCGATACCGCGGTGCGCCTGTTTCTCACCGACCCGGCGCGGAACCGCCTCGAGCCGAAAACGGGGCGGGTCCGGTTGTCGGCGGTGTGGCGAGACCAAGCGGCGGCGATGGGCGGCGCGCAGGCACTGCGCGAGTCGCTGGCCGACTACCTCGACGCCGAGCGTGCCGCGCTGCTGCGCGACGAAAGTGTGGCGACCGAGTGGCTGGAGCTCGACTGGCGGCTGAACCAGGCGCTACCGGGTGCCGACGCTGACCCCGCGGAACCGTGACGGGCTCGAGCCGTGGGTCATCTCGGCACGCTGGCCGGGCTGGCCCTTGCCGCAGTTCCAGACGCCCCAGGGCTGCCACTCGCGCTCGTCGCAGATCGCGTCGCACGAGCCCCAGAAGGCGGGGGTCAGGCCCCAGTAGACCGGGTTGCGGTACATCCGGCCCAGTTTGCCGTCGCGGATCTCGTAGGCCAGTTCGCAGCCGAACTGGAAGTTCACCCGCCGCTGGTCGATGCTCCACGAGCGGTTGGTGAGCAGGAACAGCCCTCGCTTGGTGTCGGCGATCAGCTCATCGAGGGTGAGCGGCACGCGGCCCGGCTCAAGGTGGATGTTGACCATCCGCACAATCGGCACGTTGTGCCAGCCCTCGGCGCGGAGGCAGCCGCGGCTGCGCGTCTCGCCGACGGCGCCGGCATACTCGCGGGCGGTCAGGTAACCGCGCAGGATGCCGTCGGCGACCAGCGGCCACTTCTGCGCGGCGACGCCTTCGTCGTCGTAGCCGAAGGTGGCCAGTCCGCGCGGCGTGGTCGCATCGGCGGTCAGGTTGACCAGCTCGCTGCCGTAGGCGAAGTTGCCCAGCTTCTCGGGCGTGGCGAAACTCGTGCCGGCATAGTTCGCCTCGTGGCCGAGCACGCGATCGAGCTCGAGCGGATGGCCGACACTCTCGTGGATCTGGAGCGTCATCTGCGTCGGGTCGATGACCAGGTCGAACTCGCCCGCCGGACACTCGGGCGCCGACTGCAGCGCCGCCGCCTCGCCCGCGGTCTGGGCCGCGTGGCCGAGCATGTCCATCTCGTCGATCAGCTCGTAGCCGCCGGTAATGTACTGCGCCCACGAATTCGGGTAGCTGCGCTTCTGGATCCCGCCCGGCCCGCGGCTCCAGGCCGCCGAACCGCAGCCGGCGAAGTGGATAGTCTGCCGGATCTCCGACCCGCGGCTGTCGGCATACCACTGGTCCTCGGTGCGGAACATCATCGCCGCCTCGCCGACGGTGACCAGCGACTCGCGCTCCATGATCTCGCTGGTCCGGCAGAGGTGGTCCAGCTTCGCTTCGAGCGGAATGCTCGCCGGGTCGATCACCCGCGGCGTCGCCCACACGCCGCGGTGTGCCGGCTCGTCGGCCAGGGCAATCGGCTGCGCGCGGCCGGCGCCGGCGGCGCGCGCGTTGGCCACCGCCAGCCGCGCGGCGGCGGTCACGCCGGCGCGGTCGACCTCGCGCGTGGCGGCGAAGCCGAGCGCGCCGTCGGCCAGGGCGCGCACGGCGACGCCCTGCTGCTCGCCCGACTCGATGCCGGCCGGCTGGCCGTGGCGGGCCTGCAGGTGTTCGTGCGCGATGACCATCCCGCGCGCTTCGACCTCGACGGCGCCGGCGGCGAGCGCCGCGTCGAGGGCCTCACGGACCAGCTCCTGCACGGGTTCAGTCCTCCTCGAACTCGAGTTGCAGCCCGCCGAACCACTGCCCGGCGAGGTTGTACATCCAGATCAGCACGGCGCCCTGGATCAGCGTCGCCAGCGGACTGATGATCAGGTTGACCGTCAGCGCCTGCGTCTCGCCACTGAGCGACAGGCTGAGCGCGAGCAGGCCCATGGTCAGGAAGATGCTCCACAGGCTGCAGACCAGGAAGCTGAGCCAGGTCGGCAGGAAGCGGAGCCGGTGGACCTCCCACCACTCGCCGTCGCGGCGCTGGCTGAACTGCAGGCCGCCGGTGAAGCCGACCGCCCAGTTATACGTCGCGCCGACCAGCAGCGCGTAGAGGAATTGCGCCGCCGAGCCGACCAGGCTACCGACGACGAGCATGACCACCATGCCGATCAGCAGGCCGGCGACCATCGGCCCGCCGCCGGCGCCGGACGCGCCCATGGTGGCGAACATGACCACCGGTACCGCAATCAGGCAGATGAGCATCACGATCGGCACGAAGATGGCCGTCGACATGCGAGCCAGCGAGACGGTATCGACCCGGCTGAGCTGGAAGCCGTCGTCGTGCTCGTCGATGGTCACCGCCACCGGCCCGAACCAGCCGGCGCAGAGGTTGTAGAGCCAGGCGGCGAGGAGCGCGATCAGTGGGAAGGCGAGCACCTCGCCGATGAACATCCCGCCGTAGTAGGGGTAGCTCATCTCCTGGCCCATCAGGCCATACTGGATCGGCATGGTGACCAGGCTGAGCATTCCCGCGCCGAGACCGAACAGGGCGCCGACCTTGGCCGCCGAGCCGGGCCGCACACAGCGGATCAGTTGATCGTCGCGCGGCGCCAGGTTGCGCGCCGGGAGCGGCTTCTCGTCGGGCTCGCGGAGCTGGGCGATCCACTCGCGCGCCTGGGCGTGGTCGGGGTCGCGCCGGAGCACCTCGTGATAGAGCGCCGAGGCGGCCCGCAGGTCGCCGGCGCGGTGCTTGAGCCGGGCCAGGTTGAACAGCACGCGGGGCTCGTCCGGCGCCTGCTCACGGGCGCGGAGGATCAGCTCCTCGGCCGCGGCGTCGTTGCCCTGCAGGCCCTTGGCCACGCCGAGGTAGAGCAGCGCCTCGGGATGATCCGGCTGCTCCGACAGGCAGGCGCTCAGCTCCGCCTCGGCGGCGGCCACTTCGTGCCGCCGCAACGCTTCGATGCCGGCCTGCAGTCGTTCGGTGAAGTCCAAGGCTCACTCCTCCTCGAGCACCAGTTCGAGCCCGCCGCCGCGGCGCGAGACGAGATTGTACAACCAACCGCCCAGGCCGTACTGCAAGGCCGTCAGCAGCGGCAGGCCGACCAGGACGCCGACCAGCGTGGCCAGACCGGCCACGACGCTCGTGAGCAGGCCGGCAATCGGCGCGGCGACCAGCGCCGCCACCGCCGCCGCCGGCAGGACGGCGACGACCAGGGTGCTGACCAGGCTGCCGACATCGAGCCGGCTGATCGCGACCTCATCACCGTCGGCGTCGACCCAGCAGCGGAGCCCGCCGGTGTAGCGCGTGGCCCAGTTGTAGAGCAGGGCCGAGAGCAAGTTGACCACCAGGTTGACGCCGATGCCCAGGACCATGCTGCCGACCATCATCCCAGCGAATGCCGCCAGGCTGCCGAACAGCATCGCGGGGCCGCCGCCGCTGGTCAGCCCGCCGAGGGCCATCAGCGGCATCTGCAGCGCGACCTGACCGATGCTCAGCACCGCCTGGATGCCGGTGATGATCTTGGCGTAGCTGAACGGCTCGACGCGCACCACGCGCAGTGCCGCGCCGTCGGCCTCGAGCACGGCGATGACCGGCCCGAGCCAGCCGACCAGCAGGTTGTAGAGCGCGCCGTAAAGCAGGCCGCCGAGGGCGGCGCCAAGCCCGCAGAGCAGCGGCACGAAGAGGTAGCAGACGGCGCCGGCGGCGAGGCCGACGCCGAGGTTGCCCGCGGCGGCGACGGGAAAGGCGACCGCGGCGGCGATGGGCAGCCCGACGATCAGCCCGATGCCGAGGCCGATCAGCCCGCCGACGCGCGCGGCGGAGATCACCTCGATGCGCCGGCAGGCGACATCGCCGGCCAGCCAGCCGCGCGGCTCGGGCCGTTCGACCGGCGCGGCCGGCACGGCCACCGGCGCGGCTACCTCGAGCCGGGCCAGCGACTCGCGCGCCTGCTCGTGCCCGGGGTTGAGCCGCAGCGTCTCGCGGTAGAGCGGCGCCGCACGGGCGTGGTCGCCGGCGCGATGATGCAGCCGGGCGAGGTTGAACGCAATCTTGGGGTCGTCCGGCGCGACGGCCCGGGCTCGTTCGAGCAGTCCCTCGGCCGTGGCGGTCTCGCCCAGCGTGGCGCGGGCGATGGCCAGGTAGAGCAGCGCGGCCGGGTCGTCGGGTTGCTCGGCGACACATGAGGCCAGCGGCTCGACCGCGCCGGCGGCATCGCCGGCGCCGAGTCGTGCCAGACC
The DNA here is from genome assembly GCA_964405335.1 of uncultured Fimbriimonadaceae bacterium. Lineage (GTDB taxonomy): Bacteria > Armatimonadota > UBA10988 > UBA10988 > UBA10988 > CAYONP01. The sequence goes on from CAYONP010000050.1 coordinate 15,958, forward strand.
GTCGTTCAGCCTTTCCTGGTACTCCATGACCGGCTCCTGATCAACTCTCGTGCCGCTCGTGCGTCGGCGCATGCGCTTCTTCGACCGGCTCGAACCCGTGCTCGGCACCGGCCGCCTGAAGGTCGGGCGAGAGCGTGACCTTCAGCGCCCGGAGCACCTTCCACGATTTCTCGTAACCGGGATCGGCGCGGAGCGCATTCTCGTAGCTGCGCACGGCCATCTCCAACCGGCCCCGGGCGTGGAAGCACTGACCCAGGTTGAAGTGCGCCTGCGGCATATCGGGCCGGACCGTGCAGGCCAGCGACAGGTAGTGCTCGGCCTCGAGGTACATACCCTGCCGCCCGTAACACGAGCCGAGCAGAACCAGCACGTCGGCGTCGTTCGGCGCTTCGTCGTTCTCCTCGTCAATCATGCCGTGGAGCAGTTCGATCGCCTCCTCGAGGCGACCATCGCGGATGACCAGCATCACCCCGTGCAGATGGGCCGGCACGTCCATCGCCATCCTCCCGCTAGCCCGCGCTGTCGTACCGCCGCTGAGTCTGCCTTGCCGCCGCCTGGCTGTCAAACGCAGGCAACACCACCGCCGGCGCGAATGCTCCCGAGTCGTTAAGCGCGGTGGGGAGGGAAGGTCGGAGCGGTGGCGAACCGGCCGGCGGGCCGACATTGACGGGCGCCGGGCGATCTGCTAACGTTGCCCTGCCGCCCGACAGGCCGCGCCCCGGCACCGAAAGGGTCTCCGCATGACGGTGAGCTGTCGACACATCGGTGTGCTGACGGTAGCGCTCCTGACGCTGCTGCTCGCCCGCTCCGCCGCGGCCCAGACGCCGGTCGTCTCGGCGGCCGACCGGGCCCGCTTCCAAGCCGTCGCCGCCGGCGTCGACGAGGCCAAGCTGCGCGGCTACGTCGAGGATCTGGTCGCCCTGGGCAGCCGCGTGACCGGCTACCCCGGCTGCGACCAGGCGGCGCTCTACCTCCGCGAGCAACTGGCCCGCATCGGGGTCGAGGATGTGCGCGACGAGCCGTTCATGGTCACCGTGCCGGTCGACCAGGGCGCGACGCTCGAACTCCTCGACGGCGACGGCCAGCCGGTCGGCCAGCCGCTGACCTTGCGGCCGCTGTGGCCGAACCTGGTGCGCACCAGCCAGTTGCCGCCGGCCGGGCTGAGCGGCCAGTTGGTCTACGCCGGCGCGAGCGCGCTGCGCGACTATGAAGGCCAGAACATCGAGAACGGCATCGCCCTGGTCGACTTCAACTGCGGCGGTGACTGGAGCAACGGCCCGCGGCTGGGCGCCCGGGCGGTGATCTTCATCGAGCCCGACGAGACCATCCGCGGCGAGGTCGAGGCGAAGTTCTCCAGCATTCCGGTCGACATGCCCCGCTTCTACATCGAGCGGCGCGACGCCGACCTGGTCCTCGACCAGCTCGAATCGGACCCCGAGCTGCGGGTCCGCCTGCGCTGCCGCATGCCCTGGATGCGGCTGCCGGCACGCAACATCGTGGCCACCATTCCGGGCACCAGCCCGCAGTTGGCCGGGCAGGTGGTGCTGCTCGAGGGCTTCTACGACTCCATCTCGGTGGTGCCCTCGCTGGCCCCCGGCGCCGAGTCGGCGCTCGGCGTGGCGACGCTGCTCGAACTGGCCCGGCAACTGGTCGCCAACCCGCCGGCTCGGACGGTCAAGCTGCTCGTCTCGGCCGGCCACTTCCAGGCCATGCAGGGCAGCCGTGAGTATCTCGAGCGCCACTTCAACGCCCTGGTCGACGGCTCGGAGACCATCTCGCTGTGGACCAGCCTCGACATCTCGTCGAAAACCCGCGGCGTGGGCATGTTCTACAAGGGTCACTTCATCAACCAGCGCGAGGACATCCGGCAGAAGTTCGCCGATCTGGGGCGGGTCTGCCGCGAGCGCTCGGAGGTCATTGCCGAGGCGCTGGGCGAGGCGGCGACCGAGACCTTCGCCGACGGTATCAACCCGGTGCAGGGCAAGACCTGGGACAACTATATTCCGGGCAAGTCGGCCTTCGGCAGCGAGTTTTTCACCTGTGCCAACGGCCTCGGCGTGGCGCTCTGCACCATCGACGATTCACGACCGCTGGTCGACACGCCGTTCGACCTGGTCGAGAACGTCGACTTCGCCAATGTCTACAAGCAGGCCAAGTTTCTCTCCTGTCTGTACGACGTGATGCTTAATGAGGAGGCGGTGCCGATCCCCGACCGCTCGGTGCCGATCCGCATCTACGGCCAGGGCGGGTTTGCCACCGTCGCCGGGCAGGTGGCGCTGTTCGACCCGCGTGAGAGCTTCATTCCCGACAAGCCGGTGCCCGAGTCGCTGGCGGTCCTGCGCGCGCCGTCGAAGTCGTACCTCGGCGTGCGCGGCAACCGGGTCGAGATGGTCAGCGGCGCCGAGGCGAAGTTCACCTTCATCGGCGTGCCGCCCTCCTCGTCGGGCTGGAACAGCGGCCCGCCGGCGGGGCGGTGCAGCGTCGAGGCGTATGGGCTCGACACGCAGAGCGGCGCGATCCGGTACGCGCCCGACCGGGGGACCAACGGCGCGGCGGCCTATCCGATCGACGTCACCGCCGACATCCCGCGCCGTGAGTTGACCGTCGTCGTGTTCGAGTGTGTCGCGACGGCGATGTTCGAGCTGGTCGACCCGCAGACGCTGGAGGTGCTCAAGTCGCTCGACGTCTACGACGGGCGGACCGACTCGGCGCCGCAGCAGTTCGGCTTCTGCCTGGTCCGCGCCGAGCCGTGGCAGAGCCACGTCGAGACCACGGCGGTGGTCTTCGCCCGGCCGGGCACGCGGTTCAAGGTGGTCATGGGCGCCGGGCTGCTCGGCCGGCGGTTCGTGCTGATCAACAGCTACCCCACCGCCGACGATGTGCCGGACGATCCGGAGCACTTCCCCCTGGCGGCCGACGACCGCGAGGCGGCCGAGGGGTTCGGCTACGAAGTGCTGGCGCAGGGCACGTTCTTGCCCAAGGACAAGATCGGCACACCCGAAGACCGCATCTCGCGCTCGATTTACTACACGCCGTTCATGGTCTCCACCGACATGTGGAACTTGAACGAGTTTCGCATCCAGCGGTTGGCCCGCTTCCGGATCATCAACCAGAAGATCAACTCGCTGCACGAAGAGGCGGGCAAGCTCCTCGGCGAGGCCAAGCAGGCGCTGCGCGAGCGGCGCTACGAGCGGTTCGCGGCACTTTCGCGGGCGGCCCACGGGTTCGAGTCGCGGGCCTATCCCGATGTGCAGCGGACCGCCGACGATGTGGTCAAGGGGGTGGTTTTCTACCTCGCGCTGCTCTTGCCGTTCGCCTACTTCTGCGAGCGGCTGCTCTTCGCCCGGCCGCAGATCACGCGTCAGATCCGCGATGCGTCGGCCATCTTCATGCTGGTCTTCTTCATCTTCAGCCTGGTCCATCCGGCCTTCAAGATCACCATGAACCCGGTGATCATCCTGCTGGCCTTCATCATGCTCGCGCTCAGTGTGCTGGTCATGGGCATCATCACCGGCAAGTTCGAGGAGCAACTGAAGGAGCTGCAGCGCCAGATGGGCGGCACCCACAGCGCCGACATCGGCCGCATGGGCGTCGCCGCGGCGGCGTTCAGCCTGGGCATTTCGAACATGCGCCGCCGGCCGCTGCGCAGCGCGTTGACCAGCGCCACGCTGATCCTGCTCACCTTCACCGTGCTCTCGTTCACCTCGGTGGTCAACCGCCTGCGGTTCAACACCGTCAAGGCGCCCGGCAAGCCGCTGTACCAGGGGATCATGATCCGCAACGCGACCTGGAACCGGCTCGAGGAACAGGCCTACCGCATCCTCTACGACGAGTTCGCGGCCCAACACTCGGTCGCCGGCCGCGCCTGGTTCTACACCGCGGAGTATGGCGAGCAGAGCTTCGTCAACGTGACCTGCAACAAGTCGAACCAGGACTACGACGCGCGGGCGATCTGTGGTTTGACGCCGGAGGAGTCGAAGGTCACGCGGATTGACGAGTGCCTTAAGTCGGGCGGGCGGTGGTTCCGGCCGACCGACCGGTATGTCTGCATACTGCCCGAGGGGATTGCCGACAGTTTCAACCTCGACGAGAAGGACTTCGGCTCGACCAAGGTGCGCTTCAACGGGATGGAGTTCGACCTGATCGGGATCTTCGACAATGCCAAGCTGAAGCAGCTCGAAGACCTCGACAGCGAGATGATCACGCCGGTCGACTTCATCATGATGAGCCAGATGCAGGGTGGGGCGGGGGGCCAGCAGAGCACCGATGCCGAGCAGGGGTTCCAGGAGTACCTGCACCTGACGCCCGATGCGACCGTGTTCATTCCGTTCGAGACGCTGCTTAACATGGGCGGCACGCTGCGCTCGATTGCGACCGACTTTCGCGATCCCGAGGTGGTCGGCGAGAAGCTCGATCAGTTGATGCCGCGGCTGGGGTTCAACCTCTATGCCGGCCGGGTCGACGAGCACGGCGCCGAGGAGATTGTGCGCTACAGTTCGGTCTCGTCGACCTCGGTCAAGGGCATCGTCGACCTGCTCATTCCCATCGCCATCGCGGCGCTGATCGTGCTCAACACCATGCTCGGCGCGGTCTACGAGCGCTTCTCCGAGATCGGCATCTTCAGCTCGATCGGCCTGGCGCCGAGTCATGTGGCGATTCTGTTCATTGCCGAGGCGCTGGTCTACTCGATCATCGGCGCCATCATGGGTTATCTGATCGGGCAGGTCAGTTCGTACATTCTCGCCCAGATGGACTGGCTCACCGGTTTGTCGCTGAACTACTCGAGCCTGGCGGCGATCTGGTCGACCTTCCTGGTCATCGCGGTGGTCTTCCTGTCGACGCTCTATCCGGCGAAGAAGGCGGGCGAGGTGGCCACGCCGGGGGTCGAGCGGCGGTGGCAGGTGCCCGACCCCGAGGGCGATCACTGGACCATTCCGCTGCCGTTCAGCGTCACCGGCAAGCAGGCCGTGGCGATGAACAAGTTCATGGCCGAGTGGTTCAACGCGTACGAGGAGTACAGTATCGGCGACTTCGTGACCGAGAACACTCAGCTTCACGAGGTTGCCGGGGCGCACGGCACGGGGTACGAGATTTCGCTCATGGCCTGGTTGGCGCCGTTCGACTTGGGCGTCAGTCAGCATGTCACGCTGCGCACGATTGCCACCGACATGAAGGATGTCTACGAGATCGATATCGTGCTGCGGCGTGAGAGCGGCGATGTGTCGAGCTGGATGCGGGTCAACCGGCGGTTCCTCAACACGCTGCGGAAGCAGTTCCTGATCTGGCGGACCATCGGCGCCGAGGAGAAGGAGCTCTACCTGCTGGAAGAGGATGAGCGGGTCGAGCAGCGTCGGCGGCTGCTCGGCGCGGGCGAGAGCCCGCCGGCTGAGCCGGGTGAGGGGCCGGATGAGCTGCCACCGCCGGTCGACGGCGCGCCGCCGACGGCCGACCCCTCGCCGGACCATCCGGCCGGTGACGCGGATGATCAGCGTGGCACGGTCTGAGGCGGCGGCGGGCCGCGGCGGGAGAGATGTCGGGTGAGACTGGATCCTGAGCTTCAGATCTACCGCGACTTGATGGAGCGGCCGACCGAGTTCGAGGACGGCTTCGACATCAAGACCATCATCGGGATGCTGTTCCTCGCGTTCTGCGTCCTGCCCGGCTCGATCTACCTTGGCCTGGTCATGGGCGCCGACCTGGGCGGCGCGGCCGAGTGGACGACCATCATCCTGTTCGCCGAGATGGCCCGGCGCTCGTTCACCAAGTTGTCGCGCCAAGAGATCTACGTCCTCTACTACGTCTCGGGCTCGTTGGTTCGTCAGTCGGGCAGCCTGCACATCGCCGGCGGCTTCTTCGGCTGGATGATCTACAACCAGTACTTCGCCTACTCGCAGGCGGCCAAGGGGTTTGGTATCTCGGACCAGATCCCGACCTGGGTCGTGCCGCCCGAAAGCTCGATGGCGCTGCTCGAGCGCACCTTCTGGCACCCCGACTGGCTGATCCCCGTTGCCCTGGCGGTGTTCACCAGCCTGATTGAGCGGGTGAGCTGGTACAGTTTCGGCTTCACCCTGTTCCGCCAGCTCTCCGACCGCGAGAACCTGCCCTTCCCCATGGCGCCCATCGCGGCGCAGGGCATCACCGCCCTGGCCGAGGTGACCAAGAAGTCCGAAACCTGGCGCTGGCGCGTCTTCTCCATCGGCGCGATGGTCGGGCTCGGCTTCGGCGTGATCTACGTCGGCATCCCGTCGGTCACCGGCGCGCTGTTCAGCAAGCCGCTGACGCTCATACCCATTCCGTTCCTCGACCTGACCCAGAAGACCGAGTCGTTCCTGCCGGCGACGGCGACGGGCATCACCCTGAACCTCGCTCCCGTGTTGGTCGGTACGGTGATCCCGTTCTGGTCGGTCGTCGGCTCGACCACGGCGGCGGCCTGCACCTTCTTCCTCAACCCGCAGCTCTACTACGCCGGCTTGATGCCGACCTGGCGCTACGGGATGGACGCGATCCAGACCAGCTTCGCCACGACCATCGACTTCTACCTCTCGTGGGGCATCGGCATCGCGCTCGCCCTGGCGCTGGTCAGCCTGATCGACGTCGGGATCGACGTGATCCGCGACTACCGGCTGTCGAAACTCCAGGGCCGGCGGTCCGTCGCCTACCAAGCGCCGGCCGGCCGCGGCGACTTGCCCATCTGGCTTGGCATCACGCTTTACCTCATTGCCACCGCCGTTTACATCATGCTCTGCAAGGCGCTGATTCCCAACTTCCCGGTCTGGTACTTCGTCTTCTTCGGCTTCCTCTGGACACCGGTGGAGAGTTATGTCAGTGCCCGCGTGCGGGGCATTGCGGGGCAGTACATCGGGATTCCGATGGAGCGCGAGGCGGCGTTCATTCTCTCGGGCTACAAGGGCGTCGATATCTGGTTTGCGCCGATCCCGGTCAAGAACTATGCCGGTTTGGCCGAGCAGTTCCGTGTCGTCGAACTGACCGGGACGAAGTTCACCAGCATCATCAAGGCCGAAGTGGCGATGTTCCCCATCGTCCTGATCTCCAGCTTCCTCTATTGGCAATTCCTCTGGAAGCTGGCCGAGATTCCGAGTGTGCAGTACCCCTACGCGCAGAAGTTCTGGCAGTTGGCGGCGCTGCAGCAGGCGCTCTGGTTCACCGCCACGGCCGAGGGCAATTCGTACCTGCTGCGGGCCATCAAACTGCCCATCGTGCTGACCGCGTTCGGCGGCGGCTCGGTCGTCTATCTGCTGTTCAGCGTGTTTAAGCTGCCGGTGACCTTCATCTATGGCTTCATCCGCGGCTTGGGTTATCTGCCGCTGCAGATCATCCCCGAGATCTTCGGCGCGCTGGTGGCGCAGTTCTATCTCATCCCGCGCTTCGGCGCGAAGCAGTGGAAGCTCTATGCCACCGTGCTGGTCGCCGGCTTCTCGTGCGGCATGGGGCTGATCGGCATGGCCTGCGTGGCCATCGCCATGATCCAGCGCAGCGTCAGCCAGTTGCCGTTCTAGGCCGGTGAGCGCGGTCGACGCCGAGCAACTGAGCGGCTATTCGCTGGGGATGTACAGCACCTGGCTCTGGTGCCGGCCGTTCCGGCTGCTGTTCGATGCCGGCGAGGGTGTCGCCGCGCGGCTGCTCAACAGCGTCTTCGGCATCCGGCAGGTGTTTCTTAGCCACGGCCACCTCGACCACCTGGGCGGCCTGCCGACGCTGGTCAACATCCGCAACACCGGCATGGGCGAGCACGAACTGCCGCTGACCGTCTACCATCCCGCGGGCGATGCTCTGGTGGCCGCGATGCGGCGCTACATCGCGAGCAGCCAGCGCGCCCTGGCCTACGAGCTGAGCTGGCAGCCACTGCACGCCGGCCAGCGCGTCGAAGTCGATGAGCTGCGGGTAATCGAACCGTTCGCCACCGCGCACGGCCAGCCGACGCTGACCCTGGGCTATCGGCTGCTCGAAAGCCGCACTCGGCTCAGGCCCGAGCTCGCCGGGCGGAGCCAGGCCGAGATCAAGGCGCTGGCCGGCGCGCAGGGCCGCGAGGCGGTGAGTCAGTCGTTCGAGCACCCGTTGATGGTCTATGGCGGCGACGGCCTGTCGCCGGCGCCCGAGCTACTCGCCGGCACCGATCTGGCAATCCTCGAGGCGACCTTCGCCGATCCGGCCGACCGCGAGCGGCCGAACCATGCCACGGTCGACGAGGCCGTCGCGGCGGCGGCGGCCGGCGAGGTCAAGGCGCTGGCGCTGATCCACGGCTCGGTCCGCTACCGGCTGGACGACATGCGCCGCGCGGTGCGGACGAGCATCAAGCGGCACGGTCTGACCGCGCCGGTCCGGCTGCTTTGGCGCGAGCGGTGGGTCGAGGTGTAGCCTCAGCCAATCCAGCGCGGCTGCTTGCGCTCCTGGTCGACCGCCCGACGCAGCTTGTCCAGCGCGACGCCTTCGATTTGCTTGACTCGCTGCCGCGAGAGGCCCAGCGCGTCGCCGATCTCGCCGAGCGTGTGCTCGCGGCTGTGGCCGAGGCCGAAGCGCAGGGCGAGGACCCGCCGCTCGCGCTCGCTGAGCGTCGCCATGGCGGCCTGCAGCGCGGCCTCGCTGACCTGGTTGAGAGCGCTCTCCTCGGGCGTGTCGTCGGCGTCGTCGGTCAGCCCGTCGAGCAAACTCCGTCGCTCGTCGTCGCCGGCATCGAGCGAGAGTGGTTCGAACGGCAGCTTGCGCGCCACCTCGACCGTCTCCAAGTCGTCGGCGAGCTGAGCTTCCAGGTCGTGTGCGGTCGGCCGGTGCTGAAGCTGCTGGGCGAGGTCGTCGATGATCTTCTCGAGCCGCCCGGCGTCGCGCAGCACGGTGGTTGGGATCTTCATGCCGTGGCGCAGCGTCGGCAGCGCGCGGCAGATGGACTGCCGAATCCAGAGCGTGGCACAGGTCGAGAATCGCGTGCCCTTGCGCCAGTCGAAGTGGTCGACCGCCTGAATGAGCCCGATGATGCCCTCCTGGATCAAGTCGGAGACGGGCACATTCGGCCGGGCGTAGCCGCGGGCGATGCTCACCACCAGGCGGATGTTGGCCTCGATGAAGGTCTGCCGTGCGCGTTCGTCACCGGCCTCGACGCGCCGGGCGAGGACCTGTTCTTCCTCGCGCGAGAGCAGCGGCACGCGGCCGGCGAGCTGCCGCAGCAGGCTGTCCGCGTCGAGCGGCGCGCGCCCCGCGCTGGTGCTGTCGCGAACGTCGGCTGGCACGGTGGGAGCCATTTCCGCGATCCGGGTACGCTGGCTGCGTGCATGATGCGTGCCAAACCACCGGAGCGCAGGAGAAGCTACTCGTTCGAGTCGATTGCGCCGGCGGCGGTTTCACTCGCCCAGCGCGCGGACCAGACTCCGGAACGCCTCGCCGCGCTCGGCGAAGTTGGCGAACATGTCGAAGCTCGCACCGCACGGCGAGAGGACGACCCAGTCGCCCGGCCGGGCCAGGTCGACCGCCGCCTCCAGCGCCGCCTCGAGCGACTCGGCCCGGCGCAGGGAGACCACGCCCGCCGCGCGCGCGGCGGCCTCCAGCCGGTCGGCGTCCTCGCCATAGAGCACCAGGCCGCGGAGCAGGCCGAACGGCTCGCGCAGCGGCGACAGGTCGATGCCCTTGGTCCGCCCGCCGGCCAGCAGCACCACCGGCGCCGGGCTCTGCCGGATGGCGTTCTCGGTGGCCAGCGGGTTGGTCGCCTTCGAGTCGTTGATGAACGTCACACCCCGCCACTCGCGCACGAACTCCATACGGTGCGGCAGGCCGGGGAACTCGGCGACCACCTGGCGCAGCCGCGCCTCGTCGCCGTCGGCCGCCAGGGCCACGGCGCACGAGGCGACCAGGCTCGGCCGCTGCACGCGCATCGCCGGCGAGACCTCATCCCAGGCGACGAGCCGACCGCGCGGGCCCTGCACGCCGTCGGCCGTGGCGTAGGCGCCGGCCACCGGCTCGCACAGGCTGAACGGCAGGTGCGCGGCCCGGCTCGCTTCGCCGATGCCGCGGACCAGCGCATCGTCGTGGCAGTAGACCGCCCGGTCGTGTTCGTCCTGGCAGGCGAAGATGCGCGCCTTGGCGGCAAGGTACTCCTCGCGCGACTGCCGGTCGCGGTGGTCCTCGGCGAGGTTGAGCAGCGCGGCCACCCAGGGCTTGAGGTCGACCGCCGATTCGAGCTGGAAGTTCGACATCTCGACCACCGCCAGCTCCATGCGCGGGTTGTCGGCGACCAGGTCGATCAGCGGCACGCCGCGCGCGGTGTAGGCCTCGGCGTTGGCCAGCGGGGCATCGAGCATCAGGCTGACTAGCGTCGCCGTGGTGGTCTTGCCCTTGGTCCCGGTGATGCCGACCAGCCGGGCGTCGGTCAGCCGCGCGGCCAGCTCGACCTCGCCCCAGACCGGCACGCCGGCGGCGAGCGCCGCCTGCACGCCGGGCGTCTTGATCGAGACGCCGGGCGAGACGACCACCAGGTCGACCCCGGCGAGCAGCTCCGGGTCATGGCCGTCGGGCCGGAACTCGACCTCGAGCTCGGCCAGGACCAGCCCGGCGGCAGCGGTCTGCTCGGCGCCGCGGTCGTCGGTGACGACGACCTGCTTGCCCAGCCGGCGCAACGCGCGAGCCAGCGCCTGACCGGTGTAGCCGCCGCCGCAGACGGCCACGCGCGGGCCGGGCACTCGAGCTGGGTCCATCGCCTAGACGCCTTCCTCGACCTTCTCGGCGTGGTGGCCGTTGCCGTTCCGCTCGCGCGCCTCTTCGAGGTAGACGATCTTGTTGACCGCGTCGAGATAGGCCCGCGCGCTGGCGATGAAGACATCGGTGCTGGCCCCGCGGCCGGTGCAGCGGAAGCCGTTCTTGATCACCTTGACCACCGCCTCGGCCATGGCATCGGTGCCGCCGGTGACGCTGCGGAGCTGGTAGTCGGCAAGCTTCAGCTCCATGCCCGTGGCGCGCTGGATGGCCTGGTACAGCGCATCGACGCCGCCGTCGCCGACGGCCGCGTCGTAGAACTCGAGACCCTCGCTGGTCTCGAGTTTGACCGTCGCGGTGGGCAGGCCATCGGCCGAGGTCGAGGTGCTGACGTGAGCATAGGCCAGCCGGTACTTCGCCGGCGTGTCGCGGATCTCGTCCTCGACAATCGCCACCAGGTCTTCGTCGAAGACCTCCTTCTTCTTGTCGGCAACCAGCACAAAGCGCTCGTAGGCCCGCTCCAGCTCGTCCTGATTCAGCTCATAGCCCAGGTCGCGCAGCCGCGCCTGCAGCGCCGCGCGGCCACTGCGCCGGCCGAGCGTCAGGCGGCTGATCGGCACGCCGACGTCATCGGGGCTCATGATTTCGTAGGTCGAGGCGTTCTTCAGCATCCCGTCCTGGTGGATACCCGCCTCGTGCGCGAAGGCGTTGGCGCCGACAATCGCTTTGTTGCGCTGCACGGCGAAGCCGGTCAGCCGCGAGACGAGCTGGCTGGTGCGATAGATCTCCTGCGTCTGGATGCCGGTCTCGCAGCCGTAGTGGTCGGCTCGCACGCGCAGGGCCATGACCACCTCTTCGAGCGAAGCGTTGCCGGCCCGCTCGCCGAGCCCATTGATGGTGCACTCGACCTGCCGCGCGCCGGCCTCGACGCCGGCCAGGCTGTTGGCCACCGAGAGCCCCAGGTCGTCGTGGCAGTGGACACTGAGGATCACCTCGCGCAGGCGCGGTACCCGCTCGTACAGGTCGCGAAAGATCGCCGCGTAGATCGGCGGGGTGGCATAGCCGACGGTGTCGGGCACGTTGATCACGTCGGCGCCGGCCTCGATGGCGGCGGCGATCACCTCGGCCATGTAGACCGGATCGCTGCGCGAGGCGTCCTCGGTCGAGAACTCGACACTGCAGGCGGCGTGCTGATCGGCCAGGCTGCGCGCCAGCTCGACCCCGGCGACCGCCATGGCCAGCACCTCGTCCTTCGACTTGCGCAGCTTGTGCTGGGTGTGGATGTCGCTGGTCGCAATGAAGGTGTGGATGCGCGCGCGCTCGGCGCCGCGGACCGCCTCCCAAGCGCGCTCGATGTCCTCGGGCCGGACGCGGCTCAGGCCGCAGATCTCCGGTCCGCGCACCTCGGCGGCGATCTGCTGCACCGCGGCAAAGTCGCCGGGCGACGAGATGGGGAAGCCGGCCTCGATGGTGTCGACCCCGAGCCGGGCGAGCTGGTGCGCGATTTCGACCTTCTCCGCGCGGCTCAGGCTGGCGCCCGGCGACTGCTCGCCGTCACGCAGCGTGGTGTCGAAGATCCAGACTCGCTCGCCCATGTCGTTCTCCTTAGCGGCACCCCAAACAGAAAAGCCCCCGTCTCGGCTCGAGACGGAAGCTCCGTGGTACCACTCGAATTGCCGCGCGCAGGCGGCCACTCTGTCCGGCCGCGATGCGACCGGTGGCCAGGATAACGGGCGGCCGTCCCGTCTTGCCCTACTGGTCTTTCGGGCAGCGGCTCCGAGGGGAGTTTCACCGCGCGCCGGGCGCCGGGCTTCCACCATCCCCGGCTCGCTGACCCACGCGGCGCGTGGCTACTTGGTCCTCTTCACAGCCTTTGCGTCAACCTTGATCAGGTTTCGGACCATACCTGGCGCAGTGTAGACCCCGCCGGCGGATCTGTCAACCGTGTCTTCGGGGGTCAGATCTCGGATCCGCGCTGCGGTTGACTACTCGACGCCGAATCCGTAACCAACATCGTGATCTTGGGACCTGACCCCGGCGGATGCGCGTTGACACTGGCCGGTCGCGGGTGCTACGCTCGCTCGCTGTGGGCGCCGCGGGAGAGGTCGCCGATGTGCCGCCATGCCGCGCTGAGCTTGCTGCTGGCCGTCACGGTGGCCGGCGCCGCACCGCGACAGGCTCGGCTGCGCTGGCTCCAGGCCACCGCCGACGCCGAGCGGGTCAGCTTCTACCTCGACGGCCGCCCGGCCGGCGAGGGCTTGGCCTTCGGCACGCTCTCCGATTACCAACTGGTCGAGGCGGGGCTGCGCCGAGTCGCCGTCTTTGCCGCCGACGGCAGCCTGCTCGACGACCGCGAGACGCGGCTCGAAGCCGGCCTCGACTACACCGTGGCCATCGTCGGCTCGCCGGCCGGCCTGCTGCGCATCCGCGACCGGACGGTGCTCGACCCGCGCCGGGCTTTCGTCCGCGCGGTCAACCTGATTGCCGGCAGCCCGCCGCTGACCATCGCGCCGCTCGGCGACCCGCCGTTCGGCACCGTCGAGTTCGCCCAGGCGATGCGGCCCGCCGCGCTGACCGCCGGCGACTACCGGTTCACGCTGAGCGAGGCTGAGGCGCCCGAGCCGCGCCTGACCACCGAGCCGCTGGCCTGCGCCGCGGGTGAGACGCTGACGCTGTTCTTGCTGCCCGACCCCGATGCCGCCGCGCTGCTGGTGCTCGACCGCCAGCGGCCGGCCGGAGGAGCGGACTACCGCCCGGCCGAGCCGGCGCAGGCCGAAGCGCTGGGCGGGCCGCCGCGGCTGCGCGTGCTGAACGTCTCGCCCGATGTGCCGCCGTTCGACCTGCGCCTCGGCGAGACGGCCATCGCGCGCGGGCTGGGCTATGGCCAGGTCAGCGAGTACGTTACCCTGCAGCCAGGCCCGCACTCGGTCGCCGCGACGGTGGGCGACGAGGGGCTGATCACCCAGTCGCTCGAATTGCTCGACGGTCAGAGCTACACGCTGCTGGTCTTCAACCCGCGGCTGCAGCTCGGCCTGTGGCTGCTCGGCGAGGTGCCGGCGACGTTCGACGGCCCGGCGCAGGTGCGGGTGGTCAACACCGTGCCCGAGCTGGCGACCGCCTATGTCGATCTCGAGGCGCAGGCGGCGTGGTCGCAGGCGGTCGACTATCTGGCCGCCGGTGAGTATCAGTCGCTGCCTGAATCGGCCGGCCCACTGCGCTTCCGCGTCCGCCGGCCGGGCGAGGACACGGTGCTCCGGCTGGTCGAGGCGCGGCCCGAGCAGGGGCGGCGGTACAGCCTGATCATCAGCGGTCGGCTGCAGCCGGCCGCGGGCGAGCCTGGCCTGACGCTACGCCTGCTCCGCGAGGAGCGGCCGTGAGCACGGTCCAGTCGCGCGCCGAGGAGGCCCGCCAGGAGGCGGCGCAGGTGCGCCGGCTGTGGGCCGCCGGCGGCATCTTCGCGGTGATGATGCTGCTGGTCGTGTTCGTGCTGCTCAACGCCTACTCGCAGGCACGGGTGCGACTGGCGCGCGAGCTGGTGCAGCAGCAGGCGCTGCTCAGTTGGACCGTCGCCGACCGTCTGCGCGAACTGCACCGCGCCGGCGCCGCCGAGCTCGACCTGTGCGCGGGGCCAATCGCCGACTCCGGCTGGGACCCGCAGCGCGCCGCGGTCACCGCCGACCTGTTCGGTAGCACCTCGGTCTCGCTCTATCTCGCCGGCGCCGACGGCCAGACTCTTGCTCGTCACCCGCTCGATGCGCCGGTGCCCGATCCGGCCGACATGCTCGCCTATCTCGCCGCGGCCGGGCCGCCGGGTGAGGAAGCTCCGGCCGTGGTGCGGCTCGGCGAGCGGGATTGCCTGGTGCTCTCGCGCCGCATCGACCAGCGGACGCTGTTGCTGGTCGCCGATCTGGGAGCGATGCTGGTGCCCCCGGTCACCTCGACCGAGGGCACGGCCTCGGCGGTGATGGTGGTCGAGCCGGCCAGCCTGACGATCCTCGCCGCGTCGGTGCCGGTCGGACGCTCGGCGCCGTTCACCGACCTGTTCCATCCGTCGAGCGGCGAGCTGCTCCAGGCGGTGGCCGAGGGCCAGCAGGCGACCGATGTCGGCGCGGTTGCCCGGCCGGGCTGGGACGAAGCGGCGGGCACGCCGTTCCTGGTCGGCGTTCAGGGCGTCTCGCTCGGTCCGCGGCGGTTCAGCGTGGTCAGCGTGGCCCCGCGCAGCGAGCAGGTCGATCGCTTCCTGCGCCAGATGGTCGGCTGGATCTCTCGGGTGTTGCTGGTCATGCTGCTCGGCCTGGCCTCGTTTGTCGGGCTGATGAGCAGCGAGCGGGCGGCAGCGCGGCAGGAGCGGCGGCGGATCCAGGAGCGCGATTCGCTCTACCGCATCAGCCAGGCGCTGCTGGCGGTGGGCAGCCTGGAGGAGATTCTGGGCGAGCTGGCGCATCGCGGCCGCGAGTTGTTTCGCAGCGAGGGCGCGACGATTGCGCTGCTCGAGGGCGATGAGCTGGTCTTCCGCGCGGTGGCTGCCGAGAGCCCCGCGG
Source organism: uncultured Fimbriimonadaceae bacterium (assembly GCA_964405335.1). Taxonomy (GTDB): domain Bacteria; phylum Armatimonadota; class UBA10988; order UBA10988; family UBA10988; genus CAYONP01. Next base: position 31,197 of record CAYONP010000050.1, read on the forward strand.
TCGAGCAGCGGCTGCGCGGCCTGCGGACGCCGCGCGGCGAGGGCGTGCTCGGCTGGGTGGTGACCCACGGTGAGGCCGTGCTGGTCAACGATGTGCGGCAGGATCCGCGGTTCAACCCCGAGGTCGACACCCGCACGGGGATCCACACCAAGGCGCTGCTCAGCGCGCCGCTGCTCGACGAGGCGGGCGTCTGTTTCGGCGCCATCGAGCTGGTCAACAACCTCGACGAGCCGTTCCCGGCCAGCGACGTGCCGCTGATCCGCAGCCTGGCCTCGACCGCCTCGGCGGCCGTGCAGCGCGCGGTCTATCAGCAGCGTGAGGCCGAGCGCGAGCGCCTGCGACGCGAGCTGGAGCTGGCCCAGACGGTGCAGCAAAGCCTGCTCCCGCGGGGATTTCCGCAGCTCGCCTCGTACGACGTCCACGGCGACAACTACCCGGCGCGCGAGGTCGGGGGCGACTTCTTCGATTTCATCGCGGTGAGCAACCGGCATCTCGGCATCGTGATCGCCGACGTGGCCGATAAGGGCCTCGGCGCGGCGATGTTCATGGTCCTCTGCCGCAGCCTGCTCTACTCGGTGGCCATCCAGGAGCCCAGCCCGGCCAAGGTGCTCTCGCGGCTCAACGAGATGATCCTCGACCTCTCGCACAGCGACCTGTTCGTCACCGTCTTCTACGGCGTGCTCGACACCGGCAGCGGGCTGTTCACCTTCTCGAACGCCGGCCATAACCCGCCGCTGCTCTACCAGGCCGCCGCCGCGCGCTGCCAGGAGCTGACCGTGCCGGGCATGGCCCTCGGCGTGATTGAGCCGCTGACCTGCCGCGAGGGTGCGATCGAGCTGCAGCCGAGCGACTTGCTGGTGCTCTATACCGACGGCATCACCGAATCGGTCAACGCCGCCGAGGAGCAGTTCGGTACCGAGCGACTGCGCGCCGAAGTCGCCGCCTCGGTGGCCGCCGGCGAGACGGCGCAGCAGGCGGTGCGGCGCATCCTCACCGCCGTCGACCAGTTCGTCGGCGAGGCCGACCAGTTCGATGACATCACCCTTGCCGTGCTGCACGCCAATGCGCAGCCGGCCGACAGCCCGGGCTTCATTCGCGAGGCGAAGGAGCGCGGCTGAGCAGCTCGGCCTCCAGCTCAATCATCCGCAGCCGCGGCAGAATCACCCCGTGTTGGAGGCGCCGGTGCGGCAGCCGGAGTCCGGCGAGTTCGGACTTGAGCGCCACGCTCGGATCCACCCGGCCGTAGCGGAGCATGAACCGCGGGGCGCGGTCGCGCGGCGTCTCGCACTGCTCCGCACGGCGCAGCCACTCGAGCGCGTCGTCGGTGCGGCCGGCGGCCAGCTCGAGCTGCGCCAGGCCGGCATAGGCGGCCAGCGTGTCGGGCCAGAGGATGCTCGCCCGGGCCAGCTCGTCGGGCCGCCGGGCGAGCAGGCCCAGCTCGAGCGCGACCTGCGGCTCGGCCGGATCGGCCGCACGCGCCCGACCGAGTGTTGCCGCGGCCGCGCCGGCGTCGCCCGCTCCGGCCTGCAGCGCGGCCAGGCGGATGCGGTACCAGGTGTCGAGCGATCCGGTCGCCTCGAGCCGCTGCAACTCCTCCCGGGCCGCCTGACGGCGGCCGCGCCAGAGCGCCAGGTCGACCCGCGCCAGGTCGTAGGCCGGCTGGTCGGGATCGAGCGCCCGCGCACGCTCCAGCCTGTCGGCGGCACCCGCCAGCTCGCCCCGCTGCACCTGCCCGAGCGCCGCGAGGTAGGCCGCGTTGCCGCGGTTCCAGGTCAGTTGCAGCGGCAGCAGCAGGAGCAGCAGCGCCAGGGCGACGGTGACCAGCGCGCGGTCGGCGCGCTCGCGTCCCGGCGCGCAAACGCCGAGGACGAACCAGAAGCAGGCGCCAATCGCCGGCACGCCGACGTTGTGGTCGAGCAGGCCGGCGGCGCAGAAGCCGGCCAGCCCGCCGGCCAGGCCGGCCGTGATGGGCCGATCGGCGGTGCCGAGCTGGCGGCGCAACGCGCGCCACGCCAAGACCAGCGCTGCCAGCAGCAGCAGCAGCCCCGGCAGGCCCGTCTCGGCGGCCTGGTGCAGAAACCACGAGTGGGCATGGGCATACAGCTCGTGGTGCCCATCGATCGGCTTGTATTGCGGGAAGGCGATGCCGAAGGCGCCGGGCCCGCAGCCGAGCAGCGGCCGGTCGCCGACGATGGACACGGCTGTGGCGTAGGTGTCCCAGCGGCGGAACTCGCGCAGCGTCGGCCAGAGCTCGATGAACAGCCGCAGCCGCGTGCCCAGCGGGCTGAACCAGGCGCCGGCGACGGTCGCCAACGCCACCGCCGCCGCGCCGCCGGCGATCAGACGGGCCCGCCGCCCGCCGGTCCGCATCCAGACCGTCCAGCCACCTTGCGGAAGCAGCGCGACGAGGACGACCAGGCCGGCCAAGGTGGCTAGCTGCCCGCCTTTCGAGTAGGTCAGCGCCAGGGCCGCCAGCAGCACCACCGCGCCGAGGCCGGCGACGACCGAGCGCCGGCCGATGGCCAGCCCGACCGCCACGGGCAGCATCAAGGCGATGAACCCGGCCAGGTTGTTGGGATGGTTGAGCGAGCCGATCACGCGCAGTCGGCCGTCTTCGGTGACGAACCGCGCTTCGGGCGCGACCATGCCCACCGCCTGCGCCAGCGCCAGCAGCCCGACCAGCAGCGCCGCGACAACGAGGCCGCGCAGCAGCGCGACGCGCGCCCCGTCACGCTCGGCCAGCGCGGCGCCCAGCGCGCACAGCCCCGCGGCGGCCAGTTGGTGCCACGCCGCCTCATACGACCCGCGCGGCCAGAGCGAGCCGAGCGAGCAGGTGAAGGTCCAGACCGTGAGGAGCAGCGCGGCGGTGACGACGGCCGGGGTTCTCTCGCGGACCGCCCACAGCCCGCCGGCGGCGAGCGCGGCGAGGAGCAGCAGGTGGAGCAGAGCGAGGTCGGGTTCGAGCACGGCGACCTGGTAACGCCCGCCGACGAGGAGCATCCAGGCGCCGAACCCGGCGGCGAAGAGCGCCTGGCTACGGCATGGTGAAGGGCAGCCCGCCGCCGCCGGCGCCGCTGGCATTGAGCTCTTCAATCTTGGCCTCGGCGGCGGCGATCTTCGGTTCCAGCGCCGCCGCCTTCTCGGTCAGGTCGAGCTGCTCATACTTCATTTTCAGGTTGTCATACCCGAATTTGAGGCTGTAGATGTGCTGCTGCATCACCTGTGGGCCGAGGCCTTCGAGCACGCTGGCCAGCCGGTTGAGCGTCAGCGCGGCCTCGTCCAGGCTGGTCTCGTCGCCCTGTTCGGTCTGCGAGCGGGCCAGGCCGATCAGCACCTCGGGCGACTCGCCGCCGAGGTTGTTGGCGACCTGGAAGCTGGCTAGCGCCGCGTGGCCGAAGTTCGCCCCGCGCAGGGAGTCGATCAACGCCTGCGTCGCTCGCTCGCCGCCGAGCTTGCCCAGCGCCTCGATGGCCGCCAGGCGGACGGCCGGGCTGGGATCGGTCGTTGCCGCGGCCAGGGCATCGACCGCGCGGTCGAGCTTGTCGCCGGTCAGGGTCAGCTTGCCCAGCGCTTCGGCCGCCGCCGCGCGCCGGCCGGCGTCCTCGTCCTGGGCGAGCGCCTTGATCTGCCGCGAGCTGGCGCTGCAGCCGCCAAGCAGGGCAGCCACCACGAGCAGAATGAGGGTGCGGGCGCGCAAGGTCAACGGCCGACTCCGCCGGCGATCGTAGCAGCAGGTGCCCGGCATGTCAACGAGCAGGAGCCGCCACTGCCGGCGGCGAAGCGGGCGGGCATCGAGCCGATCATGCCGCTCGCCGATGCGATCAAGCTGCGCGCCTGGTGCCAGTGCTTCGGCTTCGCCGTGCGGGTTGAGACGCCGACGACAACCATCGAGGTCGACCCGGTGGGTATCGTCATGCGCCGGCCCGAGGAGCGGCGAGCCACCGAGGCCGAGCTGCAGGAGGTGCTCGAGGCGCGCGACCTGACGCGGCTCGAGTTCGCCAACGCCGCCATCGGCCTGTACGAGCCGATCAGCCCCGACGATCTCGCGCGCTGGGTGCGCAGCGGCGTGCGCGATTAGCCGGCCGGCTCGCCGCGCAGCTCGGCGTCGATCGCCGCCGCCGCCGCGCGGCCGGCGCCCATGGCCTTGATCACCGTCGCCTGGCCGGTCACCACGTCGCCGCCGGCGTAGACTCCGCCGAGACTGGTCTGCCCGGTCGCCTCGTCGGCCACAATCGTGCCGCGGCGGCCCACCTGCAGGTCGGGGGTGGTCTGGGCAATCAGCGGGTTCGGGCTCTGACCGATGGCGAGGATGGCCAGGTCGACCGGCAGGGCGAACTCGGAGCCCTCGATCGGCACCGGGCTGCGCCGGCCCGAGGCATCGGGCTCGCCCAACTCGCAGCGTAGGCAGGTCATCGCGGTCAGGCAACCCTCGTCGTTGCCGCCGAAGGCAATCGGCTGGGTCAGCCAGTCGAAGATGATGCCCTCTTCTTCTGCGTGCTCGAGCTCTTCCAGCCGCGCCGGCGCCTCGTCGCGGGTGCGGCGATAGACGATGTGGACCTCGCGCGCGCCCAGCCGCAGCGCGGTCCGCGCCGAGTCCATGGCGACGTTGCCGCAGCCGATCACGGCCACGCGCGCCGGCGTCGGCACGGGTGTGCGAGCGTTGGTTGCATAGGCACGGAGCAGGTTCACGCGGGTCAGATACTCGTTGGCCGACATGACGCCGACCAGTTCCTCGCCGGGAATGTCCATGAACCAGGGCAGCCCCGCGCCGGTGGCGACAAAGACCGCGTCGAACTCGTCGCGCAGCTCGCTCAGCGTGGCCGAGCGACCGACCACGAAGTCGCACACGATGTCGGCGCCGAGCGCGCGGATGGCCTCAATTTCTCGGCGCACAATCGCCTTCGGCAGCCTGAATTCGGGGATGCCGTAGGTCAGCACGCCGCCCGGCTCGTGCAACGCCTCGTAGATGGTCACCGCGTGCCCGCAGCGGAGCAGGTCGGCGGCGCAGGTCAGCCCGGCCGGCCCGCTGCCGACCACGGCCACGCGCTTGCCCGACGGCGGCCGCTTCTCGGGCGGACGGAGCAGCTCGTGGTTGGCGGCGAAATCGCTGACGAAGCGCTCGAGCCTCCCGACGGCCACCGGCGCATCGCGCTTGGCCAGCGCGCAGACCGCCTCGCACTGGCTCTCTTGCGGGCAGACCCGGCCGCAGATCGAGGGCAGCAGGTTGGTCTCGCGGATGCGCTCGATCGCGCCCTCGAGATCGCCATCCTTGAGCGCACGAATGAACTGCGGGATGGCCACGCCGACGGGGCAGCCTTCGACGCAGCGGGGCTTCTTGCACTCCAGGCAGCGCCGCGCCTCGGCCACGGCCAGCTCGATGGTGTAGCCCAGCGCCACCTCGCTGAAGTTGTGGATCCGCTCGTCGGCCTCCTGCGCCGGCATCTCGCGGCGATGCAGGTCGAGCGTCGGCTTGGCCGGTCGCTCATCCGCCATGATACGGCTCCTCGCCCGCCGAGCTGGACAGGAACCCGCGCGACTCGTGCCGCCGCAGCGAGGCAATCTCCTGTGCCCGGAAGCTCCGCCGGCGGGCCAGCAGCGCCGGCCAATCGACCTGCGTGCCGTCGAACTCGGGCCCGTCGACGCAGGCGAACCGCGGCTTGCCGTCGACCAGGCAGCGGCAGCCGCCGCACATCCCCGTGCCGTCGACCATCACCGGGTTCAGCGCCACGCGCAGGCCATACTCGCGCTCGATCGCCAGCAGCGCGTGCTGCTGCATCATGAACGTGCAGCCAACGGCCGTCACCGCGTCGATCGTCACGCCGTCGTCGAGCAATCGCTTCAGCACGTCGAACGAGAGACCCTTGCTGCCCCGGGTGCCGTCGCTGGTGGCGAGGTGGACCTCGTCGGCGACCTGCTCGTGCCGGTCGACCCAGTAGAGCAGCCAGTCGCTGTGCGCTTCGAGCAGGCAGAGCACCCGGTTGCCGGCGGCCTTGTGCGCCCGGGCGAGGGGAAAGACCGCGCCGATGCCGTAGCAGCCGCCGCAGAGCGCTACGGTACCGACCGGCCGAATCTCGCTCGGCTCGCCGAGCGGGCCCATGTAGGTCGGGATGGTCTGCCCCGTCTGGAGCTGCGCCAGCCGCATGGTCGTCGCGCCGGCTTCGAGGAAGATGTTGGTGACCGTGCCCGCCTCGCGATCGAAGTCCGAGACGGAGAGCGGGATTCGCTCGCCCTCGTCGTCGGGGCGGAGGATGACGAACTGACCCGGCTCCACCTTGCGGGCCACATGCGGCGCGTGGACGGTCAGCAGGTGGGTATCGGGGACCAGCAGTCGCCGTTCGATGACCTCATACATCGGCCGACTCCCGCTCGCGGCGTCGCAGCACCACCCGCGATGGGTTGGCCGCGCCGTTGACCACGCCGATCAGCCGCGCGATGCCGCGGGGCAGGTCGCGATCGAGCCGCACGACCGCCAGCTTGCCGTGCACCTCGACCCGATCAACGCCGCGCAGACCCAGGTCGAGCGCGTCGGCCGGGTGCAGCCGGAGCGCGCCGTCGCCGGCCAGGGCGATGAAGCCCGGGACCCGCGCGCTCAACGCCTGTCCGCGGTGGCTGAACCGGCTCGCCTCGCGGATGAGCAGCAGGCCGTCGCCGTCGAACTCGGCCGCCGGGCCGCCCGCCGGCACAGCCACCGACCGCTGCCCGTCACGGCCGGCCACCAGCACGCCGGCGCCCAGGCGTTCGGCCAGGTCGGCGCAGACCTGCTCGGCCGAGCGCGCCTCGCCCGGCGCAGCCGTCGCCGCGCAGAGCGACTGCCGGCGGCCGAAGACGTCGAGGTAGCTGCCGTCGAGCTCGGCGAACAGGGCGGCCGGTAGCACCAGATCGGCCTCGGCGGTCAGCTCGTCGAGCAGGTCGCTGTGGGTGATCCAGAAGCCGGTCGCCGGCGGCTCGGCCGGCCGGCCGAAGGTCAGGCAGACGTCGACCTGCCGGTCGTCGGGCCGACCGTAACCGAGTTCGGCCGCGCCGCGCGTGTTGGCCCCTTCGAGCAACGGGATCAGCCCGGCGCCACAGCCGGCCAGGCGGGTCAGCTCGGCCGCGGCGACCCCGGCATTACCCTGCGCCCAGAGCGCCGATCCGACGACCAGAACGGTCTGGTCGTCGGCGTCGAGCGCCGCCAGGGCAAGGTGCTCCTCGCCCGGCCGGCAACCGACCACCTGTCCACCAAGCCGGTCCAGGTCGCCCGAGAACGGCTCGATGCAGATCATCTCGGCACCCGCTTCGACGGCCTGCCGAACAGCCAGCAGCACCGGCGTGGCGGCGTAGCGCAGGTCGGTCCGAACGGTGATCACGCGCCGGGCGGCGCGCAGCTCGTCCAGGGTCGCCGTGGCGGCGGTGAACGGGCCGTCGAGCCAGGCGTCACCCCACACCGCATCAGTTTCGAGCACCAGCCGGGCAAAGTCGTGGATGCCGGCCAGCTCCTCGCAGGTCAGGTCGCGGCTGGCATAGACGGCGCTCGAGCCAGCCTCGCGCAGTGCGCCGGCGGCCAGGTCGAGGGCCAGCTCCCAGTCGCACTCGATCAACCGTCCGCCGCGCCGGACCAGCGGGCGCTGCAGCCGCCCGGCGGCGAGCAGGTGCTCGACCGGCGCAAAGCGCCCGCGGCTGCACAGCGGCGCATCGCCCACCGGCCGCGCGCCGATCACCTGACCTTCGCGCACTCGCAGTTCGAGCCGGCAGCCGAGCGAGCAGTAGGGACAGGCCGTTTCGACGGCCCGCTCGGCCGGGCCGACCCACTTGTTGACCCGCTCCTGCAGCGCACCGGTGGGGCAGAGGTCGACGCAGGCGCCGCAGAACTGGCACTCGGTTTCGAGCAGCCGGCGGTCAAACGCCGTGCCGACCAGCGATTTGCCCCCGCGGAAGGTCAGCGCCACCGCGCCGGCGCCGCGAATCTCGTCGCACACCCGCACGCACCGCGCGCAGAGGATGCACAGGTTGTAGTCCCGGTCGAAGAAGGGATCGCGGCGATCGACCGGCAGGCCACGGTAGCGCACCGGCAGCGTGATATCGTGCAGCGCCAGCGCGTTGACCATGTCCTGCAGCTCGCACTGCTGGTCCTTCGGGCAGAAGCGGCAGCCGGTGACCGTGCCGCTGCGCCGCGCGGAGCAGCCGTGATGCTCGAGGCAATCGGTCTGGTGGTCGCACATCAGGCAGCCGGTGGGGTGCTCGGTCAGCACCAGCTCCAGCGCGTCGCGCCGCAGCTCGGTCAGCCGCTCGCCCCGCGTGGCGACCACCATGCCCTCGGCGGCCGGCGTGGTGCAGGCCGGCAGATAGCCGCGCATCCCCTCGACCTCGACCAGGCAGAGCCGGCACCGGCCATACGGCTTGAGCGACGGCCAGGCGCACAGGTTGGGGATCTCGATCCCGGCGCCGCGCGCCGCGGTGAGCACGCTGTCGCCCGGCTCGCACTCGATCGGACGGCCGTCGATGGTCAGGTGGAGCCGGCTCATGCCACCACCTCCATCGGCGTGCCGTCGCGCCGCAGGCGGTGGACCGCGGCGATGCGTGGCGGGCAGGCTGTGAAGCAGGCGCCGCAGCGGATGCAGCGCTCCGCGTCGATCACATGCACCCCCTTGTGCGTGCCCTCGATCGCCTCGGCGCCGCAGGCCTTGCGGCAGAGACTGCAGCCGACGCAGTCGTCGGGGTCAATCCAGTAGCTGACCAGCTCGCGGCAGACACCGGCGGGGCAGGCGTGCTGCTCGATGTGCGCCCGATACTCGTCGGCGAAGTAGCGCAGGGTGGTCAGTACGGGGTTCGGCGCGGTCTTGCCCAGCCCGCAGAGCGAGCCCTCCTGCATCGTGCGGCAGATCCGCCGGAGCTGGTCGAGGTCGCTCATCCGCCCGCGCCCGGCGACGATGTCGTCGAGGATGCGGGCCAGTTGCTGCGTGCCCATCTGGCACGGCACGCACTTGCCGCAGCTTTCGTCGCGGGTGAAGTGGACGAAGTACCGCGCCACGTCGACCATGCAAGAGGTCTCATCGAGCACGATCACGCCGCCCGAGCCGAGGATGCCGCCGACGGCGGCCAGCGCCTCGTAGGTCAACGGCGTGTCGAACAGCTCGGCCGGGATGCAGCCGCCCGACGGCCCGCCGAGCTGGACCGCCTTGATCGGCTGGCCGAGCGGCCCGCCGCCGACCTCGTAGACCAGCTCGCGAATGGTCGTGCCGAGCGGCACCTCGACCAGGCCGGGGTTGCGCACCTTGCCGACCAGGCTGAACAGCATGGTGCCGCGGCAGCCCTCGACGCCCACGGCGCTGAACGGCTCGTGCCCGCCGCGGAGCAGCAGCGCCGCGAACTTCCAGGTCTTGACGTTGTTGATGTTGGTCGGCAGGCCGTGCAGGCCGGCATGGGCGGGGAACGGCGGCTTGGCCCGCGGCATCCCGCGCTGGCCCTCGACGCTGGCGATCAGCGCCGTCTCTTCGCC
>CAYONP010000051.1:0-39961 GCA_964405335.1 uncultured Fimbriimonadaceae bacterium
ACCGCCTCACCTTCACCGCCGGCTCGACCGAGGCGCTGCTCGACGGCGAGCCGCGGGCGTTGCGCCGCGCGACTGAGCGAATCTACTACGACCTCTATGTGCCGCTGGCCGACCTGGCCGCGCTCCTCGGCGGCGCCGTCCGCGAGGCGCGTGAGGATGAGCTGACCGTCTATCGCGAGAACCTGCCGGTGACCATCTACGTGCTCGACCTGCCCGACCAGTAGGGCTTCGCGCGCGGCCGCCCGCCTCACCGCAGTGGGCCGGTTGGGCGGTTGGGGGTGGTCAGTCGGCCGGTGGAGGTGAAGCGCGGGCTCTCGGTGTCGCCGAAGCCCGTGGGGGGCACGAAGTAGAGCTGCGTCTCGCGCCAGCCGGCCGGCAGCGGGACTTTGAACGAGCCATCGACCTCGGCCTGGGTGGTCACCGTGGCCAGCACACGGCCGCGGAGCACGCGCGAGGTGGCGATCACCGTGCCGCCGCGCACCGGCCGGTTGTCGCTGACCGTGACCACCGTGCCGCTGGCCACGTCGTTACCGGCGATCAGGTCGATGAAGCGCGTCGCCCGGCCCTGCTCGACCATGATCTCGGCCCCGCCGTAGGGGTGGATCACGTGCGGATCGAGCGGATCGGTGACGTAGCCCTGGAGCCGGACGAAGTTCGGGTGGTTGCGCCAGGCGGGCACCTGCTTGCGCGCCGCCTCGCCGCGCCCGAGGCGGGTCAGCAGGTCGGTGTAGTCGTCGACCGCGTACTCGATCATGACCAGCACCTGCCGCGTCTCGCCCGGCCCCAAGAGCGCCTCGGTGGTCTCGAGGTAGGTGCGGTAGAGCGGGTTGGTCTGGAAGGCGACGATGTGATAGCGAGTCGGCCGGTCGAACGGGTTGCCGATGGTCACATAGGTCGCCTCGCGGCTGGGCGGCGAGCCCCAGCGCGAGATGAACCGGTCGTAGTTCGACTGCGCGCGGTTGTTCGTCGGCGTTGCCTCGGGCACCAGCGAGCCGGGGAGCTTGTAGTCCTGGATCTGCACCTGCAGGCAGGTATGCCAGCCGATGGACGGCACCCACGAACAGGTGAACTCGGCGCTGCCGCGGGCGGGGATGTCCTTCGTGTCCGAGCCGAGGTGCTCCTTGCCCGACATGCCGAGGTTGAACGGCTGGGCGTAGAAGTCGACCTCGACGCCAGTCGCGGCGACGTCGGTGTTGTTGCTCACCGTCGCGACGATGGTGTTGTTGTGCGCCACCCAGGGGGTGTTGAACCAGCTCGAGTCGGCCTCGCTACGGGCGTTGCGAACTTCGATGTCGGGGCTCTGCCACTGCCGCGTGTCGCTCGCCGGCCAGGGGCGGATCGAGGGGTCCGGGCGGGTGTTCTGGTACTTGACCCGCACCGTCGCGGTGTTGGTTGCGATGTTCTCGGCGACCAGCGTCAGCTCGAGCGGGTTCTGCACTTCGGTCAGGTCGGTCTCGACGTAATCCTGCCCGGCGCCGAGCACGGGCCCGTCGCCGAGGTCGGTGCGCGCGGTCAGGATCACCGGCCGGTCCGACGGCAGGGTGTAGACCGACGGGCTGATCACGTCGGTGATCAGCAGCCGCGCGTTGGCCGGCAGTGCCTGGTCGGCGGTCTGGGTCGATTGCGAGCGGCGGTACTCGAGGTAGTAGTTCCAGCCGTCGGCGATGCGGATCTCGATCCCACCGAACTGCCCCGCCGGCGGGTTGGCCAACTGGGCCGGGCGCAGGGTGACCGTCTCGTTGACCAACTGCCCCGGCAGGAGCTGGGCGAAGTTGTAGGTCTTGAGCCAGCCGTCGGGCACCCAGCCGAGGATCATCCGGTGCGGCAGGCTGAAGTGCGGATAGGCCGAGTCGCGGTGCATCATGTCCCAGGCCTCGAGATTGCGCCCGGCCACCGTCGGCCGGTAGAGGTCGGGCAGGCCCAGGTTGTGGCCCAGCTCATGGGCCAGCGTCTCGTGGATCCGCCGGTCGGGCCGGGTGTCGGCGGTGCCCCAGTCGTGCGGCATGGCAATCACGCCGCGCTGGACCGTGTTGGCCAGGTCGGTATCGACCGGGAAGTTGGCCCGGAAGGCGAGCGGCCAGGCGAACCGCGGGTCCTCGCCGCCGGCGGCGGGGACCGAGCGCATGACGGCGACCACCGAGTCGTACTGCTCGAAATCGACCAGCTCGATGCCGGCGGCGCCGAGCGCGCGCCACAACTCATCCTGCCAGAACCAGAGCCCCTCGAACGCCGCGCCGTGGGTCTCGCCGCCGTTGCGGAAGTAATCCTCCCAGTCGCCGCCGAGGCTGACCGGCCCGAAGGCGTCGACGGTCAGGTCGGTCTGATTGTGTGACACCTCGCGGTAGAACGCCCGCACGCTGCGCGTCACGCCGCCCACCGCCACGCCGTTGACCGCCTCGTCGAGCCAGCGGGTGCGGGTGTTGCCGCTCTCCGCCAGGGTATAGCGTTGGTCGGCGGTGTCGACCAGCACGAGCGCCACCCGCCAGACCGCCGGTGCCGGGCGAAAGCCGCTGTTTTGCGGCTGCACGCCGGCCGGGCCACCGCCCCAGGCGGCGCCGGCCACGCCCCGCGGCGGCGTGCCGGTGTCGCCGAACATCCACAGCGACGGGCCGGTCTTCTCGCGCCGCCGCCGGTCGGCCACGGCGAACTTGGCCGCGCCGACCTGCTGGCCGGTCGGCCGGTGGCGGATGCGTAGCTCGAACTGCCCGACGCGCCAACCGACCATGAACACGACGGTGGGATTCTGCGGGTCATACCGCGAGTCGACCGACGGCGAGACCAGCGCCGCGTCGGGCCGGCCGACCACCTCGAAGGCCAGATCCTCCAGCTTGGCGCCGCCGAGGGCAATCGGCACGTCGTGCCAGGTGCCGACCAGAAGCGGCTCGGCCGGCAGCTTCAACTCGACCTTCGCGGCGCCGAGCGCGGGCAGCGACAGGCAGACGGCGACGACCAGGGCATGGTGGAACAAGGCTGGCTCCGGGCCCGACCCCCCGGGTCCGGTCCGGCCATTCTGCGGCGCGAGCCGAGCCGGGGCAAGGACCGGTTAGCCGCGCCGCCGACGGTCGAGCAGCTCGCGGTAGAGCGCGGCCAGGTCGGTCACCAGGCGGTCGATCGAGAACCGCTCCAGCGCCCGCTCACGCGCCGCCCGGCCCCGTGCGTCGGAGTCGTCGCGGTGGCTCAGCGCCGCGGCCAGCGCACCGGCGAGCGCGGCCTCGTCGCCGCTGGGCACCAGCCAGCCGGTGCTCTGGTCGACCAGATCGCCGACGCCGCCGACTCGGGTGGCGACCGCCGGCACGCCGGCGGCGGCGGCCTCGATCAGCGCCACCGGCGTGCCCTCGTTGAGCGAGCTGAGGGCCATCACGTCAAGGTCGGCGACCAGCGGCGGCAACTCGTCGCGCCAGCCGACGAAGTGGACCGAGTCACTGACCCCCAGCTCCGCCGCGAGCGCCTCGAGTTCGCCGCGCAGCTCGCCGTCGCCGACCACGGCCAGGTGCGCGGTGGGCAGGTCGGCGCGCAGCCGGGCAAAGGCGCGGAGCATCAGCGCCGGGTTCTTGATCGGTACCAGCCGGCCGCAGAAGCCGACCAGCGGGGTGTCGCGGTCAAGGCCGAGTTCGTCGCGCAGCGCGCCGCCCCGTCGCGCCACGGCGGCGAACGGCGCCAGGTCGAGGCCCAGCTCCATCACCCGGTGCTGCTCCGGCGTGCCGACGCCCTTGGCCAGGAGCTCGGCCCGCACCTGTTCGCTGACCGTCAGCAGGCAGGTGCTGCGCCGGGCGCAGAACTGCTCGAGCCGGCGGAACAGCGCCTCTTTGCGCCGGCCGAAGTAGCCCGACAGCACATGGCCGTGGAAGGTGTGGACTATCACCGGCACGCCGGCCAGGCGCGCGGCCAGCCGGCCGACGAAGCCGGCCTTGGCGGTGTGCGTGTGGACGATGTCGGGCCGCTCGCGGCGGAGCAGGCGAACGAGCTGCCAGAGCACCTTGAGGTCGGCCAGCGGCGAGACCTCGCGGCTCAGACCGGGCAAGATAACCGGTTCGACGCCGTGCCGGGCGGCGTAGTAGCCCATATCGCCCTCGCCCGGCGCCACCGTGCCGGCGACCAGCAGGCTGCTGAACTCGGGCGGGCCGAGCCGGGCGGTGAGCAGCGTGACGTGGATGGCCGGCCCGCCGACGTTCAGCCGGGCGATGATGCGCACGATCTTGACCGGCTTGGCTGACTCGCTCACCCGCCCGACTCAGAGCGGCCGATTATACACCGGCGGTCACTCGGCCGGCTCGGGCGCGGGGGTCTCGTCGGTGCGGCCGAGGAAGCGCGTGTAGAGCAGCGCGGCGGCCGCCCCGCCGGCCAACGGGCCGACCCAGTAGACCCAGTGTTCAGCCCACAGTGCCGCGGCGCGATCGGTGCCGTCGGGAACCAGGGTGCAGGCGAGTAGCGGGCCGAAGCAGCGCGATGGGTTGACCGCGCCGCCGGTCAGCGGGCCGATGGCGAGGATATCGAGCGTCACCGTCAGGCCGATGGCCAGCGGGAAGATGTGCTTGGGCGCGCGCGGATCAGTCGCCGTGCCGAAGATCACCAGGACGAGGAAGAAGGTGCCGATCAGCTCGCACAGCAGGGCCGTTTCGGGCGCCACCTCCAGGCTCACCGAGGTGACGCCGTTGAGCGCCAGCGGGGTGCTGATCGCGCCGACCGCCATCAGTCCGCCGAGCGTGGCGCCGAGCAGTTGCGCGACCCAGTAGATCAGCCCGTCGAGCGGCTTTAGCTTGCCGCTGACGACGAACCCGAGGGTCACCGCCGGGTTGAAGTGACCGCCCGAGATGTGGCCCAGCGCGGCGACCATGCAGGCGATGGTCAGCCCGTGGGCGAGGGCAATCGCACTCAGGCCGACCACCGCGGTGGGCAGCCCGACGAGTGCCTCGGCGCCGATGGACAGCACGCCGACGAAGATCAACGCGAAGGTGCCGATCGCCTCGGCGACGGCGGCACGGGCCATCGATCGCGACATGGATCCCTCCCGTCGCCCGCGGGCGACATGGCATTATGCGCTGCCGCAGAGTGGGCGGCAACCGCCGCGGCCTTGACCCGCCCTGGCGCCGGTGCGAGACTCGCGGGGCTTCGGGGGAGTGCCATGATCAAGGAGCTGCAGGGCCTGCGCTGGCGGCCCCATTGGACCAGTCGCCTCGGTTGCTGGATCGCCGCCGCCGAATGGCTCGAACACCCCGCCCCGCCGGGCTGGATCGTCGGCGCCAGCGGCCATGCCTTCGCTGTCAACGTGCATCCCGAGCTGTGCCCCAGCGGGCCGACCGCCTGGCGAACCGAGTCGCTCGACCCGCTGCTGGCCAACACCGGCCTGCGCGCCACCTGCTGGGCCGCCGCGCGCGAGGAGGACGAGTTCGCTGACAAGGTCGAGCAGATCACCGCCGCGGTCCGTGACGCCCTCGACCACGACCGGCCGTGCTACGCCTGGTCGATCGACATCCCCGAGTACTACCTGATCCACGGCTACGACGACGGCGGGGTTCACTACTCCGGCTGCACCGCCATGCAGGGCGGCGGGCCCAAGCCGGTCGCCGAGTTCGCTTGGGACTGGCTCGAGCTCGGCAGTCTCGAACGCACCGAGCCGGCCGACGACGAGACGACCGTGCGCACGGCGCTGCACTACGCCCTCGAGCACGCCGCCGGGCGCTTTTCCCACGACGCCTACCGAACCGGTCCGAAGGCCTTCGAGGTTTGGTCGCAGGCGCTGTCGAGCGGCGCGGCCAGCCGCAACGGCCACAGCTACAACGCCGCCTGCTGGGCCGAGTGCCGGCGCTACGCGGTGGAGTTCCTGACCCACGCGCGGGTGCGGCTCTCCGGCCGGGCCAACGCGCCCCTCGACGCCGCGCTGCGGCACTATGCCGAGGTCGCCGAGCTGCTCGGCTCCGCGCACGAGGAGGCCGGCTTCACCCCCGACTTTGCGCCCAAGCTGCGCAGCGAGAGCGCGGCGGCGCAGCTCGAGCAGGCGGCCGCCGCCGAGGCGCGGGCGCTCGAGGGCGTGGCCGAAGCGCTGGAGGAGCTGGCGCGATGACCCTCGCCTGCCTGGTCGTCCTCGCCGCGCCGCCGACGGTGACGAACTCGCTCGGCATGACCCTCGGCCGCATCGCGCCCGGTACCTTCTCGATGGGCTCGGGCGACGAGCCGCTGCCGGCGGCCATCGCCGACCGCGAACACCTGCGCACCGGCGATCTGGACGAGCACCCGCAGCACCGGGTGACCATCTCCCGCGCCTATCACCTCGGCGTCACCGAGGTGACCAACGCGGAGTACGAGCAGTTCGACCCGCACCACCGCGCGCTGCGCGGCAAGTTCGGCTTCTCGACCGCCGACGACGAGGCGGTGGTCTATGTCACCTGGCACGACGCGGTGGCCTTCTGCCGCTGGCTCTCGCGCCGCGAGGGCCGGCACTACCGCCTGCCGACCGAGGCCGAGTGGGAGTATGCCGCCCGCGCCGGGACCACCACGCCCTACTGGACTGGCGACGCCTGGCCCGACGAGTTCGGCCGGAATCAGGTCGAATCCTGGTTCCCCGACCCCGACCGCGAGGGCACCGGCGACCGGGTGCCGCTGACCGTCGCCGCCGGCCCGCCCAATCCGTGGGGCCTGTTCGACGTCCACGGCAACGTCGAGGAGTGGTGCGCCGACTGGTACGGACCGTACGAGCCGGGCAACCAGACCGACCCGGTCGGTCGCGCGGCGGGCGACTTCCGCGTCACCCGCGGCGGCAGCCACGGCACGCTGCCATACTATCTGCGCAGCGCCAACCGCTCCGGCGCGCTGCCGGACGACCGGAGCTGGCTGATCGGTTTCCGCGTCTGCCTGGCCGAGCCGCCCGCCGGCGAGCCGCTGCCGCCCGCGCCGGCGCCGCTCTGGGCGCGCGACGTCGAGCAGGTGCGCCGGGAGCCGGCCGCGCTCGACCCGTCGCTCCCGCTGTTCGCGGGTCCGCGCCGCTACGTCGACATTCCGCCCGGCTCGCTCGGCCCGCTCCACTCGCACCACAACCACTGCCCGGCCTTGGTCGAATGCCCCAACGGCGACCTGCTCGCGCTCTGGTACACCTGCGTCCGCGAGCCCGGCCGCGAGCTGGCCATTGCCGCCAGCCGGCTGCGCCACGGCGCGACCGAGTGGGACCCGGCCGACCTGTTCTGGGACACGCCCGACCGCAACGACCATGCCACCGCGCTGTGGGCCGACGAGGCAGGCACGCTGTGGCATTTCAACGGCGTTTCGGCCGCCGCCACCTGGGGCAGCCTGGCGACCATCCTGCGCCGCTCGCAGGACAACGGTGCGACCTGGTCGCCGGCGCGGCTGATCGCCCCCGAGCACGGGCTGCGCCACATGCCGATCGAATCGGTCTTCCGCACCCGCGAGGGGATCGTGCTGCTGCCCTGCGACGCGGTCACAGGTGGCGACGGCGGCACCGCGCTGTTGCTCTCGCCCGACAACGGCGCCACCTGGCACGACCCGGGCGGCACCATCGCCGGCATCCACGCCGGCGTGGTCCAGCTCCGCGACGGGCGGCTGATGGCCCTCGGCCGAGGCGATACGATCGACGGCCAGATGCCGAAGTCCATTTCGGCCGACCTGGGCCGCACCTGGACGGTGACCCCGAGCGGCTTCCCGCCCATCGGCGGCGGACAGCGGCTGGTCCTGACCCGCCTGCGCGAAGGGCCGTTGCTGTTCGTCTCGTTCGAGAACGAGGGCGGCCGCGGGCTGTTCGCCGCGGTCAGCGACGACGAGGGCGAGACCTGGCACCGCCGCCGCCTGGTTCCCGACGGCCCACCGCGCGAGGCACAGACCACCGACGGCCGGCCGTTCACCCTCGGCCCCGACAGCGCCGAGCCACGCGGCTACCTCTCGGTCCACCAAGGTCGCGACGGGCGGATCCACCTCATCTCGAGCTGGAACCACTATGTCTTCAACCTGGCTTGGCTGCGGGGATGAGTAGCGTTCGAAAGGAAGAACTGCGTACCAGGAATACCGTAACCGCGACGCCGAGAAGGATGTACGGCAATGGAAGCTCGACGAAAGCCGAGATCGTGTATGCGCGTGTCGGTCATCGGCATGATGGTGCTCGTTGCGGTTACTGGGCTGTGTGCGCTCGTCTGGGCGGTATGTTGGTGTGTTGCTGCAGTATTATCAATGGGTTATCTGTCAAGGTAGAGTGTGGAGGCTTGGGAATCCAAAAATCTGGGAACACTATCAGGTTTCTGGGCACGGCCCCCAGAGCTGAGAAGTGAGCGGTCTGGTCAACCCGTTCGCGGAGATGACGACGTTCGTCTACGACACGGCCGGGTACGAGGCGCACCGCGTGACGGTCAGCCACACCTACGGCGCGGCGGGGTGAGATTGCCATGGCCGACCGGAGCCGGCGCTGGCAGGCGCTCTCTGCCCAGCTAGCCCCGTGGGCGGCGGTGTTCTCTGCTTGACGCGGCAGGCATGGCAGTACGACAGCGGAGGGCAAGGCCAGTGAGCGAACTGCAACCAGGATCGCCTGCCAAGTCTGCGGTGCCACACAGCTCCGCAGGGCTAGTCGCCAGACGCCACAAGGCGGTGTCCGTGCTGCTGGCGCTTGGCTTCGCGGCTTCGCTCTTCGGCATCCTATGCGCGTCACTCCGCATTCTCTGGCTGGAGAGCGAGGTTGCGGGTCTCGAGAAGATGAATGACCTGCGCCTGTGGAGGGGCATCGACCGTGGTTACGGTTACCGCGATATCGACGAATTTGGCCGCGACAGTGAGTTGCCGACGTGGGCTGCCGAACGACGCCCCCTGCCGGAGGGCAGCCGCATGGCGGTTGCTGAGAACGAGTTGGTGCTGCAAGGCTCGGGCGGCCTCTACAGTCTCCTGGCCAAACCGGTAGTGCCCGAAAGCGGTATGCTGTTGATCTGGTGCCAAGAGTACTGGGATGGCATACCACTCTCCGTCGAGGCGATCACGTTCAGCAAGATGCGGCACATCGACGTTCCTCCGGGCAAGGCGCGGACGATTGAGGTGCGCGAGAGCATCCTGATCGAGGAAGGTCAGCCGGAGTGGGAGTACCCAGCGAAGATCAAGCTCCTTCTGGTTCCGGATGGTGATAACCCGTGCACGAGCCTGCTTGAGGCGGATTACATGGTCCAGGGCTACTCAGAAACCGCACTTCGGTAGGGGGTGTAGGCACCACCGCCCGGCACCGCGTCGTCGACGGCTGAATTGGGAGCCGCTCGACGCGCGTGGCTGGGTGCTAACCTACACGCGCGACGCCCTCGGCCGCACCGTGGTCCTGGCGGATCCGTACGCAGGCCGGACGACGTACACTTACGACCTGGGCGGTCGGCGGACCGGCCTGGTCAACCCGTTCGCGGAGACGACCACGTTCGTCTACGACATCGCCGGGTACGAGGCGCGCCGCGTGACGGTCAGCCACACCTACGGCGCGGCGGGGTGAGATTGCCATGGCCGACCGGAGCGCACGAGGGGGCACGTGGCGAGGAACCCACCGGAGGGCGGCAATCTCTTCAAAGGACCCGTATAGTATGAGGTCAGAACGCGTACCTCTTTGTAATCGCTGGTCGGGGCTCAAGTCCACGGCCTGCGGAGTGTGCGTCTTTGCGGTGACGTTCGTTGCCTGGGAGTTTGGGCCGCAGTTACTGGCGTTAGCTCGCGGGGGCGAGCGCGTGGCGGTGGTGATGTGTAATCTAGACACGAAGGTGGAGGTATGGATTCGGTATTACCATCATCCAGTATATCGACGTCTTATGACCGTGATTGTGAGGCGGGGTTGGCCGCGCTGGGCCACACCGGAAGAGCCCGTGTTCGAGCGCGAGTCGCTCCGACTCTGCGAGAGCTACGTGTGTGCGCCCGAGCAGGGCCACCAAACGCTTGAATTAACCGTCATGGCTGATACCCTCCCGCTCTGCCGAATCGACTTTCTCACGGGCGAGATCCACGGCCATATGTACGACGGCTACACAATCCGTGCAACTGCGCTTCGAGCGCCCGCGGTTGGTGGTCGGGCTTTGCGGACGGCCTGTGACAGCCCCCTGCACGGGGTACTGGCGGAAGCAGTGGTTCGGTGATCAGCAGCCTGCCGATCCGTGCAACGGCCGGCACCGAAGAGACAATGCCGGCGGCGACTTGGCGAGATCCACGTCCGACCCGATAGCCGTAGGACATTGCGTAGTGAAAATCTAGCACGGCGGCTGAGTGGCCTGGTCAACCCGTTCGCGGAGACGACCACGTTCGCCTACGACATCGCCGGGTACGAGGCGCGCCGCGTGACGGCCAGCCCCACCTACGACGCGGCGGAGTGAGATTGCCATGGCCGACGCGACACCGCCCTGAAGCCCTGGGGCGCCGCCCCGCCTCGTACCTAAAGAAAGGTGGCTGGCGTCCCCGAGTCGTGCAGGAGGCGGCGCGCCGGGCTTGAACGACTCGCCGGGAGCAGGCGATGGATCGACTCAAGTTGGTTGGGATTGCCGTCGTCGGCGCGCTGGTGGTGGTCTTGATTGCCCTCAAGCTCAGCCCCGGCAAGGTCGACACCGAGGGGTTCGAGTTCGCGCTCGAAGACGTCAAGCCCATCCCGCAGCCGGTCCCCGGCGGGCTGCCGCCCGGCGTCGGCGCGCCGGCCGAAGAGTCCGCGGCGCCGGCCGACCTCGACGCGGTCAAGCCGGCCGGCAAGCCGTACCGGCTGGCCCTGGTGGTCAAGACGCGCAACAACCCGTTCTTCACCCCCATGATCGAAGCGGCCGAGGCCGAAGCCGAGGCGCTCGGGGTCGAGCTCGAAGTCCAGGCGCCGCCGCAGGAGAGCGACAAAGAGCAGCAGTTCGCGATGGTTCAGCAGCTTGTGGCCAAGGGCGTCGACGCCATCCTCATCGCCCCGGCCGACTCGAAGGCCATCGTCCCGGCGCTGGTGGAGGCGCAGCAGGCGGGCATCCTGGTGATCAACCTCGACAACCGCGTCGATGCCGAGGCCGCCTCGGCGCAAGGGCTCGACCTCGCCGGCTACGTCGGTGCGGACAACGAGGCGGGCGGCCGGCTGGCCGGCGAGCAACTGGTCGCGCTGCTGCCCGCCGGTGCGAAGGTCGCCCTGCTCGAGGGCATCCGCGGCGCCGACAACGCCGAGGCGCGCAAGCGCGGGTTCGAAGCCGCCGTCGAGGGCCAGCTCGAGATCGTCGCCCGCGAGAGCGCCGAGTGGGATACCGCCAAGGCCTATGCCAAGTTCCAGAGCATGTTGGCCGCCCACCCCGACCTCACCGGCCTGTTCTGCGCCAACGACAAAATGGCCCTTGGCGCGATCCAGGCGATCGACGAGGCCGGCCGCGCGGGCAGTATCACCGTCGTCGGGTTCGACAACATCCCCGACGTCAAGGACCTGCTCGCCGGCGAGGCGATGGCCGCGACGATCGAACAGCACCCCGACCTGATGGGCCGCTACGGCGTGCGCATGGCCGTCGGCGTGCTCGACCAGGGCTACGCCCGCGGAAGCGAGTACCTGGTCGAGCTCGAGGTGATCGGCGGGTAAGCCCGGCGGGCCGCCATCGGGGCGGCGGTGGGTCCGCGCGGCCGTTTCGCGCGGGCCCGCCGCCGGCCGAGTTGGGCGCTTGCCGGCGAGAGGGTCGGCCGCCCCGCCCGCGAACCGGACCGCAGCGAGTCGCGCCATGCTCCACCTCGGTCTGCTGCTCATCCTCGCCCCGCCACCTGCCGGCGCCGTCGTCGCCGACCTGGTCGAGCGGCTCCCCGCCGCCGAGCAGCGTGACATGCTCGCCCGCGCCCGCGGCGGGGGGTTCAAGATCGCCGGCCGGCGCCTGCTGGGCATCGACCACCACCCGCAGCACCCCGGAGCGCCGCGGGCCGAGATCGTCCTCGCGGCCGTCGAGCTGCCCGCCGTCGGGCCCGACGAGCGGCTGCTCTTCGCCGCCGAGTTGGGTCTCCGCGAGGGGTTCGATCTCGCCGCCAATCCACAAGTCGACGGCGTTGAGTTCGTCGTATTGATCGGCGCGGCGGAGGTCCTGCGCCAGCGGCAGCGCGAGCAGGAGTGGCGGCCGGTGGTCGTCGACCTCGGCCGCTGGGCCGTGCAGACGGTGACCCTCACCCTGGCCACCGAGTGCGGCGCCAACTCGAACTACGACTGGGCCGTCTGGGGCCGGCCGCGGATCATCGTCGAGGGGCGCGGACCCGCGCCGGGCGCCGCGTTCGAGCCATACCTCGACATCACCGAGCTGCTCTCGCGCCCCGAGCCGGACCGGATCAGCGAGGTGCACGAGCATGGTGCGGCCACCACCCTCATCGCCGTGCTCGACGAGCAGCTCGATCTGGCCACGCAGCTTGCCCGCCTCGGCGGCGAGGTCACCCCGCTGGTGCCGCTCGGCCCCGAGCTGGTCGTCGGCGAGGGGCCGCACCCCGACAACCACACCGTGGTCAAGGTCCTTAATCGCTACGGCATCGCCCGGGTGCAGTTCCTCGCCTACCCGCCCGAGGTGCGCGGCGGCGTGCAGGTCGAGTGCGGGCAGGTCAACGGCGAGCCGTTCATCGTCACCGCGCCGATCAGCGATCCGCACGTGCGGGAGGTTCGGGTGTTCGACCGGAATGGCGGCTTGCTGCGCACATTCGAGCCCCGGGCCGAGTTCCGGCCGCCGTACACCATCGCCGTCGCCGACCTGTTCCGGCTCGAGGGCGAGCCGCGGCCGGGCAACTTCTTCGACCAGTTCCTGGCCGAGAGCGTCGGCGACGAGATCATCGTCGCGCCGCAGCGTAGCGATGAGCCGGCGCAGTACGAGGTCTACGAAGTCCGCGGCCGCTCGCTGGCCAATACCACACTGCGCTCGGACGAAGCGATCGGTCGCCTGCAACTGGTCACCGATCCCGGCAACGACGGCGACGCGCTGCTGCTCTGGTTCGCCGATACCGGCTTCGCCGTACGGCTCGGCAGCGCGACGCGCGGCGGCGGGTTCGAGCTGCAGGATGTGCCCGACGACGTGTCGCTCTATCCGACGGTCGCCGGCGGCTGGGTCGCGACCGAGCCGGGCCCGCTGCACTCGACGCTCCTGCCGGTCGGCGAGAACGGCACCATCGGCGAGCCGCTCGACCTCGGCCGCGAGGAGAACCGCTTCTGGTATGCCTGGCCCGCGGCGCCCACCGGTTGGGAGGACCTGCCGCCGATCCCCGAAACCGAGCACGTCCGCCGCTGCGACTATCGCCACCTCCGCGTCGACGCCCGTCCCGCGGCCGCGCGCGAGCCCGACTTCGACAACCTCGACCCCGACTACTGGGCCGGGCCCGACTACATCGACGGCCTACGCCAGGCCAACCTGCTGCCCGACCTGACCACCGTGCCGCCGGCGGTCTGGGAGCCCTGCTTCACCCACCGGCAGTTCAAGGAGCTGTTCGCCCGCTGGCACGAGGCGATCGACCCGGCCACCGGCCTGCCGCGCTACGTCTCGCTCAGCCGGCGCAATCGGCCGGTCGAGTACGGCGAGTTCGGCCGGGTCGACTTCGTCGCCAGCGCCTATGCCCAGGGCCTGCCCGCGCTGGACAACCTCTACGTACTGCCGCTACGCCAGTTTCTGCGCCACCTGGCGCCGCGCTTCCGCGAGCATCCCGAGCGGCTGGTGGCCATCGAGCCGAACCACGAGCACGAGATTGCCGTCGACCGCGACCACACCATCGGCGACTACAACCCGGCCAACATCGCCGGCTTCTTCGACTACCTGACTCGCCTCTACGGCTGGGATCTCGGCGCGGTCAACCACGCCATGCAGACCAACTTCGTCGATCGCTTCGACGCCCCGCGCTGGGAGGGTCGCGGAGCGTGGGACGAGTATGACGAAGCCAACCCGTTCTTTTGGCAATGGGGGCTGTATAACCGCTACGTCGTCAACCGCCGGCTGGCCGAGACCTTCCGCGAGGCGCTGCTTGCCGGCTTCCCGCCCGAGCTGATCAAGAGCCACCAGATCCCCGACCTGTACGCCATCGGCGGCGGGCTCGAGGCGTTCAGCGACGTGGCCGACCGGATCACCCCCCTCGACTACGCCATGACCGCCGGCGTCGGCTTCGGCTTCACCAAGTACGGCGTCTGGCACGAGCGCGAGCACAACATCGGCCAGGCCGCGCGCGACTCTGGCTTCGACCTCACCCTGATCGGCGAATACCAGGCGCTCACCCCCGACCCAGAGCAGGCCTATGGCCAGCTACGTTATCTATTCGACAACGGCGTGCAGCAGGTTCACTGCATGACCTGGCCGGAGGGGCACGACAACGGGTTCAACCGCACCATGCACCAGGCGCTGGCGCGGCTGGCCGCCGAAGACCCGCCGCGGCCGGGCAGCACCGGCGGCGTCGGGCAGGTGCGGCCGTATCGCGACGGCGAGCAGGTGTACGACCTGGTCACGCTCGGCACGGGGCCCCAGCACACCGGGCTGATCAAAAGCGTCCGCGCCGACGGCTCGTTCGAGGGAGCCGTCTATGTCGTACCGTTCCACGCCCACGTGTTGATTGACACTGAGGCGGAGTACCCTCGCCTGACCCTCGACCGGCCGCTCGAGCTCGGCCCGTTCGACGGCCTCGATGGCGGGGTGCAGCTCGAGCTGACCTTCCGCGCCGCCGGCGCGGGACGGCTGCGTTTCCTGGTCGCTCATGCCGGTCGCGAGCTGCCCGGCCTCGGCCGCGACTTGGCCGTCACCGCCGAGCCGCGCGAGTTCCGCCTGATCCTCCGCGCGCAACTCCCGGCCGAGGGCATCGAGCTGCGCCTCGAGCCGATCGCGGGCCCCGTCGAGCTGACCGACCTGCGACTGACCCGCCACACCGACCAGACGGTCCGCGTCCACCGCGGCCAACTCGACGGCCGCCGCCACGCGGGCGGGGTGACCTTCGCGATCCTGCCGGACGCCTAGACACCGGACCCGCTCGAAGCCCGAGGGTGGCGCCGCTGTGCCGGACGGCCCGTCGGTGCGCGGAAGGAGTGATACGACGCGGCCTGAAATCACCCGCGCGGAGAAGGTGGCGGGTGGCTCATGCTGGCGGCGTGTCAGGGGCCGAAGGGTACGGGTTTCGAGTCGATCCGGTCCCCTGGGCGGCGTCGGAGCCGACCTATGTGGGCGCGCTGATCCGCCGCGACGTGCTCGGCGAACCGCGGCCGGATGACGCGGCGCTGATCGCCGCGCGCGTCGAGGAACTGCTGGCCCGTCAACAGCCCGACGGCTCGCTCGCCGCGACGTCGGCGCGCGGTGCCCTGGCGCTCTATGGCCTGCGGTTCCTCGGTGCGGGGCGCAACGACCGGCGCGTGGCGCGCGCCTTCCGCGCGGCGCTCAAGCAAGCCCGCGCCGAAGAGCCCGATGACGAGGGTGTCGATCGCGCCGGTCACCTCCCGATGCTGCTCTGCAAGGTGCTCTGCGACGCCGGCGTGTCCGACCACGCCGCGGTGCGTCGAGCGCTTCGTTATTACTCCGATCATATCGACCTCTGCCTCGCGCAGCAGCGGCCGTGGACGCTCGGCATCACCCTGGCGATGCTCTGGTCGGGCCGCGGGGTGATGGATGTCAGCGCGGCCTTGAACCAGGCCATGACCTGGCTCGAGCGCCGGCTCGAGCGCGTCGCCAGCCTCGACCTGTTCGACATCTGGCATCTGATCGAGGCGCTCAGCCAGGTTGGGCATCCCGGCGCGCGTCGCTGCCTCGCGCTGATGCTGCCGGCCATCCTGCGCGCGCAGGCCGGTGACGGCTCGTGGCGGCTGTTTGGCACCGAGCGGTCCTACTTCGTCCTGCTCGGCCTGTCACGTCACGGTCTGCTGGACGAACTCCGTCGCTTGCCGCCGCTGCCCCCCTGCTGGCGCGAGGTGCGCTCGCTGCCGGCGCCCGGTGAGGCGCCGTCGCACCTCTGCGGCGACGGTAACCTGTTCTGGTTGGTCGACGGCTGTTGCCTGCGCGACGACCATCGGGCGGCCTGGGAGGCCTACGCCATCGACCCGGCCGATGGCCGCGTGGTGCGGCGATTCGTGCTGCCGCGACGGCCCGGGATGACATCGCTGTCATGCTGGGACCAGCGGCTGGTGATCTGCGCCGGCGGCCGGCCGCCGCGGCTTTACCAGCTCGATCCCGCAACCGGCGCGCCGGCCGGTGAGACGGCACTTGAATTCGCCGGCGACAGCGTGCGGCACGTGGTCCAAGTCGGTGACGAGCTGCTCGTGGCCGAGGCCTGGCCCGGCCCCGTCTGGGCGCACGATCCGCGCCGGCCGGGGCTGCGCCAGCCGGTCCGCTTGAGTGGCGCATCGCCGCTGCCGCTGGCCTGGGACGGGCACCTGATCTGGTCCCTGGACGCGATCACCGGCCTGGTCACCGCCTGCCGCCGCGACAGCACGCTGGTCGACTGGGCCTCGTCGCCCGTGCCGCCGAATCCGCACCGCGCCGGCCTGGCCGTGCACGAGGGCGGGCTCTGGGCGCTGGACACCGAGACGCGCCGGCTGGTCTTGGTCGAGCGAACCGGCGCCGGTTGACCGGCAGGAGCCGGCGCGGGCGGCCGGAAACCTGCACCGGCAGGGAGCTGGCGATGACCGGCCGTGAGCGGGTGACCGCGGCGCTCGAGTTCCGCTCGCCCGACGTGCCGCCGCTGCGGCTGCACCCGTCACCCGGCGGTCTGTACGACCACGGCGAGAAGCTGCTCGAGCTGCTCCGCGCCTGCGGCAGCGACTTCGGCGAGACCCGCGACTGGGCGCTGCCGGAGCCCCCGGCGCCCGGCGACTTCGATGCGCGCGGGCACTACCGCGCCGTCCGGACCGACGAATGGGGCACGGTCTGGGAGCACAACCTGTTCGGCGTCTGGGGCCACCCGTTGCGCTGGCCGCTCGATGACTGGGCGGCGCTCGACACTTACGTCGCGCCGGCGCCGCCGGCGCCGCCCGCCGTGCCGGCGGTGCCGTCGCGCCACTTCACCCTCGGCTTCGGCGGCTTGCTGTTCGAGCGCATGCACTCGCTGCGGCGGTTCGAGGACGTGTTGATGGACCTGGCGCTCGAGACGCCGGAGATCGGCCGGCTGGCCGACCTGATCTGCGAGCACAACGCCGGCCTGATCGCCCACGCCCTGGCTGCCGGCGTCGACGGTGTGGCGTTCGGCGACGATTTCGGCACCGCCGGCGGTCTGATGGTCTCGCCAGCGGTCTGGCGGCGGTTCTTCAAACCACGATACGCCGCGTTGTTCGAGCCGATCCGCCGCGCCGGCCGGCCGATCTTCTTCCACTCCTGCGGGCAGATCAGCGCGCTGCTCGACGACCTGGCCGAACTCGGCGTGAAGGCAATCTGGCCGCAACTCCCGCTGTACGACCCGGTCGAGCTGAGCCGCCGCTGCCGGTCGCTCGGGATGTGTCTGGAACTCCACCCCGACCGCGGCGACCTGATGCAGCGCGCCTCGCCGGCGTGCGTGCGCGACTATCTGCACGAGACGCTCGACCTGTGCGAGACCGCCTCGGGCGGCTCGTGGCTCTACCTCGAGATCGACCCCGGCTTCGCCTGGCCGAACGTCGAAATGCTGCTCACCACCGCGATGGAACTGCGGGGTCGCTAGCTGGTGCCGCCGACGAGCTACTGGACAGCACTGGCGGACAAGCCATCAGTGGCACCATCGACGTTGTCGGCGATCGGTGAACGCCGATGGGGCGGTGCCCCGGCCTACTCGTCGGAGACGAGGTCGGCCCGGATCAGGTAGAGCAGGCTGCGGGTTTCCTCTTCGGCCTGCCTGACGCGGAACAGCCGGCCGAGCACCGGCAGCTCGCCGAACAGCGGCTGGCCGTTGACCTGCGTGCCCGTCTCGGCGCTGAGCACCGTGCCGTTCTCGTCGAGCAGCTCCACGGTCACTTGGTCCTGCGATTCGCTCAGCACCTGGAGCGTGTTGGCAAGCTGCTGGTCGGTGACTCGGTAGGTGTCCGCGGTGTCGCCGATGACGTTCGCCAGAGCGCCGCGGGAGTCGTTGAACAGGCCGTTGGCGAGGTCCAGGCTCACCGCCTGCGCGAGGAAGTTGTTCGGCTCGGTGTCGAAGTTGTCGGCGCCGGCCTGGTTGGTGACCTGAACGCGCACGTCGACCACCGTGTCGGCCTCGCCCTCGGGCAAGAACACCTGGATGTAGATGCGCCCGCTGAACTGCTGGCTGAAGAAGCCGCAACCAATGCCGATCGGCCCGTCGGCCAGGTCGAGCAGGAACAGGCCCTGGTCGTCCTGCCGGCCATTGAACGTCTCGAGGACCTCGTTCAGCGGCGTGCCGCTGCCGTCGTCGTTCTCGTGTAGGACCCGTACGCCGATCCGGCCGGGTCCGTCGAGCACAGTCCAGGTCAACTGCGCCAGGGCCGCTTCGTCGCTCGGGTCGAACTCAATCGGCCCGGCGAGCTGCGACGGATTGGCTGACGTCGGGCTGACGATACGCGAGCCGTTGGCGTCGAACGGCTGGGCGTCGTCGAACCGGAATCCGGGCGGTGCGAGATCGAGGCCCGACCCGCTGCAGGCGAGGGCAAACCAGCCGAGCGCCAGGCTGGCAACGAGGTAGAACGACCGCAGCAGGACGTTGGACTTCACCACGTTTGCTCCCTCCAGAACGGTTGGAGGCAGTATGGTGTGGCCGTTTGCGGTTGTCCGCCGGAGGCCGCTCAGTCGACCAGGCGCAGGCCGGCGGCCGGCGCGTCGTCAGGCTCGGCCGTCAGGCCGACCTCGGCCATGCGCTCCAGGAGTCGGTCGGCGTGCGACCGCGCGGCCTCGGCGTCGGCGCGGATCAGCGCCGGCACCTCGGCGGGGTCGATCGCGCCGTCGTCGGCGTCGGCCAAGATTCGGGTGTGCACGTCGGTGGCCAAGATCGTCGCCGCGGCCCAATCGCGGGCCTGGCCGGCCATGAACGGCTCCGGTTCGGTGGCGCCGAGTAGGATCACTGGGTTGAGCAACTCGCTGCCATCGTAGCCCAGGTGGAGGATGGAGAACCCCGTGCACAGATCGCTGATGGCGTAGTACTGCTCCCGCACGTCGTCGGGCATCGTCGCCGCGGTCAGGCGGGCCAAGGCCGTGGCTTGCCGGGGATCGTCTGCCGGTCCGATGTAGCCGCACTGCCCGACCCGCGGCGAGTTGAGCACCGGCAGGAGCATCTCCTCGCCGCAGCGATGGAGCTTGGCGTGCTTCTCGCACAGCCAGCCGGCCGGCTCGTGGCCGCACTCGATGCAGACCTCGGTGGCGGGCTGGCCGCATTTGCCGCAGACCTGGTTCGGCGGGTCGTTGCGGGCCAGGAGCTTGACCAGCGGGGTGAACAGCACGTCGCGCCGTTGGTCGACGACCTTCAACTCGAGCTCGGTCGAGGTGCCGTAGTCGTAGATGTAGCGGAACTTGGTGCCCTTGGTCAGCACCTCTTTGACCGGCACGTCCATCGATCGCTCGGCAGATGAGCCGGCAAAAGCGCCGGCCGTCGGATTGCCGAACGCCGCCGCGAGGTCACCATTGTTGGCGAAATGCTGCTGGCCGATGTCGAAGCCGCTCAGGTGGTCGCAGCACTCCTCGCACCAGATCTCGCGCAGGAAGTCGTCCAGCAGAGCCAGCGGCGCCTCGCTCGACAGCTCGACCTGGAGCCAGTAGGCCGAGTTCCAGCGGTCCGTGATCGCGATCTGCAGCATCGGCAAGGCTTCGAGGTCCGGCCCGAGCCGCTCGACCGCCTCGCGCCGGCAGCGCTTCAGGTGGACCCTCGCCTTGTCGCGGTAGATCGTCTCGCCGCAGAGCCGGCAGGTGCCCGGATCGACCGTCGGTCCCGTGCTATCGGACGCCATTCAGATCACCTCCGCCAGCAGGTCGGGGTGCGGCCCGCTGACCACCACCGCATTGACCAACAGCCCCTCTTCGCGCGCAATCGCCCGGCCCGCGTCGACCGCCGCTTGCACGCTGGCGACGGTGCCGGTCATGGTCACAAACGCCTTGCCGCCAAGGGCCATCGCCGCGCGCAGCTCGATCAGCTCGACCTCGGCCGCCTTGACCGCCGCGTCGGCGGCGCGGATGCCGGTGACCACGCTGAACGTCTCGATGCACCCGAAGGCGTCGCGCAGCACCGGCACCGTCTGGCCGGCCAGCGCGGGAAAGACCTTCTCGTGGACGCGGGGGATGACCTCGCTGTTGATCACCGCGAACGGCTCGACCGCCGCGCCGGCCTCGAGCGAGGCGCGCACATTGGCCACGTCGCCGCCGAGCAGGATGAGGTACTTGCCGCTGCAGATCGAGCGGCTCAGGAGTACCTCGCTCCGCCCCGCCTTAAGCATCGCGTCGAGCGACTGGAACCCGCTGGCGACGCTGGTCAGCTCGAGCAGCCCGATGGACCGGTCGTTCATCACGCCCTCTCGATCACGATGCGGTCGGTCACCTCGCTGACCCGCCCGTCGACGCTGCTGTGCACCCGCGCGCCGAGCTTGCCGGCCGGCGGCTCGGCCATCGGCTGGCCGCGCCGGACCCGCTCGCCGACGGCCACCGTCGGCGTCGCCGGCACGCCGATGTGGGCGTCGAGTCGGAACACCAGCTCGTGCGGCAGCGGCTGCTCGGGCGTCCACGGCGCCGGGCGGTCGAGCGCGGCGAGGCCCAGCCGGGCAACCAGCTTCTTGACCGGCAGCCGCCGATCCTCTTGCATCGGATGCGGCTTCAGCTCGCGGCCGGTGCCGGTCCAGGTGACGCCCTCCGCCCTCAAGTCGAGCTTCGCCTGGTCGCACGCCTCCTTGGGGTAGAGGTCTTCGGGGCAGCTATAGAGCGTGCAGATGCCGCAGGCGCAGCAGAGCAGGCCCCACTGGCTCCAGTTCTCGGCGCCGGTGGCGGTGAAGCCGAGCGTGCGCATGACCTTGTGCGGCTGCACGTCGTAGCCGAGCAGGTAGCGCGGGCAGAGCTCGGTGCAATAACTGCACTGGTCGCAGGCCGACTTGCCGATCCGGTGCTTCTGCGCGGTCGGCTTGATCTTGCGCTGAATCAGTGGGTGGCCGCGGTCGAGCACGATCAGTCCGCCGACGGTGCGGGTCACCGGCTCGCTGAAGTCGTCGCAGAAGCGGCCCATCATCGCCCCGCCAACGAGCGCTACCGGGTCGGCGACGGTGGCCCCGCCGCAGAAGGCGAGCAGGTCGGCAAACCGCGTGCCGACCGGGCAGATGAAGGTCTTCGGCTCGGCCACCTCGCCGTTGACGCAGGCCCATTTGTCAATCGCCGGCTTGCCCTCGACGGCGTCGGCGAGCCACCACAGGCTCTCGACATTGTGCACCACGCAGCCGACCTGGAGCGGGATGCCGGCGGGCGGGATGAGCCGGCTGGTGGCGGCGTAGACCAATTCGTACTCATCGCCCGAGGGGTAGAAGTCGCCCATCAGCAGCAGCTCGATGTCGTCGCCGTCGAGCGCCGCCTCGAGCGCGGCAATGGCCTCACCGCGCTTTTTCTTGATTCCAATCACGCCCCGCGTCGCGCCGACCGCCCGCATCGAGGCGCGCAGGCCGGCAATCACCCGCTCCGGCTGGCGGGTCATCAGCTCGGCGTCCTTGTACAGCAGCGGCTCGCACTCGGCGCCGTTGGCAATCACCGTGTCGGCCTTCGCGGCGACCTTGACATGCGTCGGAAAGCCCGCCCCGCCGGCGCCGACCACGCCGGCCTCGCGCACCAACTGAGACAGCTCGCTCATCAGCCACACCGCTCCCACACCGCGGCGATCATACCTGCTGGCCGCCGCTTCGGCCAT
This sequence comes from uncultured Fimbriimonadaceae bacterium, assembly GCA_964405335.1. Lineage (GTDB taxonomy): Bacteria > Armatimonadota > UBA10988 > UBA10988 > UBA10988 > CAYONP01. Next base: position 21,718 of record CAYONP010000051.1, read on the forward strand.
CGCCGTTTGACCGAAAGGGGTCAGGACCTTCAGGCGTTGGTTCTGCATGCTGACACAGGCAGATGGTGCCACTGGCGGCTTGTCCGCCAGTGCTGTCCAGCAGCTCGTCGGCGGCACTGGCGGGCAAGCCGCCAGTGGCACCGCGAGGGCTTCATGGGGCTCAAAGTGAACGCCTACGGGGTCAGGAGCCTGTTTGCTGGGAGGTGGGGGGCGTCGGCGGCGAAGCGAGCAGCATGAAACCCATGCTGCTGGCCCTCGGTCCGCTCGCCGCCGTGCTGGCCCTCTGTCTGCTCGCCGCCGCGCCGGCCGAACGGCCCCGGCTGCTGGTCCTGACCGACATCGGCGGCGACCCCGATGATACGCAGTCGATGATCCGGCTGATGCTCTACAGCAACGAGCTCGAGCTGGAGGCGCTGATCGCCAGCGCCGCCGGCACGCCGGGCGAGCTGAACGAGCAGGTCACCCGGCCGGAGCTGATCCGCGGCGTGATCGAGGCCTATGGCCAGGTCCGCCCGAGCCTGCTGCTGCACGACCCGCGCTACCCGCCGGCCGAGGAGCTGCTGGCCAAGATCCACGCGGGCAACCCGCGGCGGGGCGTCGGCTCGCTCGGCGCCGAGCACGACACGGACGGCTCGCAGGCGATCATCGCCGCCGCCGATCGGGACGACCCGCGGCCGCTGAACATCGCCATCTGGGGCGGCTCGACTGAGCTGGCGCAAGCGCTCTGGCGGGTGCGCAACGACCGCGGCGAGGATGGCGCGGCGGCCTTCTGCCGGCGGCTGCGAGTCCACGACATCGCTCACCAGGACGACACCGGGCCGTGGATTGTGCGTGAGTTTCCGGCGCTGTTCTACGTGCTCAACCGCTGGCCCGACCGGGCCGACCGGCGCGAGGCGGTGTTCCGCGGCATGTACCTCGGCGGCGACATGGAGCTGACCTCGCGCGCCTGGATCGACGCCAACGTGCGCGAGGGGCACGGCCCGCTCGGGGCGCTCTACCCGACCCGCACCGCGACCGCGCCGAACCCGCACGGCTGCCTCAAAGAGGGCGACACGCCGAGCTGGCTCTACTTCTTGGCCAACGGCCTGCAGCACCCCGAGCATCCCGACTGGGGCGGCTGGGGCGGGCGTTTCCAGCAGGTCGGCGACGGCCTCTGGCGCGACACGGCCGACACCGTCGGCGACGAGACCCACCCACGCGCCACGGTCCATCGCTGGCGGCCGGCGTTCCAGGCCGAGTTCGCCGCCCGCATGGACTGGTGCGTCCGGCCGCCCGAGCAGGCCAACCACGCACCGGTGGCGGTGATCGACGGCGACGAGACGCGGAACGTGCTGCACCGGCCGATCGACGGCACGCTCACGCTCGACGCCGGCGGCTCGAGCGACCCGGACGGCGACGCGTTGAGCTTCCGCTGGTGGCCCTACCGCGAGCCGGGCAGCTACCAGGGCGAGGTGACGCTCACCGGCGCCGACACGCCGCGCGTGACGGTCAGTCTGCCGGCCGGCGCAACGGGCACAGTGCACCTGATTCTAGAGCTCACCGACACGGGCGAGCCCGGTTTGACGGCCTATCGGCGGGTGGTGTTGGAGGCGGGGTAGCTGGCTTGACTTGACCGTCTCGAGCGGCGGCGCCTAGACTCGGCGGTGCGCTAGGTACCTGGCAGGAGAGCCTCCGATGTTGGATGTCAAAGAAGCCGTGGCCACGGCGGTCGGCTACATCAAGGAGGTCTACCGAGGCGGTGCGGTCTCGCACATTCGGCTGGAAGAGACCGAGCTTCGCGAGGACCAGTCGGAGTGGACGATTACCCTCAGCTTCCTGCAGCCGAAGCCGATCGAGAGCCCGCTGGACGAACTCGACACCGGCCTTCGACGGGCGAAGGAGCGGGTCTATAAGTCGGTGACCATCGACAACACCAATGGCCGGGTGGTGTCGATGAAGATCCGCGTGCTGTGACACCGCACCTGCGCGCGCTGATCGACCGCCACCGTCGCGCCGGCGTCCTGCTCGACACCAATCTCGTTCTGCTCTGGGTCGTCGGCGCCGTCGATCCCGGCCTCCTCCCGCGGGGGCGCCGCACTGCTTCGTTCATCCCTCAAGACTACACCGTGCTGGACCGGCTGCTGTCGCTGTTTGGCCGCATCGTAACCACGCCCAACATCATGACCGAGGCGAGCAATCTGCTCGGACAGGAGGCCGCCCGAGAGCGGCTGCTTCGCCGGCTGGCCGAGCAGCTCGAGTCGCTGGATGAGCACTACATCGTCAGCCGCGATGCGGCCGGTAACCCTCGCTTCACCGACTTCGGCCTGACCGACACGGGGATTGCCACCTACGCCCGGCCGGCCAAGGCCCTCGTCCTTACCGATGACGCGCGGCTGTGGGCGTGGCTTCAGCACGAAGGCGTCGACGCGTTGAACTCTCATCACATCCGCACCGCCGGTTGGTGACCGCCGGCCCGACACGATGGAGGCCGGAGGTCGCGCGCCGGCGAACCCGCCCGCACGGAGCCCGTCATGCCCACCCGCCGGCAACTGCTCACCGCGGCCGCCGCCGCGGCGGTGGCGCCGCGGACTGGAGGTGCCGCCGTGGCCGACCGCCGCTACCGCAACGTCCTGCTGCTCATCGCCGATGACTGGAGCGCCGTCGGCGGCTGCTATGGCACGCCCGAGGTCAAAACCCCGCACATCGACGCCTTTGCCGCGCGCGGCACACGGTTTGACCAGGCCTTCTGCGTCACGCCGAGCTGCGCAGCCAGCCGCGGCACCATCCTGACCGGCCACTACCCGCACACCAACGGGCAATACGGCCACTCGCACGCGCCGCACAACCTGCACACGCTGCCCAACATGCCGTCAATCCCGAAGACGCTGAAGGCCCACGGCTTTGCCACCGCCTGCATCGGCAAGCTGCACGTGCTGCCGCCCGAGGTCTACCCGTGGGACTTCGAGGCCGGCGGCGGGCGGCCCGGCGGCAACCGCAACGTACAGGGCATGGCCGAGCGCATCGGCGAGTTTCTCGCCCGCTACCCGGACCAGCCGTTCTACTGCCACGTCGGCTACGGCGACCCGCACCGCGACTTCGGCAACGGGCCGAACTACCCCGGCGTGACCGAGGTGAAGTACGACCCGGCCGAGGTTCACCTGCCCGGCTTCCTGCCCGACCATCCAGCCGTGCGCGCCGAGCTGGCCGAGTACTACCAGAGCGTCTCGCGGTTCGACCAGGGCATCGGCATGGCGCTGCGGGCGCTCGAGCAATCGGGCCGCGCCGCCGAGACGCTGGTCATCGTCATGAGCGACCACGGCATGCCGTTCCCCGGCGCCAAGGCCTCGCCCTACGATTCGGGCCACCGCTGCCCGCTGATGATCCACGCACCGGGCCAGCGCGCCGGGCTGGTCAACGAGGCGTTGGTCAACTGGTGCAACCTCGCGCCGACGGTCTTCGACTGGTGCGGCGTGCCCGCGCCCGACGGGCTGCCCGAGCGCTCGCTGCTGCCGATCCTCGAGACCGAGCAGCCGGACGGCTGGGACGAGTGCTTCTACTCGCACACCTTCCACGAAATCACCAACTACTATCCGTACCGGTCGTTGCGCGGGCGGAAGTACAAGTACCAGCGCGTCCTTTACCCCGAGTGCCGCATGCCGCTGCCCAGCGACCTCTGGCGCTCGACCACCTGGCGGGCGATCGAGGGCGAGCAGATGAGCCACTGCGGCGCCCGGCGCACGGCGGAGATGATGCACCACGCCGCCGAGGAGCTGTACGACATCGAGGCCGACCCGCTCGAGACGACCAACCTGGCCGACCAGCCGGCGTTGCGGCCGGTGCTGGAGTCGATGCGCCGCCGGGTGCAGGAGTTCCGCCGCGCGACGGCCGACCCCTGGGTGCTGGCCAGCATCCAGCTCGGCGAAGAGGGGCTGGGCAGCGACGCGCCGGGGTGAGACCGGCGGACCACGGCGCCACAACCACACCTTGCCCTCGATGCGCTGGACAGCGCTGGCACGGACATGCCATACTGCGCCTCAAGCACGGGGATGGGAGACCGCGTCGGACGTGTCGGGAGGCGCGTCCATGGCCGCGACGGACGGGGTAACGCTGCTGTTCACCGACATCGAGGGCAGCACCTCGCTGTGGGAGCGGCACGCCGGGTCGATGGCCGCGGTCATTGCCGAGCACGACGCGCTGCTTGCGCGACTGGTTGCCGCGTGCGGCGGGCGGATCTTCAAGACCACCGGCGACGGCGTCTGTGCGGTGTTCGAGTGCTCGGCCGCGGCGCTGGCGGCGGCGGGCGAGGTGCTCCGGGCGACCGCCGCACACGACTTTGCCGTCGGCCGGCTGACGCTCCGTGCGGCGGTCGATCGCGGGCCGGTCCACGAGCGCGACGGCGACCTGTTCGGCCCGGTGCTGAACCGCTGCGCGCGCCTGCTCGCCGCGGCGCATGGCGGGCAGGTGCTGGTCGGCGAGGCGGCGGCCCGTGACTCGGCGGCGGCGCTGATCGACCTGGGCGAGCATCGCCTGCGTGATATCGAGCGCCCGCAGCGCGTCTATCAGCTCGCCGGGCCGGGCCTGCGCGAGCGCTTCCCGCCGCTGCGGCAGCTCGAGAGTTTCGCGCACAACCTGCCGGCCTCGCCCGGCGAGCTGATCGGCCGCCAACGCGAGCTGGCCGAAGTCGCGCGACTGCTCGCACGGGGCCGACTGGTCACCCTGACCGGCAGCGGCGGGAGTGGCAAGACCCGGCTGGCGGTGGCCGTGGCCGCCGACCTGCTGGAGCGCTTCCCGGATGGGGTCTGGTTCGTCGATCTCGCCTCGGTGGGCGAACCGGTCGCCCTGGCCGCCGCCGTCGCCGCCGTCCTGGGGCTGCGCGAGGAGGCCGGCGCCGGGCTCGAGGAGGTGCTGCCGCGCTGGCTCAGCAGCCGCCGCATGTTGCTTCTGCTCGACAACTGCGAGCACCTGGTCGACGCCTGCGCGGCGCTGGCCGAGCGGCTGCTCGCCGCCGGCGACGGCGTGCGGCTGCTGGCCACCAGCATCGCACCGTTGCTCATCGCCGGTGAGCAGATCTATCGCGTGCCGCCGCTCGGCCTGCCCGCCGAGGACGATGGCGCCGAGGCGATCGACGGCAGTGAAGCGATGCGGCTGCTGGTCGAGCGCGGCCGCGCCGCCGAGGCCTCGTTTGCCCTCGACGACCAGAATCGCCAAGCGTTGGCCGCCATCTGCCGTGGCCTCGACGGCCTGCCGCTGGCGATTGAACTCGCCGCGGCGATGCTCCGCCTGCTCACGCCGGCGCAACTGGCGGCCCGGCTCGACGATCGCTTCGGCCTGCTCCGCGCCGGTCATCGCACGGCGCCGGCGCGGCAGCAGACCCTGGCCGCGGCGGTCGACTGGGGGCACGAGCTGCTCAGCGCGCCGGCGCGCCGGCTGTTCCGCCGGCTGTCGGTCTTCGCCGGCGGGTTCGACTGGGCCGCGGCCGAGGCGATCGGCGGCGAGGCAGAGCTGCTCAGTCTCCTCGGCGAGTTGGTCGACAAGTCGTTCGTCACCGCCGAGGAGCGCGATGGCGCGAAGCGGTTCCGGCTGCTCGAGACGCTGCGGCTCTACGGCCGCGCGCGGCTCGCCGCCGCGGGCGAGGAGCCGGCGCTGCGGGCGGCGCACCGCGACTGGTACGCGGGGCTGGCCGAGGCGCAGGAGCCGCGCCTGCGCGGGCCCGAGCAGGCCGAGGCGCTGAGCCTGCTGCAGCTCGAGCACGACAACCTCCGCACGGCGCTCTCCTGCGCCCTCGAGACGGCCGCCGACACGGCCCTGCGTCTGGTCGCCGCGCTGTGGCGGTTCTGGTACATCCGGGGCTTTTTGAGCGAGGGGCTGGATTGGTGCGAGCGGGCGTTGGCCGGTTCAGCGACTTCGCCCCACCGCGATGAGGCACTGAACGCGGCCGGCAACCTGGCGACGACACTCGGGCGTTGGGAACTGGCCGAGGCGCGATACTCGGAGTCGCAGAGGCTGCGGCGCGAGCGGGGCGATGACGGCGCCGTCGCGCGGTCCTTGTCGAATCTCGGCCTGATGCACGCCGAGCGTGGCGATTTCGGGGCTGCGCTACGCTATCACGAGGAGGCGCTGGACACCGCACGCGCCAACCCGGACGAGCGCATGCGGTCGACGGTGCTGGTCAACGCCGCCGGCGCCTACCTCGGCCTGGATCGGCGTCGAGAGGGCATCGCGCTGCTCGACGAAGCGTTGCCTCTGGTGCGGCGCGCGGAGGACCACGTCCGGATCGCCTCGGTGCAGCACAACCGCGGCTGGGCGGCGTACCACGAGGGTGAACACGGCGAGGCGGCGGCGCGCCTGCGTGAGTCGCTCGAGTCGCACTTTCGGCTGGCCAACGCCAATGGAGCCGTCCGTACCATACTCTGCCTGGCACAGGTGGCGGCCGCGGCAGGAGCGAACGAGCCGGCGGCGGCGCTCTTCGCGGCCGCTGACGCTCGCCTTCGTTCGCCGCTGACGCAGTGCCCAGACGATTGTCATGAGATTGAGCGAATCCGGACCGAGGTCACCGCGGCCCTGACCTCTGAGCGGCTGGCCGATCTTTGGCAGCAGGGCGGCCAGCTTGCTGACCAGCAGATCCTGGCGCTGTGTGACGATATCGCGGCTCACGCTGGTCGGCATCCGCGACCGGCGTTGGCGAGTGCGTCGTGAACTAGGGAGGGCAGAATGGCATCGAAAGAGAGCAAAGCACCACCCGCCGGCGGTGCAGGACCGAAGACGGCCGACAAGCGCAGCCGTCAGGGCGAGCTGGAGGATCCGAGGCCCTTGGCGCAGTACACCGGCGTTCCCGACCAGGTGGACGTGCCGAACACCGTGACCGAGGGCAGCGCGTTCGACGTGGTCATCGGCCTTTCGGGAGTGCTCGACGCCAACTCGGCAGACGTCGACCCGCGTGACTACAACCCGGGGGTGTACGGCGCGCCCGATGACCTGGTGGCGGCGCAACCTACGGCCTCGACCGGCCCCCCGAGCATCGCCGGTGCCGTTGTCGGCGTCCGGGTCGAGCTCGGCATCTGTACCACGGGCGCTGAGTGGCACGAGCTGTGGCCGGTGAAGTGCAGCTACCTCACCAACCTGCAATTCGGGGACCTCACCGTCACCCTCGTTGAGGGCGGGGAGCTCGAGCAGGACGCGAGGCTGTTCAAGATCCTGCATGACACGCCGGACCAGCAACTCAAGCTGAGCCTGACCGTGCCGACTGGCACGGTCAGCAAGCTGCAGGGCATGACCGGCGCGCCCGTCCGGCTGCGCGTCGTCGCCTGGCGGCTGTACACCAGCGGGCCCACCAGCAACGGCATCGGCCGGAGCGGCAGCGCGTGGCTCGTCGCGTAGCAAGGGCGCCTGGGCGAGCTTGGAGTAACCGATGAAGTGGTCACGGGTCTGGCCGTTCGCACTGGCCGCCGTCCTCTGGGCCGGCGCCGTCGCCTCGGCGCCGCCGGCCGAGCCGCCGCCCGCACAGGACGGCGAGATCGACTGGGACTATGCCCGCGCCCTGCGCGAGAAGCAGCGCCGCGGCGAGGCCTTGACGCCCGACGAAGAAGCCTACCTCACCCGCGCCCAGGCCGCGCGGCGGGGGCAGGGCGCGCCCCAGGCGCGTGAGCGCACCGGCCTGGTGCCGCTCGACGCCATGACCGCCGACGACCGGTACAAAGAGCAGGACGGCGGGCTCTATGGCGGCGGCCTGAACACACCGCCCGCCGAGCACCTCGCCGCCGCGCGCGCCGCGGCCGAGCGGATTGTCCCGCGCAACGCGGCGGGCGAGCCGGCCGACGACGGCCGAATCGGCTTCATTTCGGTCGGCATGTCGAACACCACCCAGGAGTTCAGCCGCTTTGTCCAGGTCGCCAACCAGAGCGAGCGGAAGCTGCCGGCGCTGCTGCTGGTCGACGGTGCGCAGGGCGGGCAGGACTCGGCCGCCTGGGCGCGGCCCGAGGAGCGCCGCAATCCCGACGCGCCGACGCCGTGGGAGGTGCTCGACCGCCGCCTGCAGCAGGCCGGCCTGAGCCCGGCGCAGGTGCAGATCGTCTGGATCAAGCAGGCGCGCATCCAGCCCGGCGGCATCGGCGACTTCCCTGCCCACAGCGACGCGCTGAAGGCCGACCTGGTGGTTATCCTCAACGCGCTGCACGAGAAGTACGCCAACCTCGAGATCGCCTACCTCTCGAGCCGCATCTACGCCGGCTATGCCGGGACGGCGCTCAACCCGGAGCCGTACGCCTATGAGTCGGCCTTCGCGGTGCGCGGGCTGATCGGCGACCAGATCGCCGGTGAGTTGCCGCTCGAACGACCGCTCCTGCTGTGGGGGCCGTACCTCTGGGCCGACGGCGTCGAGCCGCGCGCCGACGGCCTGACCTGGCTGCGCGAAGACCTGGCCCAGGACGGCACGCACCCGAGCGACTCGGGCCGGAGCAAGGTGGCCCGGCTGCTGCTCGACTTCTTCACCGCCGACGTGCTGGTCGGACCGAAGCTGTTCGCGCCGGCGGACGACGCGTAGGCCGACCGTCCCGGTCGGCTTCGGCATGTCGACCGAGACGGTCGGCTTCGGCGTGTCGACCGAGACGGTCGACCTACGCGGACCGTCACGAAAGAACGCGTAGGCCGACCGTCCCGGTCCGGCGGCCGGCTACGGCCTCACCGCCACCACCATCCCGTCGAGCCCCGCCGCATAGACCACGCCGCCGCGCACCTGTGCGCCGCCGGACAGGTAGTGGCCCGCGTTCGAGCGGTACTGCCAGTGCAGCGCGCCCGTCGCGGCGTCGACCAGGCTGATCACGCCCGTGTCGGAGGTGAAGGCGACCAGGCCCTCCGACTCGACCGGCTGCACCGGCAGCGAGCCGCCGGGCAGCTCGACGCTCCAGACCGTCGCGCCGGCGCCGTCGAGCCTGGTCAGCCGCCGGCCGTCCTGGCCATACTGGCGCAGGTAGGCCGCCGCACCGTCCGCGCTGCGACCGACCGCGCCGACCTGCGGCTGCGTGCCCAGCCGCTCGCCGCCGGCGGCGTCGAGGATGGTCAGCCGGTAGTTGCGGTCGGCGACCAACAGGCGGCCGGCGACCACCACCGGCGGGGCGTCGGCGGGGCTGTAGTAGCGCGCCGCGCCCCCGCCGCCGTCGGCTCCGGCGGCCGTCGCCTGCCAGAGCAGCTCGCCGCTGCCCGCGTCGAGGCAGTAGACGTGCGTGTCCCAGGCCCCGAGGTAGACCCGGCCGTCGGCCACGCAGGCGGCCGACTCGATCGTGTAGTCGGCCGTCGGCCGGGCCCAGACCAGCGTGCCGTCGTCGCGCACGGCGTGCACCTGGCCGTCGATGGTGCCGAAGTAGAGCACGCCGCCCGCCAGCGTCGGCGGGGCGACTATGGGTTGGCCGGCGTCGTAACGCCAGACCCGCGCGCCGTCGTGGCTGAGCGCCGTCAGCCCGCCGTCGGTGGCGGTGACGTAGACTCGCTCGGCGTCGACGGCCAGGCCGCCGAAGATCTCGCCGCCGGCCGGCGCGGTCCAGCGCACGGCGCCCGAGGCGCGATCGATCGCGTAGACCGTGCCCGGCTGACTGGCGGCGTAGACCGTGTCGTCGAGGACCGCCAGCGGGGCGCGGACCGAGCCGTCGAGCCGGGTGCGCCAAAGGGCCCGTGGGCCGCCGGCGCGGGCGACCTCGAACTCGCGGCTGGCGAGCAGCGGCAGGCCGTCGTGATCGACGCGCAGCCGCAGCACGTGGCGGCCGGGCAGCGCCTCGCGCAGGTCCAGTTCGGCGCGCCAGCGGCCGTCGCGCCAGACGGCCGCGACGGGCTCGCCTTCATCGAGGGCGACGGTTGCGGTGGCCCCCGCGCCGAAGGCATCCTCGGCGACCAGGCGCACGGGCGCGTCGGCCGCCGCGTCGGCCGCCGGCTCGATGATGGCCGGCGCGGCTGGCATCGCCGGCCGGGCCAGCGGCTTGTCGAGCAGGGCGAGGGTGGCGCGCTCCTCGGCGTGACGTCGATAGGCGGCGCGGAGCCGGCCGTCGCGCAGGTCGTAGACCATGTGTCCGGCCTCGCCGCCGGCCCAGCCGTCGACGTTCTTGTCGAACGTCGAGCCGCCGATGACCGCGTCGAACCGGCCGTACCGCCCGGCCACGTGGCTGTGGTGGTGGCCGACCAGCATGAGCACCACATGGTAGGGCTGGAGCAGCTCGATCAGCCGCTCGTAGTCATACGCGCTGGCCCATTCGCTGCCCCCGAGCGGGTGGTGAAAGGCGATGAAGAGCGGCGTCTCGGGCGTCACGCCCGCGAGATAGCCGCGCAGCCAGTCGAGCTCTTCCAACGCCACCGCCGGCCGCGGATCCTGCCGCCCGGCGGTGTCGAGGAAGATGAACCGGCAGCCCTGGTGCTCGAACGCGTAAGGCAGCGTGCCGGTCAGTTCGCGCAGACGCGGCCGCAGCGTCCACCAGGTGTTGTCGTGGTTGCCCGGCGTGAGGTGGAGCGGGATGGCCCAGCCGGCGACATGCTGCCGCCATCGCTCCCATGCCCCGGCGCCCGGCCCGAACTCGAACACGTCGCCGGTGACGATGGCGAACTCGGGCGCCGGGGCGTCGATGCCGAACGGCTCGAGCCGCATCGCGCCACGCGCGCCGGCGGCCTCGATCACCGCGCCGGTGCCCGGCACGGGGATGTGCGTATCGCTGAGCTGCCAGAACGAGAACTGCTGCGCCGCCGCGGGCAGGGCGAGGAGCAGGATCAGGCGGGCACAGCGCATGGCGGACTCCGAGCGCCGACCGCGGCGGTCGGCCTACGCGCGACGCGCCGCCGCCGGCCTCACAGATGCCACGGCGGGCGCATCGGCGGGGCGAGCAAGGCGTTGGCCTCGTCGTCGTTGATCACCTGTTCGGCGGCCGGGTCCCAGACCAGCGGCCGGCCGAGCTTCATGGCGATGTTGTTCACATGGCAGATGGTCGCCGTGCGGTGACCCGCCTCGGCCGGCGCCATGCACGCCTCGCGGCTCCTGACGCAGTCGAGGAAGTTGCGCTGGTGGCCCGGGCTGCGGCCGAGGTGGAGGTCGTTCTCGCCGATGCTCGCCTCGAGCAGGTTGGCCGGCTCGGCCTCGAGCGCGCCGCCGTGGATGTGGATGAAGATGCTCCCCTCGGAGCCGACGAACTTCAGTCCGCGCGGGTCGACACCGCGGCCGACCAGCGGCACGCCGTCGGCATAGACCAGGTTGAAGTCGTAATCCCACCAGGCGTCATACAGGCTGCCCGGCGTCTGCACGCCCTTCGCCTCGAAGTAGACCGGACCGGTCTCGTCCCGGCCGGCGCCGAGCTGGCCGATGTCGATCACATGCGCCCCGCGGTCGGTCATCTCGCCGCCGCCGTAGGCCAGCACGAACCGCCACCAGAAGTGGCACCGGCGCGGCGTGTAGGGCACCGCCGCCGTGTGGCCGAGCCAGAGGTCCCAGTCGAGCCCCTCGGGCACCGGCTCGGGCGCCGGAATCTCCTTGAGGTTGCGCGCCTCGTTGTGATGCCCGTCGCTGCAGGGCAGGTTGATCTCGATCCGGCGCAGCTCGCCCAGCTTGCCGTTGCGGACCAGCTCGCAGGCGCGGCGGATCGATTCGGTCGACCGCTCGTGGCTGCCGGTCTGGAACACGGCGCTGTTCCGCTTCACCGCCTCGCAGATGGCGCGTCCCTCGGCGACGGTGTTGGCCAGCGGCTTTTCGCAGTAGACGTCCATCCCCGCGTCGAGGCAGGCCACCGAGGCCAGCGCGTGCCAGTGGTCGGGCGTCGCGATGCAAACCGCGTCGAGGTCGTCGCGGGCGGCAATCTCGCGGAAGTCACCGGTCGCAACGCAGCCGCGGTAGGTGCTGTTCTGCTGCTCGGCGTAGTATGCCTCGACCTTCTGCTTGGCGCTGTTCAGGTGGCCGGCATCGACGTCGCAGACGGCGATGACCTGCACGTCGGTCGCGCGCATGAAGCCGTCGAGCAGCCCCTGGCCGCGCCCGCCGGTGCCGATGAAGCCCATGCGGATGCGCTCGGACGGCGCCGCGCCCGCCCGCCGCAAGGCGCCGGCCGAGACGATGGCCGGGAACATGCTCGCCGCGCCGACGCGGGCGATGAAGCCGCGGCGGTCGATCGATCCTCGCTCGGACATGACCACTCCCCGTGCCGCCGGCGCGGCCGGTGGGCATTTCCCGCCGCACGGCGGCAGTCCTCTGCGCGACCTCGATTCACCGCTGGCGGACGCGGATGTCGTCGAACCAGGCCGGCGCGGGCGAGCGGACGTTGTAGAGGTAGAGCATCGCCCGCGACAGGTCGGCCGGCGTGGTCACCTCGCCGCCGAGCGTCTGCCAGGTGTCGGGCCGCGTCCGGTCGGGCCCCCAGCGGTGGTCCTGGTAGCTGCCGTCGGACCGCTCGAGACGCAGCAGCACGCCGTCGACCTCGGCGCCGAAGGCCTGGTAGCGCGCCTGCACCGTCACCTCATAGCTCCGGCCGGGCAGCAGCCACAGCTCGTGCAGGTGGTGCAGAAAACCGTCGTCCGTCGCCGGCAGTTCGAGCGACCGCGCGCCGTGCGCCGCCGGGCCGTCGCCGCCGAAGACCTCGAACGACCCATCGAGCGCCGGCGGCGTGAGCAGCGCGGTGCGCTCGAGCCCGGGCAGCGAGACCCGCAGCGGCACCGTCCAACGCAGCTCGTCGAGCCCGCGCAGCGGGAAGCTGAGCGTGGTGGCGGGGCCGGTCAGGCGGTAATCGCGGGAGGTGACCGTCAGCGGCAGTGCGGCGCGCGCCTCGGGCCCGAGCGCCTCGAACGGCTCGGTGAAGCCGTCGATCGCCAGCTCGCAGCGCCCGGTCATGCCGGCGCGGCCGAGCAGCGTCACCTCGACCGCCGGCGGCTTGGAGCGCTTGAGGCGCACAACCGGCCACGGGCCGGGTGCCTCGGCGCCGGTCAGCAGCACGAGCTGCGCCGGCGCGGCGGGGCAGTCGAACGAGACGGTCGCCCCATCGCGGCGCAGCTCGAGCGGCTTGGCTGCGCCATCGAGTTCGATCAGGAGGGCGTTGGCGACCTGACCAACGACCCCGGTGTCCACCGTGATCGGCCCGCCGCCGGTGACGGTCAGGATCTGGACCGGCCCGGCGTCGATCCGTCGGGCCGGGCCGGTGACTCCCTCGGTGTCGACGAATCGGCCCTGCCAGATGGCCGGGGCAGCCTGGTCCATCAGCGCGAGCAGGCTGACCGGCAGGCTGGTCGGCTGGCCGACCAGGTCGAACCGCATCGCCTCACGGAAGGTCTCGAGGTAGCGGTCGTAGGCGCTGGTGCCGCTGCCGGCGTTGGCCGTGCCGTGGAACAGGATGCGGTCGGGGAAGGCGTAGCGGTAGATGTTGCGCCCGCCGTGATAGACGCCGCTGCACATCGGCGAGGCGAACAGGCCGGGCAGGTCGCCCAGCCCTTCCTGGCTCAGCACGAAGTCGTCGTGCACCGCCCGGCCGCGGGTGGACAGGTGCTCGGCCAGCGCGCGGCGGCCCTCGCCCCAGCCGCCGTCGCCGTGGTGCCCGCGGCGCGGGTCGTAGTCGAGGTGGGCGTCGCCGGTGCCGAGCACATCGATGTAGGCCGCGTCGCAGCCATACTCGACGGCGTAGCGATCGATCACCCAGCGGCCCAGCCAGGCGCGCCAAGCGGGGTCGTCGATCCAGGCGGGGATCCACCACTGCACCGGCTCGGCCCGCTCGCCCGCGGCGGCCGCCGCCTGATGCGCGGCGACCTTCTCACGCTGTTCGGCCAGCTCGGCCTCGGTCGGGATGACCGGCGGCAGTGCGCCGGTCGGATCGCTGATCACCCGCAACTGGTGCTGCAGCTCGGCGGTGTCGTGCGGTTCGCCGGGATACTGCTCCGGCGTGAACCGGCCGAGGAACGAGCCGAGGAAGACGGGCAGCCGGTCGAGCGTGTCGTATTGGAAGTAACCGCCGACGTGCCCGCCGCGCCGGCGCACCTCGGCGGCGGCGGCGGTCAGCCCGGCCGCGCCGCCATACTGCGGGCTGGGGCCATACCAGCCGGTGCAGCAGGGGCCCCAGTCATAGGCGAACTGGCCCCACAACTGGAGCCAGTCGACGCCCACCGCGCGGGCGACCGAGAGCCAGCGCGGGAGCTGGTCGAAAGTGAAGCCGGGGTAGTTCTCGAGCTGCAGATCGAGCCAGCCCGGCGCGGTGCGCAGCCACTCAGGATAGGTTGCCAGGCCGTGCGCTGCGGTGAACCAGTCGCCGTACTCGCGCGCGCCGGTGTGCCATCCGCCGGGGCCGAACCGCACCACCGTCTCCCACTCGACCGCTTCGCCGGGCTTCACGTCGTCGAGCCGGCGGACGAAGACCGAGAGGCCGTCGCCGCCGGTCTCGCTGCCGTGGAGGGTGGTCGTGCCGACCGGGTCGTGGACGCCCAAGTAGAGGCTCCGCTCGGCATCGTGGAGGGTGGTCCAGTTCATCACCACGCGGCCGCAATAGGCGCCGTCGTCGACGCTCTGATACTCGGGATAGAGCCGCTCATGGCCGAACGACTGCAGTCGCAGGAGGCGGTCGTCGAGCGGCTCGCCCAGCCGCGCGTGCGGCAGGCGTGGGAAGGTGATGCCGACCACGTCGGCCGGGCCCTCGAGCACCTCGACGCGAGCGGCGAAACGCCACGGTCCACCGCCGAGCGGCGCGACGAGCTGGGTCATGAGCGCGGTGCCGAACCCCGGTTCGGCGAACCGCCAGACGATCTCGAGCCCGCCGTCCAGCTCGCGCACCGATTCGGGCAGCAGGTTGCGCTCGAGGTGGCTGTCGAGGTCGCGCGGCCAGGCGCCCGGCGCGCGGGCGCCCTCGGCGGTCAGCGGTACGGTGAACAGCGGGTCGGCCTCGAGCCACTCGGCCTCGCCGGCGCGCTTGAAGACCAGCGAGCCAAGCGGTTGCGGCATGTCGCCGCCGAGCAGCACCGTGCCGTCGCGCCGGTCGCGGGCCAGCAGCAGCCCGCCGCTGCGGCGGTCGAACAGCAGCTCGACCGCCTCGTCACGCAGGGCGATGATCGCCCCGTCCTCGACTTCGAGCCGGGCGGTGATCGGCCCGATGCTCGGCCGCTCGGCATCGAGCGGGATGGCCACGCGGATCGGCTCGCCCAGCTCGACCTCGGCCCGCAGCGGAGCGGGCAGCGAGAGGCCGAGCGTCCGCGTCGAGGTCGGCACCACGCCGCGCACCGTTACCGGCGGCGCGGCGACCTGCGTCGGCGCCGTGGCCGGCGGCGCCTCGGTGCCCTCGGGCAGCAGCATGATGCCCTGCACCGCGGGCGGCGCCTGCCAATAGCCGAGCCGCTCGATGGTCAGCCGCACCAGGCCGGACGGCAGCGTGGCGGCCGGCCAGTCGACCCAGCCGGGCTCGCCGCCCTCGCCCCAGACGGCGTGGCCGAGGTGCGCGCCCTGCGCGCTCTCGAGCCGCACCCGCACGCCCCAGGCCCCGGCCGGCGGCACCAGGTCACACCGCGCGACATATCGCCCGGCGGCCGGCACCAGGCAGTCCCAGCAGGCCACGTCGGGCGTTTCGGGCGGCTGTGCCTGGTCGCCGCTCCAGCGCACCGGCCGGCGTGGATCGAGGTGAATCACACCCGCGGCGCCGGCGGTCGGTACTGCGTCGAGCAACCGGGCGCCGGTCGGCGTGGCGGCGTAGCCGAGTCCTGGTTCGATCTGGACCGGCAGCTCCCACACCTCGGCGGCCAGCGAGGCGGCGAGAAGGAGGGTCAACATGGCGGCCTCCCGCCGATCGGTTCGCCGCCGTGCGGGCGCTCCTCTGCCGGTAGCCGTCGTGGAGTAAGCCGACCGTCCCGGTCGGCACCGTTATGGCGCGGGATGCAACCGCCCCAGCAGGGTGTTGAGCATCGCCTGGCGCAGCTCCGGCTCGAGCGCCTCATCGGCACGGATGCTCGCGGCGCCGGCGTCGGGCAGGGCGTCGAGCCGCTGTGCCGCTTCGGCCAGCAGCGCCGCGCGGCGGGCGCGGGCGGGCAGGCGCTCCGACAGCGGCAGCCGGTCGCTGACAGCGATGCTGCCGTCCCACGAGCAGGTCGCCAGCCGCGTGCCGTCGGGGCTGAAGGCGAGGTGGTAGATCTTGTCGCGGTGCGGTCGCAGCGTGCCGACGACCGCGCCGGTGGCCGGATCGAGCAGGGCGCAGACCAGCGTGGCGGCGGCCAGCCGCGTGCCGTCGGGGCTGAAAGCGACGGAGTAGACTTCCTGGTCGGTTTTCCACAGTTGCCGAACGAGCGCTCCGGTCTCGGTGCGCCAGAGGTTGACCACCCCGTCGCTGCCGCACGAGGCGACCGTCTCGCCGTCGGGACTGAACGCGAACGCCTGCACGCCGCGCTCGTGGCCGTCCAGCTCGGCCACCAGCTCGCCCGACTCGACGTTCCACAAGTAGGCCCGGCCGGCGTGCGTGCCGCCGGCAATCAGCTCGCCGGTGGGGCTGAAGGCGACACCGATCATGCCGTCGGTGCCGGGCGCGAAGCGGTGCACCTGCTCTCCGTTCGTCGCGTCCCAGACCGTGATGGAGCCGTCACTGCAGCTCGTCCCGAGCCACCGCCCGCAAGGGCTCCAGCGCACGTTGTAGACGCCCTTCTCGTGCTTGCAGTCGAACAGCGCCTCGCCGGTGGCCGCGTCGAACACCCGTGCGATGCCGTTCCACGCGCAGGTGACGATGCGCTGGCCGTCGGGGCTCCAATCGCCGGTGTTGCAGGGATTGCCCTCGAACGCTCGCCAGCGCGCGATCGCGCGGCCGGCTTCGAGGTCCCAGACCATCAGATAGCCGTCGTACCCGGCCGAGAGCAGGCGCCCGTCGGCGGTGATCGGCGCGGCGTAGCAGGCGTCGGTGTGGGCGAACTGCTGGCCGCCGTAGTCGTCGGCCGCGGCGGCCCAGAAGCGCACGCTGTGGTCGACGCAGCCCGAGACGAGCGTGTCGCCATCGGGGCTGAAAGCCAGCGCGCGGACCGCCTGGACGTGGCCGGTCAGCACGTCGGCCGGTTGCCACGTCTCGGTGTTCCACAGCCGCACCGTGTCGTCGGCCGAGCCGCTGGCCAGCAGCGGCGCGGTGGGCGAGAAGGCAAGGCTGACCACGTCGTCGGTGTGGCCGGTGAGGCGGTGCCGCAGTTCACCCGTGTCGGCGTCGAAGACGGCAATCTCGTCGCTGTGCATGCCGCCGACCACCGTCCGACCGTCGGCGCTCCAGGCGACGGTGTCGAACGCGCCGCCGCCCTCGTCCGGTGCGTCCAAAACGCGCTCGGTCTCGCCCAAGGTCAGGTTGTACAGGTAGAGCCGTCCCTCCCACGAGGCGACGGCCACCCGCTCGCCATCGGGCGAGAGCGCCAGCTTGGTCAGCGGTGCGTGGCCCAGCCGGGCCGAGGCGTCGATCTCGCCGGTGGCCGGGTCCCAGACGTGGAGCAGGCCGTTGACCGTGCCGGCGTCGACCTCGTAGGAGCAGGTCGCGATCTGCTCGCCGTCGGCGCTGTACCGCAGTCCCAGGATGTGCGTCGGATGCTCGCTGAAGGTGCGCTCGAGCTGCCCCGTGTCGAGATTCCAGACATGCGCCTTGCGGTCGAGCCCGCCGCTGGCCAGGTGCACGCCGTCGGGGCTGAAGTCGAGCGCGTAGACCGACGTCTCGTGGCCCGGCAGGGTGGCAATCGGCTCGCGCGTGGCCAGGTCCCACAGCCGGATCACCCGGTCGGCGCCGGCGGTGGCTAACCGGCGGCCCTCGCGATCGACGGCCACGGCGAAGATGCTCCCCTCGTGCGCCTCGGCCAGCACCGCCAGGCTCTCGTCGGCTCGGGCGCTGAGGTGCGACCATTCCCAGCCGCGGTGCTCGGCCGGCGCGGCGGCCAGCCAGCGGCGCACGTCGGCGGTCTCGTGCAGGCGGAGCGAGGCCTCGGCCGCGCCGATGTGGGCCAGGTACGAGGCGAACGACGGCTCGAGCCGCGGCGCGGCGAGCACGAACGAGAGCGCGAGCCAGGCCAAGGGAGACTCCGGGTAACTCGGACATTCTGTTGCATTCGCGACGATTGTCATGGCGGCAGTGCCCGGCGGGGCCGCCCGGCAGGGTGTTGCGGCGCTCCGGCCTATCGCTGCCGCGGCTGACCCCCACCACACACCGCGCCGACCGCCGCCCAGTACCGCTCCGCCTCCCACCCAGGGCTGTGCTCCGGCGTGCGGCAGGTGCGGCAACCGCTCGCGCCAGGCGCGCACGCTATCCTCGTGGCACGGCGTGCAGCGGTCGGGCGA
>CAYONP010000052.1:0-39753 GCA_964405335.1 uncultured Fimbriimonadaceae bacterium
TCGCCGACGTGGCTAAGGCGGGCGGCGAGGGGTATATCATGGGCTACTTCGCGGACTGCGCGCGGGATGACATCCGGCGCATGATCCTCGACGAGGGGATCCGCGCCGACGGCCGTGATACGGTCACCGTGCGGCCGATCTGGTGCGAGGCCGGGACGCTCCCGCGGGTCCACGGCTCGGCGGTGTTCACCCGCGGCGAGACGCAGGTGCTGAGCGTCACCACGCTGGGCACCGTTGGCGACAAGAAGACCATCGACTGGCTGCACGAGCAGTACCAGCAGCGGTACTTCCACCAGTACAACTTCCCGCCCTACAGCGTGGGTGAGGTCAAGCGGATGGGCAGCCCGGGCCGCCGCGAGGTGGGCCACGGCGCGCTGGCCGAGCGGGCGCTGGTGCCCGTGCTGCCCGGCGACGATGTCTTCCCCTACACCATGCGGGTGGTCAGCGAGGTGCTCGAGTCGAACGGCTCGTCGTCGATGGCCAGTGTCTGCGCCAGCACCATGTCGCTGATGGACGCCGGCGTGCCGATCGCGACGCCGGTCAGCGGCGTGGCCATGGGGCTGCTCAAAGAGGACGACAACACCGTCATCCTGACCGACATCATCGGCCTCGAGGACCACTGCGGCGACATGGACTTCAAGGTCTGCGGCACCGAGAACGGGATCACCGCGCTGCAGATGGACATCAAGTGCAGCGGCCTGACCCGCGAGATCATGGAGCAGGCGCTGGCCCAGGCGAACGAGGCGCTGATCCACATCCGCGGCGAGATGGCCAAGACCATCGACGCGCCGCGCGAGAGCATCTCGCCGAACGCGCCGCTGATCCAGGTGGTCGAGATCAACCCCGAGAAGATCGCCGTCGTGATCGGCCCGGGCGGCAAGCAGATCAAAGAGATCCAGAATGAGACCGGGGCGCGGATCGACATCGAGCAGGACGGCCGCGTGTTCGTCGCCTGCGACAACCGCGAGGGCGGGCAGCGGGCGGTCGAGTGGATCCGCAACCTGACCCGCGAGGTGGCCATCGGCGAGGAGTTCGAGGGCGAGGTCACGCGCATCTTCGGCTTCGGCGCGATGGTCGAGTTCCTGCCCGGCAAAGAGGGCCTGGTCCACATCTCGAAGCTCGCCGCCGAGCGGATCAACCGCGTCGAGGACGCGGTCAACATCGGCGACATGCTCAAGGTCCGGGTCAGCGAGATCGACGGCCAGGGCCGGGTCAACCTCGAGCGGACCGACATTCCGATCATCGTCAACCTCGGCGGTGACGAGCGGGGCGAGCGCGACGGCGACCGCAACCCGCGCGAACGGCGTGGCGGCGGCGGCGGCGGCGGTGGTGGCCGCGGCGGCCGCGGCGGCCGCGGCGGACGCGGCGGCGGCGGGCGCGGCTACGGCGATCGGCCGCGCGACGACCGCCCGCGCGACGACCGCCCGCGCGACGACCGGCCGCGCGACGACCGGCCGCGGGATGACCGGCCGCGGGATGACCGCCCGCGGGATGACCGCCCGCGGGAGGGCAACGGCGGCTATGGCTACGGCGAACCGGGTCGGCCGCAGCCGCGCGGCCGACGCGAGGGCGGTGACGAAGAGTAGCGATCGGCCGACGGGCGGCGCGGCCGGCCGCGCCGCCCCGCGGGTGTGACGATGAGTACCGCGGACACCGCCGCTGCCATCCTGCCGAACGGTGTGACGTTGCTGGTCGAGACGGTGCGCGACGCCCGGTCGGTGGCCATCGGCGGATGGCTGCGCTGCGGCACGCGGCACGAGTCGGCCGAGCAGGTCGGCATCGCGCATTTCCTCGAGCACATGGTCTTCCGCGGCGGTTCGCACCACACCGCGCAGGAGCTGGCCCGCGCGATCGAGATGCTCGGCGGCCGGTGCGACGCCTACACCACCCACGAGCACACCGGCTACACGCTGCACGTGCTGCCCGAGCGGCTGCCACGCGCCGTCGGTCTGCTGAGTGAGCTGATTGTCCGCGCCAAGCTGGACGAGACGGCGGTCGAGACCGAGCGCAGAATCATCCTCGAGGAGATCGCCGAGGCCGAGGACAGCCCGTCGGACCGCGTGGCCGAGCTGGCCGTGGCCCAGGCCTGGGGCGAGCACCCGCTGGCCTATCCGGTGCTCGGCACACGGCGCACGGTGGCCGGCTTCACCGCTCAGCAGGTGCGCGCGCATCGGGCGGTCTGGTACCGCGCCGAGCGGCTGGTCCTGGCCGCCGTCGGCCCCATCACGCCGGTCGAAGTCCGGCCGCTGGTCGAGCAGGCGTTCGCCATGATCGGCACCGGCAGCCTGCCCGACGGCACCACACCGCCGGCCTTTGCGCCAGGCCTGATCAGCCTGCGGCGCAATCTCGACCAGGTGCACGTCTGCCTGCTCTACCCCGGGCTCGACCAGTGCGACGTGGACCGTCACGCGCTCTGGCTGCTCGACGGCCTGCTCGGTGCAACCACCTCGAGCGTCCTGTTCCAGGAGGTGCGCGAGCGGCGCGGTCTGGCCTACCACATTGCCGGCTCGCCGCAGGCGCATCAGGATGCCGGGCTCTACTCGATCGAGGCCCTGTGCGGGCCGAAGCAGGTCGGCGAGATGCTCCGCGTGGTCCGCGGCGCCGTGGCCGAACTGCTCGCCGACGGGGTGACCGAGGACGAGCTGATCTGGGTCAAGGAGCATGCCCGCTCGACCATCGTGCTCGGCCACGAGTCGCTCGGCGCGCGGCTCGGGCTGCTGGCGCGCAACTGGCTGGCCGAGGCCCGCTGCGTGCCGCTGGCCGAGACGCTCGCGGCGCTCGAAGCGGTCTCGCCGGCCGACATCGCCCGCGTCGCGCAGCGGGTCTTCGGCGGCGGGCAGGTGGTGCTCGCCGTGGTCGGACCGGTCACGCCGCGGCGCGAAGCACAATGGTGGGAGGCGATTACCGCATGAGCCAGAGCGTGCTGCGGGTGCTGGTGATCGGCGCCGGCGGGCGGATGGGCCGCCAGGTCTGCGCCGCTGTCGCCGCGGCGCCGGGACTGAGCCTGGTCGGCGGCGTCGACCAGCCGGGTGCCGGCGCGCTCGACGGCGTGCCGCTCTTTGGTGACGTGCCGAGCGCCGTGGCGGCGACCGGGCCGGCGGTGGCGATCGATTTCACCGTGGCCGCGGCGGCGCGGCTCAACCTGCCGGCCCTCATCGCCGAGGATGTCTCGCCGGTGATCGGCACGACCGGCCTCAACGAGGACGATCTGGAGCAGCTCGATCAGCTCGGCCGCGAGCGCGGCGTGGCGGCCTTGATCGCGCCCAACTTCGCGATTGGTGCCGTGCTGATGATGCGCTTCGCCGCCGAAGCGGCGCGCCACTTCGCCAGCGCCGAGATCATCGAGCTGCACCACGACCAGAAACGCGATGCACCGAGCGGCACGGCGCTGCGGACCGCCGAGGCGATGCTCGCCGCCCGCGGCGGGCCGTTCGAACCGCCGCCGGTCGAGTCGCTCGAACAGCCGGTCGGCGCGCGCGGCGGCGAACTCGGCGGCCTGCGCCTGCACAGCGTGCGACTACCCGGCCTGGTGGCCGACCAGGAGGTGATTCTCGGCGGCGCCGGCGAGACGCTGACCATCGCCCACCGGACGCTCGACCGGAGCTGCTTCATGCCCGGCGTGATCCTCGCCGCCCGCCGCGTGCGCGGCCTGCCGGCGGGCCTAACCGTCGGCCTCGACACACTGCTCTTCGCCGCGACGTAGAAAAGGGACGGACCCAATTTCTAGAAATTGGGTCCGTCCCTTTTTCGGGGATGGTGATGCTCAAGGACGCGATCATCGACGTGGCCGCCGGCACGCGGCTTGACGGCGTGCGGGCCGAGGCGGTGATGGACCAGATCATGGACGGCGCGGCCACGGCGGCGCAG
The DNA here is from genome assembly GCA_964405335.1 of uncultured Fimbriimonadaceae bacterium. Classification (GTDB taxonomy): domain Bacteria; phylum Armatimonadota; class UBA10988; order UBA10988; family UBA10988; genus CAYONP01. The sequence continues at coordinate 3,868 of CAYONP010000052.1, forward strand.
ATCGGCGCGCTGCTGGCGTTGCTGCACCAGCGTGGCGAGACGGCCGACGAACTGACCGGCTTTGCCCGCTCGATGCGCGCGCATGTCACGCCGGTGGTCACGTCGCGTCGGCCGCTGACCGACACCTGCGGTAGCGGTGGGGGTGGTCAGGCGACGATCAACGTCTCGACCGCGGCGGCCATCGTCGCCGCCGGGGCCGGCGTGGCGGTGGCCAAGCACGGCAACCGGGCGATGACCAGCCAGTGCGGCAGCGCCGACGTGCTCGAGGCGCTCGGCATCGCCGTCGAGGCGCCGCCGGCGGCGATCGGTGAGGCGATCGACCGCATCGGCATCGGGTTCATGTTCGCGCCGCACTTTCACCCGGCGATGAAGCACGCGATTGGCCCGCGGCGCGAGATCGGCATCCGCACGGCGTTCAACCTGATCGGCCCGCTGACCAACCCGGCCGCCGCGAGCCGGCAGGTGGTCGGCGTACCGCGGCCCGAGCTGTGCGACCTGCTGATCGACGTGTTGGCCGGCCTCGGCGCCGAGCGGGCGATGGTCGTCCACGGACTCGACGGGGTGGATGAGCTGAGCATCGCCGGCCCGAGCCGGGTCTGCGAACTGCGCGACGGTGGGGTGCGGCGCTACACCGTCGAGCCGGGCGAGGCCGGTCTGCCGGTCCATCCAGCTACGGCGGTGGCCGGCTCGGACGCGGCGGCCAACGCCGCGGCGGTCGAGGCGATCCTGGCCGGCGAGCGCGGCGCGCGGCGCGACTTCGTGGTCCTCAACGCCGCGGCGGCGATCGTGGTCGGCGGCCTGGCCGACGACCTCCGCGCCGGGGCCGAGGCGGCCGCCGCGAGCCTCGACTCGGGCGCGGCCGCCCGCGTGCTCGAAGCTTGGCGGGCGTGGAGCCGCGCGCTCTGAGCCGAGCCCCAAAACGACGGACCCGGGCGGTTGCCCGGGTCCGTGGTCTGGTCGTTCGATGAGGAACGATCAGCGGCGCTTGCGCCGCCGGACGATGCCGATCAGCCCGCCGGCCAGCAGGGCCAGCGTGCCGGGCTCGGGGACCGGGGTGACCTGACCCACCGTACCGAGGCGGAACTCGCCGATGGCGTAGCCGTCAGCCTTGGCCACCACCGAGACCGAGATCGAGAGGATGTCCTCGCCGGTGGTGTAGAAGCCGAAGTAGGTCGCGCCTTCGAATCCGGTGACCGGCGTGGCCGGCGTGGTGAAGGTCGAGACGCCGCTCGAGGTCTCGATCACGAACTCGTTGTCATCGAACTCGTTTGGCTCGACGTAGAAGTCGACCGCTTGGAAGCCGGCCGGCAGGACGTAGGTGCCGAGCGTGGCGCCGAGGTTCCGGTAGACCCGGGGCGTGGTCTCGAACCAGCTCACCCAGCCGCCACCCGGCACGGTCGCCATGGTGTGCGCCGAGCCGAAGGTGATCACAGGCGCCACAGCGCCCGTGTCGCCGACGGAGGCGAAGTCGGCCGCCGGATTGACCGGAATGGCCGCCATGGTGGCGAAGGCCGACATCGCCGCGTAGGATGAGGCGTGGGTGCCAGCGTCGGGCACGTATAGCACCGCGGCCCGGCCCATGCCGCAGAGCATCAACCCGGCGAGAAGTGCCGGGGCGAAACGCAGTCGCATAGCGTTCTCCATGTGCACTGGATAGGCCCGCCTGCACCGCTCCACGGCCATCCGCCGCGGCCCCCCGGGCAGGCGAGTCAGTTTGCGTTGTGCAAACGCCGTGCCAATCCTCCGACTGTCTGTGCGCCGGCCGGGCGGGTGAGCGCGGCGGTGGCTTGACGCCCCGCTCCGCCGCGGGCTAGACTGGCCGGTGGGGCACCTGCTTGGTTCGTTATCGCATCGTCACCGAAGTCCCGGCCGAGGCGCGTAGCGAGCGGTTCTGCTCGCTCCGCGACGACCAGATCCGCCTGCGCCTGAGCATCGTGGGCGACGAGCTGGTAGTGGTCGCCACCGGGCTCGACCCGGCGGCCTGCGAGCGCCTGCTGCTCACCCTCGGCGCCGACGAAATGGGAGTCGACCTGTGCGGCTGACCGGACCGCACGCGGCGCGGCGCAGCCTGGCGCTGATCATCTATGGCCGGCTGGACGGCGAGCCGGTCGAGCCGACCCGCTGGCTGCGCCGGCGCACCACCCGCGAGGCCTTTGCCGCCCGGGCACAGCGCCTGCTGATCGGCCATCTGGTGCGTCGCGGTGGGGCCACGCCGGCGCCGCTGTTCGATGCCGCGGGCGAGCCGCTCGGCACCGGCCCGGCCTGGCACGCGGCGGCGATGGCCGCCGCCGATTGGCGACTCTCGGGTGCGGTGGTCCGCCTGCTCGGCGAGCTGTGGGAGCGGACCGAGCCGGGCCCGCCGGCGGTAGCGCCGGTCACCGCGGCCGACACGCTGTTCTTTGACGCGGTGGCCGAAGCGCTCGACGCGGTGGCCGCCGGCCGCGAGCGCAGCCTGGCCGAGGCGGCCTCGTCGGCCAGCCCGCTGACGCAGGTGCGGCGGCCGGAGCGCGCCGACCCGGCGGCGGCGTTGCCCCGGCTCCGACCGCTGCTGTCGGCGGGGTGGCTGGCGCCCTACCTGATCGACGGCCTGGTGCGCGACTGGCTCGAGCTCGATCGTCGCCGCGAGATGCTCCGCCGGGCCGAAGAGGAGACGCTCAACCGCCGGCTGCTGGCGGTGTGGGAGGGCCTCCGGGCGGCCTGGAGCGAGACCGGTCGGCACGAACTGCTGGTGCTTTTCCCGCGGCTCTACGAACGCTGGCTGCGCGGCCGCGACGGGCTGCGCGGAATCCTCCGTGGCGCCCGTGCCGGGGCCTGGGACGGCTGGACGCAGGCGGCGCGCGAGAGCTTCGAGCTGAGCTATGGCCGGCTGTTCGAGCCGGGCCTGGTGCTGCGCGAAACCGCTGCCGACCTGCGCGCGTTGGGATGGCAGCGGACGCCGGCGGCCGAGTACTTTCTGGGTGAGTATGCGCGGCGTTATGAGCCGCACGCCGAGACGGTCGACCGGCTCCACGCCGAGCTGTGCCGGATCGTCTAGCGAGGATGCCATGAGTCGACCCTACCGGATCGTGGTCCGCAAGGTGATTGAGCACGAGGTCAGCGCGGGCGACACCTCGACGCTGCGGCTCGATCTCGACGCCGCGGCGCCGGGCACCGACGTCGAGCGCATCCTCGCCGAGGTGCTCGAACGCAACGGCTGGCGCGAAGTCTCGCCGGGCGTCTATGAGAAGGAGCGCGGCGACGGCGAAGCGATGAGTTGCGACCTGGCCGAGCGGCGCGTAACCACGACCATCCAACTCGACCGCAAGGTCAGCGAGGAGGTCCGCCGCGAGCTGCGCGGCGACACCTGGAACTTCGCCGAGGGGCGCGAGATGACCGCCGCCGAGCTGGCCGAGGTCCGGCGCCGGGCGACCGAGCAGCTCGAGGGCCGGCTGAGCGCCGAGCAGAAACAGCGGGCCGGCGACGCGCTGCAGCGCGAAGCGACCCAGCGCCTGACCGAGGGCGAGGCCGACCGGCGGCGGGAGATCAACCGGGTCATCCTCGAGGTCATGGCCGAGTCGCTCAAGGAGAAGGCCGCCTCGCTCGGCAACGTCGAGCAGATGGACGAAGAGTGGCGCGGCGCCGACTATGAACTGACCATCCAGGTCCGCGAGTAACCAACCGCCAGCAGCCTTGGTTCCCGGGTGACCTCGGCCTCAGCCCCGCGGCTGCCACAGGCTCATCGCCGTGCGGCCGAGAACCCACTCGAGGTCGTCGCCCGTCAGGCCGGGCAGCTCGTCGCGGACGATGGCCAGGATCCGGTCGTACGGCACGTCGGCGGGGATCAGCGGGTAGTTGCTGCCCCACAGGCAGCGCTGCGGCGTGTAGCGCTCGAGCACCCGCTGCGTGAAACCGTGCAGGTCGGCGTGCGGATAGGGCGCGCGCGAGTGGTTCACCTGGCAGCTCACCTTAACGTAGGCCCGTTCATAGGCGCCCAGGTCGAAGAACTCGCGCCACTCGGCATAGTCCGGGCCGCGCTCGGGGTTCGGGTGCAGCAGATGGTCGATCACCACCCGCAGTCCCTCGAACCGGCGCGTGGTGTGGACCATCGCCGGCGTCTGCTCGACCCGGGCGAGGAACTGCACCGTCACGTCGAGACGCCGCGCCGTCTCGAGCAGTTCGTCGTGCTTGCCATAGATCACCTGGTCGGCGCGGCCGGGCTCAATCAGGTGGATGCGAAAGCCCTGGGCGCCCTGCTCGGCAACCATCTGTTCGAGCCGCCCGGCCGCACCGGGCGTGTCGAGGTCGAGCACGGCGAGGAAGGCGAAGCGCCCGGGGAAGCGCGCGACGGCGTCGTGGTGATAGCGGTTGTCCTCTTCGTACCACGGCACCTGCACGTTGAGCGCGTAGCTGACACCCGAGGCATCCATGCGCTCGACCAGTCCCTCGGCGGTGCCGTCCTCGGCGGGCAGTCGGCTGGGGCCGTTGATCTGCCACTCCTTGGTCGGGAAGCGGGTCATGTCGTGGGACCAGAGGTGCACGTGGCCGTCGACGATGGTCATGGTGGTGTCCGCCGGTGCGAGGTTGGCCGACGGCTCGCGGGCCCCTGCTACCCGCCCGCCTCCGGCTCAAACCCGTCGGGCTGGATGACGAAGCGGGCCATCACTTCGTCGGGCACCGAGCGGGGGCGGCCGGTCTCGCGGTCGAGATAGACCCAGTCGGTCTCGCCCCGGGCCAGCAGCTTGCCCGTCTCGGCGTGGAAGAAGCGGTAGCGCCGGCGCGAGCGGACCCGGCGCAGGTCGGCCACCCAGGTGACCGCCTCGATTCGGTCGCCGGAGAAGGCCGGGGCGAGGTATTCGATGTGGTGCGCGCGGGCGACCCACATGCCGCCGGCGGCATACATCGCCGCCGTGCCGCCGACGGCGTCGGAGTGCGCGGTGGCCACATCCTGCATCCACTGCACCCAGACGACGTTGTTGACATGGCCGTTCTCGTCGAGGTCGGTGGGTTGGACTTGGATTGCGTGGCGGAGGACGGGCAGGCCGGTGGCCACCGCCACGCCGCCGCCGTTCCCGCCGCCGGTGGGTGGGTGTCCGAGTGCCGGGTCGCCCAGCAGTCGCGCCGCCTCGTCAAAGTCCTGGGCGATCTGGCTCCACTTCTCGGGGTGCAGGCTCTTCGTCCGCTGGTGGGGCATCGAAGTTGTGATCAGGTGCCCTGAGGCGTAACCACGCACCGTCTCCTCGGCCCGATGTGCCTTTGCGCCCAGCAACATCGTCACTCGCAGGCGAGGCAGCAACTCGAGCAAACCGCGCAGCCAGGGCTCGGCGTCGTCTAGATCGGCCTGGCTCGGCCCGGCCTTGTCGACCCGCCAGGGCACGACGTTCCAGATCAGGATGCGCTGCCGATCGATCCCCGCCTCGGCCAGGAAGCGGGTCATGTGGCGTGCCATGGCATCGGGATTGTCGATGCTGACGAAGCCCGTTTCGAGCGCCGCGCCGGCAGCGCTGTGGAACAGAATCAGCAGTTCCGCCTCGACCCCGCCATCACACGGGTCCGGCCGCGGAGGCTGGCATCCGGGGCCCCGCGCCGCTCGGATCTGGTCGAGGTGTCTTTCGAGCGGCGCCATGTGCGGGCGCGCCATCATCGAACCGCGGCGCCACCGCTCCGACTCCGTCGCCAACGCCGCGAGCGGTTTCTTCTGCTTGCCCATCGTTTTCCCACCACGGCGGGCTTCGCGCGCGGCGCGGCAGTGCCTCCCGCCGCCGACCGAGACGGTCGGCCAACGTCGCCGGCAGGCCGTCGCACCCTACGCGGCGAAACCCCCGGCAGGAGCCACCCGTGGCGCTCTCCGCCGATGAACTCCGCCTCGCCGTCGAGAAGGTCCGCACCGATGGCTTCGTCGTCTTCCCCGCCGTGCTGCCCGGCGAGCTGGTCGAGCGGCTGCACCGCGAGTTCATGGCCGCCTTTGCCGACTACATCGCCGGCACCGAGCAGAATCGCGGGGCCAACCGGTACCAGATGCACCTGCCGTTCCGGCCGCCATTCTGCGACGATGCGGTGATCGCCAACCCGCTCGCCCTGGCGGTGATCGACGCGATCCTGGGCGGCGACTGCATCTGTCACTACTTCGCCAGCGACACGCCGCTGCCCGGCTCGGATTACCAGCGGGTCCACTCCGACATCCACCCGCTGTTTCCCGAGTCGGACGTCACCCTGCCGGCTTATGGGCTCGTGCTCAACATCCCGCTGGTCGACTTCACGCCCGACAACGGCCCAGTCGAGATCTGGCCGGGCGGCACGCACCTGATGCCCCGCGGCGTCGACCTCGCCGCGCTGGCGCCGGCGATGCACCACGAGCCGGTGCTGATGCCCGCCGGCTCGCTGCTGATCCGCGACCTGCGCATGTGGCACCGCGGCACGCCGAACCGCTCGGACCAGCCGCGGCCGAACCTGGCGCTGATCTACGCGCGTCACTGGTTCCGCACCAAGTACCCGCCCATCCCGATCGCGCCCGAGGTCTACGCCAACCTGAGCGAGCGCGGGCGGGAGCTGTTTCGGCTCGAGGCCATCGGCGCGACCGGATGACGCGGCGCGCGGGTTCGGACGTTTTCCGCGTAGGCCGACCGTCCCGGTCGGCGATGGACATGTCGACCGAGACGGTCGGCGATGGAGATGTCGACCGAGACGGTCGACCTACGCGTCCGGCAGATGGACATGTCGACCGAGACGGTCGACCTACTCGTCCGGCAGCTCGAACGTGGTCAGCAGCGGCAGATGGTCCGACGCCTCGCCGGTCAACGGGTGGCCGACCACCTCGCAGCCGGTCAGGTGCGCGGCCAGCGGCGGTGAGGCGTAGGCGTAGTCGATCCGGCAGAACGGACCGTTGGCGCTGAAGGTGTAGCCGGCGTCGTCGTGCAGCGTGCGGTAGCAGTCGGTCCAGCCGGCGGCTCGCAGGCGCTCCTGCACCTCGGTTTGCAGCACCTCGGTGTTGTCCGGGTTGGTTTCGTGGAAGGTGGCCAGCGGCGCACCGCGGTAGAAGTCGCCCGGCGCCAGGCTGTTCAGGTCGCCGACGAGCAGCGTCAGCGCCTCGCGCTTGGGCCACATGCGGCCGAGCAGCAGGCCGAGTTCGAGCAGGCGGGTCTCTTCGCGGTGTGGATCGAGGTGAGCATTGAACAGGTTGAGCCGCCGCCTGGCCGAGAGCCGGAGCTCGACCTCGCCGAAGCTGTGATTCATCCCGTCTCGCCAGCAGACGAACCGGTCGGCGACCAGGCCCGTCAGAACCGCCAGGTGGTAGTTCGAGCGCGAATGACAGAGCCAGCCGGTGACGCCGAGCCGCTCGGCCGCGCGGCGGAGCAGCGCCTGGCCGTCGGCCGGCCAGCCGTTGCACTCCTGCAGGCAGACGATGTCGGCCCCGGTGGCGGCGATCACCTCGACCACCTGGTCGAAATGCTCGCCGCGGCCGCCCTCGAGGATGTTGTATGAGAGGATGCGCAGTGTGGTCGGCATGAGGGCGATTACGCCGCTGGTGGCCCTGCTCCTGCTGGCGCCCGCGAGCGCGCTCGAGCCGCTGCGCGCCGACGGGCCGCGGCTGATCGGCGCTGAGAGCGGCCGCGCGGTGCTGCTCTTCGGCACCAACTATCCGGCGCCGTTCGGCATTCCGTATCTCAACCTGCAGGCGAGCGGCGTCGACCCGACGCTGATCATCCGCGACGACCTGCGGCAGATCGAGCTGCTCGGCCTGAACTGCGTGCGCGTGCTGATCCACGACGCCGAGCTGATGGCCGCCGACGGCAGCCTGGTCGAGAACCAGCATCTGGCGCTGCTCGACTACCTGGTCGCCGCGGCGGCGCAGCGCGGGCTCTACCTCATCCTCACGCCGATCAGTTACGCCCGCGGCGTCGACCCGGTGCGCGTGAATGGCGAGGAGGTCTCGCTGCGCTGGCGCTTCGGCGCCGTCGGCAACCTGCTCGGCGACCCGGCGGCGCGCGACCTCTCGGCGGCCTACCTGGGTGCCCTGGCCGGCCGGCGCAACCCCTATCTCGGCACCACCTACGCCGCCGAGCCGGCGGTGGCGGCGTGGGACCTGCTCGGCCAGGCGGTGGTCGACTCGGCGACGCCGAACGAGGCGGTCAGCGCGGCGATTGACCAGTGGGTCGGCGCCCTGCGCGCCGCGGGCGTTGAGGCGCCGATCGTCTTCTGGACCGGCTCGGGCAGCGGCCCGCGGGTCGACGCGGTGCTGGCCAGCCGCGCCGACGGGATCAGCATCTCGGCCTATCCCGGCGGCATGGGCGCGGGGATCGACGATCCGGCCAACCGCTTCCCGCTGGTCGAGACCGACTTCGGCTTGCGCCGGCCGGCGCTCGCCGAGTCGCTGCGTCTGGCGGTCGAGTTCGACTCGGCCGGCACGACGCAGGCGCATCTGCTGCCGGCGATCGCCCTCGCGCTGCGGCACGGCGGCGCGGCGGCGGCGTGTCACTTCCACTGGGAAACGGGCGCCGGCGCCTGGCTCAACAACGAGTGGCCGAGCCACTACCTGAACCTGGCCGCGACGCCCTCGCGCGCGGTGGCGCTGGCCGCCGCGGCACGCACCTTCGCCGACACGCGGCCGGGCCTGCCGCCGCCGGTCTGGCCGGTCGACTTCCACGGCGGGCCGCTCCGTGCCGAGTACCTGCCCGACACCGTGCGCTGGATGGACGAGACCTGCCTGATCCACAGCAACAGCATCGGCGAGTCGCCACCCGACCCGGCCCGGATCGAGCGGATCCTCGGCGTCGGCTCGTCGCGGCTGGTCGACTACCACGGGCTCGGCGCCTATCTCCTCGACCGCCTCGAGCCGGGCCTGTGGAGGCTGATGGTCATGCCCGAGGCCGACGGCGTGGGCAACCCGTTCGACCGCGCGCGCTGGCAGCCGCCCGACGGCCTGCTGCCCTGCGTCATCCCCCGCGCCGCGCCGGCGGTGATGACCTTCCGCCTGCCCGACCTGCCGCCCGACTTCCGGCTCTGGTGGCTGCGCGGCACGGCCGCCGGCGCGGCCCCCGTGGCGGTGCAGCAGGCCGAGGGCTCGGCCGTGGTGGTGCGCCCCGGCGTGGCGCTGCTCAGCGCTTCGCCCGAGCGGCCGGTGACGCGACGCGACCTGGAAGCCGACCTGCCGCTGCTGCCGCCGCTGCCCTGCCCACCGCTGCTCAGCGCGGCGCTGCCGCCGGTGGCCGAGCGCGACCAGCCGCTGACCCTCACCGCCCAGGCCACCGGCGGGACCGACCTGGAAGTCGAGCTGCGGCTGATCGATCGCCGTGGCGAGCACCAGATCCGCGGCATGAGGCCGGCGGTCGCGCTGCGCAGCACCCGCGACGTGGTCGAGCGGCGCGAGCTGGCAACGCGGTTCGAGGTCTTCCTGCCGGCGCTGGTGTTCGATTCGACCGAGGTGCGGCTGCAGTGGATCGCCCGCGACTCCGAGGGCGAGACGCGCTACCCACCCGACGGGCCGGCGGTGGTCGAGGTCGGCGCGCGGCTGCCCTACCGGCTGGTCGGCTTCGGCTACGCCGAGCACGCAGTCCAGACCTCTGGTCTGGCCGCCGATGCGCTCGACGCGCGGTTGACCGGCGGCGCCGAGCCGGCGCGTGTCGGCCGGCACATCGAGGTCGCCCGGTTCGGCCAAACCGGCGCGTGGACGCTGCGCGCGCCGCTGGCGCCGACCGCCGACCCGACGGCGCGCTATGACGCGGTGCGGCTCCGGGCCCGCGGACGGCCGCACCCGACGCGGGTCCGCCTGCTGCTGGTCGAGCGCGACGGCGCGGTCTGGGGCATCACCGTCGAGCTCGGCGAGGAGTATCGCGACTCGGTCATCGAAGCGCGCGAGTTCGGCTACCTGGGCGGCGGGCGCGCACGGGCGCGGATCGACCTGACCAACCTGATCGAGGCCCGCATCGAGTGCGGCGCCACGCTGCACGGCGCCGAGGCCGACGGCCGGCGCAGTGTCGACCTGGACGACCTGGCCCTCGTCGCCGGGCGGTAGCCGCGCGCCGGGCGGGCCGACGACGGCGCATCCGGCGCTTGTCGAAAACGTGCGGCAGGGGCGGGTCTCAGACCCGCCCGGTTGCCGACCAGCCCGCTCAGAGAGCGGATCCAGTCGACGCCGGGCAGGTCTGAGACCTGCCCCTACCACGACGGATCGCGGGCTTACGAGCTACCGCCGCTCGATCCGGTACGAATGCTCCAGCATCGTGCTCTCACCCGGCGCCAGGCGCACCTCGCTCGGCCACAGTTCCAGGTTGCCGCGCTGCTCGTCACGGCTCCAGTGGCTGTAGCAAGTGGTCACCCGCGCCGGGTCGAAGCGGTTGGTGATCACGTTGCCTCCGACCGGATCGACCAGGCTCCACTCGCCGCCGGGCAGGTCGGCACCGTTGAAGCTGCGCTCCGACTGCTGGCTGCCCGCGGGCAGGGTCAGCGGGATCAGCTCGCCGCCGATGCGCAGGCTGGCCCGCTCCGGGTCGGGCAGGCGGAAGCAGGCGTGGACGCGGATGGTCGCCTCGCGCGGCTCGTCCGAGACGTTCGTCAGCCGCGAGCGGACGTGCAGCACCGGCTCGTCGGTCTCGAGCGCGAAGGTCCGCTCGAAAGCCAGGCCGTTGGCCAGCCGGCCGCGCACGGTCACCGAGCGGGCCGACGACTCGCTGACCTCATAGCCCTCGCTCCAGCCGGGCGACTGGTAAGTGATGCGGCTGAACTCCTTGTAGCCGCCGACCTTCGGGTCGATCCCACCGTCGACCGAGTCGATCTGGAGCAGCTCGGTGCCGTCGTCGGCCCAGCGCAGGCTGAACAGCCGCCCGCCGATGCCGGGCAGCACCTGCGCTTCGAGCCCCCCGCCGAAGATGGTCACCAGCGGGTAGCTCACCCCGCTCTGCGCCTGGGACTGAAGAAAGGTCTCGAGCGCGCCCCAGCCGTGGTTCTCCGAGACCGAGGTGACACCCTCGGCGCGGGCGATGCGGGCGAAGGCCTCGAGCGCCTCGGTCGCCGGGCTCTCGGCGGCCGGCACCAGCGCCTCGTCGGTGCGGCGGAAGGTCTGCCCGCCGCGCTTGGCCAGCAGTGTGTAGTAGAGCGGCAGCCGCGCCACTTCGACGCGGTGGAGTAGCGTCTCGTCGCCGGCGACGGCGGCCTCGGCGGCGTCGAACCACTCGGCGTAGCGGGCCATCGCCTCGTCGGTCTGGAACGGCGCCGTCGGCCCGACGTAGATCGGCATGTGGAAGTTGTCGTCGCTGACGGCCAGGTCGTGGATGTCGGTCAGGTAGCGCTGGATGAACGGTGACGCCGCGCCGTAGTAGGCGTCGCAGAACTCGGCGATGCCGGCTTCGACGTCGAACTCGGGGTTCCACAGCAGCTTGGCCATCAGCCAGCTGCGCAGCTCCTGGCTCTCGCTGCCGGGGGTCCAGTAGCAGGCCTCCTCGTAGATGCCGGTCACCCCGTTGTCGATGAAGAAGCGGATGTTCGGCGCCAGCACGCGCAGGTTCGGGAAGGGCTGGAGCGAGTGCGCGTAGTTGATCACATAGTCCCAGATGTGGAGGCGGTCACAGATCGCGTTCCAGCCCTTGATGTCGTCGACAAAGCTGGCGTTGTAAGCCGAGGTGGCGATCGGCCGGTTGAACTCGCACTCGATGCTGCACAGCCGCACCGCGACATTGTCCCGCGGCCGTACCTGGCGCGGCGGCTTGCGGGTGTACTGATAGGCCAGCGTGTCGATGATGATGTTCGGGTGGTCGGCCTCGATCGCCTCGGCGATGGCGTTGACGAAGTGCAGCAGCGGCCCGCTCTGGGCGCCCTCGCGCTCGGCCAGGGCGTGGCAGTTCGGGCAGTCGCAGGCGTTGTGCCAGTCGTTCTGCGAGACGCTGATGATGGTCGCCTCGGGCGACTCGGCAATCCAGCGGCGGACGCTCTCGGTGGCGATGCGCAGCACGTCGGGGTTGGTCAGGCAGAGCTGCGTGTAGTCGCGCAGCCGCTTGCCGCCGACCTCGCTGAAGTACTCGGGGTGCGCGTCGAAGTACTGCTCAGGCGGCACCAGCGCGTTGAAGGTGTGGACGAAGCCCTTGTACGAGACCTTGCCGCCCCACTCGTGCCCGGCGCTGATCTGCGTGCCGTTGTAGCGGTTGCGCACCGCGAACTCGGGTGGCCGGTGGCGCGGGTAGTCGGTCGCCCGGTATTCGAGCAGCGGCACGTGGCGGTAGTCGAGCGCCGGCAGGTCGATTGGACCGGTGGTCGGCCAGGTGCTGCAGTCGGGAGCGAACCAGCGGCAGCCGAGGTGATCCTCGAGGAAGACATAGACCGCGTAGAGCACGCCGCGCTGCGCGCCGCCGGTCAGGTGCAGATCGGCGCCGGCCGAGCGGATGAGCAGGCCCTCGTCGCCCAGGCCGGTGGTGTCGAGGTCCGACGCCTGGCCGATGAAGAGGCCGGCGCGGCCGGCGCGCTCGGCCGGCGTGACGAGATCGAACAGCCGGCCGGTGACCTTCTCCAGGTGCGCCCGAAGGTCGCGCGCGGCGGTCTGCTCCTGCGCCGTCGGCTCGGCGGCCAGCACGATCGCGTGGCTGTCGGGCGTGACGGAGTGCCCGTCGAGACGAAGGGTGCACGAACCGAGCTGCTGCATCTCCCTCTCCAACCGCTTCGCGGTCTGCTCGAGCCGCAGCCGCACCAGCCGCAACCGCACCGGATCACCCAGCCGGTCGGCCATGGCGTTCAGCGACTCGATCGACTGGCTCACCTGCCGCGATCGCTCACCCAGCGTGCCGAGCGGGTCGCCACCGAAGTTCTGCCGGTCGGCATAGGCGGCAAAACCCTCGGCCGCCGCGGCATCGCCCGCCTCGCCGACCGCCGCGGCCAGAGCGCGCAGCGTCTCGGCCCCGTCGAGCGGCGCGGCCACCTCGTCCAGCCGGCGCATCCCGTCGTTGTAACCGGTGGCACCGTTGAGCACCATGTCGATCAGCATCCGCTGCCGCAGGGCGGGGTCATCGGTGGCCAGGCCGACGAGACAGGCGACGTCGGCCCGCGCCGGCCGGTCGCCCGTCCGTTCGGCCACGGCCCGCGCGGCGGCCAGATCGCCCTGGTCAAGCTGCCAGCGGGCCAGCAGCCGGGCCTCGTCGGCGGTGAGCGCGGGCTTGGCGCGCAGTGCGGCAATCGTCTCGGCGGGCGAGGCGATGCGCTCGATGGTCAGGTCGTCGATCCAGGCCTCGCCGCTGCTGACGTCGAGCAGGGCGAGGGGATGGAGCAGGATCTGTCGGAAGGGTGAGCAGAAGGTCACCTCGACCCGCTGCCAGTCGCCGCCATTGGCGATGCCGGCCTGTGAGGCGAACGCCCAGACGTACGAGTCCCAGGCGTAGGTGTAGAGCGCCAGCGCGCTGCCGCCGTCGTGGCGGGCCTTGGCCCAGGCCGTCGCACGATAGGTGGCATACGGCTCGACGCCGAACTCGCCTCCGATCGGCTGCCAGTGCAGCGGCGAGTCGACCCGCACGTAGCCGGCTTTCTGCCCGGTCCGCGCGACGCCCTCGACGCCGCCCTGCTCGAACGACGGGTCGGGCCAGAGGTTCTGCGCCCCGGCCGCGCCCAGCATCAACACCGCCCAAACCGCCACACGCATGGCTCACTCCGCGGCCCAAGGGTGAACGGTCCAGGCGAGGGCGTCAAGCAGTCGGCGTGGCCGACGGCCTGCGCTTGACGGCGTGATCGCGGGTGATTACAATGAAGGTGTGGCCGGCAAGCTGGAGGCGAAGGCGCGGCGGAATCCTGGTGGGTTGCGGCTTGACGAGGTGATTCAGTTGGCGGAGGCCGAGGGCTTTCGCTGTCGTCGCGCAACCACCGGGCACTACATCTGCACGCACGAGCGCCAAGCGGCGACGGTGAATGTCCCAAGTCCGCATCCTGACAAGCACGTGAAGTCGCCCTATGTGCGCCGCCTGCTTCGCATGATCGACGAGGTACGCCGCATGGCGACCGAGGATTCGCAGCCATGAGCACCACCTGCACGCGTTCGACTGAGGAGTATGTAACCCTGGCCCGGCGCTACTCGGTCAACATCATCGTCGACGAGGCGCCCGATGCACCCTACGTGGCCGAGGCCGCCGAGCTCCCGTACACCTGTGGCGTCGGCAGTTCGCCCGAGGAAGCCGTGCGGGTCCTGACAGAGGCCATCGCCGGCACGCTGGAGACGCTCGAGGATGAAGGCCGGCCCATCCCCGAACCCCTCTCGACGTTCACCGGCATGTTGCACCTCCGCGTGCCCAAGTCGCTGCACCAGGCCGTCGCCCGTCGCGCGGCGGTCGAGGGCGTGAGCCTGAACGCCACGGCGATCATGCTGCTGACCCGGGCGCTGGCGGGGGAGGGGGAGACGGTGGCGGGCGCGCGGGCACGCCGGTCGTAACGTCAGCTACGAGTGGATTTATGCTGGCGGAAGTGGCATCAGGTCATGCGCGTAGGTCGTAGGGGCAGGCCCCCGTGCCTGCCCGCCGACTGCCAACCTGGCGCGACAACGTGCAGCCACAGGGGGCTGCCCCTACGTGTGCCTCGGATGTCCCTGGTCAACACCAACGCGCAAGCACCGTGGTAGCGCCCGCGACCTTGTCCAAACCCCGCTCCGCGCCTAGAATGTGGGCACCCTCGCGGAGCCCGCAATGCAGATCACCTTCGCCCGCCGCGCCACCCGCCCGGTGCGCGTCGGCAAGGTCACCGTCGGCGGCGACCACCCCGTCGTCGTCCAGTCGATGATCACCGCCCACACCCGCGACGTCGACCGCTGCGTCAGCGAGTGCGTCAACCTCTGGCGCGCCGGCTGCGAAATCGTCCGCGTCACCGCACCGAGCCTGATGGAGGCACGGGCCATCGGTGAGATCAAACGCCGCCTGCGCGACCTCGGCTGCGACGTGCCGCTGGTCGCCGACGTCCACCACCAGGGCAGCGACATCGCCGTCGAAGTCGCCCAGCATGTCGACAAGGTGCGCATCAACCCCGGCCTGTTCGTCTTCCGCAAGCCGCGTGGCAGCGAGATCGAGTACTCGGCCGAGGAGCACGAGGCCGAGCGCGCCGAGATTGAGCGCGAGCTACTACCGGTCATCGAAGCCTGCCGCGAGCGCGATATCGCCATGCGCATCGGCGTCAACCACGGCAGCCTGGCCGAGCGGATGCTGGTCACCTGGGGCGACACGCCCGAGGGCATGGTCCAGTCGGCGCTCGAATACCTGCGCATCTGCGAGCGGCACGACTACCGCAACCTAATCCTCTCGCTCAAGGCCAGCCGCGTGCCCGTCATGCTGGCGGCCAACCGGCTGATGGTCCAGCGCATGGACGAAGAGGGCATGAACTACCCGCTCCACCTCGGCGTGACCGAGGCGGGCGATGGGGAGTATGCGCGGATCAAGTCGACCCTCGGCATCGGTACGCTGCTGGCCGAGGGCATCGGCGACACCATCCGGGTCAGTCTGACCGAGGATCCGGTCAACGAAATCCCGGTCTGCTACCACCTGCTCCAGGGCCTCGGGCTGCGCAAGACGATGGTCGAGTACATCGCCTGCCCGAGCTGCGGGCGGACCAAGTTCGAGATCACCGAGGTGCTCGACCAGGTCCGCCGGGCGACCCGCCACCTGGTCGGGGTCGACATTGCGGTGATGGGCTGCATCGTCAACGGCCCCGGCGAAATGGCCGACGCGGACTACGGCTACGTCGGCAAGGCGGGCGGGAAGATCAGCCTCTACCGCGGCCGCGACGAGGTCAAGACGGGCATCGACCAAGCCGACGGCGTGGCGGAACTGGTCGCCCTGCTGAAGGCCGATGGGGTGTGGCGGGAGGTGGAGGGGCGGGAGAAGGCGTGCCTTGGGGAGCCGCAAGCATGACGCTGAAGCTTCGAAACACTGCGACATCGGTAACCGAGCTGATTGCGCTGGCATCCGAGGCCGAGACGCTCTTCGGTCACAAAGACGTGTGGTTCCGCGGCCACGCCGACCAATCGTGGCGGTTGGCGCCGAGCTTCTACCGACTGGGCAGGCCGGCCGCCATCGAATGCCGGCTGGTGCAGATGTTCCGCCGGAGCGCAGAGGCCGTGACGCCGAGCGCGCCAGCGTTTGACGACATCCCTAAGTGGATCTGTCTCATGCGGCACTACGGCCTACCCACACGCCTCCTCGACTGGTCGTTATCTGTCCTTGTCGCAGGCTGGTTTGCTGTGTCGGAGTCACCGGATAGCGATGCAGCGGTTTGGGCCGTCAACCCGTTTGAGCTGAACATCGCGCAGCACAACACACCGGGAATATTTCAGTTCGTTGAGAAACCGGTTATGGACTTCCTAAGATGGCCGTTTGACGGCAGATCCGATATCATCCAGCCGGACGTGGTCGCTGCGGTCGGCCCGCTGGTCGATCGCCGGATGGTAGCACAGCAGTGCTCGTTCACTGTGCATGCTGGCGATGCCGATCTCAATGACATGACGTTGAAGAACGGCAAGCCGGCCGCCTCATGCCTCGGCCGTATCGACATTCCCTCCGCATGCAAGCCGGACATTCGCGAGTCGCTGCTGAGCCTCGGCGTGGGGCCAGGTGCGCTGTTCCCAGACCTGACCGGTGTTGCAGCACAGGTCCTGATCGACGTTGACAGGCGTAAGGGCTACCAAGGTTAGCGGTGTCGGATAGTGCATAGGGTGCGGCTTGCCGCACCGCGCGGCCGGCCGCCACGGATGGTGCGGCAAGCCGCACCCTATGGCTGCACCGCCCACCACACCGCCCCCGGACCCACCTCGAACCGCAACCGACCAGCGGCCGACTCGGATGCGGTCGGCGTGGTCAGGGCCCCCGTGCCGTCCAGCGGCGTGACCTGCAGGGCGGTCTGCTCGGTCTGCAGCGTGATGGTGCCGCGCAGGGACTCCAGGCGCATCGGGGCGGTGCCCCACTGATTGGTCACGCTGGTGAACTCCTCGTTCCAGCCCATGCCGGTGTTGATCGCCGCGCCGACAACCGTGAGCAGCAGCCTGCGCGAGCGGGCCAGCGGCGCGCCGTCGAGGGCGACCAGGCCGACCGTCGCGTGGCCGAGCGGCGTCGGCGCGAGTTCGATGGCCAGCGGGCCGACCTCGACCCGCCGGCCGGGCAGCGCGCCGACGGCGATGGCGACCTGCTCGGCCTCGATGCGGACGATGCCCGGCTCGGTCGACCAACGCAGCGGCGGCTGATCGGAGAGCACGCCGGCGGCCGGCGCGGGGCCGGCGCCGAGCAGTCTCGGCTCGCCGCCGTCGGTCAGCCGGACGGCCATGCGGCGGCGGGCGAACAGGCCCGGGTCGGCGCCGAGCTGCTGCCACAACCGCGGTGAATCGAGCCCGTCGGCCATCAGCTCGCCGACCCGGTCGCGGGGCAGCTCGAGGATCGCCTGCTCGCCCGCCGGCGGCACCAGGCCGGCGCGGAAGAGCAGCGCGGCCAGTGGCATGGTGGCCAGCTTGGCGGGGTGCGTGGCGAGGTTGAAGAAGCCGGTGATCCGGTCGGCGGTCAGGTTGTCCTCGCTCGAGCCCCAGTTGAACTGAAACAGCCCGTCCCAGTCCTGCACCGCGGCCACAGCGGCGAGGATGGGGAACATCTCGCCGGTGTGGTGCTGCGGCGCCGGATGGTCATACTCGCTGACGGTGAACGGCATGCCGTCGACACGATAGCCGGCCAGCCGCGGCATGGTGCCGCCGTCGGGCGCGGCGGTCAGCGGCGAGTTGGTCACGTACCAGTTGCGCGAGTCCCACGGCGTGCCGGGAAAGACCGGGTGGTGCCAGTAGGTGTGCATGTCGATGTAGTCGGACCCGTCGGCCTCGCGGACGATGCCGCCCAGCCCGGCGTAGCTCGCCTGGGTGCAGATGATCGGCGCGCGGACGCCGAGTTGGCGTAGGTGCGCGGTCAGCTCGGCGACGTAGTTGCGCTCGGTTTCGGCCAGGTAGGCCAGCCAGTCGAGGCGCAGCGGCCGAAAGCCCGAGCCGATGGGCATCGGCAGGTTGGTCAGGTCGGTACCGGCCGGCAGGGCCAGGTCGGCGCCGCGGCGGAACGAAATGTCGGCCAGCTCCACCGCGCCCGGCACGTTTCCGAGGGTGAAGCTCAGCCGGCAGTGGTCGGGCACGGTGCGCGAGGCGGTGAAGACGTAACGGTAGTCGCGCCATTCGGGGCTCAGTTCGACCGGCACGTCGAGCCCGCACATGTGCCAGTCGGCCTGGTCGAGCCGGACGTTGACGCGGATCGAGCGACGCTCATCGGCCCGGGCGCGGAAGGCGACGGTGTAGCTCACGCCGTCGCTCAGATCGAGTCCGGTCTGGTGGAGCTGGAAGTGCCACGACTCGCGGCCCGGCTGGGTCAAGACCGCGCGCAGCACGCCGTCGGCGGCGGTCATGGTCGCCTCGGCGGGCGCGGGCGCCTCGAGGGTCCAGCGGGCGGTGCCGTCGGCGAAGTCGCGGTTGGTCAGCAGCTCGTCACCGAGCGGCTCGACGCCGGCCAGCCAGGCGCCCGAGGCCTGCTGCAGGTTGCCGTACCGCGCGGCGACCCAGGCGCGCCAGCCGGCTTCGAGCGGCGCGCGCAGGTCGTCGGGCAGGGCTAGCAGGTCGCTGTTGTCGGCGGCGCCGAGCAGCGTGTTCTCGTTGTTCAGCTCGACCATGGCAATGGCCGGCTCGTCGGCCAGCCGCAGGCCGGTGTGCGGGTTGCGGTGAGTCAGCAGGTCGGTGGCATACTGCTTCTGCAGGGCAATCAGCCGCGGGTGGAACTGGTCGATGATCTTGCCGTAGCGTAAGGCGCGCGGGATGGCGTCGTAGTCGATGCCGGGGTAGTCGCGCGAGACATGGAGGTTGAGGTTGGTGTAGATGCCGTGCTGCTTGAGCTGGGCAATCAGGTAACAGAGCCGGTCGAGCTGCTCGGGGTCGAACGTGCCGGCGGCGTTGTCTGCCCAGATGCCGCGCGGCGCGCGCTGGTTGTCGAGGTGGTGCAGCCGGATGAGGTTCACGCCCAGCTTGCGCAGCCGCGCGGCGAGCTGCTCGGCCAGCGGCTTGGCGGGAAAGGCCGCGCCGAAGGTCAGATTGCTGCCAAAGAACCGAATGCGCTCGCCCGCGCCATCGACGAACTGCGCGCCGTCGACGCGGATGAAGCCCGCCTCGCCGGCCGGCGCCGGGTTGAGGTAGGACAGGTCCAGGTAGGTGGCGCTCGCATCGAGCGGCGGCAGCGCGAACTCGAACCAGTCGCCCGGCGGGTCGGCGAGAACCAGGTGAGGGAGCAACATCCAGGCCAGCATGGTGACCTCCGGTCGATGGCTGGTTCGCCACCCGCGGCGGTGGCCCCTGCCGGCCGAGGCCCGGCATGATGCCGCCCGGCGACCAGACCTGGCTGCTCGTCGCCTGGCTGCAGGTGGCCCTCGCCTGGCTGCTGGTACTGCTCTCGGTGCTGTTCCAAGTGCTTCGCCGCCACTCGGCTTACACCCGGTCCGAGCGGCGCCGAATCGCCAAACTCACCCTCGCCGAGCTGACCTGCCTGCCCGAGCTCCGCCGCGCCGTCGAGCGCGGCCGGCGGCGTGGCCCGGCGCAACCGCACCGGCTCGACGACCTGCTTACCGGCCCCGGCCCGACTCCCCGCCGCGGCTGCGGCATGGCGCTGACCGTGGGCACGCTGACCATCTTCGCCGTCGGCGCCATCACCGCCGCCAGCGCCGTGCTGACCACCGTCGGCGCGCCGCGCTGGGTCGGCCTGGTGCTGGTCGCCGCCCCGCCGCTGGGCGTCGCCGCGCGCGGCCTCGCCCGAGTCTGGCGCGGCATCGCCGCCCGGCGTCGACTCGGTCGGCTGCGCGCCGGCCTGCTGGCCGCGCACGAGGCCGTGGCCGCGGTGACGGTCGGCCTGCGCGGAGAGCGGCCGGGCTCGACCGCCGGCGACTGGTCGGCCGCCGCGGCGCGTCTGGCCGAGCTGGTCACCGATCCGGAGCGGCTGGCCCTCGGCCGGCTGCGCTGCCTCGACCGGGCGCTCGCCGCCGCGGGCGAGGTCGATCGCGAGGCACTGGCCGCCGACCAGCGGCGCGCCGCGCGGCGCCTGCTGGGCCTGCCCGAGCTGGGCGGCACGGCCGAACGCGAGGCGCTGCTGGCCGAGCACGGCACCGCCGCCGCGGCCGAGGCCCAGGTGCGGCTGCTCGTCTATCACGCCGGCCAGCCGGTGCCGCGAGCCTGGCGCGACGAGGCCATCGGCACCGGCTACCGGCTGCTCGAGGCCCTGCGCCCACGCCTCGACCCCATCGCCGACCTGCACCTGTGGCGCGAGCTGACCCGCGCCGGCGGCGACGACGAGGCGATGGCGCGAGCCGGCGAGCGGGTCCGCGCCGAACGCGCCGTCGGCGCCGCGCCCGAGCCGCTGCTCAACCCGCTGTTCGAGCAGGTCGCGGTCGAGTCGTGGCGCGCCGTATCGTGGGCGCTGCCCGGCGGCGTGGGCCGGACGAGCCTGCCCTCGCTCGACCAGCCGCCGCCGCTGCCGCGCAACGTCGGGCCGAACCAGAAGGCGCTGGCCAGCCTCGGCGACGAGGTCGCCCGCGGGCTCGACGCCGCCGAGCTGGCCGCGCTGCTCGGCCGGCTGAGGGATCCGGCGCGTTTCCCCCGGCTGCCGCGCGGCATCGCCGCCCACTTGACCTGGCGCTGGGCCGCCGATCCGCGCCGCCGCGGCGCCGACGGCCTGGCCGAACTGGTGCCGCACCTGGCCGGCTTCGGCGAGGTCTCGCTGCTCGCGGCACACGCCCTGGCCGGCCTGGCCGACGGGCTGGCGCGTTACCTCGGCCCGGCAACCCGAGCGGCCACGCAGGCGGTCGGCGCGGCGATCGACCTGCTCGACCCGCGGCTCGCGTGGGCGCCCGAACTGGCCCTCGCCCGCGCCATCGCCCGGCTCGACGCCGAGGCCGGCGAGCAGGCGCTGTGGCGGCACCTCACGCGGCTGCTGCTCGCCTCGCGCTCCAAGCGCGTGCGTGACAGCTTGATCGGCGTGCTCGACGCGCTGGCGCTGCTCCGCGCCCCGCGCGCCGCCGCCCGGCTCCGGCACACCGCCGAGGGCATGTTGCGCGGCCGACAACGCGGGTTTGCCAACATCGAGGAAACCCGCCGCCGCGCCCGCGGACTGGCCGCCGGCGACGAGGCCTGTGTGATCGCCGCCGCGCGCGGCCTGCGCGCCCGCGCCGCGGCCGACGGCGAGGCGATTCTGGCCGAGCTGGCCAAGCGCCTGGGTCCCGACGATCCGACCCGGCCGGCGCAGCGCGAGCGCCTGCTCCAGCTCGCCGCGGCCGGCCAGCCCGACGCGGTCGATCGCGCCCTCGCCCTGGCCCGGCAACTTGCGCTCGGCGGGCCGCCCGAGCAAACGCCGGCCGACCAGCACGCCCGGGTGGTGCGCCAGATCCTGCGTCGCGCCGCGGCCGGGTCGATGCTGGCGCTGGCCACCAGCCTGGCCGCGCGGGACGCGGCGGGCTGACCAGAAAGACGACCGCCGGGCCGCAGGGGAAACAGCCCGGCAGTCGTCTCTGTTTGCGGGTAGCGGATTACCGGATGGTGATCATGCGCACCTCGCGCCGCACCTCGCCGTCGGGGCTGTGGGCCACCAGAGTGACCCGGTAGATGCCCGCCGGCACCGGCCGGCCGGCGCGGTCGCGGGCGGTCCAGGTGAGCTGCGTCGGCCCGGCGGCGCGGCTCGGCCGCGTCTCGCCCACGGCGCGCCCGGTCGGGCTGGTGATCAGCACCCTCAGCTCGGCCTCGCCGACCAGGTCGACATCGAAGGTGACCGCCCCGCCGCGGCTGACCCCCGGCTCGAAGCGCGTGATCCGCAGCCCCTCCTCGCTGCGCGGAATGACCGTCAGCGTGAACTGCCGCGACTCACCCGCCCGCGAGGTGGTGAAGGCATAGCTCGACGAGCTGTTCATGAGCTGGCTGCGCCCGCTGGTCGGGTCGGTCAGCCGCACCTTGTAACCGTCGGGAAGCTGGCGGTTCAAGTGCGGCCAGCTCAGGGTCACGTCGCTGCCGGCGGCCGGCGTGGTCACCGCCACGGTCCAGTCGGTCGGCCCGGTCACCGGCCGGCCGAGCCAGTCGCCCGCCGCCCGCGTGCCGTCGCTGGTGACCACCTCAAGGCGCACGGCCTCGGGTCCGTCGGGCGCCGGCGGCGCGGTCAGCGAGCGCAGCCCGCTGCCGTAGCTGCCGACAATGGCCGCCGCCCGAGCCTCACCGACGCTGGCCACCAACTGCACGCCGAAGTTGCTCGGCGAGACCGGCTGCGGCGCGCGCGAGCGCCCGCGGCCGGGGTGGAAGCGCAGCTCGAGGTTCGGCCGGTAGCTCCGCCAGAAGAAGCCTTCGAACACCGCCAAGCGGGTCTTCAGGCCGTCGACGCCGGGCAGGATCGGGTCGGTCACCTGCTCATATTGCGTGCCGGTGAAGCCCCACACGAACGGATCGACATACCGCGGCGCGCTCGGGTCGAGCCCGACCGCCGCGACCAACTGGTCGAGCGAGCCGACCAACTGCCCGTTCTCCCACACGTCGAAGTCGGACAGGCTCCAGAACAGCTCCTTGTCGGCCTGCGGGTTGCCCAACTGGTGGAACCCGGCCTCAGGCATCGGGAAGCCGTAGTCGGTGCCGGTCGACCACTCACCCACCAGCTCGGCGCTGCCCGGCTGGTTGGTGCGCAGGAAGAACCCGCGGCCCGGCTCGATCCGGAACAGCTCGCGGAACCGCGCGAAGTTCGGATTGGCCGGCTGCAGCTTCTCCAGCGCGCCGAACAGCACGTAGGTCTCCGTGCCGTCGACCAGCCGCGCCATCTGAGCCGGCTGCGGCTCGACGTTGAACGTCCGAATCTGAGCCAGCGAGTTGGCCGGGTCGCCCACCGCCCGCGAAGCGATATCGCCGTCGGGCGTGATCGGGAAGCTCAGGAAGTAGGTCCCGGGCACCGGCAGCGGCACGGTCATCACCCGCAGGAACTCGATCACGTCGGTCGGACTGGCCGACTCGTCCTGCGGGATCGCCTCGCCGTCAATGGTCCCGGTGAGCAGCACCTGGCCGGGCAGGTTGCGGGTCACCTCGAAGGTCACCCGGCCGGCCTCGTCGGTGGTGCCAGTGGGATTGACAATCTGCACGCCGTCACTCGGCGTGGGGATGATCTGCACCCGTTCGGCGGCCACCGGGATGTCGAGCGGATTGCCCTGGCTGTCGCGGACAAAGACCTCGACCGTCGCCGCGGTGCGGCCGTTGGCCGCCACCCGCGGGTCGAGCACGTTGACCCGCGACTGCTCGGTCCGCGCCTCGGCCAGATAGGTGACCTGCACATCGAGGCCGGTGATCACGTTGAACTCGTGCACGTCGCTGGTCGAGCGCACCGGCTCATCGCCGACGCTGGTGGTGGTCTCGTTGAAGGCAATCCGCGAGCCGTTGTCACACCACTCGTTGAACGTGCCGAACAGCCCGGTCAGCGGGTCCTGCTGGCCGAACAGCGTCCGCCGCTCGGTGTTCACCGTGCTCTGCGAGTTGGTCCCGCTGAGCCGCACCCGCGGCCGGCTCTGGTGGAAGAAGCTGGCCGTCGGGGTGGGATCGTTGAGCTCGAACAGGCCCGTCTTGGCCGCCTGCGAGATCCACTGCTGGTCGTTGTCGCTGGCCGACGCCGTGTCGCCGAAGGCATAGGTCGAGCCCGCGTCGGACCAGGTCTGCACCGAAGTCTGACCGACCGCCGGCGGGACCTGGAAGAGGTTCACCTCGGGGTCGCCACCCGGCCGGGTCTGGGTGACGGTCAAGTCGACCCAGTTGTTGTCGTCCTGCAGAATCGGCCGCACCCCCTCGCCCTGCTGCACCGCGACGGAGAAGTCGCGGCGGAGCTGGTGGAAGTAGTCGGCGGTGATGGTCACCTCGGCGGTGATCACCTGGCTCGGCGGGTTCTCGCTGACATACCGCGAGGTAGCGCCGGCATCGACCTGCGCGGGGAAGGTGACCGCGGTGCCGTTCTTGACGAAGATGTCGGATTGAGCGCCGTCTACCACCGAGGCCGTGCGGGCGTTGTCGAGCGGGTCGGTGAAGGTCACGACCACCGGCGCAGTGGAGTCAATGGGTTTGCCGGCGGCGCCGTTGACGGTGTTGACGTTGAGGTGGACCTCGGTGCCGATGAACGAGAGCGCCAGTTGGACGGCTGCGGCCGCATCGAGGCGACCAACGCCGTAGACGTTGTTGCGCCCGCCAGGGTAGGGCAGGTTGCCGATCTGGTCTGCCGTTTGGGTGAGGATCTGGAGAACTTGGGGCTGCGGCAGATTGGGCAGCAGACCTTGGACAAGGGCAATGATGCCGCTGGCCAGCGGACAAGCCGAGGAAGTGCCACCGAAGCCCGGGTTGTAGTTGCCCGAGGTGTAGCCGTCGGCGCCCATGACATCGGTCGTCGTGATGTCGGCGGAGATGGTCCCCGGCGGGAAGTCGTTCGTCGGGGCCACGAACTTCACTGCCAAGCCGGTAGACGAGTAGTGCGTGTGGATGTCCTGTGCATTGGAGCCACCGACAGACCAGGCATCCGGATGGTTCGAGGGATACTCGAGGTCCGCGACGCCGTCGTCGCGCTCTGTGGCCGTGTTGTTATTGGTGGATGCCGCGGTCACGATCGAGCCCAAGCCGCCACGGCCGTTGAAGTAGAGGTCGGTGATACTCTGGTCGAGCGCCGGGATGTCGCCCGGCATCGTATTGGTCAGCGACCAGCTGTTATTGGTCACCCACGCCCCGTTGTCACGGGCGAACACGAAGCCATCGATCAGGTCGGAGGTCTGGGTCAGACCAGCCCAGCGGATTGCGATCAACTGGCAGTCCGGGGCGATGCCAGTGCCCCCAAGCCCATTCAAGCCCATCGAGGTCGCCACGCCAGTTACGGAGGTCCCGTGCGCTTCACTGGAGCCTGAGCCAGGCGTTGGACGCGCGTTGTTCGACTTGTTTCCCACGTCGAACTGCGCGCGGATCTTCGGCCGGCCATCGGACAGGTTGACGTTCAGGTCCTCGTGGTCGACATCCACGGCATCGTCATAGATACAGATCACCACGTTCGGATCGCCGCGCGTAATGTCCCAGGCTTCCGGCGCGCCCACGTCGGCGCCCGGTGTGCCACCGAACTGGCCGATGTTGTCGAGGTGCCACTGCTGACCAAACAACGGATCGGTCTCGAGGAACTGCGTCCGCGGCCTGCCGCCCTGGTGCTTCTTCGGCCACACCGCCAGGTCCGGGAGTGCGTGGCGGACCCGACCCGCCTCGACCATCTGGTTGGCCACCGCCAAGGCGCTGCCGTCCTCGGGCTGGCGGAGCCTGACCACCCACCAGTCGCCCGTGATGGCCAACTGCCGAACCGCCTCCAGCCCGAACTCGTTCCACAGCGCGGTGCGGTCGGTACCCGGTTGCAGGTTGACCAGAATCTCGTCGGTTTCCAGCCGCGGCGCTTGGCCCGCCCCGCCGTCGAACGCGCGCAGAGGACCGCTGAAGACGCCCTGACCGATCTGGTTGCGCAGTGCCCTGCGCGCGTCGTCAACCTGTCCGTCGGCGCGGATCAGCGACACCCCATAGAGCGCCGAGACGACGATGCGGTTGACCGGGATATCCACATCCTCGGCCGCCAAGGCCTGCGAAACTGCCGCGGCGGTCGTGCCGGGTAGTACCAAACCGGCGACGAACACCGGGCTGTCCTGGACGGGGATCGGTGTCCGCCCATCCTGGCCACCGTAGTAGAAGTCCTGCCCAGCGGCCGCCCCGCCCAGCATGAGACCGAGTACCAACACAGCCCAGCGGGCTGAATGCCCGGCCCCCTGAGACGTCCGAAGTTGCTTGCACGCTCGCATCGCACACTCCGTTGCGCATGGCGGAGACGGCCAACGCCGCATCCCGTTCACTTCCGGCACCCGTCCGCGAGCACCGGAATCTGACTGGGCGTGTCGATCCCTCGGGACCACCCCGCCGGTGCCGCGCGCCACCGGCTGCCGAGCAGCCAAGCGTGTTTTCGGGCCGGACCGACGCCCTCCTCCTCGACACGGCGATTCCGTCTGCTTCGACACCCAGCCGCGCCAAGGGTTCTGACCCGAACCGGCCCTTCCCGCCTCAGCGCCGATGTTAACCCATCCGGTACCCGCACGTCAACGGGCCCGTCGTTTCGCTTCGTGCGGCAGGCGGCAGGCGGCAGCGAGAGGCTGTAGGGTCCGCACCGCGGACCACCGCCGGCGAGCAGGTGGGCAGCGAGAGCCTGTAGGGTCCGCACCGCGGACCACCGCCGGCGAGCAGGTGGGCACGGTCCGCCGTGCGGACCCGACGACGACGGTGCGGCAAGCCGCACCCTATGCGGGCAGGCGCGCGGCGGCGGCGATCACCACCGCCTGTTCACTGACGGCGGCGGCGAGGGCCTGTTCGGCGGCGGACAGCAGCGCCTCGGCCGTGGCGGCGGTGGCGGGGTAGACGGCGATGCCGGCGCGCAGCTCGAGCGGCTGCAGGCGCTGCGCCAGCCGCTGCCGGCAGCGCTCGGCCAGCACGCTGGCGCTGCTGCCCGTTTCGGGCAGGACAAAGATGAACCGCTGGTCGTCATAGCGGCCGACCAGGTCGCTGCGCCGCGAGGCGGCGCCGAGCACCTCGGCCACCGCGACGAGCAGTCGTTCGCTCTCCGGCCGCGGCCGTTCGCCGGCGAACCGGCCGGCGATGCCGAGCAGGCAGACGCTCAGTTCGTAGCGGTGCATCCGGCTGCGGGCCAGCTCCTCGTTGAGCCGCTCGCGCAGGTAGTCCATGGTGAACAGGCCGGTCAACGGATCGCGCACCGTCGGCTCGTCGTCACCGCGGACGACGGTCTCGAGCTCGGAGCGCAGCGCGCGCCGCCCGGCCGGCGCCTCGGCCGCCTCGCCGGTCAGCAGCATGTCGCGCATCGAGCGCAGCGCGCGGCGGAGAATCTGGCTCACCTGGCTGGGCGAGTAGCCGGTCCGCGCGGCGATGGCCGATTTCGACAGGTCGCTGAAGAAGAAGTCCTGGACGACCTGGCGCTCGACCTCACGGAGGTTGTCGATCGCCTCCTGTAGCGCGAGCTTGTCGACCAACGGCAGGATTGCCTCGCCGTTGGTCGCGCCGTTGTTGTGCCGCTCCTCGTCGTAGCCGCCACCGGTCTCGTCGTCGACGAACGGTTGCTCGAGCGAGCTGACCCGGAACACGTCGCGGGTGCGCAGCACCTCGGCCACCTGGGCTTCGGGCAGATGGAGGTCGGCGGCCAACTCGGCGGCGTCGGGTTCGCGACCGAGCCTCTGGCGCAGCCGCGCGCCGGCCTTGTTGACCTTCTGGTTGAGGTCGTGGAGCCAGCCCGGCTCGCGGATCAGCTTGCCCTTGTCGCGCAGGTAATGCTGGATGGCGCCCTGGACCACGTGGCTGGCATAAGTGGCGAACTTGACGCCGCGGTCGGTATCGAACATCTCGACCGCGTTGAGCAGGCCGATGCGGCCCTCCTGGAGCAGATCCTCGTACGGCTCGCCACTGAACCGGAAGCGCTGCGCGACGTGCTCGACCAGATCGAGCGTGGCGCCGATGATGGCCTCGCGCAGATCGGGGTCCCCGGTCCGCGCGTATTCGCTGAGCATCGGCCCGAGCGGGTCGCCGTAGCGCTGTGCCAAAACGGGCTCCGTTCCTGGTAAGGCACAGAGTCCATCGGCCGATGTGGTAAGAACTTTGATCGGGCCGGCTAACGGCCCGGCGCGCCGACGACCCGCGCGCTGAGCAGCACCACCAGATGCCCGCCGGCGGTTCCGTCGAGCAGGCTGCCGACGGCCACCACCGCGCCGTCGGCGAGACGAATCGTGGCCTCGAGCTGCCGCACTTCGGTCTCGCCCCGCCGCTCGCCCCCCTCGTGCCGGCGGCGCACCTCGGGCTTGACCCGGCAGAGGATACTGCCGTCGCCCGGCACGGTCGGCTCGAGATCGAGCCGGACGGCGTAGCGCGGCGCCTCGCCGGCCGCGTCGTCGCCGGCGGTCAAGGTGGCCGTGCCGCCGTCGATGCAGCGCAGCGTCGGGCTGGCCAGCACCGTCGCGCCGGGGGTCTCGCGGAGCAGCCGCAGCAGGGCCGCCATGTCGCCGCCGGTGAGCGGATCGAAGCCGATGTTCTGCCCCACCGCCAGCTCGGCCAGACCGAGCGTCGCCGCCGCCTCGGGGGTCAGCTCGGCCAGCACGGCGGTCAGCTCGACCTCGGCCGGCGGAATGTCGACCGCCTCGAGCAGGGCCACCGCCCGCGCCACCGCCGGCGCCGGACCGACCAGCACCAGCCGCGGGCTCGGCCCCGCGAGCCACGGCGGCGTGGGGCCGAACTCGCCCGACTCGCGTTCGGCCACCGCCGGGGCCAACGGCGGGTCGCCCGGCCGGCGCTGCGACTGAACCTCTACCAGGGCCAACTCGGGCACCGCCGCGGCGACCAGGCGCGCCAGGTCGTCGGCGCGCGAGTAGCGCACCGGCCACAGATGGTGCAGCGTCTCGGGCTCCACCACCACCGGCACGGGCGCCTCGGGCGGCGCGGGCGCCGGCGGGCCGGCCTGCTGCCACTCCTTGAGCTGCTCGACGAGGTCTTCGATCACCCGGATCTTCGAGGCGAGCCCGCTGAGGTAGACCAGCGTCGAGTCCTCGGCCTGGTGGACAATCTGGAGCGACAGATCGGCCGCGGCGGCGAGGGCGGTCAGCCGCTCGACCGGCACGAGCGGGATCCAGAGCGCCCGCTCGATGACTGGATCGGGCTCGACATCGAGTTCGGCCAGCGCCCGCCGCGCGCGGGCCAGCAGCTCGCGCGGGCCGCGGGCGGTCAGCCGGCCCAGCTCGGCCTCGAGCTCGGCCTCGAGCTCGGGCAACCGGTCACGCAGCTCGGCCAGCAGCGGCTCGGGGTCGCGGTGGCGCGGGTAATACTCGAGGGTCTCGATTCGTCGCGGCGGCGGCTCGGGGCCGATGCCGGCCGGCCGCGCGATCAGCCGCGCGGTCCAGCGCCGGGCCTCGCCGACCTGGCGCAGCGGCCCGACGACGGGCAGCGGCCCTTCGGCCGGCACGGCGCTCAGGTCGCGGCTCGGCGCCACGCCGATGAAGTTGCGCTCGACCGCGGCGGCCAGGTCGGCCGGGCTCCAGCCCTCGGGTAGACTGAGCTCCATCTCGACGATGTCGTCGCCCAGCTCGGACTCGGGTCCGACGAGGTAGATCCGCCCGTCGAGCTGTTTCCAGGCCAGGTCCCAGGCCTCCCAGACGGCGTCGAGCGCCTGGGTCAGGGTGACCTCGCGGAGCATCATGCTGTAGGTGCCCGAAACGCCCGGCCGGAGCATGATGCTCGACCCGCTCTCGCGCATCAGGGTGTCGATGATCACGCGGATGTCGGTGTCGATGAACTCGAGCGTCAGCGGCGTGTCGCCGAAGTCGGTCGGCCGGTCGGTCGGCGCGGTGCGCTCGGCGAAGCGCGCCTCGATGACCACCTTCTGCTCCGACGGCACGACATAAGCGGTGCAGGCGACGGGGGCGTTGAGCCGGACCAGCACCTCGGTGTCGTCGCCGGCGGTGCGCAGGATCAGGTCGGCCACGGCGCCCTGGGCGACAGGGATCTCGCCCGGCAGGCCGCGGCGCGGGGCGCTGTTCGGGACGACCACCCGGAACGTCGCCTGGCTCTCGCCAAAGCCCGACTCGACCGCCGTCTTCGGGTAGCTCAGCCGCAGCGTGATGCGGACCAGCCGCTCATCGTCGAGCCGCTCGACCTGGTAGGCGTTGATCGTCGCCCGCTGGTCGGGCACGGTCACGCCGGCGCCGTCCTGGTCGCGCACCGGCGCGGTCGAGGTCGGCCCGTCGGGCGGAAAGACCGGCGGCGGCGCGGCGCCCGCGGCAAGCAGCGAGAGCAGGCAGCAGGCGATCGGCGCGACCCGCGACCGCAGCGGCATGACGCTATCCTTCCTCGGCCGGCGATGCGCCGGGCGGCCCGAACGGACCAACCTCGCTCGCCTCGGGCGACTCGGCCGCTGAGCGCTCGACGGCCACGGCGCCACCACTGCCCGCCCGTGGCCCGGCTGGCAGCAGGGCCTGGAACCGGGCACGGCCGCGGCGCAGGTAGACCACGCGGGCGAGCACCTGCTCGACCCGGTAGCCGGCGATCTCGTCGCCGACGACCACCCGGCGGTAACCCTCGCCGGTGCGGAAGACCGCCGCCGGCCGGCGGCCCTGGATCACCGCCGCCAGCACCAGGCCCTGGTCGGCCAGCACCACCGGCTCGGTGTAGCTGGGCGGGCCGGTCGGATCGAGCGCCCGCAGCTCCTCGGCGCTGGGCCGGGCCGGCTCGGCCGGTTGCTCGGGCTCCGGTGGCGGCTCGGCCTCGCGCGGCCGCGGCCGCTCGGGTGGGTCGGCGGGCGGCTGGTCGACCTCGGGCGACTCGACCTCGGGCCCGAGCGCCGGCGGTGGAGTGAACCCGCCGCGCCCTGTTCGCTCGACCGGCAGTGGCTCGACCGACGGCAGGTCATCGCCGGAGTCGTCGACGCCCTCGGGCGGCCGGATCTCCTCGGGCGGCGGCTCGGGCAGCGCGCCCAGCGGCGCGGCGAAGGGATCGCGCTCGGGCTGCGGCGCCGCCTCGAGAATCTCGGGCCGCAGGCCCGGGTCGGGCTGGCCCGCCTCGACTCGCCCGCGCATGGCTGCGAACAGCTCGCCGGCCGATGGCTGCCGCCGCGGCGAAAGGACCCAGACCAGCGCGACCATGAGCAGCACGCCGAGCAACGTGGCCCCGGTGACGACCAGCGGACTGGCCGCCGGCCGCTGGTCGCCGGCCGGCTCGGTGGCGTCGCTGAGTGGCTCGTCGACCATGTTCACCCCTGCGTCCGCGGAGCCGAGGGTACCACGCCGGCGCCGTCGCGGTTGACCGCCGGACTGCCATACACGTCGAACACTCCTTGGCCCGGCTCGTCGGTTCCGCCGGCCGGCGGCGCTGGCGACGGGGCGCCGGGCGACGGGGCGCCGGGCCGCGGGCCGGACGGCGCTGGCTCGTCGCCGAAGCTGGGTGCCGGCTCGGCCGGTGTCGGCTGGTCCACCGCCGGCGGCGGCTCGAGCTGACCCGGGTCGGGCGGCCCGAACGGACCCGGCGACGGTCCCACCTCGCCCTCATCAGCCGGCTCGGCAGGTGGCTGGGGCGGCGCCGGCACCGGCGGCAGCTCGAATCCGCGCAGGACCAGCTCGGCGGCCATGCGCCCGCGGCCGGCGTCGCCGCTGGTGCGCAGGCGGACCGCCTCGATGGCCAGCGCCTTGGGCGCTCGCTGCAGGGCCTCGACCAGTTCGAGCAGGCCGGCGTAGCCACCGGCGACCGTCGCCCGCACCCGCCACTGCCCGGCCGGCGGCGCGGCGGGCGGCTGCTCGCCGAGCCCCTGCTGCGGCGCCGTGGCGGCGAGCGTCAGGCCATGCTGGCCGGCGGCCTCGCCCAACTGCTCGACCAGGCTGGCGACATAGAGCGCGCGCGGTCCGGTCGGCTCGAGCAGGGCCAAGTCCTCGGCCACCTGCTCGGCCTCGGCGCGCAGCTCGGGCAGCCGCTCGGCATCGGCGCGATCGCGGGCCAGCTCGGCGCGTTGCGCCAGCAGCTCGCCGGCGGCGATCCAGGCCTGCCGGCCGAGCACCAGCCCGCCGACCGCGAGGATGACCAGCTCGAACGCGAGCAGGCCGCCGTAGAGCAGCTTGGCGCGCGACATCGGCGGGCGCGGTGCGGTCATCCGCCGTTCTCCGCCAGGAGCGGGATCGGCCGCCGCAGGCGACCTTCAATTGCAAAGTCGATCGGCGCCTCCTCGCGCGCATCGTCGCTGCTGCTCTCAATCAGCCGGGCCGACTCGATCCAGGGGCTCTGGCAGAGCGAGGTGAGTAGCCGGCCGATCGCCTCGTGCCCGCCCGCCTGGCCCTCGAGGCGCAACGCCGAAGCTGCCTCGCCGGGCACCACCGAGGTGACCTCGACGGCGGTCAGCCAGGCCTGTTCGGGCAGCCGGTCGCGCAGCTCGCGGAGCAGGTCGAGCCAGTGGGCGTTGTTGACCCGCACCGCGCGGGCCAGCCGGCGCGGACCGTCGACGCGCTCGAGCTCGGTGCGGATGAGCCGCGCCTGCGCCGCCGCCGCGCCGACCGCCTGCCGCTCCTCGCTCAGCCGCTGGAGCGCCTCGGCGCGGTTCGAGGCGAGGCTCGAGACGAGCCACAGCAGAGCGAGGGTGAGCAGGCCCAGGCCGCCGGCCAGTCGCGGCCCGGCGACGCCCCACCAGCGGGCCTCGCGCCAGGCCTCGGCGCGCGCGGCGATGAAGTTGACCTGCTGCCGCACCTATCCCTCCGCCTCGACCGCGCCGCGGGCCAGGCCGAGCGCCAACGTGAACCCCGCCGAGGCCGCGCGCACCGGCTCGGGCAGCGACTCGTCGGTGACCACGCCGGCCAGCGGATCGGCCACCGCCACGGGCAGGCCGAGGCGATCGCAAAGCGCCTCGGCCAGGCCCGGCCAGAGCGCCGTGCCACCGGCCAACAACACGCCGGACGGGTCGATCCTGCGCGGCTCGCGCAGCGGCTCGCACAGGCGGTCCAGCCAGCTGCTCACCGCCTCGGCCGCCGGCTCGGGCGGCGCCGACGCGGACCATCCCTCTGCTATGTAGCTTTCCGCCGCGGCCAGGTTCATTCCCAGGCGGTCGGCCAGCGCACGGCTCAAGGCCGCCCCGCCGGCGCCGGTCCAGGCCATCTCGAGCAGCTCACCATCGACGGTCCACAGCCAGCTCGTGCCGCCGGCGCCCAGGTCGCCGATCAGCAGCGGTCCCGCCGGCGCCAGCGCGGCGCAGAGCGCCAGCGGCGCGGCATCGAGGCCGACCGGCACCAGGCCGGCCGACTCGACCGCCAGCACCAGCTCGTCGGCCAGCCGGCGCGGCAGACCGGCGAGCAGCAGCCGGCCGTCGGCACCGGCTGCGCTCGCAAACAACGGCTCGACCTCGATGAAACTCGACCAGAGCACCTCGCGGGCGAGGTCGTCGAGGGACTCGTCGAGCGTCGGGTCGGGTTCGACACAGGCCAGGGCCAAGGCGGGCGGGCCGACCGCGAGCTGCGCCTCGGCACCGCGCAGGCCCAGGTCGTCGACCAGCCGCGCGACCGCCTCGACCAGCGGCTCAAGCGCGGTCAGGTAACCGTCGGCGGCAAACAGGCCGGCCGGCGTGGCGGTGCGTCCGATGGTCACCAGGCGGGGCGGGTCGCCCGGCTCGAGCTGCGCCAGCTTCAGGCTGTGCCGGCCGATGTCCAACCCGAGGCGGCCCGGCGCACGACGCCGGGAACGCTTCGCCGGCGCCTGGATCTGGGGCGTGGCCGACATGGAATCCCGTGGCTCAAGACCGCCGCAGTATACCCGTGCGCCCCCCGCCGGTCAACGCCATCCACGCGGGGTCAGATCCGAGAATCACGCGAGTTGTTGCCACCTCGGAGCCGTCTGTTAACGCATCAGGCGACATTGGGATCTGACCCCGATGCCATGTGATGCGTTACGAGATCGGCGTTTGATGGTAACCGACCGCGTGAAGTCGGGGTCTGACCCCGTGGAACTGGTTGGGCGGTGGGGGTACTTTTCAGGGTCGGGTTGGGCCGGGAGCAAACACCGGTGGCTGTCGAGACCGAGACCGGTTCCGTCCGACTCGCCGTGCGGGGCATGAAGTGCGCCGGTTGCGCCGCGGCCATCGAGCGCGTGATCGGCCGCGTCGACGGCGTCACCGGCGCGGCGGTGAACTTCGGCAACGAGTCGGCCGAGGTCAGTTTCGAGGCCGGGCGGATCACCGTCGACGACCTGATTGCCGCCGTGCGCGACGCCGGCTATGACGCCGCGCCGGCCGGTGATGACGACGAGGCCCAGCGCGAGGCCGCCGCGCGGCACGAGATCCGCGGCCTGATCGCCCGGCTGGCGGTCAGCATCCCCCTCGCTCTGGTGCTCATGGTGACCATGTTCACCGCGCCGCTGCCCGGCTGGCTGCAGGCGCTGCTGGCGCTGCCGGTCTGGGCCTGGGGCGGCTGGGCATACCACCTCGGCGCGGTCAAGGCGCTGGCGCATCGCCGCGGCGACATGAACCTGTTGATCAGCCTGGGCAGCAGCACCGCCTTCATCGCCGGGCTGTTCATGCTCGGGCACGATCCGCACCACCTCTACTTCGACACGGCGGCGATGATCATCGCCTTCATCCTGATCGGGCGGCTGCTGGAGAGCCTGGCCCGCCGGCGGACCAGCGACGCGCTGCGCGCCCTGCTCGCGCTGCGGCCGACGACGGCCCGGTTGGTCACCGGCGGCGAGACGGCCGAGGTGCCGGTCGAGCAGGTGATCATGGGCCAGGTGGTCGAGGTCCGGCCGGGCGAGAGCTTCCCGGTCGACGGTGTCGTGGTTGACGGCGAGAGCAGCGTCGACGAGAGCGCGGTGACCGGCGAGAGCGTGCCGGTCGAGCGGCGCAAGGGCGATGCCGTGGTGGCCGCGACGGTCAACCTGACCGGCCGGCTGCGGGTGCGGACCAGCGCCGTCGGCGGCGCGACGGTGATCGGGCGGATGATCCAACTCGTCCGCGAGGCGCAGGGGAGCAAGGCGCCGATCCAGCGGGTGGCCGACCAGGTCGCGGCGGTGTTCGTGCCGATTGTTGTCGTACTGGCGGCGGTCGCCTGGCTGATCTGGTTGCCGCAGGGCGCGACCGCCGGCTTGACCCACGCGGTGGCGGTGTTGATCATCGCCTGTCCGTGCGCGATGGGCCTGGCCACGCCGACGGCGATCATGGTCGGCAGCGGCCGCGGCGCACAGCTCGGGCTGCTGGTCAAGGGCGGCGCGGTGTTCGAGACGGCCGCGCGGCTCGACCTGATCGCCTTCGACAAGACCGGCACGCTGACCCGCGGCGAGCCGGAGGTGACCCGGTTGGTCGCCCTCGACGGCGACGAGGCCCGGCTGCTGCGCCACGCCGCGGCGGCCGAGGCGGCGAGCGAGCATCCGTACGGCCGGGCGATTGTCACCCAGGCGCGGCACGCGGCGCTGGCGCTGCCGGCGGCGAGCGCGTTCGCCGCCACCGCCGGGGCCGGCATCCGGGCCGTGGTGGCCGGCGTCGAGGTGCGCGTCGGCTCGCTCGAGAGCCTGGCCGGCGAAATCGACGTGGCGCCGGTGCAGGGGCTGGTCGACGAGATCGCCGCGGCGGCCGAGACGCCGCTGGTGGTCACCCTCGACGGCGTCGCGGCGGGCGTGTTGGCAGTGGCCGACCAGCCGCGGCAGAGCGCCCGGCCGACGATTGCCGCGCTGCATGAGCTGGGCCTGCAGGTGGCCATGCTCAGCGGCGACGACCAGCGGGTGGCGCAAGCGGTGGCCGAGCAGCTCGGGATCGACCTCTACGCCGGCCGGCTGCGGCCCGAGGAGAAGCAGCAGCAGATTGCCGCCTGGCGCGCCGAGGGGCGGCGGGTGGCGATGGTCGGCGACGGGATCAACGACGCCCCGGCGCTGGCCGCGGCCGACGTCGGCATCGCCATCGGCG
Organism: uncultured Fimbriimonadaceae bacterium; assembly: GCA_964405335.1. GTDB lineage: Bacteria > Armatimonadota > UBA10988 > UBA10988 > UBA10988 > CAYONP01. Next base: position 39,324 of record CAYONP010000052.1, read on the forward strand.
GCGGGACCGACGTGGCGCTCGAGGCGGGCGATATCGCGCTGCTCGGTGACGACCTGGCCGCGGTGCCCGCCGCGCTGCGGCTGAGCCGCGCCGTGCTGCGGATCATCCACGGCAACTTGTTCTGGGCGTTCGGCTACAACGTGCTCATGATTCCCCTGGCCATGGGCCTGTTTCAGATGCTTGGCGGCCCCGGCATCAGTCCGATGTGGGCCGCCGCGGCGATGGCGCTCAGCTCGGTCAGCGTGGTGACCAACAGCCTGCGGCTGAAGCGGTTCCGGCCGGCGGCCCGGTAAGGTGCGCCGGTGACCGGGGCGTGTTGTGCATCGTGGTAGGGGCAGGTCTCATACCGGCCCGCCGGCGAGTCAATCCGCTCTAGAAGCGGGCTCGTCGGCATTCGGGCGGGTCTGAGACCCGCCCCTACCGCACTCTT
>CAYONP010000053.1:0-3602 GCA_964405335.1 uncultured Fimbriimonadaceae bacterium
TGGATATGATGGATGAGCTGGCGCTGTGGAATGATACGATGCTGATTGTGTGGACGGATCACGGGTTTTTGCTGAGCGAGCACGATTGCTGGGCCAAGATGTGGATGCCCTTTTACCAGGAGGTGGTGCACACGCCGTTTTTTGTGTGGGATCCCCGGTGCGGCAAGCGGGGCGAGCGGCGCAACAGCCTGGTGCAGCCGTCGATTGATCTGGGGCCGACGGTGCTGGACTTTTTCGGGTTGAAACCGACGGCGGATATGACGGGGAAGGTGCTGAAGGATGCGATTGCGTCCGATGCCTCGGTGCGCGAATACGCAGTGTTCGGACAGCACGGGCATCAGGTCAATGTGACGGATGGGTGCTATGTGTATATGCGCGGGGCGAAGGATCGCGACAATCAACCGCTTTACGAGTACACGCTGATGCCCACGCATATGCGGCAGATGTTTTCGCCGGGCGAACTGGCTGGAAATATTTCTCTGGTCGAGCCGCTTTCTTTTACCAAGGGCTGTCAGGTGATGAAGATTTCAAAAGATGCACAGGGCGCACGGCAGGCGAAGATTCACGAGTACGGGACGCAACTGTTCGACGTGGTGGCCGATCCAAAAGAAGAATCGCCGCTGAAGGACGCAAAAATCGAAGCCCGGATGGTAGAAATGCTGATTGCAGGGATGGTGGAACACGATGCGCCGCCGGAGCAATTTGAAAGGCTGGGGCTGAAGGGGTGAGGCGCGTTGGCGCGTTGCACGTTAGAACGCTGGCACGTTAAAGGCGAGAAGCGGAAAAAGGCAGACAGGATTGCAGGATTAACAGGATGGGGAAAGGCAAAGGCGAAGTTTTTCACCTTTCACTTTTCACCTTTTCACTCTTCACTCAGGAGAAGACAATGGCAACACTGAAAGGCGATGCAAGCTGGTTTGTGCGCGACCGGTTCGGGCTGTTTATTCACTGGGGGATTTACGCCTTGCCGGCACGGCACGAGTGGGTGAAGCAGCGGGAGGAGATTTCCGATGCGGATTACGAAAAGTATTTCAAGCATTTTGATCCGGATCTGTACGATCCCAATGCGTGGGCGGAGGCCGCGGCCAATGCGGGGATGAAGTATTTTTGCATTACGACCAAGCACCACGACGGGTTTTGTCTGTGGGATTCGAAGCTGACGGATTACAAGGCGACAAATACACCGGCAAAGCGCGATTTGCTCAAGCCGATGGTGGAGGCGTTTCGCAGCCGGGGTCTGCGGGTGGGGTTTTACCATTCGCTGATCGACTGGCATCACCCGCAGTTTAAACTCGATGCGGTGCATGCCATGCGCAATCATCCGGATAAGGATAAGCTGAACGCACCGCGGGATCAGAAAAAATACGCTGAATACCTGCACGGTCAGGCGCGGGAGTTGTTGACGCAGTTCGGACAGGTGGATTTGCTGTTTTACGATTTCAGCTATCCGGGTGGCAGAAAGGGCCGCCCCGAGGGGTTTGACGGCAAGGGACGCGACGATTGGGGCAGTATGGAGTTGATGAAGTTGACGCGGCAATTGCAGCCGAAGATTTTGATCAATGACCGGCTGGATCTCGATGATGTGGAAGGCGGGTGGGACTATCGCACGCCGGAGCAGTTTATGCCGCGCACATGGGTGGAATTTGAAGGCCAGCGCGTGATGTGGGAAACCTGCCAGACATTTTCGGGATCGTGGGGATATCACCGCGATGAGACGAGTTGGAAAAGTGTGGAGCAGTTGGTGCAGATGTTGATTGGGGTGGTGAGCCGAGGGGGCAATTTGCTGTTGAACGTGGGGCCGACCGGGCGGGGCGAGTTCGACGACCGGGCGCTGGATCGGCTCACTGGCATTGGCACATGGATGAAGCGGCACGGGCGGTCAATTTACGGATGCACGGCTGCGCCGGAGGCGTTTCATGCGCCGGAAGACTGCCGGTTGACGTACAACCCGGAAACGAAGTGCCTGTACGTGCATGTGCTTGCCTGGCCATTCCGGCATTTGCATCTGGACGGGTTTGCCGACCGGGTGGTGTATGCGCAGTTGCTGAACGATGCATCGGAGGTGCGCTTTCACAAGCCGCGTGCGGGACATACCGGCGATAGCAGCCTGGATACAAAAACACTGACGCTGGAGTTGCCGGTGCAAAAGCCGAATGTGACCGTGCCGGTGATCGAGCTGTTCCTGAAGTAGCCGATGAGCGACCCGCCCGCCAACCAAGCCACGGACCGCCGGCGACCCGACACCCAACCGGACCGCCGGCGGCCCGCCGGCAGCCGAACGGACCGCCGGCGGCCCGCCGGCCTGGCGCTGTTGTGCCTGGTAGCCACGGCCGCCGCGGCGCAGGGGCCGGACGACCTGCCGGTGCGGGTGGCAGAGGCGATGCGGCGGGCGACCGACGCGCAGCAGGCCGGCCGGTTTGCGGGGCCGCCTCCGGGCGGCCGGGTGCTCGATGCCGTCCTGGCCGATCCCAACGGCAGCGAGCCGGGCTTCGTCTGGCTGGCGGCCTACGCGGTGACCAACGAACCCCGGTACCGCGACCTGGCCCTGACGCGAGCGCGCGACCTGGCGGCACGGCAGTTGCAGAGCGGCGGCTGGACCGACGACGAGACCGCCGACCCGGCTCGGCTCTACACTCGCGAGCAGTACCGCCGTGGCGAACCGATGGGCAGTCGGACCAACCGGTCCGGCATCGGCACGAGCGCGCTACCGCTGCGCCTGCTGCTCGAGGTGGCCCAGGTGACGGACGACGCCGACGTCCGCGCGGCGGCCGATTACGGCGTGCGGGCGCTGGTGCAGGCGCAGCGGGCGGATGGGAGCTGGCCGCTGGCGATGCCGCCGGCGCCGGCGATCACAATCCACGAGCAGGGATCGACTCCGACATTCGAGCTGCCACCGGTGTGGGAGCAGCCGACGGCGCTGCAGGTCGCGGTCCTGCGCACGCTGCTGGTCGCGGCGCGGCTCGGCGACCCGGTGGCGAGGGATTCGGCCGTCGCCGCGGCCGACCGGCTCCTGGCGACGCAGGTGGTGGATCCGGTGCCCGGCTGGTGGGATGACTATCGGCCGGACGGCAGGGCCGATGCGGAGGCGTCGGTGATGTCGACCGTCACCGTGGCCAGGGTCATCGAAGTGCTCGCCGAGTGCGCCGTGGCGCTCGAAGACGCCAGATACCTGCAACCGCTGCCGGCTGCGTGCGAGACGCTTGAGGCCGCGCGGCGGCCCGACGGTACCTGGCCCTTCTCGTTCACGCCGTCGACGTCGGGAGGTCTGCCGCCGGAGCTGATCGTGCCGCGCGCCCTCGCCGCCGCCCGCACGGCGCTGCGCCACGGCGGCCGGCCGGCGCCCGAGCCGACCCGAGCCGAACGCGCCCGCCTCACCGCCGATCGGCTGCCGGCGGTGCTCGACCTCCTCGCCTCCCAGCACGCCGACGGCACCTGGCAGCTCGACGTGCCGGCCCCTTCGCTCGCCGACTACATCATCGGCATGCGCCTCCTGACCGACTTCCTCCGCGACTACGAACCCCTCCCCGACCTGCCCACCGACGCCCGCCCGCCGCAGCACCGGCGCTGATTGCGGCGGTGACGCGCCGCGCGGCACACGGCCG
>CAYONP010000053.1:3702-14558 GCA_964405335.1 uncultured Fimbriimonadaceae bacterium
GCGTGCGCGCCGAGCAGACTGAGCAGCGCGCGCGGGAGCCGGTTATCAACCGGCGCTACAGGTCCGGCGTGCTCACCGCCGCCGAGGACGAACCGTGGCGCCGGTTGGCAACCGGCGGTGACGCGCCGCGCGGCACACGGCCGGCGTGCGCGCCGAGCAGACTGAGCAGCGCGCGCGGGAGCCGGTTATCAACCGGCGTTACGGTTCGGGTGGGCCGGCGCGTGGGTACCCAGCTTGCCTTGGCCGCGTCCATCAGGCACCATCACTCGGCGCGGGAGGTGAACATGCGCTGGATTGGACTGCTTGCCGTGGCCTCACCCGTCTTTGGCCAGATCGTCGTCACCGATTACGGCGCGGTCGGCGACGGGGCGACCGACTGCACCGCCGCCTTCCAACAGGCACTCGACACGGCGGCCGAGCGCGGTGGCGAGCTGGTCACCGTGCCCGCTGGGCAGTGGCGCCTCGAGGGCACGCTCTCGATCCCCGGCGGCGTGCGGCTCCAGGGCACGCATCTCTTCGCGCCGACCGATCAGCGCGAGGGGCGGGCGCTGCTCGACGGCTCGGTACTGCTCGCCTTCGCCGGCCGCGGCGAGCCAGACGGCCCGCCGTTGATCGACCTCGCCGGCAGCAACGCCAGCGTCGCGGGGTTCATGATCCACTACCCCGAGATCACCGCCGACGAGGCGCCGCCGGTGCCCTATCCACCGTCCATCGCCGCCGGCCCGTGGGCCAACGTGGCGATCTGCGACCTGGGCTTGCTGAATAGCTACGAGGGCATCCGCCTGCAGGACACCGGACGGTTCCTGGTCCGCAACGTACACGGCTTCCCGAGCTTCCGCGGCCTGCGCATCGACCGCTGCCTTGATATCGGCCGGGTCGAGAACGTTCACTTCTGGCCGTTCGGCGGCTGGTGGCGGCCCGACCGGGCCCGCGGCGCTTGGATCAACCTCAACGCCACCGCGTTCGAGTTCGGCCGTTACGACTGGTGCTACGTGATCAACACCTTCTGCTTCGGTTACGGCGTCGGCTATCGCTTCATCCGCACCGAGAACGGGGTGACCAACGGCAGCTTGATCGGCATCGGCGCCGATAGCTGCGAGCGGGCGGTACTGGTCGAGGCGACCAGTCAGCCCGGCCTGCAGATTGTCAACGCCGAGCTGGTCGGCCGCTGGGGCAGTGTCGAGGCGGTCTGCCTCGACATCGCGCCCGAGGCCGAGGGGGCGATGGTCAACCTCTCGAACAGTACGTTCTGGGGGCCGATCGATCGCTGCATCCGCCAGCGCGCGCCGGGCGCGCACCTGATCGCCACCGGCTGCACGTTCGCCAACTGGGACACCGGCGGCGCCGGCTCGCCGGCGGTCGAGATCGAGACGGGCAAGGCCATCATCCAGGCGAACAACTTCCTCGGCGCGGGAACGCCGATCCGGATCGGACCCGAGGTGGTCTCGGCGATCATCATTGGTAACCAGGCGCCCGACGGGCTGCGGGTCGAGAATGAGGCCGGCGCGCGGACGCAACTTCTGGCCAACGAGCAGAACCCCGTGGAGTGGACCGACGCCGCGCGGCGGCATTACCGGCTCGACGTCGGCGCGCCGGGCGACGGGCCTTACCTCTACCGCTGGTACGGCCGCGAGGCGGCGCCCGAGTGGCCCGACGAGGGCGACACCAAGCGCTGGTCGACCGCTTCGAGCGAGCTGCGGCTGCCGGTCGTGCCAGGCGTGGCTTATCGCCTGACCATCGAGACCTTCCAGCACCCGTTCAGCCTCGACCCGGCCAACGGCATCTACCTGGGCGAGCAGCTCCTGGCGCCGCTGGCCGCGGTGGCCGGCGCGGCGGTGGTCGAGGTCGACCTGCCGCCGAGCGAGGGCGACGAGGTGCGGCTGCGTTTCCGGGCCAAGGCCTGGCAGCCATCGGCCGAGATTGAGGGTTCGGGCGACGCGCGGCGCCTCGGCGCGGCGGTGCGCTCGCTCACCCTGCGCGCGGTGGACGCCACGGAGCGGATGTTCTCGGCCAACACGGGCGCCTGGCTCCAGTAGCGAGCAGGGCGTGCCGTTGGCGGCGCATGGGCGCGCCGTTGGCGGCACCCCTACAGATCGGGCTCGGGCTCGGGCTCCGGTTCGGGGTCGACCTCGGAGGTGTGCGCCGTGGTCGTGTCCTCCTCGCCGGCGGGCCGCTCGCGGGGCAGGAGGGCGAGCTTCTCGACCACGGTGTAGTCGGGTCCGCGCGGGCGCAGGACGCTCTTCATGAGCACGATTTCGTCGACCTCGAAGGTGACGATCGGCCCGGTGTCGCCGACCTGCTCGCGGATCGCGCGCGATTCGGACGGATCGCGGAAGCGGGCAAGGGTCAGGTGCGAGGTCTGGTCCTTCTCTTCGGGCTCGAAGCCGAGGCCGTCGAGCCCGACGTCGAGCGAGCGGGAGAGGGCCTCGAACTCGGCGGTGCCCTGGCTCGAACCGACCCACAGCACGCGGGGCCGCTCGGCATTGGGATAGAAGCCAAGCCCCTGCATGGTCATCTCGAAGGCCTGGGTCTCGCCGGCGACGTTGGCGGCCAAGTCGGCCACCGCCGGCACGAGATCGTCCTCGACCTCACCGAGGAACTTCAACGTCATGTGCCACAGCGAGGGGTGAACCCATCGCCCTGCCGGAGCCAACTCGCGCAGCGGGTCACGGATCGCTTCGATCGTGTCCCGGGCCGCGCGGGGTGGAATCACCGCTAAGAACGCTCTCACCGTTTCGACCTCGTCAACTGCCGGCAGGCCATCTCCAGCGCCGCCAGCACGGCTCGCTCCCTGACCCCGGCTCGACCGCCGGGGAACCGATGCTCCATCACCTCGCCGTGCCCCTGTACATCGTACCACCCGATGTAGACCAGACCGACCGGCTTTTCGCCGCTGCCACCGTCGGGCCCGGCAATGCCGGTGATCGACACGCCGCACTCGCCGCCCAGGCGCTCGACCGCGCCGCGGGCCATCGCCGCCGCGCACTCGCGGCTGACCGCGCCCGGACCGGCCAAGATCGACGGCTCGACACCGAGCAATCGCTCTTTCAGCGCGTTGCTGTAGGCCACCACGCCGCCCAGGTACCAGCCCGAGCTGCCCGGCACGCCGGTGATCTGCTCGCCCAGCCAGCCACCAGTGCAGCTCTCGGCGGTGACCAGCCGCCAGTCCGCGGCGCACAGGCGCTCGCCCAGTCGCTCCTCGTCGCGTTCGTCGTCGGTTGCATGGATGAACGAGCCGACCCGCGCGCGAATCTCCCGCTCGGGCGACTCGAACAACCGCCGCGCCGCCGCCGCGTCGGTTGCCCGTGCGGTGAGCCGAATCTCAACCTCACCCGTTTTGACATAAGTCGCCACGGTTGGGTTCGTTGCCGATTCGAGCAGATCGGCCAGGTGCTGCGCCAGGTCGCTCTCGCCAATCCCGCGCGTGCGCAGGACACGGGCGAACAGGCCGGTGGTCAGCCCGAAGCGCGCCCGCAGATCGGGCAGGACCGTCTCGACGAGCATCCGCTCCATCTCGAACGGCACGCCCGGCATGGCGTAGATCGCCTTGCCGTCGCGGGCGGCCAGAATGCCCGGCGCCGTGCCGACCGGGTTGACCATCGCCTCGGCGCCGACCGGGATGAGCGCCTGCTTATAGGCCGCGGCGTTGGGCGACCGGTTCCGCCGGGCGTAGCGCTCGTCGATCTGGGCCACCAGCTCGGCGCGCCGCTCGATGCCGACGCCCAGCGCGCCGGCAATCGCCTCGCGGGTGCAATCATCGGGCGTTGGGCCGATGCCACCGGTGATGATCACCGCGTCCGAGCGTTCGAGCGCCGTGCGAATGGTCGCCGTCGCCCGGGCGAGGTTGTCGCCGGCGGTGGTGTGGAAGTAGACATCGACCCCGAAGACCGCCAAGGCCCTGGCGATGTGGGCGGCATTGGTGTTGACGATGTTGCCGAGCAGCAGCTCGGTCCCGACTGAGACAATCTCCGCGGTCATGCGACCGAGCGACTCCTCTCCCGTGGCTCCGGCGACACAGACGGGCCCTGTTCGTCACCGCCGAGGGCTTCCCTCCTCCGCCACGGCGACGAGTTGAACGGCTCCACCACGGGCAACTTTCAGATCTTCTTGGACGTTCTGGATTCTAACCCGATTCGTGCATTAAGCTATAGAGCGGCGAGCGCGAACGGTGTGGAGGGTGTCATGGCCGACCTGGTCGGCAACCGCTGCGATCCGCACTGCGTGGTCTTTGTCGACCCCGCCGAACGACCGCAACTGGTCGTCCTGGCAGCCTCCGAGCTCGACGCCGTCAACGGCGCCGCCGAGCGGCTGCGCGTCCGTTCCGACTCGCTCGGCTCGCCCTTTGCCCTGCTGGTCAGCGACGCGCGGGTGCGCATTCTCAACGGCGGCGCGACGCCGCTGGCCGAACTCGACCTGGCCGAACTGCTGGCCCGCTACCACACCGAGCCGAGCCCCTGGAGCCGCTCGCCCGGCTATCTGCTCTGCCTGGTCGAGGCCTGGCTCAGTGACCTCGCCTACGGCTGGGCCGGCGCGCCGGTGCCGGCCGCCGAGCTGCTCGAGCGCATCGGCCTGGCCGACCGCCTGCGCGCCGGCACCGCCTGCGTCGTGCCCGACGAGCAGGGCAGCCTGCGGCCCTGATTCGGTCGGGGCGCGACAACGGCGCGCCCGTAACCGGTCCGATGCCGGCCACCTCGTTGCCGGACACGCCGTTGGCGTGTCCCTGCGTGCCCTTTGCCGGGATGATGCCGACGCCCGTGGCTGGGGCGCGCCAACGGCGCGCCCGGTGCGGTGACGAGGCAGGACACGCCGTTGGCGTGTCCCTACCGGCCCGTCGTTTCGGCCCAGCGCCGCGCCAGCTCGAGCATCGCCACGCCATAGGCCAGAGCCACGTTGAGCGACGGCTTGCGGCCGAAGGTCTCCAGCGCCAGCACCGCATCGCAGCGGTTCAGAATCTCGGCCGGCACACCGTCGGTCTCGTGGCCGACGACCAGCGCGAGCGGAAACCAGTCACGGGTGACGGCGCTCAACGGCCGGCTCGTCTCGGTCAGCTCCAGCGCGGCGACCTTGATGCCCCGGGCGCGCAGGCCGTCGATCACCGGCAGCGGGTCGCGCACGTAGCTCCAGGCGACCGCCTCGATCGCGCCAAGGGCGGTCTTGTCGATCCGCTCGCCGTGCCGCGCCGGGTGGGCCATCGCGCCGGTCAGGTAGAGGTGGCTCACCCGCGCTGCGTCGCTCGCCCGGAACACCGCGCCGACGTTGTACAGGCTGCGCAGCCCGACAGCCACGCCATAGAGCGGGAAGCGCGGCACCGTGGCCCATTCGGCGGCGGGAGGTTCAAGCATCGCCGGCGGGTTCGCGCTCGGCGGCAGCGCCTCCTGCGCCGGCGCGATCGTCACCCGCGCCGGTTGCGCGCCAGGCCGATGCCGATCAGCACCACGCCGGCGAGCAGGAAGAGCATCTGCGCGACCGACTGGCCGAGCAGTTCGGAGCGATTGGTCGGCGGTTTGACCGCGTTCATGATGAACCGGCTGGCGATGCCGCCAAGAACACACAAGCCGCCCCACGCAGTCAGGCTGAGCTTCTGCACCATCCGCTCCGACTGACCGTGATTCTAGTGCGTCGCCGGCGCGCCTGCCGACCGACTGCGTGTGTCACAATGCACGGACGTCGAGTCGAGCGTTGAGCGTCGAGCTGCTGGCCCGTTCGATCGAGGCGGCGATGATCGGTCGCACCGCCGGTCAGCGCGAGCTGATTCCGCGCTTCGAGCGCGACCTGCTCGGCCTCGAGACGGTGCCCGTCGGCGCGGCGGTGGCCTTCGTGGCGGCCCGCGCGCCGGCACCGTGGCTCAACCAGGTGCTCGGCCTCGGCGTTGCCGAGCCGGCCGACGAGGCGCAGCTCGACGAGCTCATGGAGGTCTACCACCGGCGCGATCTGGCCGATTACGAGGTGGTCCTGCCGCCCACCGCCGCGCCGGCCGACCTGCCGGCGAGGCTGACGCAGCGCGGCTTCCGGGCCCGTCGCGGGGCCGATGTCTGGCAGCGGCCGGCGGCGCTGCCGCACGGTCCGGGCCACGCCTGGGTCGAGCCGGTGACCGCCGAGACCGTCGACGCCTGGTGGCGACTGCACGCCCGTCTGCTGCGACTCGATCCGCGGCTGGGGCCGTACTTCACCGCCATCTTCGGCGCCGAAAGGTGGAGCCTCTACCTCGCCCGCGACGAAGGCCGGCCGTGCGGGGCGAGCTTTGTCTACCGCCACGAGGGCACCGCCGTGATCGCCGGCGGCGTGGCCGATGGCGGCGACGAGGCCGAGACTCTCGCCTCGCTGCTCGCCTGGAGCATGCGCGACGGCTACCAGCACGGCTGCGAACGACTGGCCACGCTCTCGGCCCCGCAGGGGCCCTACGACCCGATGCCCACCATCCTCAGCGAGGCGGGCTTCGAGCTCGCCTACCAGCGCACGCACTACCGCCTCGACCGGGGACCGGTCACGCGCCCTGTCCCCGCCGCCGAGGCGGCCGAGCCGGTCGCCGGCGCGATGACGGGGTCAGGTCCCATAGGTGTTCGATTTGGGCCCCAAGACGCCCGCACGGTGCCACTGGCGGCTTGTCCGCCAGTGCCGCCGACGAGCTGCTGGACAGCACTGGCGGGCAAGCCGCCTGTGGCACCATTCACCTGTTTCAGCCCCAAAACTAACGCCTATGGGGGTCAGGTCCCTTTTCTGCCCGTCAGGCGAAGGTGGGGGTCAGGTCGGCGCGGGTGATCAGGCCGCGGAGCGGGGCGACGGCCTTGTCGAGGATGCGCTCGTAGACGGCCGGCACCTCCGTCGACTCGCCGCTGTGGAAGGCGCGCACCTGGTGGTCGAGGCGCCATTCGTCGAGCGTGCGGCGGAAGAACGACAAGGCGTGGCGGACGTTCAGCGTGCGGGTGGCGTGGACCGCCTGGACCATGCGCTGGCGGGTGGCCGCGAGTCGCGCGCGGAGCATCGAGCGGCTGACCGCGTGACTGAGCAGGTCGACCACCCGGCCGTAGTAGTCGATCGCCTCGTAGTGCTTGGGGATCATGACCAGGAACGGCGTCTGGTAGAAGTAGAAGGGCATCTGTTCGAGTAGGCGCCGCTCGCCGCGCCAGGTATCGAACAGCGGCGTGTTGCCGAACGGCTGCGGGATGTTGATCGCCGGCCAGACATACGGCGTGGCGTCCATGAACTGCTTGGTCGCCGCGACGGGCTCGTCACCCTGGTCGACATCGAGGCCGAAGACGAAGCTGGCCTGGGTGTAGGGCACGTATTCGGCCACCTGTTGGAACTGGGCCACCACCTGCTCGACCTTGGCGCTGCCCTCGAGCCGTCCGGCGCCGGCCTTGGACGAGTAACCCGACCACGACTCGATGCCGAAGCAGACGAACTGGCAGCGGGTGTCGCGCAGGCGCTGCAGGCGGCTCTCGTTCTTTAGCGAGACGAGCGACGCCTCGACCACCGACGGGCTGCGCCGCGCCGGCGGCACGGTCTCGAGGGCGGTCAACACCCGGTCCCAGCCGCTGGCCAGGTTCGGGTCGTGGAAGGTGATCCGGATCCGCGGTAGCTCGCGGGCGATGTAGGCCAGATCGGCCTGCAGGTGATCGATCGGCATCGCCCGGTACGGGTTGTCCCAGTCGATACAGAAGTTGCACGAGTAGGGGCAGCCGGTGCTGGCCAGCAGCGGAATGGTCGCGGCCGGGTAGCGATGCCCGCGCCAGAAGGCCGAGCGGCGAATCTCGGGCATGCGCTCCTCGACCGTCGGCAGCTCGAGCGTGGCCGGCGGGCTGGCCAGCACCTGGCCGAGCTCGTATTGCCGGTCGACGATGCCGGCGACCAGCGCCTCGTCGCACTGCTGCACCACCAGGTCGAAAAAGCGCAGGCTGTCGTCGGGAAAGGCACGCGCATGGGGGCCGCCGAGCACGGTCACCGCGCCCTGGCCGCGGTACAGCTTGGCCAACGCATAGGCCAGCGGGCTGACGTGGGTGAAGCTCGAGACGAACACGACGTCGAGGTCGTCGGGCAGCAGCCGGGTCAGGTCGCCCGCGCCGCTGTAGGCGGTATAGAAGACCTCGTGCCCGCGGCGCCGGCACCAGACGGCGACGGCCTGCGGCATGATGCCGGCGTACTGCTTGGTCAGCAGCAGGCGGTAGGGCGCTTGCAGCCAGTGCGACGCGGGCATGCACAGCAGATCGACGACACCAACCCTCATGGCGAACTCCGAGTGACCAAAAAAAGCCCGACGGTCGTGACCGCCGGACCTTGTGTGGATCATAGCACATCCGGGGCCGGCCGGGTTCCCGAGTTGAGAGGGGCCGCGCGGGCGGCGGCCAATCCGCGCGAGGGAGGCCCGCGTGATCACCGTCCGGCTCGCCGCCGCCGATCTCAACCGGCTGCTGCCCAATGAGCCCGAGCTGGCGATCCGCTATGAGTCGGGCCGGTTCGTCATCCAGGCCAGCTACGCGCGGCTGACCGTGACCGCGCTGGCGCACCCCGACTTGGGCGACGGCCAGATCCGCGTCGTGGCGCCGCTGGACGAGGTAACCGGCGCGCCCCGCACGTTGCTCGGCATGGTCTGGGGCAAGCTGCGGCAGAAGCTCGAGGCGGCCGCCGATGAACGGGCCGAGCAGTGCGGGCTGCCGCTCGACCTGGTCTGGATCGAGGATCTGTACGACGAGCGGCACGGGCGGGTGATGCTGGTCAACCTGTCCCCCGCGCTGCTCAACCAGGTGCTGCGTGAGCGGGTGCCGATCGGCCGCCTGCGGGCGCGGCTGGCCGGCCTGCGGGTCGAGCCGGCGGCGGTCACCCTGCGCCTCGAGTTGCGCGATGGAGAGAGCGTTGAGCGCCCCTGACAGTCACCTCCACCTCGATCCCGACGCGCTCAACGCGCTGCTGGCCGAGTTCGTCGACCGGCCGGGCAAGCTCTCGGCGCGGTTCGAGAAGGGCACGCTGGTGCTGGCGACGCCGGACCTGGTGCTCCGCATCACGGCGCTCGAAGTCCGCGCCGACGGGGTGGAGATTCGGTTGCAGGTGGCGCCGGCGGGAGAAGGGTGATGACCTCGCGAGAGCGGATGAGCGCGATTCTGGCCGGCGAGGCGCCCGACCGCGTCGCCCTGTTCGAGCACTTCTGGCCCGAAACCATCGGCGACTACTGGCGCCGGCAGGGCTTCCCCGAAGACCGCGGGCCGCACGAGGTGTTTGACTACGATTTGGTCGGCCTCGGCTGGGACGTCGACACCACGCCGTTCCGCGGGGTCAACGAGGTGATTGAGGAGACCGACCGTCACATCCTGACCCGCAATGGCCGTGGCGCGGTGCTGCGGCACTGGAAGGGCAAGTCGGGCACGCCCGAGCATGTCGGGTTCGAGTGCGTCACGCCCGAAATCTGGCGCGAGAAGTACCGCGAGCCGATGCTCGCTCTCGACCTCAGCCGGATCGACACCGAGGGTCTGCCCAAGCGGCTGGAGCAGTGGCGGCAGAGCGACAAGTACCTGGTCTACGGCAACCTGTTCATCTTCGAGCTGATGCGAGCCACGCTGGGCGACGTGGTGATGCTCGAGAGCATGGTCCTCGAGCCCGACTGGATCCACGACTTCTGCCAGGTCCACCTCGACTTCTTCATCGCCCACTACACCTGGATCTTCGACCACATCGGCAAGCCCGACGGGATGTTCATCTACGAGGACCTCGGGTTCAGCAACGGTCCGTTCTGTTCGCCGCAGACCTACATGATGCTGATCCGGCCCTATCACACCGCGCTGGTGCGCTTCTTCCACGACTACGACCTGCCGGTCATCCTGCACACCTGCGGCGATGTGCGGCAGCTCTTCGATCAGCTCGTCGCCAGCGGCTGGAACTGCCTGCAGCCGATGGAAGCCAAGGCCGGCAACCACGTGCTCGACTACGCCGACCAGGCGGCCGAGATGCGCCGGCCGATCGGCTTCATGGGCAACATCGACGTGACCAAGCTGAACACCAACAACAAGGACATCGTCGCCGCCGAGGTGCTGCCGAAGATCGAGGGCATGAAAGCCCGCCGCGCGGGCTACTGCTTCCACAGCGACCACAGCATCCCGCCCGATGTCGAGTACGAGACCTACCGGTTCGCGGTCGACCTGGTGCGCGAACATGGCGAGTACAACTGAGCGGGAACCGGCCGCCGCGGCGATGCGGTCAAGGGTAGACGAGAGCGCTATGGAGCTGGTGATCACGCTCGACGACGACCTGGCCGACCGCGCCCGCGCCGAGGCGGAGCGGCGGGGTGAGAGCGTCGAGGCCTGGATTCGTGGGCTGATTGACGCGCTGACGCCCGCGGTTGACCCGGCCGAGGCTGCGGAGGCCTTTGTCCGCCTGACTCGTGAGCATCCCGGCAGGCCGGACGCAGACTGGCGGTTCTCACGCGCTGAGCTCTACGACCGTGGCGACCGTTAACCGCGGTCGCGGATGCCTCGACACCAATGTACTCGTCTACGCCAACGACCCGCGCGACCGGACAAAGCACGAGCGTGCCAATCAGCTGATCCACGATCTCCTGCGTAGCCGGACCGGCGTAGTCCCGGCGCAGGTGTTGCACGAGTTCTCGGCCGTCGCCCTGCAGAAGCTCCGGCTCGCGCCCGAGGTGGTAGACGAACAACTGCGGCTGTTCGGGGCCCTGCGTGTCGTGCCGCTCGACGCCGCGCTTGTGCGGGCCGCGATTGAGCTGCACCGGCGTAACCAGATCAACTACTGGGACGCCGCCATCCTCGCCGCCGCCGAACGCGCCGGCTGCGACATCCTCTACACCGAAGACCTCAACCACGGGCAGGTCTACGGCACTGTCCGCGTGAACAACCCGTTCGCGTAGG
>CAYONP010000053.1:14658-39384 GCA_964405335.1 uncultured Fimbriimonadaceae bacterium
CTCAACCACGGGCAGGTCTACGGCACTGTCCGCGTGAACAACCCGTTCGCGTAGGTCGGGCTGTGCCCGCCAAGCGATGGAACCCGCCGCGGCGGCGATGCGGTCAAGGGTAGACGAGAGCGCGATGGAGCTGGTGATCAACCTGGACGAGGCGCTGGCCGAACGGGCCGCGGCCGAGGCGGAGCGGCGCGGGTCGACGCTCGAGGCGTTGGTGCGCGACTACTTGGCCGACCTGACGACGGCGGTCGATCCTGGCCAGGCGATGGACGAGTTCCTGCGCCTGGCCGACGAGTATCCGGGCGATCCGGAGCCAGGCTGGCGGTTCTCGCGCGCCGCGCTGTACGACGAGCGTCTCTGACACGGCATGCCGAAGCAGTTCGTCGACACCAACAACCTGCTCTATGCCAACGACCATCGCGAGCCAGCCAAACGCCTCCAGGCAGCACGGCTACTGGCCGAGTTGGCGGTGTCCGGCACGGCAGTCGTGTCCTCACAGGTCCTGCTCGAATTCGCCGCCGTGTCGATGCGGAAACTCAACAAACCGCCGGAGGTGGTGTCGGCACAACTTGCCCGCCTGCACGTGCTTGAGTTGGTGGCGGTCGATGTGGCGATCTGCCGCCGTGCGGTTGAGCTGCATGTGCAGCACCAAATCGCGGTGTGGGACGCCGCCATCCTCGCCGCCGCCGAACGCGCCGGCTGCGACATCCTCTACACCGAAGACCTCAACCACGGGCAGGTCTACGGCACTGTCCGCGTGAACAACCCGTTCGCGTAGGTCGGGCTGTGCCCGCCAAGCGATGGAACCCGCCGCGGCGGCGATGCGGTCAAGGGTAGACGAGAGCGCGATGGAGCTGGTGATCAACCTGGACGAGGCGCTGGCCGAACGGGCCGCGGCCGAGGCGGAGCGGCGGGGCATCAGCCTGAGCGCGCTGTTCTCTGAACTCGTTGAGCAGCTTGACGAAGAGGAACGGCGCCGCCGCGCGGCCGAGGAGTTCGTCCAGGTGGCGCTACGCCAGCCGGGCGAGGCGCCGCCGGGATGGAAGTTCGACCGTGAGGAGTGCCACCAACGCGGGGTGAACCAGGGGTGAGCGAACGCTGCTTCGTCGACACCAACCTCATCATCTACGCGAACTCGAAGTCGGAGCCCGACAAGCAGCTCGTGGCCGCGCGGCTCGTCGGCGAGCTGCTCGGCGACGGCCGGTGCGTCATTTCGACGCAGGTGCTCAACGAGTACGCCGCGACCGCGCTGGGCAAACTCAAGCAGCCGGAGGAGGCCGTGGCTCACCAGCTCCGGCGACTCGAGCAGGCCGAAGTGGTCACCGTCACACCGGAGATCATCCGCCGCGCCGTCGAGCTGCGGAACCGCTACCGCATCAACTACTGGGACGCCGCCATCCTCGCCGCCGCCGAACGCGCCGGCTGCGACATCCTCTACACCGAAGACCTCAACCACGGGCAGGTCTACGGCACTGTCCGCGTGAACAACCCGTTCGCGTAGGGCGGCTCTGCCCGCCGCTCGCGCCGCGCGGGAGTTGCCCATGAACGCATTCCTGGCCATGCTCGCCCTTCAGGCGCCGCCGGCCCCGGCCGTGCTCGTCGCGGGTCGACTGCAACTCACGGTCGAGCTGGCCGACGGCCGGCCGGCGGTCACGCTGACCGACTTGGCCAGCGGCCGCGTCTGGGCCGCCGGGCCGTACCGCTACGGCGTTACGCCGGCCGGCGGTGAGCCGGTCGACGGGCTCCGCGACGCGGTGCTCCAGTCCGAGGCGGAGAGCATCCGGATCACCGGCCGGCTTGGCGGCCTGGCCGTCGAGCACCAATTCCGCGCCGTTGGCGATGGCATCATCGACGAGCAGCTCGCGTTCGACAACGCTGGTGCCGAGCCGGTCCACCTGACGGCGATCGACTGTGGCCTGCGGCTGCCGTTGGCCGACCGACCGGAGCTGCGCCTGGTCGCCGTGCCGTACCGCCGGCAGGCCGACGGCAAGCTGCACGACTACGGCGCCGACGACCTGCTCGCCGGCCGCTTCTCGAACTCCGACTGGCGCAACGACGCGACCGTCGCCGACCAGGAAGTCTGCGACGCGGGCCGGCTCCGCTCGGATGCCTGGGCGCTCGGCGACAGCGCGGCCGGTCTGCTGATCGCCAAGTACAACGACGAACAGATCGAGTGCTCGATGGCCGCGATCGACGACGGTGCGCTACGCTACGCCGGCGCCGGGCTGGCGCTCTATCGCGAGCCCCGCGGGGCCACCGAGCTGGCCGGCGGCGGGCGGTTCGCGTTCGGCCTCACCCGGTTGACCGCCTATGACGGCGACTGGCCCGAGGCCTACGAGCGCTACCGCACCTTTCTCAACCAGCAGGGCCACGGCCGGCCCGACGACTACGACCCTCCGCTGGTCTGGAACGAGCTGTTCGACGTCGGCTGGTACCACTCCGACCCGGAGCTGCTGGCCCGGCACTACACCCGCGAGGCGTTGCTGGCCGAGGCGGCCAAGGCGGCCGAAATCGGCTGCGATCTGCTCTACCTCGATCCGGGCTGGGAGGTCTGCGAGGGCACCACGTTGTGGGACGAGGCCCGCTTCGGCCCGGTCGACGCCTTCGCCCGCGAGCTGCGCGAGCGGTTCGGCCTGAAGCTCGGCTACCGCACCATCGGCCGCGTCTATCGCGACGAGTTCCCCAACGCTTGGTACCTCCGCCGCGCCGGCACCGACGGAGCCTACCGACGGCCCGACCTCGCCGCGCCGCTGGCGCCCGAGCCGGTCGACCTCCGCCGCGACGGACGCCGCAGCCTGGCCCTGCTGCCCGGCGTGGTGGCCACCGCCTCGTCGGTCATTCCCGGCTACGAGCAGATCCACCGCGTCGAGCACCTGAACGACGGTTGGTACAACAACCCGGCGAGCTGGGTCTCTGCCGGCGAGCCGTCGTGGGTCGAGCTCGACCTCGGCGCGGCCTTTCGCCTCGGCGAAATCGCCCTCGGGTCCGAGCACACCGCCTGGTACCGCGACCGGGCGATCACCGCCTTCACCCTCCACGTCGCGGTCGAGGAGGGCGACTGGAGCACGATCCTCGAATACGACGGCGAGCCGATCGCCGGCACGCGGAGCTTCGTCTTCGAACCGGTCGAGGCCCGCTACGTGCGAGTCGAGATCGCTCGCGCCCAAGGCGGCAGCGCGCGGATCGACGAACTCGAGGTCTACGAGGCCGAGCCGGGCGCCGGCGACGAGCCGGTCCGCCGCGCGCGGCCCGACGACGGCCCGGCCAACCCGCTGCCGTTCTGGGAGGTCTGCACCCAATCGCGCGAGTGGCAGGCCGAGAAGCTGCGCCGCATCCTGGCGGTCACCGGCGGCGGCGTCGAGTTCATGATGTACGACGAGTTCGACTGGCGCGGCCCGTGCTGGGACCCGACCCACGGCCACCCCGTCCCGTCGACGCCCGAGGGCCACGTGCGCGCCGTCTATGGCCTGGTCGAGGGGATGCGGCAGCGCTTCCCCAACGTCCTGGTCGAGGCCCACGATCCGGTCTGGCCGTGGACCTTCCGCTACCTGCCGAGCTACTATCGCCAGGGCTTTGGCGGCAACCGCTACCAGGAGAACTGGGGCTTCGAGTTCATGTGGCAGCCGATTGAAGACTTGCGCAGCGGCCGCGCGCTGTGCCTCTACTACTACAACCTCGGCTGCGACATCCCGCTCTATGACCACATCACCATGGAGTCGGACAACGACGCCTGCCTCAGCTTCTGGTGGTACGCCTCGACCGTCCGCCACCTCGGCATCGGCGGCAAGAAGGGCCTCAACTCACCGGTCGAGAACGAAACCCGCTGGCAAGCCTACCGCGCCGCGGTGGCCGAGTACAACCGCCTGCGCTCGTACTTCACCCGCGGCCGCTTCGTCGGCCTGGGCGAGACGGCGCACCTCCACGTGCTCGACGGCGAGGCGGTGCTCAACGTCTTCAACCTGACCGACCAACCCGAGCGCCGCGAACTGCGCCTCGACACCCTGCACGCCGGCCTCCCCGCGCCGACCGAGCTACGGGTGCTCGGCGCCGAGTCAAGGGTCGACGGCGCGGAGCTGGTGCTGACCCTCGATCTCCCGCCGCTGACGCCGGCGGTGGTCGAGGTGCGGCGGCGGTGACGTACCGGGGTCAGGTCTCGGAATCAGGCGGTCTGTTACGATTCTGCTTGATGTCCGTTACATTCCACGTGGTTTGAAGACCTGACCCCAGGTCGTGGCCGGCCAAACCGAGGTTGTCCTCGATCTCCCAGAACGACTCCGCCAGCCGCATGGCGATGAGGGCTGCGTACGGGACCAGGTCGCCGCTGTTGGCACACTGAAGCGAGCGCAGGTAGCGCTTGCGGTTCTTGCTGTCGCCGCGCAGCGCTAGCCAGAACGGCAGCCCGAAGCGGAACAACACGAGGTTCATCAGGATGCGCGAGAGCCGGCCGTTGCCGTCGGGAAACGGATGGATGCGGACGAACTCGTACGACAACCGTGCGGCGAACAGCACCGCGTCGGCGCTGGGATCACCCGCCGCGTCGGCCAGCAGCCGAGCACCGTCGGCCAGGAAGCGCTCGACGGCCGCCGGCACGAGCTCCGGGGCGGGCAGCACCAAGCCCTCGCCAACGGTGCGGCTGTCGATCCGGTACTCGCCTGCGGCGACTCCAGCGTCGTCGGGCACCAGGCCGTCCATCATCACGCGGTGGATGGAGTTCAGGTCGGATTCCGACAGGAAGCCCGCCGGCGGTTCGGCCAGCCCATGCCGGTCACGCACGCGCCCACACTCGAGGCGACGGGCCGCTGCCAGCGCCTGCACGTGCTGCAGCACCTCGCGCTCGCTGCGTCTGCGGCGCCGGAACGAGACGATCGTGGGCTCTTCAGCGCCCAGCGCGTCGCCAAACGGAAGCGCGTCCTGCAAGGGCAGATCCGAGCTGGCCGAATCGATCAACCGGGTTGTCTCACCCCGGCCGAGGCCGGCGCCTTCGATCCGGTTACTCTCGAACACGACGCGGTGCACCGACGCCAAGGCATAGGACCGCAGCTCGGCGGCGACCACGGCCGAGGCGGCGCCGGTGGCAAGCTCCCGACCCAGAGCTAGATATCGGTTGGCCTCCGCCGACCAGTGTTCCCAGTGCTCATACCAGGGGCCCTTCGGCTTCTCGCCCACCATCGCGCGCTCCGCAACAAGTCTACACGATGCCGGCGCGCCGGCGGCAGTCCGCCGAATCAAACCGGCGTCACCACCTCCCCCCGCAAATACCCCCCAACCGCCTCATTGTCCAACCGCTGGCAGAAAGCGCGGAAGTTCTCGTCGGCCGTGCCGTCGCGCTCGTAGCCCTCGACCAGGCGGACCAGGGCCTCGGGCACTTCGCTCAGCGGCAGGCGGACCGCCGTGTTGCGGCCGAAGCCGGCCTCGCGGCCGAGACCCCCGCCGACGGTCACCAGCGCGCCCTCGACCTGCTCGCCGCCGACCTTCATCAGCACCCCCTGCAGGCCGATATCGGCGATCCAGTGCTGGCCGCACGAGTTGGGGCAGCCGTTGTAGTTGATCCGGATGAACTCGCCGAACCGCGCCAGCTTGCGCTGCAGCTCGCTGAGCGCCGACTCCGCCGGGCTCGGAACGCCGGGGGCGTCCTTGGTCGCCGTCACCGCCAGGTTGCAGAACTGGCTGCCCGTGCAGGCGACGAAGTTGCGCTGCCAGATGTCCGCCTCGGCCGGCAGCAGCGCGTTGCCCGCACGACGCACCACCTCGTCGACGTCGGAGGTGCGCACGCCGGTGACGATCAGGTTCTGGTTGTTGGTCAGCCGCACGGTGCCGTCGCCCAGCTCACGCGAAATGGCCGCCGCCTCGCGCATCTGCTCGCCGGTGATGCGGCCCAGCCGCGTGGCCAGACCGACATAATGGAAGCCGGGCTGCTTCTGCGGGTGGACGCCGAGATGGTCGCGCGCCTCGGCCAGCTCGGGCGCCGGCGGCAGGTCACGGTCGAGCTCGAACGGCACTCGTTCGGCAATCGCGGCGAGGAACTTGTCCGGTCCCCACTGTTCGACCAGGAACTTCATCCGCGCGCGGGTCCGCTTGGCGCGGTTGCCATGGTCGCGGAAGATGGCCGCAATCGCGCCGCAGGCCGGCCGCACCTGCTCGGGCCGGAGAAAGACCCTCAGCCGGCTGGCTAGCCGCGGCACGGTCGACAGCCCGCCGCCGACCTGGAGGTCGAACCCGACCTCGCCGTCGCGGACCAGCGCCGAGATGCCGATGTCGTTGATCTCGGGCTGGGCGCAGCGGAGGCAGCAGCCCGAGACGCTCGCCTTGAACTTGCGCGGCAGGTTGCTGAACTCGGGGTTGCCCATGTAGAGCCGGTTGACCTCGTCGAGCAGGCCGCGGGCATCGTACAGCTCGCCGGCGTCGACGCCGGCGACGGGGCAGCCGACGACATTGCGCGGCGCGTCGCCGCAGGCGGTGATGGTCAGCACCCCGACCCCGGCAAGGCGGCTCATGACGTATGGAATGTCCTCGATGGTCAGCCAGTGGAGCTGGATGTTCTGCCGTGTGGTGACATCGCCGTAGCCCTGGGCAAAGCGGTCGGTCAGCTCGGCAATCACCTCGAGCTGGTGCGCCTGAAGGATGCCGTTGGGCAGCCGCAGGCGCATCATGAAGTGGCCGACGTTCGGCTTCTGGCGGTAGACGCCATACCACTTGAACAGCTCGAGGTCGTCGGGATCGATCGACTCATAGCCGGTGCGGCTGTAGCGCAGGATGTCGTCCCACACGGCCAGGCCGTCCTTGGCGGCTTTGATCCGCTCGACGCGGTCGGCCTTGCTCTCTTTGCGCTCGCTCTCGTCGCTCATCATGCGCTCCGTCACACGCGTCCGCGGCCTGGCGGGCACAGCCCGCCCTACAACGGCGTTGCGCCCCAGCCGTGGCGGCCGAAGCGACGGCCCGGCCGAAGCGACGGCGTTTCGCCCTGACTCCCCCTTCCCGCCGCGGGAAGGGGGTCGGGGGGTTAGGCCGCCGGGCCGTCGCACCGCCACCACCTACCGCCATTCTACTACCAAACCCGCAACTTGTATCCCTGTAATCCGGTAGGATTTCAGGGAAATCAGGCGGTTGACAGGCTCGGGGTGGGTGGGACAGAATGGCCTCGTCGCCGAACCGGCCGAGGGTGGCGGGCGTCTGCGGCAGAGGAGCTGAGCATGGCGAAACAGGCACGGCGCGATCTCCTGCGCGCGGCAGCGGTGGGCGTGGCCGGAGTGGCACTCGGCCGCGGTCGGCCGGCCGGGGCGGCGGCGCCGTTGATTGACCGGCGGACGCTGACCGGCCTAGGCGTCGAGGTCGGTGTGCTGGCCTGTGGGCTGGGCAGCCAGTTTGTCGGGCCGTACCAGCGGGCGGCCGAAGAAGACAAGGAGCGGGTGGCCGAGGAGCGCCGCGGTCTGCTGCGCCGGGCGCTCGAGCTGGGCTGCAACTACTGGGACACGGCCGAGTCGTACGGGCCTAGTCAGCAGATCATCGGCCCGCTGCTGAAGGACGTGCGCGACCAGGTGTTCATGGTCTCGAAAACCGGCGCGCGCGATTATGACGGCTATCTCCGCGCGCTCGAAAAGGTCTTGGGCGAGCTGCAGACCGACCATCTCGACCTGTTCCACTGCCACGACATGCAGCCGCGCAACGTGACCGACGAGGGCCTGGCGGCGATGGAGGCCGGCTGCGTCCGCGCCGCGCGGAAGGCCAAAGAGGACGGGCTGATCCGCCACTGGGGCGTGACCGGCCACTCCAGCGCGGCCTGCCTGCTGACCTTCATCGACAAGTTCGCGCCCGAGGCGGTGATGTCGGTCTTTTCGGCCGGCCACCAGGACCGCAGCTACGTCGAGGCGCTGCTCCCCGCCGCCCGCGAGCGGGGCCTGGCGGTGATTGCCATGAAAACGCATCGCCAGGCGGCGCAGACCGATCTGGCCGGCGGTGACCTGGTCCGCTATGCGCTCAGCCTTGAGGGCATCTGCGCGGCCAACGTCGGGCTCGACTCGCTCGGACACCTGGACGAGAACACCGCCGTGGCGCGGGGATTCGAGCCGTTGACCGCCACGCAGATTGCTTGGGTCGACGGTCTGGCGGCGCGGCAGCTCGAGGGGGTAACGGCGATATGGCAGACACCGCAGTACCGCGACGCCGTGGTCTAGCCGCGCTGCTGGTCGTCGGCGCGATGGTCATGGCGGCCGACACGCTGCGCGACTCGTTCGACGCCGGCATGGACGGCTGGGAGCCGGTCGTCGCCGAGCGTTGGGAGGTGGCCGAGGCCGAGGGCAACGCGCTGCTGCGCCTGAAGTCGCCCGGCACGCTGCGCGAGGGGGTGCGCCGGCCGGCCGAGTATGTCCTGGCCCGCGACGCTGGCTGGCGCGACGTGACCATCCGGCTGCGGCTCCGCTCGCTGCGCCCGGCGACGGTGATCGGCCGCGACGCGGTGGTGATCTTCGGCTGGCGGGACGACACCCACTTCTACTACGCGCATGTCAGCAACGACAGCAACGGCTCGACCCACAACATCATCATGAAGGTCGCCGGCGACACACGGCGGGCCATCCAGCAGCCGGCGCGCCCGGAGCCGCGATTGAGCGACGGCTGGCACGAGGTCCAGGTCGAGCACCGCGCCGACGGCACCATCCGGGTCTTCATGGACGACCTCGAAACGCCGCTGATGACCGCCCAGGACACCGACTACCCAGGCGGCCGGGTCGGGTTCGGCACGTTCGACGACGTGGCCGAGTTCGACGACGTGGTGATCGACGGGACGCGGTTGTAGCGGTGATGCGTGCGGCCCTGAGGGCGCGCCGCGGCGGCGCCCCTACCAGCGCGGCGCGTCACCGCTTTCCGGGGGAAGGTTAGCCTCGGGCGGGTGGAGTTGCCCGGCCGGGTCGGCCAGCGGGCCGTAGAGTTCGGGCCGGCGGTGGTGGCGGCCGTAGATGCCGCGCCGGCGGTGCTCGGCCAGGGCGTCAAGGTCGATCGTGGTGTGGAGCAGACCCTCGGCGTCGCCCAGCTCGGCGGTGATGTCGCCGTTCGGCGCGATGGCCATGCTGTGCCCGTTCTGCCGCGGCGCGGCGTGGTTGACGACCAGGAGGTGGGCCTCGTTCTCGAACGCCCGGGTGCGCAGCAGGCAGCGGTGGATGTCGTCGGTGGGGCAGGTGCAGGCCAGCGGATTGAGGATGAGCTCGGCGCCCTGGAGCATCAGCAGCCGCGCCGATTCGGGCAGCTCGCGGTCGTAGCAGATCATGATCCCGCCACAGAACGAGCCGGTCGGCGTGGCGAACTCCCAGACCGGAAAGGCCGAGCCGTTGCGCCACCCGCCGGGCGTCTCGTAGCGGTTGATGTGGACCTTGCGCATCACCCCGCGCAGCGCGCCGTCGGGGCCGTGGACGGCGATGCTGTTGTAGACCTGTCCCTCGCGCAGCTCGCTCAGGCCATACATCAGGTGGACGCCGAGCTCGGCGGCGAGGGCACCGAACCGCTCCGTCGCCGGTCCGGGGATCGGCTCGGCCATGGCGCGCTCGCGCTCCCCGCCGACAAAGCCGGTCAGCACCACTTCCGGGGCGAGCAGCACCTGCGCTCCGTCGGCCGCCGCCAGGCGGGCGAGGCGCTCGAGGAGGTCGGCGTTGCGCTCCTGCTGCTCCTGCAGGCCGGCAAACTGCAGGCCGGCCAGGCGCACCGTGCCGTGGCCCATGGGCGTCTCCGGCGGTCGCTTCGTCGCCCAGCCGGCCGGCCCTGCCGGCGGCAGGAGCCGGCCGCCGTCGACCGAATGCCGCCACGGGAGCCGTCATGAAACGCGCGCTGATTGTGCAAGGGGGTTGGGCCGGTCATCATCCCGCCGAGGTGGCCGAGGTGTTTCGCGCCGGGCTGGTCGAGCGCGGCTTCGCCGTCGAGGTGGCCGACACGCTCGACGCCTTCTGTGACCCGAGCCTGCCCGAGCTCGACCTGGTTATCCCGATCTGGACCATGGGCCGGCTCAGCGGCGAGCAGTTCGCCCCGCTGTCGGCGGCGGTACAGGCGGGCGTCGGCCTGGCCGGCGTGCACGGCGGCATGTGCGACGCCTTCCGCGAGCAGACCGAGTGGCAGTTCATGACCGGCGGGCAGTGGGTCGCGCATCCGGGCAACGACGGCGTGACCTACACCGTCCAGATCACCCGGCCCGACCACCCGATCTGCGCCGGCGTCGCCGACTTCGAGGTCACCAGCGAGCAATACTACCTGCATGTCGATCCGATCAACGAGGTGCTGGCGACGACGGTGTTCGAGCAGTACAACGGCTGCGTCATGCCGGTGACCTGGACCAAATCGTGGGGCCGCGGGCGAGTCTTCTACTGCAGCCTGGGCCACCGCCCGGCGGATGTCGAGCTGCCCGACGCGAAGCGGATGATCCTCAACGGCTTCGAGTGGGCGGCGGCGGGCAAGGCGGCGTGACGGCAGCCCTGGCGTTGCTGGTTCTGCTCGCCGCCGAGCCCGGTGACGACTGGCGCTGGGGCGGCCCGCCGCGCTATGCCGGCGGCCACCCGTTCGGCGGGCTGTTCCTCGGCACGCCGGCCCTCGACGCCGCGCTGCCACACCGGCCGGCGTGGGAGTTTCGCCTGTCGCAGTACAACACGCTGGCGATCAGTCCCAATGTCTTCACCACCTCCGCGGGGCAGGAGCTGCTGCAGCGCTTGGCCGCCGGCCGGCCGGCGGCGCCGCTCGACACCGCCGCGCTGGCGGCCGAGGCGGCGGCCAGGCCGGGCGAGAGCTTCTTCTTCGCCGACGCCGAGACCACGCGGCTGGACATCGTCTATTACCACCCGTTCGATTCGCGCTGGGCAGTCGAGGTCGAGCTGCCGCTGCTTGGTCACTGGGGCGGCTGGTTCGACCCGCTGATCGAGGGCTTCCACAACGCGCTCAACTTCCCCGACCTGTACCGCGGGCTGACGCCCGACCAGCGGGTGCAGCTCTTCGCCGCGCGGGGCGGACAGGCGGTGGTCTACGACGGGCCGTTCGAGCCGGGGCTCGGCGACATCGTGCTGCGCGGCCTGCACGCGCCGGTGGCCGAAACGAGCGACCAGCCGGCAGTGGCGCTGTCGGCCTCGCTGAAGCTGCCGACCGGCGCGGCCAGCCGGCTGCAGGGCAGTGGGCGGTTCGATTTCGGCTTCGGCTGGCATGTCGCCAAGTCGGTCGGCGATGTGCGGCTCTATCTCTCCAGCGGCTACACCTGGCACGGCGGCTGGCGCGGCATGGCCGCGGTGCCGCTGCGGCCGACGGTCGACCTCCACCTGGGCACCGAGATCCGGTTCTGCCGCGAGTGGTCGGCCAACCTGCAGTTCTCGCGCCTGGAGCACGCCCTGGCGGCGGCCGATCCGGCGAGCTTCGGCCGGCCGGCGCTGCAGGTTGCCGGCGGGTTCCGGTGGCAGCCGGCGACGCTGCCCGAGATGAGCTTCTGGTTCTTCGAGAACCTCAACGAGGACCAGAACTCCTATGACGCGGGGATCCAGTATCGCTTGAGGTGGGTACGGTGACGACTGCCCTGCTGGCACTGCTGCTCGGCGCCTTCACGCCGGCCAACGAGGCCGACGTGGGTGG
The DNA here is from genome assembly GCA_964405335.1 of uncultured Fimbriimonadaceae bacterium. GTDB lineage: Bacteria > Armatimonadota > UBA10988 > UBA10988 > UBA10988 > CAYONP01. Next base: position 26,242 of record CAYONP010000053.1, read on the forward strand.
CCCGCTGCGGCTGCAGAACGGGTTCCAGTTCGGGGCCGCTTTTCTCTCCACGCCGCCGCTCCACGCCCGCATCGGCACGCGGCCGCGGCTCGATCTGCGGCTGTCGATGCTGAGTACTCACGCCGTGCCCGATTACCTGGCCCAAACGGCCGCCGGCATGGCCCAGGCCGCCGCCGGCGGGCCGCTCGATCTGGCCCTGCTCGCCGGCGAGGCGGCGGCCGACCCGGCCGCCACGCTCTACCTCGCCGATGTCGAGACGACTCGGCTCGACCTGGTCTACACCCATCCGCTCGGCCGGCGCTGGCAGTTCGAGGTCGAAGCGCCGATCTACTACCAGTCGGGCGGCTGGATGGACGCCGTGGTCGAGGGCTGGCACGCACTCTTCGGGCTGCCCGACACCGGCCGCCGTGGCTATCCCCACGGCAACTCGCAGATGGCCTATTACCATGGCGGGTCGAGCTTCGCGCTGACCGGCGAGTCGGGCCCGGCGCTGGGCGACATCACGCTCCGCGGGCTGTGGCAGGCGGTCGACAGCCGGCCGGCGGCGATTGCCTTCAGCGGCGCGGTCAAGCTGCCCACCGGCGCCGCTTCGAGGCTCGCCGGCAGCGGCTGCTGGGACTTCGGGCTCGGTCTGCACGGGAGCTACACGCTGGGCCAGAGCAGGGTCTACACCACCGCCGGGTTCAACCACCACGGCGGCTGGCGCGGGATGAGCGGCGTGCAGGTGCGCGACACGCTCGATTGGCACCTCGGCTACGAGTATCGGGTCAGCGAGCACTGGTCGTGGCTGACCCAGGTGAGCCTGTATGGCAGCCCCACCGCGGCGCGGGAGTCGCGCTCGGTCGACGATCCCGCCTCGCTCTACGCCTTCGCCGCGCGTTACAATGACGGCCGCAGCTTCGAGCTGGAGTGGGGCTTTGTCGAGAACATCGCCCGCAACAGCAACACGCACGATTTCGGCATCTACGGCCGCGTCCGCCTCTGGCCGTAACCGATGAGCGAAGCCCTGCTCGAGCGGCTGGCCCACGGCGGGTACCTCTGGCCGTGGGTCTGGCGGCGGCTCCGCCAGCGCGACGATCCGGCCTGTCTCGACGCCCTGCTGGCCGGTCTGCTCGCTCTGCCCGGCGACACCACCGCCCGCCGCGAGCCGATCCTCGCCTGCCTCCGTGCCACCGCGGAGCGCGCCTTCGGCCTGCTCCAACTGCGGCAGACCGAGCGCGCCACCGCGCTCTGCAGCGCGCTCGCCGTTGAGCCGGCGAGCATCGCCTCGCTGGTCGAATCGGCGCCGCTGCCGAACCCGCTGCTGGCCGACTATGCCGCCGTGCTCGAAGCCACTGGCGAGGCCGCCTGCGACGGTCTGCGCGAGCTGCTCGACGGCCCGCGGCTGCCGGTCGAGACGTTCGAGCCGAAGACCGATCCCCGCACACCCTGGCGGTTTGCCGGCGCCAAGCTGACCGCCCTGGCGGCGCTCGGGCCGCATTGCCTGCCCGACGACCGCCCGCGCCTTCTGCGCCTGGCCAACGACGAGGCCGAGCCGGTGCCGGTGCGCTATGCCGCCAGCGCGCTGGCGGCGCTGCTCAGCCCGGAGTTCACGCCGCGCCAGGCGCTGGCGCAGGCGCTGTTCGACCTGCCGCAGGGGCAGCTCGGCCGCGGCTCGGCAAAGTCCTACGACTACTGGACCCGCCAGCTCGCCGTCACCGGCGTGGCGCTGGTCGAGCCGGCGCTCGACTGCCTCGACGGCGGCGGGCCGACGCTCCGCCGCCGCGCCGCCGACCTGCTGGTCGCCATCGGCCAGCCGGCACGCACCGCCGTCACCGCGCGACTGGCCAGCACGCGTGACTTCCAGACCCGCAACGCGCTGCGCCGCGTGCTGCGCGCGGTGACCACGCCCGAGACGCCGCAACGCGCCGCCGGCGACCGCAGCCTGACCCGCGCGGCCCGGCCCGGGGCCGACGCCGAGCGCGGCCTCAGCCGGGCCGAGGAACCGCCGTGAGTGACGACCTGCTCGAACGGCTGCGCACCGGCGGGTTTGTCTGGCCGTGGGTCTGGAGCGCCCTGGCCCGGCGCGATGATGAGCCGCTGATCGATGCGCTGCTGGCCGGCCTGCGCCACTTCGCCCGGCTGGCCGAGCCGACGCCTGACGCGCTGCTCGCCACCCTGGCGGCGATCGTGCAGCGGCCGCTCGGGCTGCTCCGACTCGCCGAACCGGCCCGAGTCGAGGCGCTGGTCGACGGCCTGGCCGCCGAGCCGACCGGCTGGCTCGGCGTGCGCCACGCCCGGCTGTGGCGATTCACCCGCTACGAGGAGATTCTGACCGCCCTCGGCGCGGCGGCGCACGATCCGCTACGGAGGCTGCTCGACGGCCCGCCGCGGCCGGTCGACTACCTCAACATCGGTGAGAACCAGACCACCCTGCTCCTCTCGCGCTGGTTCGGCGCCAAGCTGGTCGCCCTGGCCTGCCTGGCCACCGCGGGCGAGCCGGCCGACCGGCAGCGCTTCGAGCGCCTGGCCAGCGACGCCACCGAGCCCGCCACGGTGCGCCAGACCGCCGGCCTGCTGGCCCGCCTGGCCGCCGAGCCGGAGCGACGACGCGCGGTGCTGGCCGAGTCCGTGCTGTCGGTTTCGAGTGATCACTTCACCCTGGTTGGTGCCGAGTCATATTATGGCCAGATTGCGCGAATAGCGGCGGCCGGTCCGGTGTTGGTCGAACCGGCGGTGGAGTGTCTGGTGGGCGAGGACTGGGTGCTGCGCGAGCGGGTGTCGCTGATTCTCTCGGCGCTGGGCGAGCCGGCGCGCGAGCCGGTGGCGGCGCTGCGCGAGGCATCGCGCGACTGGCGGGTCGAGCAGGCGGCGCAGGCGGTGCTGTACAACCTCGACCTGCGCCGGCACTTCACCCGTCGCCGGCCGAGCGACCGCTCGCTGTCGCGCGCGCGGCGGCCGGTGGGCGATGATGGGCGGGGGATCAGCCGGGCCGCGCCGGACACGGACGATGCCTAGGCTGATGTCATGGTTGCTGGCCCGCGCCGCGCGCCGGGCGGCCGACCGGCTGCCGGACTGGTCGGCTATCGGGCCGTTCGAGCGCCAAGCGATCATCTTCTCGGACCACGAACGGATGGCCGAGAACTTCCTCGCCGCACTCGAAGGCTTGCCGCCCGACCAGGCTGCGCCGCCCTGGATCGACCGGGGGCTCGCCGAGGGCATCGACCCGGCCCATCCGTTCGCGCGCGGTGACCGTCCGCCGCGGTTGGTCGCCCTGCTCATCGCCCAAGCAGAGCTTCCCGGCCGCGAACGCCTGCTGGGCTATCTGTACGAAGCGCTCCGGAGGCTTGAAGCCATGGCCGCCCCGTCGGTGCGCGAGCGGCTCGCCTCGCGGCGGTTCGGCGACGACGGCGGCCGGCTGCTAGCCATTCTGATGGAACCGTTCCTCGAGGCCGGCGACGAGGCCTGGCTGCGCCCCCTGGTCACCGATCGGGCGCTGGGCAGGGCGGCGCGCGCCGGGGCGGCGTACCTGCTCGCCTCGCTGCCGGACGAGCTGATCGGCACGACCATGGCCGAGCTGGCGGTCGAGCTGCTCGAGTTCGATCCGCCCGACGAGCATGCCGTCAAGGTACTCGCCACCTACGGCTTGGCGCTGCACAGGAGCGCAACGCGAGCGCTCGAGACGGCACGGCCCGAGGACCGCCGGCCGGTGCTCCACCTGCTGCGCTTCCTCGGCCCGCCGGTGGTGCCGTTGCTGGTCGAGGTCCTCGACCGCACGACTGCGGCCGACCTGCGAGCGGCGATTCACGGCCTGCTGCTCGAGCTCAACCCACGTGCCTCGCGGCGCGCGGTGCGTGGTCATTGGCAGGCGCCGTCGATTTCGCTGGCCGCCCCACCCACCGCCGACCCCACCCTCGGCCTCAGCCGGGCCGCGCGGAGGGATCCGCCGCGCGAGCCGGAACCACCCGCCGACCCGGCCTGAGGCAGACTGTATCCATGCGGACGGACATCGAAGCCAAGCTGCCCTCGAACTTCCTCGCCGGCGACGCGCCCGATTACGGCGGCATCCTCAACTGCATGCACTGCGGACTGTGCCAGCCGACCTGCCCCACCTTCGCGGTCACCGGCCGCGAGCGCTCCTCGCCGCGCGGGCGCATCCAGCTCATGAAGGGCATCGCCGACGGCCGGCTCGAACTCAGCCGCACCTTCGCCCACGAGATGTTCTTCTGCCTCGGCTGCCTCGCCTGCGTCACCGCCTGCCCCGCCGGCGTGCCCTATGGCGAGCTGCTCGAGGGCGCCCGCGCGCAAGTCCATGCCGCCGAGTTCGGCACGCCCCACGGCCGCGCCACGCGGCGAATGGCCCTGCTCATGTTCGAGCGGCTCGGCCTGCTCCACGCCGTCGCCCGCGGGCTCCGCTTCTACGAGCAGTCCGGCCTGCGCGGCTGGCTCCAGCGCTCGGGCCTGCTCCGCCTGCTCGGCCCGCTGGGCGAGATGGAGGGGCTGATGCCGAGCGCCTCGCCCGCGCCATCGAGCCACACCATCCCCGAGCTGACGCCCGCGCGCGGTGAGCGGCGACACCGTGTCGGCGTGCTGCTCGGCTGCGTCATGGATGTCTTCGGCGCCGAGGAGAACGCCGCCACGGTGCGCGTGCTCAGCCGCGCCGGCTGCGAGGTGGTCGCACCGCGTGAGGCCGGCTGCTGCGGCGCGCTGCACGCCCATGCCGGCGACCTGTCGCGCGCGCGGCGCATGGCCACACGGCTGATCGAGGTTTACGAGCGCGCCGACATCGACGCCCTGGTGCTCAACTCGGCCGGCTGCGGCGCGGCGATCCACGACTACCCGCACTGGTTCCACGACGATCCGGTCTGGGGCCCGCGCGCCGCGGCGCTGGCGGCCAAGAGCTGCGATCTGACCGTCTGGCTCGACCGCATCGGCCTGCCCGACGGCCTCTGCACACCCTACCCGGTGCTCTTGACCTATCACGACGCCTGTCACCTGAACCACGCGCAGGGGGTCAATCTGCCGCCGCGGCGGGTGCTGGGCAACCTGCCGGGCGTGCGTTATGTCGAACTGCCCGAGGCGGGCTGGTGTTGCGGCAGCGCGGGCGTCTACAACATCACCCATTTCGAAACCGCGGTGAAGCTGCTCGAGCGCAAGATCGAGAACATCCGCGCCACCGGCGCGTCGCTGGTGGTGACCGGCAATCCGGGTTGTCTGATCCAGTTGCAGTACGGCCTGCGGCGGTTCGGACTAGCGGTCGAAGCGGTGCACACCGCGACGCTGCTGGACCGGGTCACGCGCGGGCGGGAAGGTTGACATGGGCCGGGCGAACGTCTACGATCGGCGCGCCGCGGCGGTCGGGTCGGGCCGCAGCAGGTCGCCGGCCCGCGGGAGGAATGGCATGAGACGGCTCCATTTCGCGTCGGCCCTGTGCCTCGGCGCGCTGCTGCTGGTGCCGGCGGCGGCGCAGGAGGGTGCGCGCGCGGCGCAACTGACGACCCAGATTCTCGGCCGCGCAACGGAGTTTCTACCCGACAGCGAGGTGCCACCCTCGCGCGTGGCGTTGTTCCGTGGCGAGCTGGCCGATGTGCGCGCCGCCATCGAAGAGCTGGCCGCGCTGGGCGACGAGAGCGTCACCTCGTTTGCCCGGCTGCTCGGCTCGCGCTCGGCACACCTGCGGGCCAATGCCGCCTGGGGCCTGTCGCTGGTCGGCGGCCCGGTCACCGTCGCGCCGCTGGTCCGCGCCGCCGGTGACCGTCAGGCGTCGGTCCGCTATCAGGTGGCCAATTCCCTTGGTTACACCTTCAGCGCGGCCGCGCTCGAGGCGCTGAACCAGCTCGCCGGCGACGAGAACGGCGAGGTGCGGATGATCGCCGTGCGCACCGGCGGCACCCTGCGCGACCTGCTCGCCGCCGAGTCGGCCACGGCGGTGCCCGACCGGATCCAGGCGCTGGTTCAGCACGCCCACGCCGACAATGTCTGCCGGCGGCTGATCCGCTACGGCGCCGAGGCGGTGCCGACGTTGATCCAGGCGCTCGAGTCGCCGGACAAGAGCATCGTCGTCGGCGCGGCCTACTGCCTCAGCGAGATCGGCGACGCCCGCGGCCTGGAGCCGCTGTGGGCCAAGTTCGAGGCCTCGCTGGCCGGCGACCCCGAGACCAAGTTCGCCTTCTACCTGTCGCGCTTCCGCAGCCCCGAGGTGTGGGGTTACCTGACCCGGCTGCTGGGCAGCGCCAACGCCGCGGCGCAGTACTATGCGCTTGAGCGGCTGGCGACCTTCGAGCACGCCGAGCGGGTGAGCACCATCCACGGCTACATCGACGCGCAGATTGCCGCCGGAGCGCACCAGACGGTGATCCGCGGGCCACAGACCGATGTCAACGCTTTGGCCGAGGCGTGCCGCGTGCTCGGCCTGGTCGGCGACCAGACCAGCGTGGCGGTGCTCGACCGGGTGATTGGCGAGGCGCAGTCCGAAGACAAGAGCATTCTCAAGCCGATCGCCGAGAAGGCTCGCGAGCAGTTGGTGCGACGGCTCGGCTGAGCGACGAGGCGAGGGCAGCCATGCAGAGTCCGGTCATCCGGGTGGTCGGTGTCGGCGGCGGCGGCGTCAACGCCGTGACGCAGATTTCGCAGCGCGGCGTCGCCGGCGTCGAGCTCTACGCGATCGACACCGACGTGCGCAAGCTCAATCACTGTGCGGTCGACAACAAGCTGGTGATCGGCCACAACATCACCAACGGGCTCGGCGCCGGCGGCGAGGCCGACACCGGCTTCAAGTGCGCCGAGGCCAGCGCCCGCGAGCTGGAAGAGCTGCTCAGTGGCGCGCACATGGTGTTCGTCACCGCGGCCATGGGCGGCGGCACCGGCACCGGCGCCGCGCCCGTCGTCTGCCGGCTGGCCAAAGACCTCGGCGCGCTGACCGTGGCGGTGGCGACCAAGCCGTTTCGGTTCGAGCGCCAGCAGCGGATGAACGTCGCGCTCGGCGGCATCGAGCATCTGCGCGAGGCGGTCGACGCGCTGATCGTGATCGACAATCAGAAGCTGTTCGATCAGTGTGACAAGCAGACCAGCCTGATCGACGCCTTCGCCATGGTCGACGACGTCTTGCGGCAGGCGGTGCAGGGGGTCAGCGACCTGATCACCGTGCCGGGCACCATCAACGTCGACTTCGCCGACGTCTCGGCCATTCTGCGCGACGCCGGGCCGGTGGTCATGGGCATGGGCGAGGCGCCGGCCGACTCGGCCAGCGCCGACGTGGTGGCCAAGACCGTCGCTTCGCCGCTGCTCGAGCACAGCATCGTCGGCGCCACCAACCTGCTGCTCAACGTCACCATCGGCCACGACACCAGCCTCTGGCAGGTCCACGACATCGCCGACGCGGTGGCCGCCGCCACCCGCACCGAGATGCCGAACTGCATCTTCGGCACGGTGATCGACGACCAGCTCCGCGGCCGGGTCAAGCTCACCGTGCTGGCGGCCAACTTCGATGACGGCGTGGCCCGGCAGCCGGCGGGCGAGTGGCGCCAGCCGGTCGCTGCCACCAGCACACCGGCCAGCCCGCCGTCACAGCCGGTCAACCGCGGCACCACCGGCGGCGCCGGCCAGGATTACGGCCTGCCGCGCGTCCCGCCGGTCGGCGGAGCGCAGGACGATATCGACGTGCCGACCTTCGTCCGCCGGCAGCAACAGCGCGGAGACCAGGGCCGCCGCTGATGCGCCTGCCCAGACTGGTCGCCTTCGACCTCGACGGCACGCTGCTCGACGGCGACAAACAGCTCACCGAGCGCACCGCCCATGCCGTCCGCGCGCTGTCCTCCGCCGGCTGTCACTGCCTGCTCGCCTCGGGCCGGATGTACCGCGACTGCATGGAACCGCTGGTCGAGCGACTCGGCCTGACCACGCCGGTGATCTGCTACAACGGCGCCATGGTCGTTGACCCGACCGACAACAGCGTGCTGTCCGAGAATCCCATCCCGGCCGACATCGTGATCGAGCTGATGCGCCACGCCGACGAACAGCGCCGGCACCTCAACCTGTACCACGACGATCGCCTCTACTGCCGCGCGCGCAGTCATTGGTCCGAGCTCTACCAGTCCCGCACCGGGGCGGTGACCCATTTCCGCGACGATCTTTACACCTGGTTCGCCGGCCGGCCGAGCACCAAATGCCTGATGCTCGACCAGCCGGAGGCGATCGCGCGCATCCTGCCCGATTTGCAGGCGCGCTACGCCGGCCGGCTGCACGTTACGGTCAGCGACCCGGAGTATCTGGAGCTGGGCAACCCCGGCGCGACCAAGGGCTGGGCGCTCCGTGCGGTCTGCGAGCGGCTCGGCGTGCCGGTCGCCGAGTCGGTCGCGTTCGGCGATTCGCTCAACGATCTGCCGCTGCTCGAGGCCGCCGGCCGGGCCTATGCGATGGCCAACGCCAACCCGCGGGTCAAGGCCGCCGCCGACCGAATCGCCCCGCCGCACACGGACGATGGCGTGGCGCAGGTGCTGGAGGCCTGGCTGCGCGGCGAGCCGGAGCCGGTGGTCGAATAGCGCCGCGGCACCGGGGTACGCCCGAATGGCGGCGCGCCGTCGCGAATCGTGCGACAATCAGCGCGACGCGTGCTCGGGAGACTGGAATGCTGTGGGCACTGCTCGCGCTGGTGTTGATTGGTCTGTCGGGCCTGCGCATCTGCAAGGAGTATGAGCGCGGGGTGGTCTTCCGCCTCGGTCGCTTCCTGGGCCTCAAGGGGCCGGGGCTCTACTACCTGCTGCCGCTGGGCGTCGATTGGCAGCGGATGCTCGACCTGCGGACGCAGACGGTCGATGTCGAGCCGCAGGAGGCGATCACCAAGGACAGCGTGACCATCCGGGTCAACGCGGTGCTCTGGTATCGCATCTCGAACCCCGAGCTGAGCGTGTTGAAGGTCACTGACTACCGCAAGGCGGTCTACCAGGTGGCCTTGACCAGCCTGCGCAACATCATCGGCCAGCACGTGCTCGACGAGGTGCTGAAGGAGCGCGATTCGATCAACGACCTGCTGCAGCAGATGGTTGACGTGGCCACCGACCCGTGGGGCGTGCAGGTCGAGGCGGTCGAGATGAAGGACGTCGAGATCCCGACCAACATGCAGCGGGCGATGGCCAAGGAGGCCGAGGCGATGCGCGAGAAGCGCGCCCGGCTGATCAAGGCCGAGGCCGAGTTCGAGGCCAGCGAGAAGCTGAGCCAGGCGAGCCGCTTCATCGCCGACCACCCGGCCGCGCTCGAGCTGCGCCGGATGCAGATGATCAGCGAGGTCGGCGCCGAACAGAACACGACCACTATCATCATGATGCCGAGCGACTTTGTGACCATGGCCAAGGGCATCGGCGAGGCGCTGACCGAGGGCGTCGCGCAGCGGCGCATGGAGCGCGCCGACGAGGCCGAGAGCGAGGTCATGGAGATGTCCGTGCGCGAGTGAGCGAAAGGCGAACCCGATGCGGCGAACGGCACGATGCGCGGCGCTCGCTTGCCTCGCGACCCTGGCCGCCTGCCGCGCGCCGGCGCCCGAGACCGCCGGCGAGCCGGCGCCGTGGCGGCACCCCGAGCTGCCCGGCCTGACCTTCATGCGGCCGGTCAACTGGACCGTCGAGCTGGTCGGCGCACAGGGCGCCGCGCTGGTGGTGGTCACCGCCACCGAAGCCGAGAAGCTGGTCATCACCCACCGCCGCGACAGCACCGCGCTGCCGCTGGACGAGTTTTGCCGCCGCGTCGAGAGCGAGGTAGCCGAGCGCTTCCCCACCGCGCGGGCGACCGCGCCCCGCGACACCGCACTCGGCGGCCGGCCCGCCCGGCTGGTCGAGGTGACCTTACGCGACACCGGGCAGGTGGGCCGGCGGTACGTGGTGAACGGAGGATGGATCGTCGAGGTCGTGGCGCGGGCGGAACAGGTGGCGCGGGTCGAGCCGGGGTTCGACCTGATCCTCGACAGCCTCGACTTCGCCGCGGTCGACGCGACCGGGGGTTGAACCAATGGGCCGAAAGGACGCGCGGGCCGGCGTTCCGCCGGGCCTGGCGCTGACCGCAGTGGTCGCTGTCTGCGTGCTAATCGGGATGGTCATCGCCTCGCCGGCGTCGGTCGGTCGGGCCGCCGTGGCGGCCAGGTACCGCGCCTGGCGGTCCGGCGCCGGCGGGCTGGCGCGGGTCGCGCGCGAGTACGGCGGGCAGGTCGACTCGAAGCTCGACCGCGACGGCCGGATCCAGGTCTGGTTTGTCCTGGCCGAAGGACCGCGCAAGCCGCAGGAGTTCGACGCGGTGATCGCCTGCCTGCGCGCCGAGCAGGGCTGGCCGCGCGGTGTGCCGACGAACATCGCGGTGCTGCACGACGACGTCGTCTCGAACCTGTGGATGGGCTCTCGCGAGGATGCGGTGACCCAGAGCGCTTTGCTCGAGGACATCCGCCGGCGGCTGATCGAAGCGCAGGCGGAGGGGGGTTGAGGTCGACATGGAGACCCAAGAGGCCTGGCCACCTGAGCCCGTACCACGCCACCCACGCAAAGTGCGGCCGGGGTTCCTGGTCGCGCTGCTGCTGCTCCTGGTTGGCGGCGGTCTGGTCCTCTGGCGCGACCCGGCGATCGGCCACTCGGCGGTGGCCCGAGTGCAGTTCGCCCGCTTCGAACGTAGCGGCGCCGGGCTTGATGAGCTGGCGTCGAAGTACGGCGGACGCTGGACCGCCGAACTGGGCGACTACGGACGTGTGACGGTGACCTACCGCTGCGGCGAGCGGCAGGTCATTCGCCAGACCTACGAGGTGCGGGAGCTGCTCACCGAGGCCGGCGAGCACTTCGAGGGGCTGGAGTTCCAACTCAGTCTGGCGTTCGGCGACGAATCGCCGCAGCCGCCGACCAAGCCGTACATCCGTGACGTCGACCGACCGATCTACCTCGAGGCGATGGCCAAGGAGGACGCCGCGTTGGCGCCTGACGGCTGAACAACTGGCAGGTCACGCCGCGACCGAGGCGAAGCTCCGGCCGACCAGGACCTGCCGTGAAAGCCAACCTGCTCGCTCTCGCCCTGCTGCTCCCGGCCCGCGCCGCGGTCGACCTGCCGCCGCTGAGCGGCGTCGACCAACCGGCGCTGGCCAGCTACGACCAGACCATCGCCGGCCTGCTGCTCGCCTTCGACGTGCCCGGCGCGAGCGTGGCGGTCAGCCGGCAGGGCAAGCTCGTCTATGCCCGCGGCATCGGCTGGATCGACCGCGAGCGGACCACGCCGGTGCAGCCCGACTCGCTCTTCCGCGTCGCCAGCGTGTCGAAGCCGATCACCGCCGTGGCCGTGCTCAAGCTGGTCGAGGAGGGTCTGCTCGACCTCGACGCGCCGGCGGTCGGCTATCTGGCCGGTCTGCCCCCTCCCGACGGCGCCGAGGTCGATCCGCGCTGGGAGCAGATCACCGTCCGCCACCTGCTGCACCACGCCGGCGGGTTCGACCGCGGCCAGTCGGGCGATCCGATGTTCCGGCCGAAGACCACCGCCGAGGCACTCGGCGCCAAGCCGCCGGCGACGGCCGACCTGATTGTCCGCTACATGCGCGGGCAGCGGCTCGACTTCGATCCGGGCAGCCGCGAGGCCTACTCGAACTTCGGTTACTGCGTGCTCGGCCGGGTCATCGAGGCGGTGACCGGCATGAGCTACGAGGCGTTCGTCCGCGACCGGGTGCTGGCGCCGATGGGGATTGCCGACATGAAGATCGGCCACACGCGGCTCGAGCAGCGCGATCCCAAAGAGGTGTTCTACGACCCCGGCCCCGATTCGCGCCCGGTGCTCTCGATCTTCCCCGAGGTGGGCGAGCGGGTGCTGGGACCCTATGGCGCCTTCTATCTCGAGCCGATGGACAGCCACGGCGCCTGGATCGCCAGCGCGCAAGACCTGGTTCGCTTCATGCTCCACTGCGACGGCCGGCCCGATCCGCCCGATCTGCTCCGCCCCGAGACGGTCGCCACGATGTATGCGCGGCCGGCGCTGCCGTACCAGGACGCCGAGGCCGACGTCTGGTATGCGATGGGCTGGAGCGTGCGCCGCGCCGGCGGCGAGTTCAACGCCTGGCACGGCGGCCTGCTGCACGGGGCGAAGAGCCTGATGGTCCGCGCGGGCAACGGCTACTGCTGGGCGGTGCTCTACAACGGCTCGACCGGCGGCATCGACGGCGCCACCGACGCCAGGATGTGGGCGGCGCTGGCGGCGGTGGAGGAGTGGCCCGAGTGAGCGCGCAGCGACGCTGGCGACGCTTGACATCATCCGTCCGGTAGCACCAGAATACGGTTGGGTGGAGCCTGCCGCGACCGGTGGGGACCGGCGCGGCGTCGTGGCCTGGGGGCCACACCCGGATGGGATGAGAATCATGCAGCGCACCGCACTCGCGGCCGCCATTCTGGCCGCCTTCTCGCTGGCGCCCGCGCGCGCCGGGCTGTTCATCGGCGGCGAGCCGGACTATTCGTTCGAAACCCAGCTCGACGACTTTGAGCTGACCGGCAGCATCACCATGCCGCTGAGCGGCGACGGCGAGCCGCAGACCGAAGACGGCTACGGCTACATGAACGTCGGCGTCACGCTGCGCCAGTCGGCCAGCGTGCCGTCGCTCGGCCGCGCCGACGCGTTCGATCTGGGCGGCGGGCTGTACCAGGTCGACAGCTTCTACGACGTCGTGTTCGACCTGCTGCTCGAGGACATCGATCCGTTCGCCGACTTCGCCGGCAGCCCGGCGGGGGCGACCTTGAGCTTCCTTGAGCGCGGCCCGGTGCGGATCGAGTCGTCGTGGACCACGCTGTTCAACCCGCTGCTGCCCAACGGCGGACTCTGGCCGCCGGCCGAGGACGCGCCGTATACCAACAACGGCGTGGTCAGCATCCCGCTCGGGGTCGACATCAACGGCAATGGGAGCGAAGACAAACTGCGCATCGACGACCTGCTCTACACCTGGCTGAACCCCGAGCGGAAGTTCGTCTTCGTGCCGACGCGGGTGGTCTGGACCATGGACACCATCATGGCCATCAGCGGCGGCGTGCACGACATCGTCGACCCGCCGTTCGGCCCACTCATGCTCACCGGCCCAACCACCGCGTCGGCCGAGCTGATCTTCACCCCGGTGCCCGAGCCGGGCAGCCTGGCGGTCCTCGGTTTCGGCTGCCTGCTCGCCTGGCG
>CAYONP010000054.1:0-285 GCA_964405335.1 uncultured Fimbriimonadaceae bacterium
TCGGCCCTGACTCCCCTCTCCCTGGCGCCGCGCCAGGGGGAGGGGTCGGGGGTGGTGGGCGTGCCGCCGACTTGGCCGTCGCCGCCGGAGGGCGGGGACGCCCGCGCTCCGTCGCCCGTGCGGCCGTCCGACGCGTAGGTCGACCGTCCCGGTCGACTCTCAACGCAGGCGCCGCCCGCAAGCCCCCACCCCCGACCCCTCCCCCGCGGGGGGGGGGGGGGGGGGGGGGGGGGGGGGGGGGGCGGGGGGGGGCGGGGGGCCCGCCGCCCCGCGGCGCCCCCCGGG
>CAYONP010000054.1:295-39347 GCA_964405335.1 uncultured Fimbriimonadaceae bacterium
GGTTGGGGGCGGCCGGGGGCCCCCCCCGGCCCTCCCCCCCCCCCCCGGGCCCCCGCGCCAGGGGTCGGGGTCGGGGGTGGGGGCCTTGCCCCCTACATGCGTCGGATATCGCCGGCGGCGGGCGGGGACGCCCGCGCTCCGTGGCTGGCGAGCCGACTCGTAGAGCGGGCAGGCACGGCGGCCTGCCCCGACAACCGTCGGACATCGCATCGCCGGCGGCGGACGAGGTGCGGATGAGCGGATTCGTCCATCTCCGGGTGACGAGCTGCTACAGCTTCCTGCGCGGTGCTGGGCATCCTGAGGAGTATGCCGAGCGCGCCGCCGAGCTGGGTATGTCGGCCTGCGCGCTGGCCGAGGAGGATTATCTCTGCGGGCTGGTCCGCTTTGAGGGCGCCGCGCGCGCGGCGGGGGTGCGGCCAATCCTCGGCGGGGGGGTGACCGGCGAGCTCGGGCCGGTCGCCTTCCTGTGCCGCAACCGCGACGGCTATCGCCAGTTGTGCCGGCTGGTCAGCCGCGCGCACCTGGCCCATCCGCGCGGTGAGCCGTTCGCCTCGCTGGCCGACTATCAGGCCACCGCCGGCGACGGCTTCTATGTCCTGACCGGCGGCCGGCGCGGGCCGCTGGCCCAGCTCCTGCGCCAGGGCGACGAACCGGCGGCCGAACGCTGGCTGCGCCGCCTCTGCGCCTGGTATGGCCGGCCGCAGGTGGTCGTCGAGCTGCAGCGCCTCGGTTGTCCCGGCGACGACCGGCTGGTCGCCCGCCAGGTTGCCCTGGCCCGGCGCCTGGGGCTCCGCTACGCGGCCACCTGCGACGTGCGTTATGTCCGGCCCGACGCGCTGCCGTTGTATGACATCCTGGTCTGCACGCGGCATCTGCAGACGGTCGACACGCCGTTTGCCGGCCGGCCGGTCAACGACCTGCAGTTCCTCGCCTCGGGCAAGCTGATGCGCCAGCGGTTCGCCGACCTGCCCGAGGCGATCGACGAGACCGAGCGGATCGCCGCCGGCTGTGCCGAGCTCGAACTCTCGGCCGACCGCATCGTGCCCTCGTTCAACGGCGTGCCCGAGGCCGAGCAGGCGGCGCTGCTCGGCCGGCTGGCCTTCGACGGCCTGCGCGAGCGCTACCCGCGCGAGCTGTGGCGGAAGGTCGAGACGCGGCTGTGGGAGGAGCTGCGGATCATCCACACGCTCCGCCTCGAAGGCTACTTCCTGCTCGTCTGGGATGTCTGCCGCTGGGCCCGCGAGCAGGGCATCCGCTGCGCCGGCCGCGGCAGCGCCGCCGGCAGCGTGGCCTGCTATGTCTTGCGGATCACCAATGTCGACGCCTATCGCCGCGACATCACGCCGGCGCGGTTCCTCAATGAGGAGCGCACCGAGAGCCTGCCCGACATCGACGTCGACTTCGACCGCGACGGTCGCGACCCGGTGATCGACTATCTCGTCGCCCGCTACGGCAGCGACTGCGTGGCGCTGACCGGCACCTTCCAGCGTTACCACGCGAGGAGCGCCATCCGCGATGTCGGCCGCGCGCTGGCGCTGCCGCCCGAGGACGTCGACCGGTTGGCCAAGAGCCTGCCCAGCATCGCCGCCGACAGAATCGACGAGGCCGGGGTGAAGATGCCCGACGTGCGCCACAGCCCGTGGGCCGAGGCGCGGTATGACCGGCTGCGCGAGCTGGTGCCCCGCCTGGCCGGCATCCCGCGGCATCTCGGCACGCACCTGGGCGGGGTGATCATCAGCCCCACGCCGCTGAGCGACCACATCGGCGTGCAGTGGGCGGCCAAGCCGTTCCGCGTGGTGCAGGGCGACAAAGAAGACGTCGAGGACCGGCTGTGCAAGTTCGACTGCCTCTGCCTGCCGATGTTCAGCGTGCTCGAGGCGGCCAACCGGTTCATCCGGCTCGAGCAGCCCGAGTTCGAGATCTTCGACGTGCCGATCGACGACGAGGCGACCTACGCGCGGATCCGCCGCAGCGAGACAGTCGGCGCCTTCGAGGTTGGCAGCCCGGCCCAGCGCGCTCTCCACGCCCGGCTGCACTGCGACTGCTTCGAGCCGCTGGTCGCCGCCCTGGCGCTGATCCGCCCGGGGCCGATCAAGGGCAACATGGTCGAGCACTACCTCAAACGCCGGCACGGCGAGGAGCCGATCGAGTACTGGCTGCCCGGCCTCGAGCCGGTGCTGGCCAAGACCTACGGTGTGCTGGTCTATCAGGAGCAGGTGATTGAGGTCGCCCGCATCGCCGGCGGCCTGACCCCCGCCGAGGGCGACATCCTGCGCCGCGGCATCAGCCACTACCGCAGCGACGCGGCGATGCAAAAACTGGGCGAGTCGTTCTGCGCCAAGGCGGTGGCCAACGGCATCCGGCCCGAGCTGGCGGCGGCCATCTTCGAGGCGGTCCAGGCCTTTGCCGGCTACGGCTTCTGCGAGAGCCACGCCGCCGCCTTCGCCGACACCGCTTACCGCAGCGTCTACTTGATCGAGCACCACCCGGCGGCCTACTTCGCCGGCCTGCTGCGCAACCAGCCGATGGGCTTCTACCCGATGCACACCATCGTCGGCCTGGTCCAGCGCCGCGGGATTGAGGTGGTGCCCCCCTGCCTCAACACCGGCCCGGCGCGGACCGAGGCGCGCGGCGAGCGGATCCACCTCGGCCTGGCGCAGATCAAGCGGATCACCCGTGACGCGGCCGAGGCGATCGTCGCCGGCCGGCCGTACCGCTCGCTGGGCGACCTGCAGCGCCGCGCCGGGCTGCCCCGTGACCGGTTGATCAGCCTGGTCCGCGCCGGCGCCTGCGACTGCCTGAGCGACCACCGCCGGATGCTGCTGTGGCAGATTCACGAGCTGCCCGGCGCCTCGCCCGACGGCGCGCCGCGGCTTGATTTCGAGCTGCCCGACCCACCGCTCGACCAGCGGCTGCCGCGCTTTGAGCCGTGGGATCAGATCGCCGGCGAGTGGGACAACCTGGGCTTTTCGCTCTCGGGCCACCCCGTCGCCCTGGCGCGCGCCGAGCTGGCGCGCAGCCGGATCGAGCCGGTGGCGGCGACCGTCGGCGCCAAGCCCGACACGCGGTTCCGGGTCGCCGGGCTGGTCATGCGCCCACACCGCCCGCCGACGCGGACCGGCCGCAACACACTCTTCTTCGACCTCGAAGACGAGACGGGGATCGTCTCGGTGACCTGCTTCCGCGAGGTCTACCAGCGCGACGGCCACCTGGTGCTGCAGAACCCGATGGTGGTGGTCGACGGCAAGATCGACCGGCGCACCGGCCAGAGCCTGATCGCCGACCGCGTGCGGGCCATGCCGGCGACGGTCAAGCGCGCCAGCTCACCCCATGCGCGGACGCTGTACTAGGCGTGGCCAGAGCGGCTCAGCGAATGACCCGGCCCTCTTCCTGCCCGCCAGCACCCGCCGGCTCGCCGGGCGGAGGTTCGGGCGTCGGCGGCGGCGATGACTCGCCCCGCTGAATGGCCTCCTGCGTCTGTTGCGACACCGGCCCGAGCTCCTCCTCCTGCGGCTTGGGTCCACACGCCACGCAGGCGAACACGAGGGCCAGCGAGAGCAGCCCCATCACTCCACGCGACAGCTTCATGGTCACTCCCGTGAAGAACGATGCCACGGCGCGCGGGTCGCGCGCCGTGGCTCAGGTCGGACCGCTCAGTCGTTCGGATCCCACGAGATGAGGTTCTTCGGCGACAGCAGCGCCTTGTTGCGCATCGACTTGACATGGCCGTCGCAGAAGGCGTAGGTCCCCAGCTCGAGGTGAGCGCCCATGGCCATTCGGCCGTCGGTGCCGTAGGCAATCACGCTCGGATAGGTGGGATAGGTCGAGATCTGGTAGTTGTACCAGCGGTAGTAGGTGTACGACTCACGGCGCTGGAGGTCCATCCAGAGTTCATAGAGCATCAGCGTCTCGGCCGGCGCCGGGATGCCCGCCAACGAGCGCGAATGGCTGTTGGCTGGGTTCGTGCTCGCCCGCTGATTGCCGTAGATGCCCCACTGCTCGGAGTCGGTCCAGGCCGGCCCGTGCCACGGCCCGGTGTAGCTGAGCCAGGGCTCGCCCATGCCGTCGCCGTTGCAGTCGTTGGCCGCCGAGGCCGCCGTGGACCGAGAGATGCTGTCCGACGGGCAGACCCAGACCTGGTGGTTCTTGACGTACGGGTCGGTCCCGTTTTCCATGCCGTTGGCGCAGTCGGTCGGTGGGTTGAACGTCCCCCAGCCGCCGGCGCGCAGCCAGGGCATGACCTCGTCGAAGTCCTGGTTGTACTGGATGATCGCCATGCTGAGCTGCTTCAGGTTCGAGACGCACGAGCTCTGCCGTGCCTTCTCGCGGGCCTTGGCGAAGACCGGGAACAGAATCGCCGCCAGGATGGCGATGATGGCGATCACGACCAGCAGCTCGATCAGAGTGAACGCTCGTCGCTTCATGCGCTTCCTCCTTCCAGCCGCGCCGTCACTCCGGGTCGGCCGGCGCCTCAGGCGCCTCCGGCACCGCGGGTGCGGCGGGCGGGGCCTCGCCCTAGGGTGCCGGTGTGCCCGGCCCGGGCGGCGACGCCCCCTGCTGTCTCAGGTACTCGTCGTAGGGAATGTCAGGTGGCATCGGGACGATGATCTCTTCCGGTCCACGCATCGCCTTCTGACCCGACCAGACCGCCACGCCCACGGCCACCAGGGCGACCACGAGCACCACGGCCAGAACGATCGGCTTGCCGCTGCGTGCCGGCTCTTCCATCCCTCGCCGCCTCCTCCCGCGCGCCGGCGTACCCGCCGGCGGTAGACCGCACCCACCTCGGACCGACTATCCCTGCTCATTATGCGATCGGCGTGACTGCGATGCAACGATTCTGTTTCGAGTCCGATTGGGCCTTCGGGCGCGCACCGCGTTGGCAGAACTCCCCGGCGCGGCTATCATGGTCAGCTCGCCGAGATGTCGCATGGAACCCGACGATCCGCTGGTCGCCCAGAGGCTGGACAAGCTGCACCGTCTGCAGGCCGCCGGCCGCGATCCGTTCGAGACCACCCGCTATGCGCGCACGCACCGCGCCGCCGAAGTGACCGACGGGTTCGACCAGCTCGCGGGGCAGACCGTTCGCGTCGCCGGCCGACTTCACTCGCTGCGTGGCGCGGGCAAGGCGCAGTTCTGGGACCTCTACGACCAGAGCGGCAAGGTGCAGATCTTCGTCCGCCTCGATGCCGTCGGCGCCGAGGCCTTCGCCGAGCTGACCGAGAGCCTCGACGCGGGCGACTTCGTCGGCGTCGAAGGCACCGTCGAGCGGACCCGCATGGGCGAGATCTCGGTCTTCGCCAGTCAGGTCACCCTGCTGGCCAAAGCGCTGCGGCCGGCGCCGCTGGGCAAAGAGAAGGAAGGCCACGCCTGGCACCGCCTGAGCGATGTCGAGCAACGCTACCGCCAGCGCTACGTCGACCTGTTCGTCAACCGTGAGGTGCGCGAGGTTTTCGTCGCCCGCTCGCGGATTGTCCAGGCGCTGCGCGACACGCTCATCGGCGAGGGCTTTCTCGAGGTCGAGACGCCGGTCCTGCAGCCGATCCACGGCGGCGCGGCGGCGCGGCCGTTCGCCACGCATCACAACGCGCTCGATTGCGAGCTCTACCTCCGCATCGCGCCCGAACTGTATCTCAAGCGGCTGCTCGTCGGCGGCCTGGAGCAGGTGTTCGAGATCGCGCGCAACTTCCGCAACGAGGGCGTCGACACGCAGCACAACCCCGAGTTCACCATGCTCGAGGCCTACTGGGCCTATGCCGACTACGAGCAGGTGATGGAGCTGACCGAGCGGATGGTCTGCGCCGCCTGCCGCGCGGTGCACGGCGGGCTCCGTTTCACCCACCGCGGCGAGACGCTCGACCTGACCCCGCCGTGGCGCCGGCTGCGGCTGTACGACGCGGTGGCCGAGGCGACCGGGCACGACCTGAGCAACGTTGGCGGTGACGAGGCGGTGGCGCGGCGGGTGGCCGGCGAGGTCGGGGTGCCGTTGCAGGCGAGCGACGGGTTCGGGCAGATTGTCGACGCCATCCTGAAGAAATACGTGATGCAGCGAACCGTGCAGCCCACCTTCATCGTCGAGTACCCTGTGGAGTTGAGCCCTCTGGCCAAGCGCAAGCCCGGTCAGCCCGCGCTGACCGAGCGGTTCCAGCCGGTGATTGGCGGTCTCGAGATTGGCAACGCCTTCTCGGAGCTGAACAACCCGGTCGACCAACGCGAGCGGTTCGAGGCGCAGCAGGATCGCGCGGCGCGCGGCGACGACGAGGCGATGCCGTTCGACGAGGACTATGTCACCGCGCTCGAGTACGGCATGCCGCCGGCGGGCGGGCTGGGGATCGGCATCGACCGGCTGGTCATGCTGCTCTGCGACCAGCCGAGCATCCGCGACGTGATTCTGTTCCCCGGCCTGCGACCCGAGAGCTGAGGGCTCGGCGAGGAGCCGTCATGGCCGCCCTGTGCCTATTGCTGCTGCTGGCCACCGCTACCGAGCCGCGGCAGGAGACGTTCGTCTTCCCCGCCGAGGCCGGGCGGATCTACACCGGCATCTTCATCGAGCGCGGCGAGCGGGTGAAGATCACCGCCGACGGCGCCTGGACCATGTGGGCCGAGCACTTCGGGCGCTCGAACGCCATCGGCCACCGCTACCGGGTCGGCAACTTCGGCTGGGGCCGCCTGATGGGCCGCGTCGGCTCGGGCGAGGAGCTCTCCATCGGCACCTCGCTCGACTGGACCTCGTCCGAATCAGGCGTGCTCGTGCTCTACCCGAACGTCGGCGACTACGGCATCCGCGGCGGTGACGGCGAGCTGACCATCACCGTCACCGGCGGCACGACCCTCGAAGAGTACCTCGAGCGCCTGGCCGCCGACGGTGTGCGGGTCAGCCTGCCGGCCGACACGCGCGGGCTGATCACCAACGTCTACGTTCGCCAGGGCGAGGAGATCAGCATCGATGCCTTCGGCGAGTGGCGGATGTACGAGGACGGCCCGCTGGTTACCGCCGCCGGCGACCTGACCCGCCGGCTGGCCGACACCACGCCGTGGGGGCGGCTGACCGCCCGCATCGGCGGACCGTCGTTCGCCGGCGGCGAGGAGTACGACATCGGCGAGGGTCGGATCATCCGCCCGCTGCGCAACGGCCTGCTCGAACTCCGGCCGAAGGTCGGGCCCTATGCCGGGCATCGCCGCAGCGGGCGGATCGAGGTGATCATCCGCGGCGGTACGCCGGCCGACGATCGAATGACGGCGGCCGCCGCCACCGAAGCCGCGAGCTATGAGCGCGCGCTCGGCTTCCTCCATGTGCACCACTACCGGCGCCACCTGAGCCTTGCCCCGTCATACGCCGAGCCCGCGCTGATGCGCGCGGCGCAGGCCCATGCCGAAGCGCTGGCCCGTGGCGAGGCCGACGAGCTGCGCCCTCGCCTCGGCGAGGAGGGCTTCACCGGCGAGCTGACCGGCGTGGCCGTGCATGGCTACACCGACGGCGTGGCGGCGGTCGACGGGTTCTGGCGCTCGCCCTATCACCGCGCGATGATCACCGAGCCCGATGCTCGAGCCGTCGGCGTCGGCGTGGCGAGCGGCGAGCGCGCCGCTTTTGTGTTGCTGCTCGGCCGCTCCGAGAGCGCTCCGGCGCATCAGGTGCCGGTGCCCGATGTGGCGGTCTTCCCCAAGGCCGGGCAGACCAACGTGACGACCCGTTGGAGCGGCCACAGTGATCCGTCGCCGTTCCCCGAGCCGCCGCCCGGCGCGGTCGGCTTCCCGGCCTCGGCGACCTTCACCGCCACCACCGTCACCGCGATCCGGGTGGCGCGCATGGCCGACAGCCGCGGCCAACCGGTGCCCTGCCTGCCGCTCGGGCCCGGCGCCGATCCGCACGACCGGCTCCGCCACACCGTCTTCGTCCTGCCGTTGGCGCCGCTGACTCAACTGGATACCTACGAGATCCAGCTTGCGGTCGACACGCTCGACGGCCCGCAGGAGGTCTCGTGGCGGTTCACCTGCGGGCTCGATCGCGAGGCGGTGCTACCGGCGCCGCAGCTCAATCAGCCGTCGAACCCGGTGATTGACCTGGGCCGCGGCGAGGTCCGGTTCAGCCCGCCGGTCAGTTCAGACTCAGCGCCCGGCGGGCGTTCCCGCCCAGGACCTGGGCAGCCTGGGTTTCGTCCAGATCGTCGAGGACCCGGCGCAGGCCCGAGCTGACCGCGAAGAAGGGCACGTGGCTGCCATACAGCAGCCGCGCGCCGAGCCCGCTGTCGCAGAGCAGCCGGATTGCGTCGAGCCCGTCACACTGCGACGTGTCGGCATAGAGCAGGTTCAGGCGCAGGACGTCGCGGGCCAGCGCCTCGAGCTCGCTGAACCGCGCCCCGCCGATGACGATGGTCTGGCCCGGGTGGCGCTGGGCCAGCTCGACCACCTGCGCGGCCGGCAGATCCGGAACCTGGGCCAACGGGTGGTGCTGGCGAGGGTCTTCGAGCCGGCACTGCACCAGCGCCGACAGGCCGACGTGCCGCAGCTCGACCAACAGGTCGTCGACTTGCGGATGGCTCAGGTCATAGGGCGAGTAGCTGGGCAGCAGGCGGACCATCCGCACATCGGCCGAACGGGCGAGCTGGGCGAGATGCTCGCGCCAGGTCTGGACCGTCGGGTCGATCGTCGGCACGGGCAGCACCGCCGGCAGCGCGGCGCACTCGTCGATCAGGCGTTCGTTCGGCGCGTGCGGATTGGCGCACCAGACCGAGCCGAGCGACGAGACCAGGGCGCGCTCGACTCCGGCGGCCTCGAGCCGCGCCCAGACCTCGGTCAGGCTCGACGGCGCGCCCGGCCGGCGCGGCCACGGCCCACACCAGGCGTTGCAGTCGACCGTCACCGCAGCCTCTCCAGCTCGGCCGCGAAGGCCCACGAGGGCAGCAGTCGCGCGCCGTTGTCCCACAGCACGGCGCGCTGCTGCGGCGCCGTCAAGCCGGAGTCGATCACCTTGCCCAGGGTCACGCCGAACCCGCGCACCGGGGCGTCGGAGCCGAAGATCAGCCGCCGGTAGCCGAGCCGCGCGCAGGCATAATCGAGCAGGCCGGCCTCCGGGTCGCCGCCGCTCAGGTCGATGAACACGTTGGTGCAGGCCTCGACCCGCTCGACCCCGCGCATGCCGTGGCCGTAGAGGTGCGCCATGACGATCTTGGCGTCGGGCACCGCGCGGGCCAGGCGGGCCACATCGTCGGGCGTCGACTCGCCGGGCAAGTTCCCGCTCACCTTGTCCCACGCGTGCTGCAGCACCGGCACGCCCAGCGCGGCGGCGTGGGCGACCAGGTCGACCACCCGCGGATCGCTCGCGCGGCAGGCGATCCAGAGCTTCAGCCCGACCAGGCGTTGGTTTTCGAGGCAGCGCAGGATCTCGGCGTGCGACGCGCGCGGGTGCTCGCCGCTGACGTAACACAGCCCCTGCAGCCGGCCAGGCGCCTGCTCGACCGCGGTGAGGGTCAGGTCGTTGGCCTGCTGGAGCTGCTTCGGGGTCGGATTGGCCGCGCAGGCTGGGCCGAGCGAGTTGAGCAGCAGGTGCGTCACGCCGGCGCGGTCGGCCGCGGCGAGGAGCAGACGGGCATCGTCCTCGGGCTTGGTGCGGCCATGCGGACCAAGTCCCGAGCAGACGTGGACGTGGAAGTCGAGCACCGGGCCGGGCGGCGGCAGATGCCGCCGCCGAAGCTCTGGTATGGTCATCGCACCTCCTCGACCAAGGCGGGCCGGCGGCGCGCTCAGGCGTCGATCGAGACGTCGCCGGCCGCCCGCTCGCCGCTCAGCCGCGGCTGCTCCTCGGCCGTGTCCTCCTTGAACATATCGCCCAGCGCGGCGATGCCCGAGAGGATGCCGCTGGTTTCGACCGGCATGAAGATCTTGGTCGCCCGGCCATCACCGAGCTTGCTCAGGGTCTCGAGGTACTTGACCGCCAGCACGTCGTCGGTCGCGCGGCTCTCGTGGATGGCGTTGAACACGCTGGCGATGCCGGCGGCCTCGCCTTCGGCCTCGGCGATCCGTTTGTCGCGCTCGGCGACCGCCCGCAGCCGGACCGACTCGGCCTCGCCCTCGGCCGACAGGATGGCGGCCTGCCGCGCGCCCTCGGCGCGGGTGATGGCCGAGGCCTTGACGCCCTCGGCTTCGGTGATTGCCGCGCGGCGCTCACGCTCGGCCTTCATCTGCTGGCTCATCGAGTCGGTGATGTCGCGCGGTGGGTCGATGCGCTGGATCTCGACCCTCGTGATGCGCACGCCCCACGTGTCGGTGGCGTCGTCGAGCACCTCGCGCAGGCCGACGTTGATCTTCTCGCGGCTGGTCAGCGTGTCGTCGAGCTCCAGGTCGCCGACCACGTTGCGCAGGTTGGTCTGCGCCAGTTTGAGCGTGGCCAGATGAAAGTTCTCCACGTTGTAGAGCACTTTCCGCGGGTCGGTGATCTGGAAGTAGACCACCGCGTCGACGTTAACGCAGACGTTGTCCTTGGTGATCACCTCCTGCGGCGGTACGTCGATCACCTTCTCGCGCATGTCGACCCGGCGCAAGGTCTGGATGAATGGCCAGATCAGGCTCAGCCCGGGCTCGACGGTCGTTTGGTACTTGCCCAGCCGCTCGACCGCGCCCTTCTCGTACGGATGGATGATCTTGCACGCCATGGCGATGACGATGCACGCCAGCACGGCGATGATCAGGACAATTTGCCACATGTTCGCTGCCTCCCCGACGGCTCAGCCGTCGGCCTCGCGGTGGATCTCGATGGTCCGCTCACTCTCCTCCTGGGCGTGGAGGCCATCAACGCCGCCCGCAGCCTGCTCGGCGCCGAGCCGGCTCGCCGCCGACGGCGGTACAACCGGATAGACGACCAGTTTGGTCCCGTCGACCTGACCGACCCGCACCACCTCGCCGACGGCCAGCTCGGATGCCGCACGTGCCCGCCACAGCTCGCCGCCGACCCTGACCATGCCCTTGCCGTGCACCGAGTCGATCGCTTCGGTGACAATCGCCGTCTGGTCGACCAGCGCATCGACGCCGAAACGGTCGCTGCTGCCCTTGCGCTGCAGCCGCTTGACCAGCTTCGGTGTGGCCGCGCCGCCGATCACCACGCCGACGAGGAACACACTCGCCTGCACCGACAAGCCCAGGCCGATCACCGAACAGAGCCAGGCGGCGGCGGCGGCGGCGGCGAAGAACAGGAACACGAAGGTGCCGGTGACCAGCTCGGCGACAACCAGCACAATCGCGGCGATGAGCCACAGCCAGGCGGTCGGGTCCATCATCGGCTCTTGTCCTCTACTTCGAGCGGCTCGCCGAACGCGCACATGTTGTAATATCGTAGCGCGACGAAGAGCCGGCCGTCGGCCACCGCCGGCGTCGAGTAGATGCTGTAGCCGGTGCGGTATGACCAGACCGGCTCGCCCGTCCGCGCCTGCAGCGCAAACAAATGCCCTGCCTCGCTGCCGACGAAGACCGTGTTGCCGCTGACCGTCGGCGAGGCCGAGACGTTGGCGTCGATACCGAACTCCCACACCCGCGCGCCGGTCGCCAGATCGAAGCAGACGATGGTCCCGTCGGAGCTGCCGAGGTAGATCCGCTCGTGGGCGACCGCCGCGCTCGAGCCGACCGGCCCGGGCAGGTGGTTGGTCCAGACCATCTCGCCGTCGAGGGTGAGCAGCTCGGCCCGGCCGTCGCCCGATCCGCAGACGACCAGCCCGCTGAGCAGCACCGGGCTGCCGACCAGCCCGCCGGCCACCTGCCAGCGCCAGCGCAGCTCGCCGGTGGCGGCATCGAGCAGGTGCAGCCCCGAGCGGGCGCTACCCGCGGCGACCACCCCCTCGCCCAGCGCCGGCGAGGCGACCGGCCCGCCGTCGAGCTGCTGGCGCCAGAGCGGCCGCCCATCGGCGGGTGAGAACGAGACCACCTGGCCGTCACCGGTAGCGGCGACCAACTGCTCGCTGGTGCCGCGCGGCGAGCATTCGGCGTCGATGTCCAGGTCGCGCGACCAGACGGCCTCGCCACCAGCAGCGGTGACGGCATGGACGCGCCCCGCGGCGTCGCCGATGTAGACCCGCCCGTCGATCACACACGGCGCGCTACGCAGGGCCGCGGCGAGCTTGATGTCCCAGCGTCGCTCGCCCGACTCGGCATCAAGGCAGTAGAGCCGGCCGTCGTCGCTGCCGGCATAGACCATGCCGCCGACCACCGCCGGGCTGCCGTAGATCCGGTCGCCCGTGGCGAACTCCCATTTCAGCTCGAGCGGTACATTGAGGCTGGCCGCCGAGAAGGCCGTGCCGGCCGGCGTGCCGCGGTACATCGGCCAGCTCAGCACGCCGCGCTCTTCCTGCCGGCGCACGCGCCGCAGGTCGCGCCAGGCCTGCTCGATGCGGTACTGCTGGTCCTCGGGCACCGCCCGCCGCTCGAGGTTGCGCAGCAGTCGCTCGGCCTCGTCGTTCTGGTGCCCCTCGACCGCGGCCCGGGCGTAGGCGAAGATGACCTCGTTCGGCGCGTCGGCGCGCGCCGCCTCGCGGCGCAACCGCTCGCGGGTGGCCGCGTCGCGGCCGAGCCGGCCCAGCGCCATGGCGGCGTTCCACCGGCTCTCGGGGCTGCCGCTGCGCATGCTGCGCAACAAGAGGTCGGCCGACAGCGAGCGGTCGATCTCGGCTAGTGCTTCGACCGCCTGTTCGCGCACCTCCTCGGCGCCGCTGCGCGCTGTCTCGACCAGCGTCGGTACCGCGCTCCGCGCGCCAATCTGACCCAACGCATAGGCCGCCTGCTGCTGCGCCGCCAGATCGCCCTTGACCAGCACCTGGACCAGGTTCGAGTCGATTCCCCGCAGGATCTCGATGGCCGTCTCGCGCACCTCGGGCTCGGCCTCCTGCAGGCTGCCCAGCAGGGTGGGGATGACTGCCTGATGGTCGAGCCGGCTGATCATCTGCTTGAGCGAGTCGCGCAGGTCCGGCTCGGGCGAGTAGAGCAGGTCGACCGCGAGGACCATCTGCTGGCTGACCGACAGCTCGTTGACCCGGCCGAACCAATAGTCGACCTCGAGCCGCTCCTGCGCCGCTGAGCGGATCACCAGCTCCAGCTCCTCGGGCGTGAAGGCCAGCCGGCGGCGGTACTGGTGGATCAACCGCAGCTCGGCGGGATCGAGCAACATGCCGAACTTCTCGAAGTTGTTCAGCTCGCGGTGGAGCAGGTCGTCAACGTCCTTGGCCTCCTGCTCGACGGTCGAGATCCACGGCTCCAGCCGCTGCGCCAGGTACTCGTGCCGCAGCTCGTAATAGCGCCGGCCCTGGCTGGTCAGCGGCCGCAGCAGGCCCAGTTCGACCAGCTCCTCGAGCAGCTCGCGGCAGGTTTCGAGGTCGCTCGCCACGTCGACCGCGCACTCCTCGGCGGTGACCAGCGCCTTGGTGCGCTGTGCCGTGACGCAGTTGACCAGGATGCTCCGCGCCGTCGCGTGGCGTCGCCAGCGCAGTGGGCGGAGCCGATTCTCGAGCAGGCTGTCGAGGATCTTGCGCGCCGGGCCGATGCGGCGGTAGATCTCGTAGCCGACGGTCCGCTCGTTCTCTTCGAGCTGCTGGTGCAGCGCTTCGCAGACAATCTGGAGTTCGACCGGCAGGATCCCCGCGCCGGTGGCCAGGTCGTCGCAGGTGTGGCTGAGCACCAGGCCGTCGAACCGCTGCTGGAACCGCCCGAGCGCGCGGCGGATGACCAGATGCGCCTGCTCGCGGGTCAGCCGCCCGAGCTCGAGCACGTCGTGAAAGACCGTCGGCAGCGCCGGCTGCAGCTCGGTCAGCCGCGGCAGGTATTCGCGCTGGAGGACCAGCAGCACGTGACACGGCTCGCCGGCCATCGAGAGCAGGCCGGCCAGGTCGTGCGCGAACTCGAGCCGGGTGCGGCTACCCAGCCGGGTGAACAGCTCCTGGCACTGGTCGAGGATGAGCACCACCGGCGGCGTGCAGCCGGCGGCCAGCGCCTGCACCGCCTCGGGCAGGCCGCCGTCGAACTGCTCGACCCCGAGCCGGGCGGTCACTGCTTCGAGCAGGCTGGCACTGGGGTCGTTCAGGCAGCGCGCATAGGCGCCCTCCAGCTCGTGCTCGCGCAGCCAGGGCAGCACGCCGGCGGCGACCAGCGAGGTCTTGCCGACGCCCAGCTCGCCGGTCAGCACGGTCAGCGGCGCGGTCAGGGCGCGGCCGGCCACCCGGATGGTCTCCTCGTCGCGCGCGGCGAGCAGGTGACCCTCGTCCTCCTCGAACGGATCGAGCGGCTTGAACGGCTTGACCGGCCGGCGACGCGAGCCCTGCCGCGCCGACATCAGTTCCTGGGCCCGAGCCAGGTCGGCCGACGGCTTGGCGTGCAGGTCGTGCAGCTCGATCTCGCGGAACGGCATCAGGCAGCCGAGCAGCACATCGCGCACCTGCCGCATCGCCTCCTGCGCGGCGGGCATGTAGTGCTCTTCGATTTCGCGCCGCCAGGCCCGCTTCTCACCCACCCAGTCGAGCCGCAGCAGCCCCTCGCGCGGGTCGATCAACCCGACGGTCAGACCACGCTGGTGCGGCCACGACCGCGGCCGCTCGAGGTCGAGCCCCTCGACCGGCGCCGGCGGCGGCGGCACGTCGGTGTGCTCGAGGTCAAGCCGATCGGCGAGGTAAAGCACCGCGGCGACGCGGTAGACGTCGACCGCGTGCCGTCCGACATAGGCCCAGCGGGGCACGCGGCGCCAACGGAGCTGGTCTTCGCCGGTCAGCTCGCACAGCCGGCGGAGCATCGCCGCGGTGGCCGCATCGAGCTCCCAGCGCGCCGGCTCGACCGTCAGCCAGTCATGGCCGTCGGTGTCGGGTTCGCGCAGGTCGTGCGCCCAGCTCGCGGCGGCGAGCAGGGCCAGTTCGGCCGGCGACATCTGCCCGAACGCCTTTTCGGGCACCATGCGCACCGCCAGCACGCCGATGGCGCGCCAGTGGTCGGCGCCGTGACCGGCCACCAGCCGGCCCTTGTCCAGCGCGCGCTGAACCCGCTGGCGAAAGGCAACCAGCCGGGCATGGGTCTCGGCGTCCCGCTGCTCGACCATCGAGAGCAGGATATCGAGTTGCGGCTCGACGCTCGACTCGGCGGTGCTGCTCATCAGGCGTTCACCAGCTCCGTCAGCCGCTCGCGCGCTTCGTCGTCGAGCTCGGCCACCACCGCGTCGCGGCCCTCGGGCGGCAGCTCGGCCCAGAGCCGGCCGAGCATCGCCGTCGCCGCACTCGCCAGCGGCTCGTCGCTCCCCGTCGCCGCGGCCAGCAGCAGCGGCGTGTCGTCGCCGCCGAACTCGGTGCTCACCTCATAGGCGACATACTGGTACGGCTGGTCACCCACCGCCGGCACGCGACTGAAGCGCAGCAGGTCGCCGGTGCGGATGCGCATCACCTCGCCCTGCACGTTCGCCGCCTCGAAGAAGCAGCGCGCACCGTCGGGATCGATGATGCTGCCGACGATCGCGTTCCGCTCATCGACCGCCAGCGGCCCGGCCAGCCGGCCACAGGCGCCGACGCCGCGCGGCAACGGTGCGGAGACCACGCCGAGCGCCATGCCGCGGCGGTGGAGCAGCCGCACATGGCGGTTCAGGGCAAAGTCGGCCTCGTCGCAGAACAGCCGCTTGGGCAGCAGGATGGCGAACCCCTCGATCAACGCGCCGGGCGTGCCGTCGGGTAGCTCGGCCAGCTCGGCGACAAAGCCGTCGTGCCAGGCGACGTTCGCGCCGGCGACCGCCTCGCGCGCGACCTCGGCCATCGCCGCGGCGTCGGCATCGCCGCTGCCGGCGGCCGCTTCGAGGCAGGAAATCAGCGCGCCGCAGCGGCGGACCGAGTCGGGCTCGGCCTGCCACGCCGCCAGGGCGCCGGCCAGCTCGGCCGACGGCGCGCCGCAGCCGGCCAGGAAGTTGAGCAGCCGGCCGCGCACCGGCTCGGGCAGCGCCGGGTCGCACAGCCGGCGGGCCAAGACCGGCACGATGCTGGGCAGCGTGGCCAGGTCGAACTCCTCGAGCAGCAGCACCAGCTCGGCCCCGCCGGCGGCGGAGAAGCGATCGTGGATGCCGCGGAACAGGTTCCGGCCGATGTCGCGCAGCTCGTCCGACAGCTCGCTCCGTTCGCGCAGCGAGTCGATCAGCCGCAGCGCGGTGGTCATCTCGCCCTCGCCGGGCGCCCGCGCCACGGGCCGATCGGCGGTGCGGCGCAGCCAGGCGACGACCTGCTCGCGCATCTCCGGGTCGGCCAGCAGGTCACCCAGCTCGCCCTCGCGGTCGAGGTGGCGCAGGCAGGCCCAGACCGCCCGCTCGGGCAGGTCCTCGGCGGTCAACATGCGGACCACCTCGTCGGGTGTCAGGTTCTCGGTCACCGGCCGCAGCAGCCGGTGCAGCGTCTCCTCGTCCGAAATCTGCCGGCGCAGCTCCTCGACCACCGGCAGCAGGCCGGCCAGCATCGCCGTGCTCAGCTCGTGCTCGCCGCCGAGCAGCGACTCGATCCAACTACTGAAGATCTCGCGCTGGGCCGGCGCGCGCAGCGCCTCGCCCAGGTCGGGATGCTCACCCAGCCGGCCGAGCAGCAGGGGCAGGAACTCCGGCGAGACCTTCTCGCGCAGGTGGTAGATCTGGTTGGCCAGACCCTCCGCATCACAGGCGAGCAGCAGCCGCGCCAACGACTTGGCCAGCGGCCGCGCGAGCAGGTGCCGCTGATGCAACGAATCGAACGTAGTCAGCGCCGTGGTCATGACATAACCGTGGCCCGAGCGGCGCTGCTCGACGTGCCGGCAGACGCGCGTCAGCCACTGCTCGGCCGACTCGTCGCTGTCGGCCTGCTCGAGCCAGGCGTGGCACGACGGCACGCCAGCCAGGTTGCGCAACAGCGTCAGGCCGAAGGGCAGCAGGTACTGGCTCCAGCGCACGGGGAACCGCGCGTCGTCGAGCAGGAAGGCGACCGCCTCGGCCGAGGCCGGGCTCTGCTCCTCGTCCTCCTGGCCGATCGCCGATTCGAGCCGGTCGGCCATCTCGTTGAGGAAGTCCTGGCACTCGTCGTCGAAGTAGAGCTGCGGAATGAGGTCAACCAGCCCGCGCCGTGTGGCCGGCTCGAGGCGCCGGTCGAACACCCGGCTGACCAGCGCGCTGAGCGACGCCCGCATGTTGCGCTCGACCAGCAGCCCCGCGGCGTGGAGCGCCTCGTCGTCGAGGTCGGTCTTGTAGAGGATGCCGAGCAGCCGGCGGTTCTCCTCATCATCGTCGCCCTCGCGCCGCTCGCGCCGCCCGACCAGCGTGTCCGGGTCGAAGTCGGCCGCGCGCACCACGGTCGCCCGCCACTGCTCACTCGCCTCGTCGTCGCTGACCAGGAAGAACAGCTCCACCTCGTCGCCCGGCCGCAGGCTGTCGGCCCGGGTGTGCGGGATGAAGTCGCCGCGCTTGAACCGAATCGCGAAGTTGTCGGGCGTCAGCGCCTCGGCCCAGTCGCCATCGACACTGGTCACCTCGCCGCCATAGCGTTCGACCTCGTCGATCGGCACAAGGACGATATCGTCGGCGGTCAACCCCTCGCGGTTCTGACCCAGCGCGAAGCGGACCGCACTGCCCGGCGCCGGCGTCACCGGCTGGCGGAAGTGCGACAGATGGAAGAACACGTCCGTCCCATCCGCCCGCGCGACAAACCCGTAACCCTTCCGCGGGTTATAGAATTTTACGATCCCCAGCTCGCGACTCGACTCGGCGCTCATTTCAAGCCTCCACACAAGCGAGAGGTCCTGCACCGGACCAGGGCGAATCTATGCGCTCGGCCCCTGTTCGCGTGCCCCCACGCGACCTCCTGCCGCTACCCGGCGTCGATTCCGCCATCACTCCCCAACACCCTCCAGACGCAAGCCCGACCAGACCGCCCAGTCGAAGTTATAGGCGCCTAGACTGTCGGTGATCAGGCTCAAGACAACCGTCTCATCAGCGTAGTCAGAGAGGTCGACCGCGAACGGCCGCCAGTCGGCCAGCGGCGGCTCGGCCGCCCACTGCCACACCGCCCGGTCGTTGACCGCCACGGTGAAGCCCACGCCCTCGCTCTCGTTGCCGTCACGGATGCCCGCCGCGCCGACCAGCCGCAGCGGCGCCGCGGGCAGGCGGAGGGGCAGGTGCAGCTCGAGCCGGCCGTTGTTCGGCGGATGCGCGTGCAGCGCTGGCCGCGACTCGCCACCCACCGCCGCGTCGCCCGGCGCCGGCACCGAGTAGCCGCCGGCGGTACCGAACGCGCCGCCATACTCGAGCACCGGCAACCACGGCGCCGCGAGCAACGACGCCCCGGCGGCGACCGGCTGTGGCGGCTCGGCCAGCAGGTAGAGCCGGCCGGGCGCGCGCGCCAAGGTGCCGAACCGCCCGCCGCCCAGCTCACGCAGCACCGCGCCGGCAGCCGACACGGCCGCCGCCGGCGGGGTGGGTAGGTAGAGCTCCAGCTCGGTCGGCGTGCCGCCGAGGCTGACCAACCGCGGGCGCTCCCAGATGCCCCAGTCGAACGACGGACTGCCAGCCGGGCCGGGTGTGGTCTCGAGGGTCAGCCGAATCGTCTGCCCGGCCAGAGGCGCCAGATCGAGCGACAGCGGAGCCCGCGGCCCGGCCGGCGCGTGGACCTCGGCGCGCAACACCAACTCGCCGGCGGCGGCGGTGACGATGCCGGTGATGCCGTCGGTCTGGTCGGCCGGCGCCTCGGGCCGCAAGCCGACCGAGGCGTGGAAACTCAGCGGCGGCTCGGCGGGCAGGTCGAGGGTCAGCTCGATCATCACATGCCCCTGCCCGTGCAGCCCTCCGCCGGCCGCCGGACCGTGCCACGGCGGGTGGACGAAGAGGCCGTTCGACTCTGGTCGCACCTGCGCGCCGCTGTCGTCCTGCAGCGCCGCGCCGGGCTGCCAGGTTACGCCGCCGGCCAGTCGCACGCCGCAGCGGACCTCGCTCGCCTGCGCCAGCAGCGGCCGCGCGAACGGATCGGCGAGCCCGATGATGCTCAATCCGCCGGCTGCCAACCGGCCACTCAGCGGCAGCTCGGGCCGGCAGGCGAGCACGTGCGGAGCGGCCGGATCGCGCGGCTCGGCCGACCAGTAATAGGCGCGGCCCGGATCGAGCCCGAACACCCGCTCGGCGTCAAAGGCGACCGCGCCCGGCACGCTGCCCGCCACCCGCGCCTCGGCCACACCGGCGATGCGCCGCTCGACGACCTGCTGGTGGTGGTCGACCAGCGCCGAGCCGGACGGCTCGCGCCGCCGCTCCCACAACTGCCCGTCGCGGGTGCGATAGAGGAACAGCCGGTCGCCGTGCGGGGTGTCGAAGTCGGGCTCGAGCCC
The DNA here is from genome assembly GCA_964405335.1 of uncultured Fimbriimonadaceae bacterium. Classification (GTDB taxonomy): domain Bacteria; phylum Armatimonadota; class UBA10988; order UBA10988; family UBA10988; genus CAYONP01. The sequence continues at coordinate 19,622 of CAYONP010000054.1, forward strand.
GAGCCGCTGGTGATCGACGGCGCGGCGCAGCTCCTGCTCGAGGCCGACGGTGGCCGAGCGCAGCTCGCCGGCGCTTGTGTGGGCCAAGGTGGGGATGATGCCGAACCGCTCATAGCCCGCCTGCCAGGCGAGGAACAGGTCCTCATTGTTGGGCGAGGTGTAGCCGAGATAGCCGACCATCTTCGTGTACGGGCGTAGTACCGCGCTGGCGATGGGGTGGGCGAGGGCGATCAGCTCGTTGCTCCAGGTCCCGTCGGCGTGGTTCAGGCCGTAGAGGTGCCGCTGCGCGAAGGCCTCGTGGCGGCACGAGATCTCGTTCAGCCCTTCGCCGCTGAGGGCCACCGCGGGCAGTCGGTGGCGCAGTTCCTGGTGCAGGGCCAGGTTGCCCTGCATCATGTTCAGCCCGTCGATCGGCCCGTTGGCGTCGTTCCAGATGCAGAGGGTCTGGTCGAGATGCAGCGAGTCGGCGCCGGTCAAAGCGATCAACTCGACCATCTTGTCGACGAACAGGTCGCGCCAGGCCTTCGCCGCCGGGTTGATGTAGGCGAACTTGATCGGCGGTGTGGCGCGGGTCCAGTGCCAATACTCCAACTGACCGCTGTACGGATTGCGCGTGTGATACGGCTCCATCGCCGCGTAGGTCGGGTTCTCGGGCGTGCAGCCGAAGTAGTTGACGTGGAGCATGACCCGGAAGCCGCGCCGCTGCGCCTCGCGGACCTGCTCGGCGAAGCCGGGCGCCGGGGTGTAGTCGGGGTAGTTGCGGTCGTAGCTGTCGACCCGCCAACTCGGCACGTAGATGATCGTCTGGCTCGGCTCGACGCGCTCGGCCAGTGCGTCGAGCAGCGCGGGCGCCAGGCCCGAGATGACCATGAACTGGATCTCGCCGGCCCAGGCCGGCTGCTGCGCGGCAACCTCGGTCAGGTCGAACCGCTCGCGCGCCCAGGCGCGGTAGCGCCCCGCGCCGACGGTCCAGTCGCCGGCGAACGCCTCGATCACCCAGGTCGCCGGCGGCACTTCGGTCGCCGTCTGCCACGGCGCGCCGGCCTGGGTCTCGATGGTCAGCCGCGTGCCGTCGGCGTCGCGGCGATACTCCAGCCGTTTGAACACCTGCGCGTCGTCTTCGCAGCGGATCAGGAACCCGCCGCGCGCCGTCTCGATGATGACGAACTGGCACTCCCAGGTGATCGGGTAGTCGAAGGTCATCTGCGTGACCGGCGAGGCGCCGTCGAGCCGCAGTCCGGAGTGGCCGGGGACGAGCACCACCGCATCGGCCGGCAGCGAGACGCCCCACTGCGCGCCGCGCAGGCCGGCCTGGCCGGTGGCGCGCTGGGTGACGGTCACCGCCTCGCCGCGCGCCGCCACGGTGGTGGTCAGCCGGCCGGCGGCCGACTGCTCGCCCGGCTCGAACGAGAAGGCACCCTCGGGCAGGCGTCGCCAGAGCCCGAGCAGCGGCGCCTCGGGGCCGACCAGTCGCTCATCGGTCAGCCGGTTGTCGAGCGCGGTGACCGTGCCGCCAGCGAGGGTCAGACCGACGGCCTCGGTCTGCACGCGCTGTGGCGCGGCGGCGAGGCAGAGCAGGCAGAGCAGGGACGGCATGTCGGGCTCCGCCGATCGGTTCGCCGCCGGGCGAACCCACCTCCCCGTCGCCGGCGTTGACGATGGTACTGCCGCAGCACTATGATGTCGCTGCCGAAGCGGGATCGAGCATGGTTGACAGTGAGCCGCTCGGGCGGGCGATTGAAGAGGTGGTCGAGGGTCTGCTGCCGCTCTATGCCGGCTGCGACACCGACCGGCCCGACAGCGTCGGCCCGAACCTGCCCAACAAGCGGCGGGTGATCGAAGGCTTCGAGCTGCTCAAAGCCGCACTGCTGCCCGCCGGCCTGTCGCGCGAGGCGGTGCAGCCGCGGATGCTCGAGCCGTTCCTCAACGAGCGGCTGAGCCGGGCCTTTCGCCTGCTCGCCGTCGAGATCGCCAACGCCCTGCCGCTGCGCTGGCTGGGCGCCTATGCCCGGCTCGAGGCCGAGCGCCTGGAAGGTTGTGTCGAGCGCCCCACGCCCGAGGCGATGATGGCCGAGGCGGTCGACATCCTGCGCGACTTCTACGCCGCGCTGCCGGGCATCCGCGAGCAGTTGATCGAGGACATCTCGGCCGGCTACAACGGCGACCCGGCGGCGTTGAGCTACGCCGAGGTGATGCTCTGCTACCCCGGCCTGCATTGCATCGCCAGCCACCGCATCGCGCACCAGCTTTACCTTGCCGATGTGCCGGTGGTGCCACGGATCATGTCCGAACAGACGCACGGGCTGTATGGCATCGACATCCACCCGGGGGCGAAGATCGGCGGCAGCTTCTTCATGGACCATGCCACCGGCATCGTCATCGGCGAGACCGCGCAGGTCGGCGATCGGGTCAAGCTCTACCAGGGCGTCACCCTCGGCGCGAAGAGCTTCCCGCTCGACGAGCAGGGCCATCCGCAGAAGCGCATCCGCCGGCATCCGACCGTCGAGGACGACGTCATCCTCTACGCCAACGCGACCATCCTGGGCGATGTGACCATCGGCCGCGGGAGCGAGATTGGCGGTAACGTCTTCCTCATGCACTCGGTCCCGCCGGGCAGTCGCGTGCGGCAGCGGGTCGACGTCGAGGTCCGTCCGCCGCAGGGGCAGCGGGCAACGTGAACATCGGGCTGTGTACCATCTCGCGCCGCACCGACCCGCTCGCCGAGGTCTGTGCCCAGGCCGCCGCCGCCGGCTGCGACGGCATCGAACTGTGGGGCCAGCCGCCGCACCTGACCGCGCTGTCGGGCGAAGCCGGCGCTGCCGTGCGCGAGGTCGTGCTCCGCGCCGGGCTCGAGCCCGCGGCCTATGGCAGCTACCTGCGCGCCGGTGTCGACGGCTACGCCGATCAGCTCGCCGGCGTGCTGGCCGCCGCCGAGGGGTTCGGCGCGCCGCGGCTCCGCGTCTGGGCCGGCGGCGGCTCCGACGCCGAGGCGAGCGAGGCGCAGTGGCAGCAGTGCCTCGACGACTTCGCCCGACTGCTCGACTCGTGCGGCGAGCGCCACCTCGTCGTCGAGCGGCATGGCCGGACGCTGACCGAATCGCTGGCCGGCGCGCAGCGGCTGCTCGAGACCGTCGACGACCCGCGGCTGGGCCTCTGCTTCCAGTACCTCGAAGGCCACGACACGGCCGAGACGGTGCGCGAGCTGATCGCGCTCTGGCCGCGGATCAGCCATGTCCATGCACAGAGCTTCGGCGCCTCGGGTCCGAGTTCGCTGGCCGCCGGGCAGCTCGACTACCGGGAGATCCTCGGTACGCTGCGGTCGCTTGGCTATTCAGGGTATGTCGAGGTCGAGTTCGTCCGCCGCGCCGACGGCACGCCGCCGGCGAGCGCCGACGAGCACCGCGTGCTGCTGGCCGCCGACGTGGCCTACCTGCGCGCCTGCCTCGGCTGACGGAGAGGGCGATGCGTCATTCGCTCGACGACATCCTGCGCGATTGGCCGTACGATCCGGAGAACCTCAACGCGCGGGTGATCACCTTCGAGGACGGCCGCCAGATCCTGCAGATCCGGATCGACATGGGCCTGCTCCAGCTCGAGATGACCGACCGGCCCGACGGCCTGCAGCCCGAGGGTCACAAGTCGTGGCTCGACTACTACCTCGACCACCTGCGCCGGCACCAGGCCGAGCATCAGACCACCGACGGCTTTGGTCTCGATGCCACCGACTGCGAGCGGTTGCGCGACGAGGCGACACTGGTCTATCAGCGCTACGCCGTGCTGCACCACCTGGGCTACCACACCGAGGTCGCCCGCGACACGGCGCGCAACCTGCGCGTGGCCGACTTCCTCAAGCGCCATGCGCGCCGGCGCGAAGATAGCTGGGCGATCGAGCGTTACCGGCCCTACATCCTGATGATGAACGCCCTGGCGCGGGCCGAGCTGTACATCACCCAGCTCGACTACACCTCGGCCGAACGGGTGCTGACCACGGCGACGACGACCATCCGCGCTTTCGCCGCCGAGCACGTGCAGGTCGACTGCACCAGCGAGCTGGAGGTGCTGGCCGACCGCCTGCGCAGCCTCGATCGCGAGCGCCCGCAGTCCGACATCGAGCTGCTCCAGCGGCAGTTGGACGAGGCGGTGTCGGGCGAGGATTTCGAGACCGCGGCGGCGCTGCGCGACCGCATCCGCGCGGCGACCGAGGGATTGCCGCGGTTTTGGGAGTGAGAGTCAGCGAGCCCGCGTCGACCAGTCAAACCCAATCCGCGGATCGTCGAACGCCACCCGCTCCTCATCCGGGTCGGTCGGGTCATAGACCGCGCTGGTGTGATAGACGATCCAGGCCGGCTCGGCGCCGAGGACGCGGTAGCCGTGGGCCACGCCGCGGGGGATGATCAGCATCTGCGGGTTGTGCTCGCCGATGGCGTACTGCTCGGTTACCCCGGCGGTCGGCGAGCCGTCGCGCAGGTCGTGCATCACCGCCTGGATCATGCCGCGCAGGCAGACCCAGGCGTCGTCCTGCCGGTGATGCCAGTGGAACGCCTTGATCACCCCGGGGTAGCTCATCGTCAGCGTTGTTTGAGCGATGGCGGCGAGCCCGGCGCCGAGATACGGGTCGTCAGCGCGGGCCAGTTCGGCCAGCAGGCCGCGGTCGTCGGTGTGGACCGTCAGCCGCTTGAGCCAGGCACCGTCGATCCGGCCGCGGCGGCAGTCACTCACCGAGTTGCTCCAGCAAGGCCTTGGTCATCTCGATCGACTCGTCCAGCACGCCGAGCAGCTCGTCGAGCTCCGCGTCGGTGACGATCAGCGGCGGCTCCAGGCGCATCACCGTCGGGTTGTTCAGCGTGTAGGCGACCAGCACGCGGCGGACGGCAATCTGGGCGATGACCAGGCCGGCCACATCCTCGTCCCAGAACTCGACGCCGATCAGCAGCCCGCGCCCGCGGACCGTCTTGATGATCTCGGGATACCGCGCCTGCCGCTCGCGGAGTCCGGAGACGAGCCGCGCGCCCTGCTCGGCCGCCCGCGCGGGCAGGTCCTGTTCGATGATCGATCGCACCGCGGCCAGGCCGGCGGCGCAGGCGAGCGGGTTGCCGCCCCAGGTGCTCGAGTGGAGCAGCGGGTTGTCGTCGAACAGCGACCACAGCTCGGGCACGGCGATGAACGCGCCGAGGGGCATCACGCCGCCGCCGAGCGCCTTGGCCAGGCAGAGCACGTCGGGCGCGACGCCCTCGTGCTCGCAGGCGAACAGCGTGCCGCAGCGGCCCAGGCCGGTCTGCACCTCGTCGAAGATCAGCTTGGCGCCGTGGCGATCGCAGATGCTGCGCGCGGCGGCGAGGTAGCCGTCGGGCGGGATGATCACGCCGCCTTCGCCCTGGATCGGCTCGAGGATGACCGCCGCCGTGTCGCCGTCGACCGCGGCGGCCAACGCGTCGGCGTCGCCGAACGGGACGTGGACGAAGCCCGGCACCAGCGGCTCGAACAGCGCCTTGTACTTCGGCCGGCCCGAGGCGCTGAGCGCGCCGAAGGTCTTGCCGTGGAAGGCGCCCTCGGTCGCCACCACCTTCGCCCGCGGAGCGCCCGACAGGGCGAACCAGCCACGGCACAGCTTGAGCGCGCCTTCGACCGCCTCGGCGCCGCTGTTGGTGAAGAAGGTGTAGCGCAGCTCGCCCGGCGTCACCTCGGCCAGCAGGGCGGCCAGCTCGACCGTTGGCGGGTCGACCAACATGCGCACCGAGAGCGGCATCCGCTCGAGCTGCCGGCGCACCGCCTCGATCACCTCGGGCGGGCGGTGGCCCAGCGCGAAGACGCCGAAGCCGCCGAGGAAATCGAGGTAGCGGTTGCCCTCGCTGTCCCACACCTCGCAGCCGGCGGCGCGCTCGGCCACGCCGCCGTAGCCCATGAACTCAAGCAGCCGCAGCATCGCCGGGTTGACATGTTCGCGCCCCCAGGCGCGGAGCTGATCGTCGTGAGTGATGGTCGTCTCGGCCATGGTTGCCGCCTCAGGCATAGCACTCGCGCAGCGTCGCGAAGCTGCGCCGGGCGAGCTCGGGCCCGCCCAGCGCGAAATCGAACACTTCGACCGAGACCCAGCCGGCGTAGCCGATGTCGCGCAGCGCCGCGCCGAGCGGCCGGTGGTCGAGTTCGCCCATGCCGGGACCGAGCAGGTTCGGGTCGTTGGCGTGAAAGTGCCGCAGATGCTCGCGGTTGTTGCGGATCACCTGGTCCAGCGGCGCCGACTCGCTGCCGCTCATCGCCTTGCAGTCGAGGATCAGCCGGAAGCTCGGGTGGTCGACGGCCTCGATGATCGCCACCCCGTCTGCGGCGGTGTTGATGAACTCGGTCTCGCTCGGCGCCAGGGGCTCGAGGCAGAAGGTTACCCCGCGCTCGCCGGCGACGGCCGCCACGTCGCGAAAGATCGCAACCAGTCGCTCGCGCGAGGCCTCGGGCGTGTCGATCACGGTCCGCTGCTTGGGCGAGCCGCAAACCAGGATCTCGCCGCCGATGTCGGCGCAGAAGTGGACCAGCTCGATGAAGTAGTCGCGGGTGCGCCGGCGCACCGTATCGTCGGGCGTGCTCATATGCAGGCCGGCCGGCTTGACCAGCAGCCAGTGTGTTCCGGCGATCGTCAGCCCGTGCCGCGCGGCGGTGTCGGCAATCGCGCGGCGGGCGGCGGCGTCGAGCTGGCCAACCTGCTCGGCGAGGGTAAACGGCGCAATCTCGACGCCCTGGTAGCCGATCTCCGCGGCGACGCGGCAGACCTCGTCGAAGGGCATCTGCTCGAACATCTCGTTGCAGACGGCGAAGCGCATCAGTCAATCACCTCGGCGACGACATAAGTGCGGCGGCCGGTGCTCTCATGGTAGGTCCGGGTCGACAGCTCGGCCAGCGCGCCCGAGGCAAAGAGCTGGCTGCCGAAGGTGGCCAGCACCACCGAGGCGATCAGCCACTGGCCGAAGTCGTCGCCGCCGGCGAACAGGCGAACCAGGCCGATGCCGGCGCTGCCGATGCCGAGCACCGTGGCGAGCAGCGCCCAGCGGCCGAAGGCATGCACCGGCCGCTGCATCGAAACGGTCAGGAACTTGACCAGCATCAGGTCGAGAATCACCTTGGTGGTGCGCCCGAGGCCGTATTTGCTGGCGCCGAACCGGCGCGGGTGGTGGCGGACCCGCATTTCGCCGATGCGCGCGCCATAGGCGGCGGCCAGGGCGGGGATGAAGCGGTGCAACTGGCCATAGAGCCGCAGCGGCTCGAGCGCCTCGCGGCGGTAGGCCTTCAGCGTGCAGCCGGTGTCGTGGATGGGCACGCCGGTGATCTGCGCGATGAGCCCGTTGGCGATCCGGCTGGGCAGCCGGCGCAGCCAGTGGTCTTGCCGCTCGGCGCGCCAGCCGCTGACGATGTCGTAACCCTCGTCGAGCATGCTCAGCATCGCCGGGATGTCGGCCGGGTCGTTTTGCAGGTCGGCGTCGAGCGGGACGATGACCGCGCCGGCGGCATGGTCGAACCCGGCCTGCATCGCCGCCGTCTGGCCGAAGTTGCGGCGGAACAGGACCACGCGGACAGCCGGGTCGGCGGCCAGTTGGCGCAGCAGCTCGCGCGAGCCGTCGGTCGAGCCGTCGTCGACCAGGATGAGCTGGTAGCTGAGCCCGGCGTCGGTCAGGGCGCTGGTGATCCGGCGGTGGAGTTCGGGCAGGCTCTCGACCTCGTTGAACACCGGCACAACCACGGAGACCTGCGGCGGGGGTGGGCTCATCGACGAGACGCCTCGCGCGAATGCTACCATAGCCGCCGGGGCCCGGCAACGGCGCGATGCGGCGTTATGCTATACTCCCGGCGTGCCGGAGAGGGCAATGGCGCGGAGGCGGTACGGCATCCTGCTCGTCGCGGCGCTGGCGGCTTCGGGCCTGCTCCGGCTCGCGGCGACCGCACAAGAGGCCGAAGCAGAGCCTGAGATGGAGGCGCTCGAGACGCCCGAGACGGTCGAGCTGGCCGACGAACCGCCGCCACCCACCGAGGACCTGGCCACGCTCGATGCCGACGTGATCGACGCCACGGCCGAGGTCGAGGGCACCGCCGCCCCCGCCGCGCCGGCCGCCTGGGCGGTCGAGGACGACACGCCGCCCGACCTGGGGCCGTACCAGGTCATCCTCCACACCGACGGCAACGCCCTGGTGCAGCGCCGGCGCAACGTCGACCTGACGGTGGGCGAGAACGAGCTCACGCTCGACGCCGTGCCGACGCAGATTGTCGCCGACAGCATCGGCCTGCGGGCGCTCGATCCAGCGGCCGGCCTGCAGGTGCTCGAGCAGAGCGGCAGCCTGAGCCGACCGACGATGCAGAGCCTGCTGTCGGCCTCGCTGGGCGAGACCATTGAGGTCCGCGACGGCGGCCGGCAGGTGGCCGAGGGCAGGCTGCTGGCCAGCGAAGAGAGCGGTCTGGTCGTCGAAACCTCGACCGGCGTTCACCTGCTCCCGCTCGGCGGCGAGGTGGTGCTGCCGGTCTCGGCGCTGGTCGAGCGCGCGCCCGGACTGCGCTGGCGCACCCGCGCCGAGCGCGCCGGGTCGACCGAGATCGAGGTCAGTTACCTCACCGGCGGGTTCACCTGGCAGGCCGATTATGCCCTGACGGCGCGCGACAGCGACCGGCTGGTCGGCTTCGAAGCCTGGGTGCGGGTCGACAACCAAAGCGGCGCCGACCTGGCCCAGGCCGGCCTGATCTTCATCGACCGGCCGAGTGCCGAGCCGGGCGACGAGCCGGCTGCCGCCGGCACGGCCCGGCGTTACTACCTGCCGCAGCCGGTGGACCTGCCCGACGGCGAGGCGAAGCGGTTCGCGCTGGTGCAGTTGCCGGCGGCCCGCTCGCAGGTGCGGTATGTCGCGACGCTCGAGCCGGCCGGTCTGGCCGGCGTGCGGCTGACCGCCGAGCTGAAGAACGACGCCGCCAGCGGTCTCGGCCTGCCGCTGCCGCCCGGGCCGGCGCGGCTCTATGCCCCCGATCGCGTCGGCCGGCTGCAGCTCGTCGGTCGCCAGGAGCTGAGCGGCGTGGCGGTCGATGCGCCGCTGAGCTTCGACCTCGGCCCGGCCGACGACGTCGACCTGCAGATCGAGACGGCGGCGCCCGAGGGCGGGCCGATCCGCCGCACCGTCCGGCTGCGCAACCTGCGCACCGAGGAGATCACCGTCCGGCTGGTCGAGCGGCGCCCGGGCGCGTGGAGCATGACCGCCGCGACCACGCCGTTCACGCCGGTGCGCGACGGCGCGGCCACCGCCGAGGTGACCGTGCCGGCCAACGGCACGGCCGAGGTCCGCTACCAGATCGCCGTCACCGCCGCCGAGACCCCCGAGGAATAGCGCCGATGCTGATTCGCGTGGCGCACAGCCCCGACGCTGACGACGCCTTCATGTTCTATGCCCTGACCGCCGGCCGCCTGGACACCGGCGACCGGGTCTATGAGCACACGCTGCAGGACATCGAAACGCTCAATCGCTGGGCGCACGAAGGTCGGTACGAGGTCACCGCGGTCAGCATCCATGCCTATGCGCACCTGACCGAGAAGTACGCCCTGCTCAGCTCGGGCGCGAGCATGGGCGAGGCCAGCTACGGCCCGCGGCTGGTCGCCCGGCGGCACCTGAGCACCGACGAGCTGCGCGAGGTGACCATCGCGGTGCCCGGCACGTTGACCACCGCCTACCTGGTGCTCCGCCTGCTGCTGCCCGAGGCGCGGACGGTCACGCTGCCGTTCGACAGCATCCCACAGGCGGTGGCCGACGGCCAGGTCGAGGCCGGCGTGCTGATCCACGAGGCTCAGCTCACCTTCGGCGACAGCCGGCTGGTGCTGCTGCTCGACTTCGGCGAGTGGTGGCACTCGCGTCACGGCCTGCCGCTGCCGCTCGGCGGCAACGTGGTCCGGCGCGACCTCGGTCCCACGCTGATGCAACACATCGCCGCCGACCTGAAAGCGAGCATCCGCTACGCGCTCGAGCATCGGGACGAGGCGCTCGATTACGCGCTGCGCTACGCCGGCGACCTGCCGCGCGAGCAGGCCGACACCTTCGTCGGCATGTACGTCAACGAGCGCACGGTCGACTATGGCGACGAGGGGCGCGAGGCGGTGCGGCGGCTGCTGCGCGAGGGCTATGAGCGGGGCCTGATCCCGCACATGGTCGAGCCGGAGTTCATCGGCTGAGCCGGCGTAGCAACCCGCGCGCCGGCGGGTACCATACTCTCGGACACCGGCACGCATGGGCCTGAGGTTACGACAACTCGCCGCCATCGCGCAGAACTCGCTGGCCGACATCCTGCGCGCGCCGCTGTTCGCGCTGGTCTTCCTCGCCGCCGTGGTGCTCGCCGGCGTGCTGCCGACGTTCGACTACCTCTCGTTCCTCGAGAAGCGGCGGCTGGTGGCCGACAGCCTGCTCGCCCTGACGCTGTGCGCCGCCAGCTTCGCCGCCGCCGCCGGCGCGGTGCAGACCGTCGGCGACGAGGTGCGCCGGCAGACGGCCAACGCGGTGCTGAGCAAGCCGGTCGGGCGGTGGAGCTTTCTGCTCGGCAAGTTGCTCGGCCTGGCCGCGGCCAGTGGGCTGTTCTGCCTCGCGCTCGGCCTGGCCACGCTGTGGGCCAGCCGGGTCTGCTTCGATGACTACCTGGTCGACCGCACCGCCGCCGGTCTCTACGCCGGCGCCATCGCCGCCGGGTTGCTGGCCGCCGCCGGCGCCGATTTCCTGTTCGGCAAGTCGTTCTGCGGCGCCGTGGTGGTCAGCGTCACGGCGGCCCTGGCGCTGGGCTTCGGCCTGCTGCTGGCGCTCCCGGGCGGCGGGCGGCCCGGCGTGGCGCAGATCGACCTGACGCTGCTGCCGGCCCTGGTGTTGCTCTGGCCGGCGGCGATGCTGGCCGCCGGCGTGGCGATGATCGCCTCGCTCCGGTTCGCCGCGGCGCCGGCGTTGATGGTCACCCTGGTCGTCTTCGCGGTCGGCTTGCTGTCGGACTATCTGTTCGGCCGCGCGGCGGCGAATAGCTGGGCGGCGGCGATTGTCCATAGAGTGTTGCCGAACTGGCAGCCGTTCTGGATTGCCGACGCGCTGGCCGAGGAGGTGGCCGTGAGCTGGAGCTACGTCGCCCGCGCCGGGGGCTATGCGCTGGCCTATCTCGCTGGGCTGTGGGTCCTGGCCGGCGCGGTTTTTGAGCGGCGGGCGATCGGGTAACCGCATGTCATGAGCATGGCCACGCATCGACTGGCGACCTGGACCGCGGCGATCCTCGTCGTCGCCGCGCTGGTCGCGGTTGCCTTGGCGCTGGCCGCGCGGTCGCTCGTCGCGCTCGCCGCCGTCGCGCCGCTGCTGCCGGCCGCGGCGCTGGCCTGTCTGGCCGCGCTGCACCTGGCCGCGCTCCAGCGCGAGCAGGACGAGGCGCGCGACCGGGCCGCCGCCGAGGCGGCACAGCATCGCCTGTTCGAGGACGGCGCGCGCTTCCTCGACGCCGCCCGCGGCCGCGAGCAGTTCGAACGCTGGTTCGTGCCGGCGGCCTGCCTGGCGCTGGCGCTGCTCGAACTGGCCCTGGCCCGTTGGCTGTGGCGCGGGCAGGTGTTTCGCTGGGGCATGGCGGTCGACGCCGGTACGGTGGCCGAGGCGAGCCGGACCTACCTCGCCGCGCTGCTCGGCGGCCTAGCCTTTGCCGCCTTTGCCGCCGGCCGGGTGCTCGGCGCGCTGGCCGGTGAGCGCAACGCGCCGGCCCTGCGACCGACCAGCCACCTGCTGCTGCTGACCGTGGGCACCGGCTGCGGCGGCGTCGCCTGGTCGCTCTGGCCGGGCGCCGAAGCGACCTATGCCGCGCGCGGCGTGGCGGTGTTGCTCGTGCTCGTCGCCGTCGACCGGCTGCTCACCCTCGGCCTCGACTGGTACCGCTCGCGGGGCAGCGGGCCGGCGCGGGTGGTCTATGAGGGCCGGCTGCTCGCCCTGCTGGTGCATCCGGCCGGCATCGTCGACAACCTCGCGGCGACGCTCGATTACCAGTTCGGCTGGAAGGTCAGCCGGACGCAGTTCTACGGCTTGGCGCGGCGGGCGCTGCTGCCCTTCCTGCTGTTCCAGGCAGCGGCGCTGTGGCTCCTCTCCTGCCTGCTCTTCGTCGGCCCCGACCAGGTCGCCGTGCGCTACCGGCTCGGCCGGCCGACGGCGCCGCTCGGGCCGGGTTTCCACCTCCTCGCGCCTTGGCCGGTCGATCGGCATGTCCGGCTGCCGGCGCGGCAGGTGCAGACCATCACGCTCGGCCCGGCCGAGGCGCTGGCGCCGGCGGCGGACGAGCTCTACATCGTCGCCGCGGCCGATGCCGTCGACGGCGCGCCGGCCGACTTGCTGCAGGCCGAGCTGTACCTCTCGTACGAGCTAGTCGATCCGCGCCGCTGGCTCGAGTCGTCGGCCGAGCCCGAGCGGCTGCTGGCCGACCTGCTGCGTCGCGAAACGGCCCGCTGCATGGCTGGCTCGACGTTGTTCGAGTTGCTCGGCGGTGGCGAGACCAGCGCGGCCGAGGCCATCGCCCGGGGCGTGGCCGCCGGCGCCGAGGCGGCGGGGCTGGGCGTGGTGATCCGCGGCGTCGGCTTTGTGGGCAGCGGCCCACCGGCGCCGGTGCGGGAGGCGTTCGAAGCAGTGACCCAAGCCGGCGAGCAGCAGTCGGCGGCCATCCTGGCCGCCGAGGCGGCGGCGGCGCATCGTGCGCCCGAGGCCGAGGTGGCCGCCGAACAGGCGCGGGCGCTGGCCGACGGCCGCGCGGCGCGGACACGGGCGACGGCGTCGGCGCGGCGCGGCTGGTTTGCCGGCGTGCTGTCGGCGGCCCGGGCCGAGCCGAGGACGTTCCGCACGCGGCGGCGGTTGCAGGCCCTCGAGGCCGCGCTGGCCGGGCGCGAGAAGACCGTCGTGACGGTGCCGGTGAGCAAGCTGACCATGGACCTGCAGGAGCGCGCGCGGAGCGAACTGCTCGACGCGCCGATTGCTCCGCCGGAGACGAGCGATGAGTGACCAGCCCGCACCCGATGAACGCTCGCCCGCGGCGACGGCGCTGGCGGTGGCGGTGGTGCTGGCCTTCGCGGTCGGCATGGTGGCCTTCTGCGTGCGGCCGGGCGAGGCGGTGGTGGTGACCACCTTCGGCTCGCCGGCGCGGGCGGTGGCCGAGCCGGGGCTGACGTTCAAGCTACCCTGGCCGGTGCAGGCGGTGCACCGCTTCGACAGCCGGTTGCAGAGCTTCATCGCGCCGATGCGCCAGGCCATCACCAGCGATAAGAAGACGGTGCAGATCGAGCTCTACGCGCTGTGGCGGGTGGACGATCCACTGACCTTCCTCGAGCGCGACGGCTCCACCAGCCGTGGCGAGGAGTGGCTCGAGCGCGAACTGGCCACGCAGCTCGGCGCGACGGTGGGCGGCGTAACGTTCGACCAGTTGCTCGCCGCGCCCGCCGGCGAGGAGCCGTTCGGCGGCATCGAGAGCACCCTGACCACGGCGCTGCGGCCGGCGCTGGCTGGCTATGGCGTGGCGATCGAGCAGATCGGTGTGCGACGGCTGGCGCTGCCCGAGGCGGTGACCGCCGCGGTGCTCGAGCGGATGACCGCCGAGCGGCGCAAGGCGGCCGAGGAGCTATTGGCCGCCGGCACCACCGAGGCGGGGAAGGTCACCGCCGCCGCCGACGCGGCCTACGAACAGACCGTCGGCGCGGCCGAGGCCGAGGCGCTGCGGATCGAGGGCGAGGCCGAAAAGGAGGCCGCCGCGAGCTACCGCGTGTTTGCCCAGAGCCCCGAGCTGGCGGAGTTCCTCCAGGAGGTCGAGGCGCTCGAGCGCCTGGTCGACGACCAGACTACGCTCGTCATCGAGGCGGGGCGGTACCCAGGCTTGCGACAGTTGACGGATGGCGCGCCGTGAGCGAGCAGCCCCAGCTCCGCGGTGCCCTGGCTGAGGCGTTGAGCGGCACCGTCGCGGCGCTGCGGCTGGTGCTTGGCTTGGCGCTGCTGGCCTACCTGGGCAGCGGCTTCTATGTCGTCCGCCAGCACGAGCGGGCGGTCGAGCTGCGGCTGGGCCGGCCGGCCGGGCAGGGCGAGCGGCGGGTCAACGGCCCCGGCCTGCACGTCGCCTGGCCGGCGCCCATCGGCGAGGTGCGGCGGGTCGATGTCGGCACGCCGCGCACGGTCGCCACGGAGGCGTTCTGGTATGCCCTGACCGACGCCGAACGTGCCACCGGCAAGGAGGGCGCGCCGCCGGAGACGCTGCGGCCCGGCCGCGACGGCTACCTGATCACCGCTGACCGCAACCTGCTCCACGCCCGCTGGGAGGCGACCTACGAGGTGACCGACCCGGCGCGTTACCTGTTCGCCGCCGGCGATGTCGAGGCGACCGTCGAGTCGGCGCTGGTTGGCGCGGTCAGCCAGGCCGCGGTCGAGCGCGCGGTCGACGCGGCGCTGCGCGAGCAGCAGACGTTCCGTGAGCGGGTCGAGGCGCTGCTGACGGCGCGGCTGCAGGGGCTCGATCTCGGCCTGCGACCGCGCGGGGTGCGGCTGCTCGAGTTGGCCCCGCCGCGGCAGGTGCGGGCGGCCTTCGACCAGGCATCGCAGGCGGCCGAACGGTGGCGTCAGGCGGTCGATGAAGCCAATCGGCAGGCCACTCGCCGGCAGCAGGAGGCAGCCGGCGGGGCCGCGCGCATCGTGGCTCAGGCGCAGGCTCGGTCGGCCACCTATGTGCAGCGGCTGCGCGCCGAGGCGGAGCGGTTCGAGCAGCTCCTGCCCGAGTTCCGCGCCGACCCGGAGCTGTTCCGCCGCCGGCTGCGCGGCGCCGCGCGGCGCGCCGCGGCCGAACGGGCCGACCTGATTGTGCTGCCGCGCAGCGGTGAGCTGGAGCTGCGCGAGCATCGCCAGCCGCGCCGGCAGGCGCCGGTTGAGCCGGGACCATGATCAGCCCGGCCGACGAGCTGCGGGTGCTGCGCCGCCGGGTGGTCCGCACCCTGGCCGGCGCGGCGCTGCTGCTCAACGCGCTGCTCGCCCGCTGGGTCTACGCCGACAATCCGCTGGCCGCCGAGGTGAGTGCCGGGCTGGCGGCGTTGATTCTGGCGCTGCCCATCCTGTGGCGGGCGCTGCGCGAGGCCTCGGGGCGTCGGTCGATCCAGGAGCTGGTCGCCATCGGCGTGCTGGCCGCGTTTGCCCAGGGCGATCTGTTCAGCGCCGCGGCGGTGGCGCTGTTCCTGCAGCTCGGCCAGTTGATCGAGACGCGCTCGGCGGTCGGCGCCCGGGCCGCGGTCGAGGCGGTGATGCGCCTCGCGCCGCGCACGGCGACCCGCCTGAGCGACGGCGCCGAGGTCGAGGTCGCCCTGACCGAGCTGCGCCCCGGTGACCGAATCCGCATCCGGGCGGGCGAGAATGTACCGGCCGACGGGCGCGTGCGCTCGGGTACCAGCACAGTCGACCAGGCCACCGTCACCGGCGAGAGCTTGCCGGTCGACAAGCGGGTCGGCGACGAGGTCTACGCCGGCACCAGCAACCTCACCGGCGTGCTCGAGGTGGAGGTCACCCGCGTCGGCGAGGAGACCACTCTCGGCCGCGTGCGGCGGCTGATCCTCGAAGCCGAACGCAGCCGCCTGCCGGTGCAGCGGTTGATCGACCGTTACGCCGGCATCTACACCCCGGTGGTGCTCATGCTGGCCGGCCTGGTCTGGTTCTTCACCCATGACTTCACGCGGGTGGTGGCGATGCTGGTGGTGGCCGTGCAGGAGTCGTTCCTGCTCGCCGTGCCGACGGCGGTGGTGGCCGCGCTGAGCGCCGCGGCGCGGCTGGGCGTGCTGGTCAAGAGCGCGGCGCACCTCGAGACCATGGCCCGCGCCGACGCCTTCCTGTTCGACAAGACCGGCACGCTGACCACCGGCGAGCTCGAAGTGGCCGGGCTGCAGCCGCTGGGTGAGGCGACCCGCGCGGAGCTGCTGCGCCTAGCCGCCAGCGCCGAGCAGGGCAGCCGCCACCCGGTGGCCGCGGCGCTCGGTCGCCTGGCCGGCGAGCATCGCGTGCCGCTGGTCGCGCCGGTCGACTTCGCCGAGACCGCCGGTCGCGGGGTCAGCGCGCGGGTCAACGGCAGCCTGGTGCGCGCCGGCACCGCCGAGTGGATGCTCGAGGCCGGCGTCGACCCCGAGCGTTTCGAAGTGCCGCCGGCCACCCGCGCCGAGGGGGTCAGCCTGGTCTACTGCCTGGCCGACGGGGCGCCGCTGGGCTGGTTCGAGCTGCGCGACAAGGTCCGGCCCGAGGCGGCCGAGGCGCTCGCCGCGCTGCGTGACGAGCGGGTTGCGCTGACCGCCATGGTCACCGGCGACCGCGACGAGGTGGCCGGCCGCGTGGCCGCCGAGCTGGGCATCGGCGAGCGGCGCGCGCGGCAACTGCCCGAGGAGAAGACGGCTTATGTCGAAGCGGTCCGTGCCCGCGGGATGACCGTGGTCATGGTCGGCGATGGGGTCAACGACGGCGCCGCGCTGGCCGCCGCCGACCTCGGCGTCGCCATCGGCGCGGGCGGCAACGACATTGCGCTCAACAGCGCCGCGGTGGCGCTGCAGTCGGCCGACTTGCGTCTGGTGCCGTTCCTCCTGCGCCTGGCGCGGCGGACGCGGACGGTGGTCAACCAGAACCTCGGCCTGGCCCTGGCGGCGGTGGTGATCGGCCTGATTGCCTCGGGCGCCGGATGGCTCACACCGGCGCTGGCGGCGCTGCTGCGGCCACTCGATGAGCTGCTGGTGGTGTTCAACTCGGCCCGGCTGGTGCGCGCCGGCGAGTCGCTCGGCGAGGCGATCCATGGCTGAGCCGGTCATCGCCGTCGAGCAGGTGAGCCGCGTCTTCCGCGACTTCTGGGGCCGGCCGCGGGTCACCGCCGTCGACTCGCTCAGCTTCACCATCGAGCATGGCCGCGTGTTTGGGCTGCTTGGACCCAACGGTTCGGGCAAGTCGACCACGGTCCGGATGCTGCTCGACCTGCTGCGGCCGACGCGGGGGCGGATCAGCATCCTCGGCCGCCCGCCGAGCGCGGTGCGGACCAAGGAGCGGATCGGCTACCTGCCCGAGGAGACGCCGCTCTACCCGTTCCTTAACGCCGAGGAGACGCTCGCCTTCTTCGGCAAGCTGTTCGACCTGCCGGCCACCGCGCGGCGCGAGCGAATCGAGCAGTTGATCGACATGGTCGGCCTGACCGCGGCTCGGCGGCGGCCGGTAGGCGAGTACAGCAAGGGCATGCAGCGCCGGCTGGGCCTGGCCCAGGCGCTGCTCAACGACCCCGACCTGGTCATCCTCGACGAGCCGACCAGCGGGCTCGATCCGCTCGGCATCCGCGAGTTCAAGGACCTGATCCGCACCCTCGCCGGGCGGGGCAAGACGGTGCTGCTCAGCTCGCACATCCTGGCCGACGTCGAGGACGTCTGCGACGAGGTGCTGATCCTCCTCGCCGGGCGGACCATCGCTTACGGTCCGCTCGATCAGCTGCTGAGCGACCGCGAGGCGGTGCAGATCACCGTGCCGGCCGAACAGCTCGAGGCGGTGCGGGCGAACCTCTCCGCCGAGATCGAGCTGCTCGGCATCGGCTCGCGGCGGCGGTCGCTCGAAGACTACTTCATCGAACTCATCCGCACCGCCGGCAGCGAGGAGCGGCAAGGCGTGGCGGCCTTCCTTGACCCGAGCTCGCCCGAGGACGCCCTGGCCGGCCTGGCCCCGGCCGCCGAGCCGGAGCCGGAGCCGTCGGACCAATCGCTGGCCGCCGCGGCGGCCTCGCTCGACGCGGCCTTCGGTGACGACGATGCGTAGCCTCGCCGCCGTCGCCGGGCTGACCATCCGCGCCGCGCTGCGGCTGCGGGTCTTCTGGACCGTCGCCGCGATGCTCCTCGTCGTCGTTCTGCTGCTCCCTCCGTCGTTGCGCGACGATGGCACCATCACTGGCCGGGTGCGCCTGCTGCTCGCCTATACCCTCGGCCTCAGTCACGGCCTGCTCTGCCTGGCCACGCTCTGGCTGGGCGCCGACAGCCTGGCCCGCGAGGTGAGCGAGCGGCAATTGCAGCTCGTGGTGGTCAAGCCGGTGGCGCGGTGGACCATCTGGCTCGGCAAGTGGCTCGGCATCGTGCTGCTCGACCTGGTCCTGCTCGCCGGCGCGGTGGGCGGCGCGGCCTGGCAGGCGCGGCGCGCGGTGGCCGACCCGCGTTGGGACGACGACGACCGCGCGCTGGTCCGGCAGGAGATCCTCACGGCGCGCGCCGAGCTTCTGCCCGACACGCCGGACTTGGCCGCGCTCGCCGAGGCGACCGTCTCCGAGCGGCTGGCGGCCGGCGTGCTGACCGAGGAGGACAACCTGCTCTATGCGCGGCGGGCGATCCGTAACGACCTGGAGGCCGAGTGGCAGACGGTGCCGCCGGGCGGCGGCAAGGCGTGGCAGTTTGCCGAGGTAACCGCGCCGGCGGGTGTCGAGGAGGTCTGGTTCCGTTTCCGTGCCCGCGCCGCCGCCTCGCTGCGCGGCGATGTGGCCACCGTGGTCTGGGAGGCCGAGGGGAGCGGCGACGAGCATCTGCACGTCCACGGCGAGCTGCGGCCCGACGCCTTCATGGCCTTCCGCATCCCGAGCCGACTGGTCGGCGCCGACGGCCGGCTGACCGTGCGGCTGCGCAACGACTCCCGCGCGGCGCTGGTCTTTCCCCTCGGCGACGGACCGGCGCTACGTTACGAGGTCGGCGGCTTCACGGCCAATCTGCTCCGCGCCGCGGGCATTCTGCTGCTCCAGCTCGCCTTCCTCGCCGCGCTGGGGCTGCTGCTCGGCAGCGCGTTGAGCTTCCCGGTGGCCGCCTTCGCGGCGCTCAGCTACCTGATCTGCGCGGCGCATGTGCCGTTCCTGGGCAGCCGACTGGCCGCCGGCGAGGCGCTGTTCGACCCGTCCACCACGCCACTGCAGCTCGAGCTCGCCGGCCGCGGGTTCGTCCGCGCGGTGCTCTGGCTGGCCGGTTCGCTACACCTGCACGCGCCGCTCGGCCGCCTCTCCAGCGGCCTGCTGGTGCCGTGGCGCGAGGTCGCCGCGGTGGCCTGGCAGCTTGGTCTGCTGCAGACCGGACTCGCGGCGCTGGCCGGCATGTTGGTCTTCGCCCGCCGCGAGCTGGCGCTGGGAGCCGACCGATGAGGCGCACCGCCGGCTGGATGCTGCTCGCCGCCGGGCTGCTCGGAGGCGCCTCGGTGGTTCAGCCGCCGCGGCTGCTGACCGGCTCGCGGGTCGATCCGACCCTGACCGCCTATGACCGCGTGCCGCCCGAGGTGGCACTGCTCAGCGTCGCGCTGGGCGGGCTCAACGGTGTGGTGGTCGACTATCTCTGGCTACGCATGACCGAGCAGCAGGAGCAGGGCCGCTACTTCGAGATGGTCCAGACGGCCGACTGGATTACCGCGCTGCAACCACGGCGCGGGCGGCTGTTCGCCTTCCAGGCTTGGAACCTGGCTTACAACATCAGCAACGAGTTTCACGACCCGCTCGACCGCTGGCGCTGGATCCTAACCGGGCTGCAGATCCTGCTCCAGCGCGGCGTGGTCTGGAGCACGGACGATCCCGCCGTGTACGAGGAGCTGGCCGGCATCATCGACGACAAGATCGTCGGCTCGCTCGATACCTACCACCAGGATTACCGGCAGTTCTGGTACACCGAATGGAACCGCCTGGCCGGCGAGCGGCCGGACTGGTCGGCGCTGGCCGACCCGCCGAC
>CAYONP010000055.1:0-39315 GCA_964405335.1 uncultured Fimbriimonadaceae bacterium
CGCTCTGCTTCCTGGTCGTGCTCTTCCGCCTGCCCGAGTCGCTGCCGCCCGAGGCGCGCCGGCCGGCGACCGGGCCGCTGCGGCTGGTCGATCTGCCGGCCCTGCGCGAGAGCTTCAGCCGGCCGATCCTCGCCCGGCTGCTGCTCGTCTTCCTGATCAGCACCGCCGGCTTCGCCGTGCTCCACGCGGTGATGAGCTTCTTCATCATCGACACGCTCGGACTGGCCGTCCACGACGACGCCGACGTGCGGATGGCGCAGATCGCCACCGCCAAGGTGTTCGCCTGGATCGGCCTGATCGCGGCGGTCATCCAGGGCGGGGCGATGGGCTCGCTGGCCAAGCGCTTCGGCGAGGCCAAGCTGCTCAAGTTCGGCCTGCTGCTCATGGTCGCCGGCCTGGCCTGCCTGGCCACCGCGCGCAGTGTCGCCGGAATCATGGGCATCAGCACGCTGCAAGCCAGCGGCAATGCCCTGGCCACCGCCGCGCTGCCGGCGTTGATCTCGTTCCACAGCCCGCCCGACCGGCGTGGCGAAGTGCTCGGCGTGTCGCAGAGCCTGAGCAGCCTAGGCCGCATCTTCGGCCCGCTGTTCGGCGGCATGCTCTATGACCTGGGCCCGGCCGTGCCGTTCGTCACCGGCGCGGTGCTCTGCGCGGTCGCCGCGGCGGTTGCGCTCCGCGTGCCCAACCAGCGCCCCGCCGAGAGCCCGGCCATCGAGGTCGTGCCGTGAGCGGCTTCCCGCGGCCGCGGCTGACCAGCCGGGGTGTCGCGCGGCCGGGACAGGTGCTGCCGCTGGTCCTGTCGGTCGACAACGGCTCGGACCGTCCGCTGGCCGGCGGCGCCGTCGAGCTGACTATCGAGGTCGAGAAGGGCGTGCTGCTGAGCTGGAACCTGCCCGTACCGGCGGTTGCCGCGGGCGGCGCAGTCGAGCTGGATCCGGCCACGGCCACGCCGGCGTTTGTGCTGCCGCTGGCGGTTGAGCCGGGCACCGGCCGCGCGCGGGCGGTGCTGACCGGGCCCGACGGCGCCTACTTGGGTGAGGCCGGCGGCGAGGTCGAGGTCCGGCCGGAGGAGCCGTGAGCGGTCCGTGGAACCGGGCATGAGGGGTGACATCGATGCACGATGAACTGAGCGCCTGGATCGAGCGGTCGAGCGAGACGCTGACCGGCGAGGCGCTCAAGCAGGTGCGGGAGGTGTCGGCCTCGCTGGCCGGCGTGGTCTCGATCCGGCAGGACATCGTCGACCTGCTGGCCGCCGTGCCGCGCGCCGGGCGGGTCGACGAGGAGGCCGAGATGGCCGCCTCGGTCAACCGCATCGGCCGCCACTGGCTCAGCCTGGGCATCCCGGTCGAGGACGTCGTCCGCGCGCTGCTGCGCTTCGACCAGGTGCTGATGCCCGCGCTCTGGCGCGAGTACGAGCAGAGCCCCGAGCAGCTGCGCGTGGCGCTGCAGTTGGCGCTGTTCGGCCTGAACCGTTTGGTCTACCTGTTCACCCAGCTCCACACTCGCCGGCAGGAGCGTATCCTGGCCGGCCAGATCGCCGCCATCGAAGCGCAGCAAGAAGAGCTGCGGCGAATGAGCGTACCGGTGATCGAGATCTGGGACGATGTGGTCATGCTCCCGCTGATCGGCACGCTCGACAGCGCCCGCGGCCACATGCTGATGGAAGGCCTGCTGCAGCGCATCAGCGCCAAGCGGGCACGGTACGTCATCCTCGACGTCACCGGCGTGACCGAAATGGACAGCAACGTCGCCGCACTGCTGATCCAAACCGTGCAGGCGGCCCGCCTGGTCGGCGCGCGGACGCTCCTGGTCGGCGTCTCGCCGATGATGGCCCAGACGCTGGTCGACCTGAACATCGACCTGCCCGACACCGAAACGGTGGTCTCGCTGCGCGCCGGGCTCGAGCGCGTGATCCGCCGGCTCGGTTACACCATCACCGGTCCGACACGGGGTCGAACGGCAACGTCAATCCGTCATAGCCCAGCCGAATCGCCGGCGGAAGCGTAGCCTCAAAGGTCGTCGCGTCCAGGTCGTGGGTCAAGTGCGTCAACCAGGCCTGGCGCGGCGCCAACTCCTGGCACAACGCCACCGCCTCGCTGGTGCTCAAGTGCGTCGGATGCGGTCGCGGCCGCAGGCCGTCGAGGATCAGCGTGTCGAGCCCCCGCAGCCGCTCCATCGACTCCTGCGGCACCTGCTTGACGTCGGGCAGATAGGCCAGGTTGCCGACCCGGACGCCGAGCACCCGCAGCCCGGCGTGCTCCACCGGTACGGGCAGGATGGTCAGCCCGGCCGCTTCGAACGGCGCGTCGGGCTCGACCGGCCGCAGGTCGAGCTGCGGTCGAAACGTGCCGCTGTTCGATTCGGCGAAAGCGTAAGCGAACACGCGCTCGACCACTTCGAGGCACTCCGGCAGACCCCAGACCGGCATCGCCTGCCTCGCCCGCAGGCTGTAGAGCCGGGTGTCGTCGAGTCCGAGCATGTGGTCGGCGTGCTCGTGGGTGAGGATGATGCCGGCCAGCGTGTCGATGCCGTAACGCAGCGCCTGCTGGCGGAAGTCGGGCCCGGCGTCGACCACCAGCCGCGTCTCGCCACGCCGCAGCAGCAACGACGAACGCAGCCGCCGGTTGCGCGGATCGTCGGACCGGCAGACGGCGCAGTCACAGCCAATCATCGGCACGCCGACCGACGTGCCGGTGCCGGTCAGCACGGCCTCCCACCCAGCCGCCAAGGCACCCTCCCGGGGTCAGACCCCGATCTCACGCGGCAGTTAACAACCTGCCGCGTTGGTCGTTACATCGTGCCTGATTCAGAGACCTGACCCCGGGTTCAGAAGCGCCAGGTGAAGCCCCAGTTGTGCTGGTCGCCGGTGTTGAACGTTGGCGCGCCCCAGCCGTTCTGGTAGCGGTAGATGTCCCAGTAGAGCCAGTTGCCCAGCCGCGCGCGAACGCCGACGTCGAGCAGGTGGTAGAACGCATCGTTGCGGATGTCGTACCAGCCGGCGGCCTGCGCCTGGGCGACGATGGGCAGCCAACTCGTGCGCGGGCGGAGCTTGACGTCGATGCCGGCCTTCAGTCGCCAGATGTAGGTGTCGGGCGGCTCGGCGCTGGTGTCGTTCGGCGAGACGTAGGTGTTGGTCTTGTAGCCGAACTCGGTCAGCGCCTGTAGGTCGATCACGGCCACGCTGTCACGCGCCGCGGCGATGCCGCCGCCGGTGCCGGGCGGGACGACCAGCGCCTCGTAGCCGAAGTGGCCCTGGAGCACCGGGTTGCCGAACCGCTGGTCGGTTTCGACCTGGGCGCCGTAGATCCAGGCGGTGCGCCAGGCGCCGACCGAGTCGCCCGACAAGTAGCCGGTGAAGCCCGCGTTGATCCGGGTCAGGCCGTCGTTCAGGGCGAAGGTCAGGTCGATGTTCGGGTGCAGACCCTTGCTGCCCTGCTCGTCGACGAACTCGAACGGGCGGTTCCAGCCGGTGCTGACCCCGAAGCTGAGCGTGTGCGACTCGGTCAGAATGATGGCCGGCCGGACGAAAAACCCGTAACCACGCCGGTCGTCGTCGGCGGCCGGGGCGGCGGCCACGGCCAGCAGGCCGGCGAGCAGCGCAACTGAGCGGTGCATGGCATTCTCCGCGCGACGCAGTCTAGGTTTGGACTTCGCCACGGCGCGGCGGTTGCCTGCCGGCGACCTGGCGTGTCACACTGGCCCGCGGAGTGGCCCGATGCACCGACTGACCACCACGGTCGTGCCCCTCGCCGCGGCTGAGTCGATGGGCCGCGCCGAGCAGGGCTTCATCTTCGACGGCGCGTTGCTCGGCAAGCGCCGGCGCACCCGTGTGCGCGGGACCATCAACGGGCACGAGTTTGCCACCGGGGCCAACCCGCTGGGCGACGGCCGGTACTTCGTCTTCATCAACGCCGAGATGCGGGCGCGCATGGGCGTCGGTCTCGGCGACACCATCGAGGTTGAGTTTGAGGAAGAAGCCGCGCGGCCCGAGGTGGCGGTGCCGGACGACCTGGCCGCCGCGCTGGCCGAAGCGGGGCTGAGCGAGGCCTTCGCGGCCATGGCCTGGTCGCACCGCAAGCGCTATGTGGAGGTGGTCAACGAGGCCAAGCAGCCGGCGACTCGTGCCCGCCGCATCGCCAGGACCATCGAGGCGGTGGCCGCCGGGCGCGGCGCGTTCTGAGATTGGTCGCCGCCCGCGGCTGTGCTATCATCGCTCACTCCGAGAGCGACGGTGGCGGCGAACATCCTCCAGGCAATCGTGGCCGACAAGCGCGCCGACCTGGCCGACGCGCGCGCCGCGACGCCGCCGGCCGAGCTGCGCGCGGCCATCGCCGACCTGCCGCCGACGCGCGACTTCGGCGCCGCGCTGCGGGACGGCGGCGTCTCGCTCATCGCCGAGGTTAAGAAGGCCAGCCCGTCGGCCGGGATCATCCGCGACGACTTCGACCCGGTCGCCATCGCGCGCGGCTATGAGGCCGGCGGCGCGGCGGCGATCAGCGTGCTGACCGACGCGAAGTGGTTCCAGGGCTCGCCCGACCACCTGCGCGCGGTCCGCGCCGCGGTCGACCTGCCGCTGCTGCGCAAGGACTTCGTGGTTGACGAGTATCAGTTGCTCGAGGCCCGCGCCTGGGGCGCCGACGCGGCGCTGCTGATTGTCGCCGTGCTCGGGCAGAGCGAGTTGGTCGACCTCGCCGCCGCCGCGGCCGAGCTCGGTCTGGCCGCGCTGGTCGAGGTGCACAGCGCCGGCGAGGCCGAACGGGCCGCCGCCGCGGGCTGCGTGCTGGTCGGCATCAACAACCGTGACCTGACCGTCTTTCAGACCGACTTGTCGACCACGCTGACGTTGCGGCCGCTGCTGCCCGACGACTGTACCGTGGTCAGCGAGTCGGGCATCTCCAGTCGCGAAGACATCGAACGTCTGGCCGCGGCACCGGTCGACGCGGTGCTGGTCGGCGAGTCGCTGATGCGCCGGACCGACGTGGCGGCGGCTTGCCGGGCGCTGCTCGGCGCGGGTCTCGTGGCGTCGTGACGCGGTTCAAGATCTGCGGCGTGCTTCAGCCGCAGGACATCCAGGCCGCGGTCGCCGCCGGCGCCAGCGCGGTGGGGTTCAACTTCTACCGGCCAAGCGCGCGGTTCATCGAGCTCGACCACGCCGCCCGCCTGGCCCGCGCGGTGCCGCTGTGGGTTGATTGCGTGGCGCTCTTCGTCGACGGCACGGCCGAGGAGATCGCCGCGGCTGCGGCGGCGGTCGGCGCGGGGACGGTGCAGCTCCACGGGCGGATCGATCCGGCGGTCTGGTCGCTGCCGTACCGCGTCGTGGTCGGCCTGCCGTGCAACGGCGAGGCGCTGGAGCGGGCCCGGGCGCTCCCCGGCGCGGCGGCGATTCTGATCGATGCGGCGGTGCCGGAACAGCACGGCGGCACCGGGCAGTTGGCCGACTGGGAGACCGCGCGCCGGGTGCGCGAGGCGCTCGACCGGCCGGTCATCCTGGCCGGCGGCCTGACACCCGAGAACGTCGGCGCGGCGATCGCGACGGTGCGGCCCTACGCGGTCGACGTGGCCAGCGGCGTCGAGCGCGAGCCTGGGGTCAAGGACGCGGACCGGATTGCGGCGTTCGGCCAGGCGGTGAGGAGGGCGTCATGAACGCGGCGACGGTGTGGCCCGACGCGCTGGGCCACTTCGGCCAGTTCGGCGGGCGGTTCGTGCCCGAGACGATGATGGCCACCCTCGACCAGTTGGCCGAGGCCTATGCCGCCGTGCGCGAGGAGCCCGCGTTCCAGACCGAACTGGCCGAGCTGCTGCACCACTACGTCGGCCGCCCCACCCCGCTGACCTTGGCCGAGCGGCTCAGCGCGCACTGCGGCGGCGCGCGCCTCTGGCTCAAGCGTGAGGACCTCTGCCACACCGGCGCGCACAAGATCAACAACACCATCGGCCAGCTCCTGCTCACCCGGCGGATCGGCAAGTCGCGGGTCATCGCCGAGACCGGCGCCGGCCAGCACGGCGTGGCGACGGCCACCGCGGCGGCGCTGTTCGGCATCCCCTGCGTGGTCTACATGGGCGCGGTCGATGTCGAGCGGCAGGCGCTCAACGTGCTGCGCATGAAACTCCTCGGCGCCGAGGTGGTGTCGGTGACGACCGGCGGGCAGACCCTCAAGGACGCCATCAACGAGGCCTTTCGCGACTGGATCACCAACGTCGAAACCACGCACTACGTGTTCGGCACCGTTGCCGGGCCGCACCCGTTCCCAGGCATGGTGCGCGACTTTCAGAGCGTGATCGGGCGCGAGGCGCGGGCGCAGATGCTCGAGCGCGCCGGCCGGCTGCCCGACGCGGTGGTCGCCTGTGTCGGCGGCGGGAGCAATGCGATGGGCATCTTCCACGCCTTCCGCGACGACGTGCCGGCCGGCGTGCGGTTGATCGGCGTCGAGGCCGGCGGGCACGGGCTCGACACCGGCCTGCACGCGGCGACGCTGACGCTCGGCCGGCCGGGCGTGCTGCACGGTTCGCGCAGCTACCTGCTCGACGACGAGGCAGGGCAGATCCGCGAGGCGCACTCGATCTCGGCCGGACTCGACTACCCCGGCGTCGGGCCGGAGCACAGCTTCCTGAAGGACTCCGGCATCGCCAGCTACGCCACCGCCACCGACGTCGAGGCGCTCGAGGCGACCAAGCTGCTCTGCCGCACCGAGGGGATCATTCCGGCGCTCGAATCGGCCCACGCCGTGGCGCACGCGGTCAAGGTCGCGGCCGAGCTGCCCGGCGGTGACCTGCTGGTCAACCTGAGCGGGCGGGGCGACAAGGACATGGGCATCCTGCAGCAGGCCTTTGCCTGGTGAGGAGCGGAGCGGGCATGGCACGGTTCGCCGACATCTTCGCCACCTGCCGCGCCGAAGGGCGCGGCGCGCTGATGCCCTATCTCACCGCCGGCGACCCGTCGCTGGCGGCGACCGGTGAGATTCTCGCCGCGGTCGACGCCGCCGGCGCCGACATCGTCGAGCTGGGCATCCCGTTCAGCGACCCGCTGCTCGACGGGCCGGTGATCCAGGAGTCGGCCCAGCGGGCGATTGCCGGCGGCGCCACACCGGCGCGGGTGATCGAGCGGATCGGCGAGGTCCGCGGCGCCGTCGCCGCCGGGCTGCTGTTCATGACGCCGCTCAACCTGGTGCTGCGCCACGGCCTGCGCCGCTTCGCCGCCGACACCGCGGCGGCCGGCGTGGACGGCGTGTTAATCACCGACCTTCCGCCCGAGGAGGCGGGCGAGTGGTGCGCCGCGGCGGCCGACGCCGGCGTGGCGACGATTGGGCTGCTGGCGCCGACCTCGTCGCCGGCGCGAATCCGGGCCACCGCGGCGATGACCACGGGCTTCATCTACTGCATCTCGCGCCGCGGCGTGACCGGTGTGCAGCAGCAGGTGCCGCTCGAGCTGGGTGAGGTGATCGGCCGCATCCGCGCCGAGTGCGACCTGCCCGTGGCCGTAGGCTTCGGCATCGCCACGGCCGAGCAGGTGCGCCAGGTCTGCGCATTGGCCGACGGCGCGGTGGTCGGCTCGGCGCTGGTCGCCGAGCTGGCGGCGCACCCGGGCGCCGAGGCCGAGGCGGCGGCGCGGTTCGTCGCCGAGCTGCGTGCCGGCGTGAAGGTGAGTTCACGGTGAGCGACCCGGAGGTCATGGCCACGGCGACCGAGGGCACGCCCGAGACACTCGCGGCGCTGCTCACCGAGCTGCTCGAGCAGGGCGACGTCGAGGCGCTGCGCGAGGCCTACGACCCGTTCCACGCGGCCGACTTCGCCGACGCGCTGGAGCAGCTCCCGAAGGAGCGGGTGGCCGAGGTGCTCGGCCTGCTCGATCCGGCCGAGGCGGCCGAGATCGTGGTCGAGCTCGAGGTCCACCATGCCGTGGCCGCGGCCGATCTGGTGCCTGACGAGCAGCTCGCCGACGTGCTCGACGAGATGCCCTCGGACGAGGCGGCCGACCTGCTCGGCGAGCTCGACCCCGACGAGAGTGCCCAGCTCCTGGAGCTGATGGAGGACTCGGAGTCGGTCGATGTCGAGCGACTGCTGCAGCACGGCACCGAGACCGCCGGCGGGATCATGGCCGCCGAGGTCATCGCGCTGCGCAGCCACCTGACCGCCGACGCGGCGATCGAACAGCTCCGCCGCCTGCACCTCGACGCGGCGACGCCCTACTACCTCTACGTGGTCGACGAGACGCACCGGTTGATCGGCGTGCTCTCGTTGCGGCAACTGATCACCGTTCGCGGCACGGCCAGGTTGAGCGAGTTCATGTCGACCAACCTGGTCTCCGCCCGTGACGACGAGGACCAGGAGGACGCCGCGCGGCGGATGCAGCGCTACGACCTGGTCGCGCTGCCGGTGGTTGACGCCGACGGCCGGCTGGTCGGCGTGATCACCGCCGACGACGCGATGGAGGTGATCGAAACCGAACTCGAAGAGGACTTCCTGCGTTTCGCGGGAACCAGCGAAGACACCGATCGGCCGCGCCACACGGTGGCCGCGGCGTGGTACCGGCTGCCGGTGGTCACCGTCTGCCTGCTGGGTGACATCTGGGCCGGCCACGCGGTGCTCCGCTACGAGGAGCGCCTGGTCGGCACGCTGGCCGCCTTGACCGCGTTCTTGCCGGCGATGATGGCCACCGGTGGCAACATCGGACAGCAGTCGCTGGCGGCGGTGATTCGGGCGCTCGGCGCCGGCGAGCAGGTCGCGCCGAGCCTGTGGCGAGCCGTCGCGCGCGAGGCGGGCGTCGGGCTGCTGATGGGACTCGCCTCGGGCGTGGTGCTCGGGGGCGTGGGGTATCTCTGGCTGGGCGATGCGCCGATGGCGCTGCTGCTGTTGGTCGCGTTGACCACCACCAGCCTGCTCGCGGCCGTGCTCGGAGTCGCGGTGCCACTGATCTTGGAGCGCAGCCGGCGCGACCCGACGACGATGTCGGGCCCGCTGATCACAACCTTGAACGACATCATCAGCACCACGGTCTACTTCGCCATGGCCGTCGGGCTGCTGCGTCTGCTCGGCCACGACTGAAAGGCTGATTGCCGCATGTTCTCGCGCAAGATGCTGGCGAAGATGATCGACTACACGGTGCTCCGGCCCGACCTCAACCGTGAGGGCATCATCGAGCACTGCGAGCTGGCGCTCGAACTCCACTTCGCCGCCATCGTCGTGCTCCCCTACTGGGTCCGGACCGTCTCGCGCGAGCTGGCCGGCACCGACGTCAAGGTCTGCGCGCCGGTCGGCTTTCCTTACGGCACCACCAGCATCGCCACCAAGGTGATTGAGGCCAAGGGCTGCATCGCCGCCGGGGCCAACGAAATCGAGCTGCTGCTCAACCTCGCCGCGCTCAAGTCGGGCAAGCTGCGCACCGTGCGGCAGGATGTGCAGGAGGTGGTCAACGTCGCGCAGGCCAGCCGGATCACGCAGGAGGGCAGCGGCGAGATCCTGGTCAAGCTCGGCATCGAGGCCGGCTGGCTGACCGACGAGGAGCTGCGCACCGCCTGCGAGATCGGCCGCGACTGCGGCGTCGATTTCATCAAGACCTGCTCGGGATTCGGCCCGCGCGGCGCCACGCTCGACGACATCCGCAAGATCCGCTCGGTGGTCGGTCGCGAGATCGGCGTCAAGGCCGCCGGCGGCATCGGCACGCTGCGCGAGGCGCTGAAGATGCTCGACGCCGGCGCGAACCGCATCGGGGCCTCGGCCGGCGTGAGCATCATTAGCGAGGCGCCCGACGACGACGACGGCGGCGGACGGCGCCGGCGGCGGCGGCGCTCGGTGCCCGACTGACGTGCCGGCCGCGCTCCAGGCGATCTGCATCCGGCGCACCGAACTGCGCGAGCACGACCTGATCGCCGGCTTCCTCACCCGCGAGGCGGGCAAGCTCTCGGCCGTCGCCCGCGGCGTGCGCCGTGGTGCGGCCAAGCTGGCGCCGGTCTGCCAGCTCGCCGCGCGGTCAGAGATCTACCTCGCGACCGGCCGTGGGCTGGCCACCCTGGCGCAGGCCACCCTCGCCGACAGCCACCACGGGCTGCGCGCCGACGTCTGGAAATCCGCCCGCGCCGCCTATCTGTGCGAGCTGTGCGACCGAGCGCTGCCCGAGACCGAGCCGCACGAGGCGCTGTACGATCTGCTCGCCGAGGCGCTGACCGGCCTGGTCGCCGCCGAAGATGGCGCCGGCTGGCAGCACAGCTTCGAGCTGCGGCTGCTGGCCGAGCTGGGCTACGCCCCGGTACTCGACCGCTGCGCCCGCGGCGGCGACGCGCTGGCCGCCGAGGCGCTGTTCTGCCCCGCGGCCGGCGGGCTGATCCAACCCGACCGCCGCGAGCGCGGCGAGGCGGCGACGCCGGTCTCGCCCCGCGCCGTCCGCGCCCTGCGCCGTCTGCTCGACCCAGCGGCGTACGACCTCGACCTGACCACGCTGGCGATGCCGCCCGACCTGGAGCGCGAGCTGCGCCAGGCGCTCGACGGCTATCTGTCGCACCACCTGGAAGTGGAGCTGAAGTCGGCGGGGTTCATGGACTCGCTACGGGCGGTCGAGGGGAGTGGGGAGTAGGGAGTGGGGAGTGGGGAGTGGGGAGTCGGGAGTCGGGAGTGGGGAGTGGGGAGTGGGGAGTCGGGAGTCGGGAGTGGGGAGTGGGGAGTGGGGGTCAGGACCGGCGCCTGCGTTCGATGGCGCGGAGGAGTCCTCTGAGCAGGCGGCCGAGGCGATCGCTGCGCTCGAGCAGGTCGCGCTCCAGATCGTCGGGAAGCAGTTCGACCCGCCGCGCGATGATCAGGTGCGTCTCCAGCTCCTTGAGTGAGCCCTGCGCGATGCGGAGGAACTGAGCGTAATCGCCTGCGTTGTTCCGCCCGTTCCCCTCGGCGATGTTGGCCGCGATAGAGGTCGCCGCGCGCCGTATCTGCGATGTCAGGCCGTAGATCTCCTCGCGCGGGAATGCGCGCGTAACGCGATAGCACTCGACCGCCAGCTCGACGGCCTCTTGCCAGGCCACCAGATCTCGATAGGACGAGACCTCCGCTCCCGAGTCCGACATGGCAGCGCCTCCCCGGCCACACCATCACCGTCGGCCACGAACCCCACTCCCCACTCCCCACTCCCCACTCCCCACTCCCCACGCGAAGCCGTCACAGCTCGGCCCGCCGGAGCATGATCACGCCAATCGCGCCGAACACCAGCACGTGCAGCCAGGCCGCCAGGGCCGGTGGCAGCCAGGTGCCGGGGCCGCTGAGGGCGATGGTCTTGGCCCAGTTCATGGTGCCGTTGCAGAAGAAGACAACCACGATGGTGAGCAGCACGCCGACCACCGGCTGCTGTCCCGGTTTGGCGCTGGGCAGGCACATCGCCACGGCGACGAGGACAAAGACGGGGCAGGTGAACGGCACGGCGAACTTGCGGTGGAGGTAGAACCGCATCGCCGCGGCGTTGACCTGGTCGCCGGCCGCCTCATGCAGCCGCAGGCGGCGGTAGACCTGCCGAATGGTCAACTCGTCGGGGTCCTTGTCCTCGTCCCAGAGCTCCTCGAGGTCGTCGGCAAAGGCGACCGGGAAGACTTCGAAGGGCTCACTGGCGACCAGCACGCCCTGCTCGTCGAACTGGTACCGCCGCCCGCCGCGCAGCTCCCAGCCGCCGGGCGTCCAGACGCACTCGGGTGCCGACAGCGCCTCGGCCGGCAGGCCCTGTTGGAGCCGGTAGATGAGCACGCTGACCAGGACCTTGTTGGTCCGGTCGACGCGCGAGACGTGGCAGAAGGTGTCGCCGCCGGCGGTGAAGGTGGCGTTGTCCTTGACCGGGTTCTGGCCGCGATGTAGGATGACTTCGGACAACAGCGCGTTGGCCCGCCGGGCGAGCGGCGGGGAAATCAGTTCGCCATTGACCAGCGCGGCGGCCGCGACCACCATGCCGGTGGCCCATAGTGGTGCGAAGAGCCTGCCCGCCGGCAGGCCACCCATGCGGAAGGCGGTGATCTCGTTGTGGTGGCCCAACCTGAGCACGAGCAGCGCCACGGCGAGCAGGATACCCACCGGCATGGCCCAGGTGAGGATCACGGGGGTGCGCAGCGCCAGCCAGCGTACCGTCTCGCGCCAGGGGGTATCGTAGTTGAAGATGGTCGCCGACGAGCTGACAATCAGCTTGGCCAGCACCATGGCGACAAAGCCGACCGTGCCGGCGAGGAACGGCACCACCAGTTCGCGCAGGACATACCGGTCGGCCAGCCTCATGCTCGTCCCAGCGGCGCAACCGGCGCCGCGCGATCGTCGTCAGACTCACGGAGATGCGAATGCGCCGTAGCCTTCGGCAGCTGAGCGCCGTTCTCCTCGTCGCCGGTCTGGCCGCCGCCCAGCCGCCGGACGTCCGCGCCCTGCGGCAGGAAGTGCGGATCCTGCTCGGCCTGCGCGCGCTCAACCTGACTCAGGAGCAGGCCTCGGCAATCCTCACCGCCGCCCGCGAGGTGCGCGAACAGGCCACCGAGCTCGACCGCGCCCGCGAGCAGTTCTTCGTCGCCAGCCACGATTCGATCATCACGATCGAGTGGGCGCTGATTCGCAACTCCACCGTCGAGCCGGGGCCGCAGGAGTTGATTGAACGCGAGCGGGCGCGTTATCTTGACCTGGCCCGCGATGGCGAGCGCAAGGTCGCCGCCGGCCTGGAGCGCATCGACCAGGTGCTCACCCCGGCGCAGCAGGCCATTCTCGAGCCCGACGAGGCCGCCAGCCAGCGGGCTGCCGAAGAGGCGGCGACCCGCCGGCAGCGCGCCGAGGCGCTGCGGCAGGCCACCGCCGACGTGGTGCTCTGGATCCCGAACAGCCCGCCCGACGACTTCCCCACGCAGGTCGGCGAGCGGGTGGACAACATTCTGCGCATCGCCTATCCCGACGCACCGGCCGAGCAGACCGCGCCGATTCGGGCCAAGCTCCACGCGCTCTATAGCCAGGCACGGGCGATGTCGCCGACGCAGTTCATCACCTTCCGCGACTCGGCCAGCCAGCGCCTGCGCGACATCCTGGTGCCGCTGACCGTGGCCGAACAGGAGCGCTACGTGCTCACCCGCGCCGAGTGGGTCGGGTTGTGGCGGGGTGAGATGGGGGCGCGGCTACTGGCCGCGTTGGTGCCCACCCTACCCTCGGGAGCCGGACGATGAAGATCCGTTGGCTGCTGTTCTCCGCTCTGCTCGCCGTCGCCGCCGCGGCCGACCCGACTGCCGACGCCCGCCGGCTGGCCGACAGCCGCACGGCGTTCGCCGATGTCGATGTGCTGAGCATCCTCAACCGGCTTGGCCTCGACCGCCAGCAGGCGCTCGAGCTGCTGCCGATCTGCCGCCGGTTGCGCACCGAGCTGGATGAGCTCGACCGCGACCTGGCCGCCGCCGAGCAGGCGCGGGCGCGCGAGCTGCAGATCATCCACCAGGGCCTGATCGAGGGCAAGACCGTCGGGCCGCAGGGCGTGCAGATCCTGGCGGCGCTCAATGACGCCCAGGGCGATCACGACGCGCGGCGGCAGGATGCGATGGTCAAGGCCTATGGCGATGCGCTCGAGGTGCTCACCGAGCAGCAGGCTGCGATGCTGAGCGACCCCGAGGCAGCCCCCGCCGAGACCGAGCAGGAGGCGCTGCTGAACGCCATCCGCGAGCAGCGGATGTACTTCGTGCGACGCCAGGCGGTGGCGGTCACGTTGCGCGACCTCGCCCGCCGCGCGCGGCAGACACCGAACCGCCAGCAGTTTTTGGCCCAGGCGCCCGGCGAGGTCTCGGCCCGTATCGTGGCCATCACCGGCCTGCCGCCCGAGAGCGACGTGGCGCAGCAGCTCGGCCGCTACCTGCTCAACCAGCTTGGGGCGATCTACCAGATGTCGCCCGTCGAGTTCGAGTACGGCGGCCGCCTGCTGGTCGACCAGATGGCCGAGGCGACGATGTACGTGGTCGCGGCGATGCAGCCCGGCGCCGGCCAGGCCAGTGTGCGCGTGCCCTCGGCGCTGTTCCAGGAGGCTCTGGCCTACCCGCGCATCGTCTCGCTGCTGCAGCACCTGGCCCGCGAGCGGACCGACGGCGCGCAAAACGAGCCGGCGACGGACGAGGACTGACGGCTCATGCCTCGGCGGTCGGGTCGGCGCCGTCGGCCCAGCGCACCAGGCCCAGGCGCATCGGATCGGGCAGGTCGGCGTGGCGCGGAATGACCCGCACGGTGAAGCCGCGCAGACCCGACGCCGAACAGGTCACCTGGCCCGTGTAGCTCCACGTGCCGTCGCTCTCGCCGGTCTGCTTCAGGTCGACCACCGCCGCTTCGACTATCTGACCGCTGCTGTCCATCGCGCCGTGGTAGACCTGCACCGTCACGTCGTCGGGCGTCAGGCCGCCGAGCACCACCCGGGCGGTGACCGCCTGCTTGTCGCCGACGTCGAGGCCGGTCGACTCGGCCTCGACGGCCGTTACGGCCACGTTCGGCCAGTCGGCGCGTAGCTTGGTGGTCCAGGCGGCGAGCGCCTTGGCCCGCGCCTGGCCATCGGCGGCCAGTTCGCTGGCGCGCAGGCCGGCGGTGAGGTAGAAGCGGCGGGTGTACTCGAGCACCATGCGGTTGGTGTTGAAGATCGGCGCCAGCGTGCGCATCGAGTTCTTCATTCGCTCGACCCAGCCGCGCGGCAGGCCGTCGGCGGAGCGGTCATAGAACAGCGGGGCAATCTCGCGCTCGAGCAGGTCGTAGATCATCCGCGATTCGATCTCGTTCTGATACTCGAGTTCCTCGGGCGTGCTGCCATAGCTCTCGCCGCGGCCGATGGTCCAACCGTTGCGGCCGTTGTAACCCTCGGGCCACCAGCCGTCGGGTATGCTGCAGTTGAGCCCGCCGTTGAAGACCACCTTCATCCCGCTGGTGCCGCTCGCTTCGTTCGGCCGCAGCGGAGTGTTCAGCCAGACATCGGCGCCCTGGGTCATGAACCGGCCGACTTGGTGGTCGTAGTCCTCGAGGAAGACAATCCGCCGGTGCAGGTCGTCGCGCTGGCTGAGGTGGATCACCTGCCGGATCAGCTCCTTGCCGTTGTTGTCGGCCGGGTGCGACTTGCCGGCGAAGATGATCTGCGCGGGCCGGTCGGCGTGGTTGAGAATGCTGACCAGCCGCTCGACATCACGCATGACCAGCGTGGCGCGCTTGTAGGTGGCAAACCGGCGGGCGAAACCGATGGTCAGGATCTTCGGGTCGAGCACCTCGCTGGCCAGTTCGAGCTGCCGCGGGCTGAGGCTACCGCGCTCGAGCTGCGTGCGCAGCCGCCGCCGGGCAAAGGCGACCAGGCGCCCGCGGCGCATCTCGTGGATCCGCCACAGCTCCTCGTCGGGGATCTGGCCCACCCGCTCCCACACCGCGCGGTCCATCGGATCGTCGGCCCAGCGCGGACCGACGTACTGATCGTACAGCTCGGCCATCTCGAGGCTGACCCAACTGCGGGCATGCACGCCGTTGGTCACATGCAGGATGGGCACTTCGTCGACCGGCACGCCGGGGTAGCAGTGGGCCATCATCGTCCGACTGACCTCGCCGTGGAGCCGGCTGACGCCATTGGCGCTGCAGGCCATGTTCAGCGCCAGGACGGTCATCGAGAAGTTCTCGTTCGGGTCGTTCGGATTGGCCCGGCCGAGAGCGAGGAAGTCGCGGCTGGTCAGCCCGAGCTGCGGGTAGTAGCCGCGGAAGTACTTCTCCATCAGCGGGCTGCCGAACTCGTCGTGACCCGCCTTGACCGGCGTGTGGGTGGTGAACACGCAGGCCGCGCGGGTCAGTTCACGCGCCTCGTCGAAGCTCAGGTTGTGCTCGGCCATGTGGCGGCGAGTCAGTTCGAGCGAGAGAAACGCTGCGTGGCCCTCGTTCATGTGGCACACCGCCGGCCGCAGGTCGAGCGCGTCGAGCGCCCGCAGGCCGCCGATGCCGAGCATGATCTCCTGTCGCACGCGGGTCTCGAGATTGCCGCCGTAGAGCTGGTCGGTGATGTCGCGATCGTCGGGGTTGGTGTTCTCGGCGATGTTGGTGTCGAGCAGGATGAGCGGCACGCGGCCGACCTGGATGCGCCAGATTTTGGCCGTCACCGGCCCGCCGGGATAGTCGACCTCGATCAGCCGCGGCTGGCCCTCGTCGTCCAGCTCCTCGGTCACCGGCATGTTGTAGAAGTCGTTGATCGGCGCGCGATCCTGCTGCCAGCCGTCGGAGTTGAGCACCTGCTGGAAGTAGCCCTTCTGATAGAGCAGCCCGACGCCGACCAGCGGCACGGCCAGGTCGCTGGCCGACTTGACGTGGTCGCCGGCCAGCATGCCCAGGCCGCCTGAGTAGAGCGGCAGGCTCTCGGTCAGCCCGAACTCGGCGCAGAAGTAGGCCACGCGCAACTGCTG
This sequence comes from uncultured Fimbriimonadaceae bacterium, assembly GCA_964405335.1. GTDB lineage: Bacteria > Armatimonadota > UBA10988 > UBA10988 > UBA10988 > CAYONP01. Next base: position 16,380 of record CAYONP010000055.1, read on the forward strand.
CGCCTCGCAGGCGCGCTGGACGTAGCCTTCCTCACACAGGTAGTCGTGCAGTTGGTCCTGCAGGCGCCGCAACTGGGCCAGGAAGCCCTCGTCGCCGGCGAGCTCTTCAATCCGGCTCTGCTTGACCTCGCCGATCAGCCTCACCGGGTTGTGACCGACGCGCTCCCACAGGTCGCGGTCGACCCGCCGGAACAGCTCAATCACTTCCGGTCGCCACGACCAGTACAGGTTGTACGCCAGCTCATGCAGCCCGGCGACGGCCTCGGGCAGGCGCGGCGCCACGCGGAACGTGCGGATCGGTTTCATCGCCACTCCACCGGTTCACCACTCGACCGGATAGTCGGACAGCGGCTCACACCCTTGCTCGGTGATCAGAAAGCTGTTCTCGAGCCGGATGCCCGCGCTCAGGTCGGACGTGTAAGCGCCGGGCTCGCACGACACCACGTCGCCGGCGCGCAGCGTGCCCTCGCGGGCCAGGTTCAAGTCGGGCACGGTGTGCGCCCGCAGCCCCACCCCGTGCCCGGCATGATGCTGCAGGCCGACGCTGGCCAGATGTGGATGCTCGCGGATGCGTTGGTCCATCCAGGCCGCCACGGACGTCCCTTCGACTCCCGGCCGCAACTGCGCCGGCACCTCGCGCAGAATGTCGGCCAGATGCGCGTGGACTTCAGCCTGCAGTGCGCTCGGCCGGCCGACCGCGAAGGTGCGGCAGAGATCGGACCAGTAGCCGCCGACCAGGCTCCAGGCGTCGACGATGAAGAGCTCGCCGGCCCCGCAGGTGCGGTCGCGCGCCGAGCCGCCGGGCGCCGCGCAGCGGTAGTCGCCCGAATGAAACACCGGCTCGCCGGCCGCGGCCGAGGCGGCCGCCTGACCGGCCGCCAGCACCGCCAGCTCGTTGACGCCCGGCGCGATCACCGCGGCCACCGCGGCGTAGGCCGCCTGCGTGGCGGCGACGCTGGCCCGCAGCGCGGCCAGCTCGTCGGGTTCCTTGGTCCGCTGCAGGTCGGCCAGCTCGTCATCGACACTGGACCACGACTCGGGCGCCAACGCGCCGGCTAGCTCGACGACCAGCCAGTGCGGCGTCGACTCGGCCTGGAAGCCGAGTCGCGGCACCGCGCGCCCGGCCAGCGTCTGGCCCGCCAGCGCCGCCAGCGTCCGGCCCTTGTCGAGATTCTGCGTGCCGCCCGAGTGCCACTCGTAGCTCAACAGCGAGTCGGCCAGCAGCGGCTCGGAGCCGTTGGGCGCCAGGAGCGTGAGGTCGTCGGCGGTGACCAGCGCCATCGCCGGCATCTCGAACGGCCCCGGCAGCGGCAGGCCGCAGAGCCACCACAGGTCGCGGCGGTCACCGATGGTCGCGCCGTCGAGCTGGTGCGCCTCCAGCAGCGCCCGGAACCGTGCCAGGCGGCATTCACATCCCTCGCGCGTCAGCACCGTTGCATCTCCCCACCGCGTGAGCGTCCAATCGGATGGCGCCACGGGTTGAAACCCGTGGCTGCCGGGACGAAACCCGCCCCCGGGGCGGGTTTTGCGCCAACAGACCCGCACTTCAGTGCGGGGCCGTAGCCCGGCCACCCATCCTGACCCGCCCGCCCAGCAGCCCGGCCGCCCCCGACGGCTCCCGATGCTATACTGACACCATGACCGCGCCGTCGATGCGCCCGCCGACGCCGTTCCGCCGCATCTCGCGCGCGGCCGGCACGGTGCTGCTGACGCTCGGCGCCATGCTCCTCTGGTGGGTGATCGTCTGTTACGACCTGCGCGCCTGGGTGATTGGGCCAAGCCTGTGGCGCTACGTCCGCTTCCCGGTCGAGCCGGCCATCGCCGCCGACTGGCCCGGCGACTTCCCCGCCCCGCCGGCCGAGCTCGAGGTCGAGGTCCGGCGCCGCATCCCCTGGACCCGCGACTTCGACGTCTATCATCTGCCCTGGTATGTCACCACCCCGCGCGAGGCGCTGCGCCAGGGGCGTGGCGACTGCGAAGCGCAGGCCTTTGTGCTGGCCAGCCTGCTCGCCGCGCAGGGCACGCCGTACAGCTTCCGGGCCAGCTTCTCGCACCTCTGGGTCGACTACCCGGGCCGCCGGCAGCAGCGCGGCGAGCGCGACGCCGAGGCGGTCTGGTCCAACATCGACGGCCACTACCGCCTGCGCCTGCCGACCGAGCGCGTGCGCGAGACCATCGCCGCTCAGAAGGGCCTGCTCTGGGACCCGCTGCACCCGCTGCGCAAGGCGCTCTTGCTGGCCGGCTGGCCGGCGCTTATCATCGCCGTGCCGCGACGGAGAGCACGCCTTGGCCGAAACCCAGTTGAGCAGCCGGTCGGTCTATGACGGCCGCGTGGTCCACCTCGCCGTCGACCAAGTCCGCCTGGCCGACGGCAGCGAGTCGGTCCGCGAGGTCATCCGTCACCCGGGCGCGGTGGTCATCGTGCCGCTCCATGACGACGGCCGGGTGGTCTTGGTCCGCCAGTTTCGTTACGCCGCCGGCGAAGCGCTACTCGAACTGCCGGCCGGGACGCTCGAGCCGGGCGAGGATCCGCTCGCCTGCGCGCAGCGCGAGCTGGCCGAGGAGACCGGCCTCGCCGCGGCCGAGTGGCGCCTGCTCTCGAGCTTCTACAGCGCCCCCGGGTTCTGCACCGAACTGCTCCACTGCTATCTCGCCCGCGGTCTGACGCCCGCCGTGGCGGAGGCCGACGCCGACGAGGAGATTGAGACGGTGGTGATGCCCCTCTCGGCGGCGCAGACCCTCGCCCGCGGAGGCGAGCTGCGCGACGCCAAGACCATCGCCGGCCTGCTGCTGATCCACGCGGAGGAGCGGCCGGCGGGGCCGGCGTAGTACACCGATCATGGCCACCGATACTGCGGCGCGGCCGACCGACCGGCTTGCCGTACTGCGCGGCACAGTCCAGATGCTGGCTGTGCTGTCGCTGTTCGGCGTGGCCCTGTACCTGCCCACCCTCGCGCTGTGGCGACTGCTACCGGCCGGAGCCGATTTCACCACCGGCGCCTCGCCGGCGCCGCACCCGAGCTTCCGTGAGTGGATGATGCGCGATGAGGCCTGGATCGCGCTCGTCGCCCTCTGGCTTCTCTGGTCGATCCCTCTGTCGTGGCTCTGCGCCTCGCTGCTCAGCCGACCAGTGCGCGCAGCGGCGGATCGAGCAGCTCCGCGTCGTGCAGACGCGGTGCTCAACGCGCTACGCCGGGCTGGGGTCGTCCAGCCTGACGAACCGATTTGGTTGTTCTCGCCCGGAGTCGCCTCACCAGGCAGGTTTCGCGACGCCGCCGTCCCGGCCACCGTGGGGGCCGCCTGGGTTCTGTTCGTCGGGCCGCTCCACTCGGCGACGGTTCTCGCGATGCTGGCCGGCACCACCGCAGCTGCGAGGCTGGGCGAGTTGCCCTGGCTGGCGGCCGCGGCAGTGCTGCTGGCCGTCGCCTCACCGCGTGCTGTGACCTGGTCGAGGATCACGGTTCTCGTGAGCGCGATGGTCTCGGCCGGCGCACTGCTGTCCTGGGATGCCGCCCGCCGGACCGGTGCGGCCGTGCCGCCGTTGCCCGTGGCTGGTCTGCTCGCAGTGTCCGCGCTGGCCATCGCCATCACCGCCGTGCGCCGGAGGCCGCTGCGCGGGATTGCCTGCACTCGATCACGACTGGTGGTCACTCACGGCCGGCAGCCTGCTCGCGGCGGCGCGCGATGCAAGCTGGGGCCGGTGCATGAGTTCGCTCAGCCATCCGAGCTCAGGGTGGAGGACGAGGACGGCGCGGTGACCGTGCTGCTCGGACCGCCGGGCGAGAGGGGCGAGGAAGTGTGGTTGCCGTCGCGGGTCGCCGCCGAGCTCGTCGAGCACTTGCGCCAGCACTCCGTCGCCTGGCCGATCGACGACCGTCGCGGCCGGCCTCAGCGGGTGCCGCCGCCGGCGTCGCTCGCCGTCTGGGCAGCCACGCTGCTGCTCGTCACGCGAGCGGCCTGGATAACGGGCCCGCGGATCGCCAGCACGATCACTTGCTGGCAAGTGGGTCTTCCCGCCTCCAGGGGCACCGGCGACGCGAGCTTGTACGACACGTGGGCGATGCGCGCCGAATGGACTCGCTCCGATGACCCGATCGTGCTCTCGTGCGTGGCTCAGGCGGCCCTTGAGCTGGGTCGACGCGACGATGCGGTGCGGCTCTACGCGCGCTGCTACGAACTCGGCGCCGGGGGCAAGATCGGTTCGGCGGTGGCCAGCCACCTCGACGCCATCACCGCACTGCGCCGAGCGGCTTCCTCATCATCCGGTGCGGAATCCCGGCGTCCATGAACTCCTCGCCGTAGGCCCGGTAGCCCAGACGCTCATAGAAGGCCAGGGCCTGGAGCTGGGCGCCGAGGATCACCTCGGCGTGGCTGCCGCGGGCGGCCTCTGCCTCGAGGGCGGCCATCAGCGCCGCGCCGATGCCGCGCCGGCGATGCTCGCGCAAGACCGCCACCCGCTGCGCCTTGGCACGGCCGTCGGCGGTGACCAGCAGTCGCGCACAGCCGACCGGCCGGCCATCCAGCTCGGCGACGAAGTGGGTGCACTGGTCGTCGAGCCCGTCCCACTCTTCGTCTTCGGCCACGATCTGCTCGAGAACGAAGACGATCCGGCGGATTTCGCGGCACTGCGCCAGACTTTCGGCATCGGCGACCCGGCGGACCAACATCGCATGTCCCATGCCACTACCGTGCGGCGGCGGGACTCCAACGGCAACAGGACGGTCACGCCGGGCTTAACTCAGCGCGGCGCGGTACGATACCAGGAGAGCGGGTCGGAGGTGAGGGCCGCCGCCTTGACAGCGTTCGGCCGCCGTGCGACAACCGGCCGGCGTCCACGTAATCGCGGCCCGTGGCAGGGAACCTAATCGACCGGAGGTGGGTATGGCGGCTGAACGCAAGACCGGACAGCAGGGGGCGTACCAGTTCTGGCTCTCGCTGCTGACCCTCATCCTGTTGCCGTTCCTCATTGTCATGCTGGTGAACACCGCTCAGTTCCAGGGCCTGCAGTCCGAGGCTAGCCTGGAGCAGGCGGTGACCGCCCGGCACCTGGCCCGCGGCGACGGTTTCACCACCAACATCGTGCGGCCGCGCTCGCTGGTCTTCAGCGAGAGCTTCGACAAGCACCCCGAGCTGGTCCAGGCGCCGCTCAGCGTCCTGCCGGCCATGCTCGCAATCAAGATCGGCCAGGAGCGTGACGGCAAGCCGATCGTGCTGATGCACATGATGGCCTGGGTGATCGGCGTCTGGCTGGTGGCCCTCTGTGCCTATGCCTGCTTCGGCGCCAAGGTGGCCAAGTTCGCCGTGCTGCTGGTCTGTTTCAGTCCCGCCTCGCTCAACTTCGCCGTCGCCGCCGACGGTCGCATCTGGGCCACGCCACTGTTGCTCATCCTCTGGGCCGTGCTGGCGACCGGCAAACGGACCATCGCCACCGGCGCCGTCTGCGGCCTGCTCATGGGCCTCTGCATGTTGACCGACTATGGCCTGGTGCTTCCGCTCCTGCTCGGCCTGGTGCCGGTGATGATGTTCGCCGACGAGCAGCCCAAGCCGGTCGACGAAACCGCGGAGACGCCGGTCGAAACGCCCGAGGACGAGGAGCCGCCGCCGCCGACCATTGTCCGCAAGCTCGACCCGAAACTCGGCCTGGTCGCCGTCGGGGTCGCGCTACTGGTCTGCCTGCCCTGGCTGATCCGCAACCAGAACGGCGCCGGCAAGCTGTTCCCCGGCCTGGCCACCTATGACGTGATGCGCAACACCACGACCTTCCCCGGCCGCTCGATCGAACGGATCTACGTCGAGGACCCAAACGACAGGATCTCGGCCTGGCGATATGTCTTCAGCCACAAGCGGCAGATGGTCGAGAAGCTCAGCCTCGGCTTTCTGACCTTCCGCCAGGCGATGGGCACCTCGACCGAGTGGCCGCTGACCGGCCTCTTCCTCGCCTCGCTGTTCTTCCCCGTCGGCGGCCGGCTGGGCCGCGCGCGGGCGGCGCTCGCCTGGGTGATCATCTGGGACGGCCTGCTCTCGGCGGTGACCAACCAGACCTTCAGCCGGGCGGTGATGTGGGTGCCGCTGACCGCCATCTTCGGCGCGCAACTGGTGGTCGAGGGCATCTCGCGCTGGGATCCCGCGCCGGCCAAGCGCTGGTGGATCACCTGGAAGGCACCGGCGCTGCGGCAGTTTGCCGGCGCCAGCCTGGTCCTGCTGATCGCGCTACCGGGCATCTACCCGCAGATGTTCACCGAGAAGGCGCCGGACGAGCATCCCTCGCAGGCCAACCACAACTTCCTCAAGGAGGCGGTGCCCGCGGGGCAGGCGATCATCACCGACGACCCGTGGACCGTCGCCTGGTACGTCGACCGGCCGGCCATCTGGCTGCCCCAGACCGACGACGACCTCGAGGCCGTGCAGCAGATCCAGCCGGGCGGCATCGAGGCGATCTACGTCACCCGCAAAGCCGGACGCATGTTCCCCTACGCCAAGCTCGGCCGGAACGGTCAGGTGATCCAGGAGCGCGGCGACTGGTGGGCCTACGCCCAGGCCATGCCGCAGGGTTACCTCAACTACCGGCGGGTGGCCAGCCGCACCGAGGGTGAGTCGGTCCTCTTCCGTGCGACCGAGGTGCCGACCGAGGCGCCGGCCGGCGAGTAGCAGGTCCGAGTTCCTCCGCCGCCGGCCACGGGGACGGCGGCGGAGCGACTCTAGAGTTCGAGTTCCCGGCCCGCGAACGCCGGCGCGATGGGCACGATGGGATCGACCAGCGGCGCGAGGTAGTCGAGGAAGCTCGGATCGACCGTCGGCACGCGCAGGGCGCCGTAGGTGTAGGCCTCGACCCAGGCTGGGTCCATCGCCCGCTTCTTGTCCTTGCCGCTGACCAGCCGCGTGTCGACCAGACCATAGGCCCAAGTCGGCGTGGCGCTGGGCTGCCGGACGATGGTCACCAGCTTGCCCGTCTTGCCGCGCTCGATGGCCCAGTAGGCGGCGCGGTGGCCGACCTGGTAGGCAATCTCGGTGTCGGCCGCCGAGCGGTAGACCGCCGACACGCGCTGCAGCTCGCCGAACTTGATGCAGCGCACGTCGGCGCCGATGCCGCGCTGCTTGCAGTAGGCGCCGGCCTCGTCGGCCAGGCGCTCGCCCGCGCCGCCGAGCCGCTCGTTGCCGAACAGGTCCTTCCCACGGCTGGCCAACGGCCGGTAGTCGGAGTCGCGAATGCCCTCGCTGACGCAGTAGACGCCGTAGCCCTCGGACTTCTCGCGCGTGGCGACGAGGTTGACGAAGGTCTCGAGGTCGAACGGCCCGTGCTCGGGCAGTGCAACCAGGTGCGGGCCGTAGCCGAATTCGGCGCCGACGATGCTCGCCGCGGTCAGGAAGCCGGCGTCGCGGCCCATGATTTCGATGATGTAGTGCCGGCCCAGCGCCCGCGCCTCGACCGCCAGATGCGCCACCTTGTTGGCCACGAAGTTGGCCGCGGTGCCGAAACCGGGGCAGGCGTCGACGACCATGATCCGCCCGCCGTCCTTGAAGCAACCCTCGTCGTCGGCGCCGGGGTCGGGGTCGGCCACCGCGTCGGGCAGGTCGTTGTCGATGGTCTTCGGCACCGACAGGTAGGTCGGGTAGCAGGTCCGCTCCGGGTGCCGGTCGGCATAGGCGGCCAGGCCGTTCAGCGTGGTCAGGGTGTCGTCGCCGCCGACAAAGAAGACGTGTTCGATGGCCAGTTGGTCGCAGACGTCGAGGACGCGGCCGATGTCGTAGTCGATCGCTCCCGCGGTCGAGCCGCCGCTCTTCTCGTCAGGCACCTGGCCGCCGAGTTTGTAGCGCCCGCTGCCGATCCAAGTCGACGGTGTGTTCTTGACCAGTTGCCGGGCGTGGTTGTCACCCAGCAGCGTGTCGATGCGAGCGATATGGCGCTTGCCGTCATGGCTGGCATGTTCGCCGATCAGCGCGCCGGTGCCGCCGATGGCCGCGTAGATGGCGACCTTGCCCATGGTGTAGTCGAGGCAGCCCTCGACGATGCCCATGTTGGTCAGGTTGATCACGGCGGTCGGCCCACCGCCGTTGCAGATCAGGACGCTCTTCATCGTCTTACAACCTCGGTCAGTCAAGTCCCGGGCGCGGGGCGCCGGTTGGCGTCAACCAGATCCGCCGTTCGTCGGGCCGGAGCCAGTTGAACCGTCGCGCCTCGACCACGATGCCGCCATCGCTGAGCAGGAACGCTCGTCGCTCGCTCAGCGCAATGCGCCGCGCGCGCAGCGAATCGAGCCGCGCCTGTTGCGCGGCCAGCGACTGTGCCCCGAGCCGGTTGCGCTCGCACTGCTCGAGCGTGCTGCGCGCCATTCCGCCGAGCAGGCAGAACAGGCTCAGCATGATCAAGCCCTTGGCCATCAGGCCCTGCATCTGCAGGGCCAGGATGGTGGCACCGTCGATTCGTCTCGTTCGCGGCATGGCAGACTGACTACCGGAGGTTGTAAAACGCCTCCCCACCCGGATAGACCGCCTGCGCCGCCAACTGTTGCTCGATTCGCAGCAGTTGATTGTACTTCGCCACGCGATCCGACCGCGACGGCGCGCCGGTCTTGATCTGACCCGCATTCAGGGCCACCGCCAGGTCGGAGATGGTCGTGTCCTCGGTCTCGCCCGAACGGTGCGAGATGACCGCGGTCATGCCCGCCCGCTGGGCCATCTCGACCGCGTCCATGGTCTCCGACAGGGTGCCGATCTGGTTGACCTTGATCAGAATCGAGTTGATCGCCCGCTGCGCAATCGCCTCGGCCAGAATGGCCGTGTTCGTCACCGTCAAGTCGTCGCCGACGATCTGCACCCGGTCGCCGACCGCCGCCACCATCTGCGGCCAGTGCGCCCAGTCGCGCTCGGCCAGCGGGTCCTCGAGCGAGATGACGGGAAACTCGCCAACCACCTCGGTCCACCAGGCGACCATCTCCTCGGCGGTGATGCTCCCGCCGGCCTTCTTGAAGGTGTAGCCACCGTCGTCCCACAGCTCGCTGACGGCTGGGTCGAGCGCAAGCTGGAACTCGTCGTCGAGGTTGTACCCGGCGCCCTCGACGGCCTGGCCGATGAAGGCCAACGCGTGCTTGGTGATGCTCCGCCAGTCGTTGCCCTGCATCACCGGCGCAAACCCGCCCTCGTCGCCGACGGCGGTGCTCAGACCGGCCTGCTTGAGCTGGCTCTTCAGGCTGTGGTAGACCTCGACGCCGGCGCGCAGGGCTTCGGCAAAGCTGTCGAAGCCGACCGGCATGATCATGAACTCCTGAAAGTCGACGTTGTTGTCGGCGTGCGCGCCGCCGTTGATGATGTTCATCATCGGCACCGGCAGCTTGCGCGCATTGGTGCCGCCGAGGTAGCGGTAGAGCGGCTGCTCGCAGTAAGTCGCGGCAGCCTTGGCGGCGGCCATGCTGACGCCGAGGATGGCGTTGGCGCCCAGCCGCTCCTTGATCGCCGTGCCGTCGAGCTCGTTCATCGCTTCGTCGATGGCACGCTGGTCGCGGACGTCGAAGCCGCTGTTGACCAGCAGCTCGCGCAGGTCGGTGTTGATGTTCTCGACCGCCCGCAGCACACCCTTGCCGAGATAGCGCGACTGGTCGCCGTCACGTAGCTCGAGCGCCTCGCGCTCGCCGGTGGAGGCGCCCGACGGCACGGCGGCGCGACCGATCACGCCGGACAGGGTCATCACCTCGACTTCGACCGTCGGGTTGCCGCGCGAGTCGAGGATTTCGCGACCGACGACATCGATGATCTGGCTCATCTCGCCTCCCACCAGGGCCAGGCGGGGGCGCCGCGGCGCCCCCGCGGCGGCTGCTACTCAGACTGCGCCACGTCACCCACGGCGGCCTGCGCCGCGGCCAGCCGGGCGACGGTGACGCGGAACGGGCTGCAACTGACGTAGTTCATGCCCACGCGGCAGCAGAACTCGACCGACTTCGGGTCGCCGCCGTGCTCGCCGCAAATGCCGACCTTGAGGTCGGGCCGCGTCGCGCGGCCGAGTTCGACACCCATCTGGATCAGCTTGCCGATGCCCTTGATGTCGAGCGTGGCGAACGGATCGTCTTCGAGGACCTTCCGGGCGACGTAGTCCTGGATGAACCCGCCTGCGTCGTCGCGGCTGAAGCCGAAGCCCATCTGCGTCAGGTCGTTGGTGCCGAACGAGAAGAACTGCGCCGTCTCGGCGATCTCGTCGGCGGTGACCGCCGCCCGCGGCACCTCGATCATGGTGCCGACCAGATACGGCACCTCGACGCCCTGCTCGGCGAAGACCGCCTGCGCCGTGGCGTGGCAGCGCTCGGCGAGGAAGTCGAGTTCGGCCTTGACGCCGACCAGCGGGATCATGATTTCGGGGTGCGCGTCGATGCCCTGCCGCTTGCACTCGCAGGCCGCCTCGAGGATCGCCCGCACCTGCATGTCGCCGATCTCGGGATAGGTGATCGAGAGCCGGCAGCCGCGGTGGCCGAGCATCGGGTTGAACTCGTGCAGCGCCTCGACCCGCTGCTTGACCTCGGCGACGGAGATGCCCATCTGGGCGGCCATCTCGGCCTGGTTCTCCGCCTCATGCGGCAGGAACTCGTGCAGTGGCGGGTCGAGCAGCCGGATGGTCACCGGCAGGCCGTCCATGGCCGCGAAGATGCCGGCGAAGTCGCCCCGCTGCAGCGGCAGCAGCTCGGCCAGCGCCTGCTGGAACTGCTGCGCCGCGGCCAGCTCGGCCGGGTCGGTCAGCTTGCCGAGCAGCTCGTCGACGGTCTCGACCTCGTGCTTGGCCTTCAGGTTCTTGACCTGCTCGGCGACCAGAATCATGCGCCGGACGCTGATGATCCGGTCACCCTCCAAGACCATGGGCGCGGTCCGGCAGAGGCCGATCCCCTCGGCGCCGACGGCGCGGGCCCGCTGCGCATCGGTCGGGCTGTCGGCGTTGGTCCGCACCCCGGTGGTGCGGTACTTCTCGATCCAGCCGTTGAACGTCTCGTAGAGCCGGTAGATCTCTTCCTGCTGAGCCGTCTCGTCCTGATCGAGCAGGGCGCGCACCACCGGGCTCGGAATGACCTGGATCTCGCCGGCGAAGAAGTCGCCTTCCCAGCCGTTGAGGGCAATCACATCGCCCTCGCGGATGACCGTCCCGCGGGCGGTGAACTGCTTCGTCGCGTAGTCGATAGCGATATCCTCGGAGCCCGAGACGCAGCACTTGCCCCACTGCCGGGCGACCACCGCGGCGTGGCTGGTCAAGCCGCCACGGCTGGTCAGGATGCCCTCGGCCGCATACATGCCGCCGACATCCTCGGGGCTGGTCTCGACCCGGACCAGGATCACCTTCTCGCCGCGGGCGACCCACTCCTCGGCCTCATCGGCGGTGAACACCACCCGGCCGACCGCCGCGCCGGGACCCGCCGGCAGGCCGCGACCGAGGGTCCGGCCGGCGTCGCGTGCGGCGGCCAGCTCGGTCTCGGCAAAGTAGGGCAGCAGCAACTGGCTGATGTGCTGCGGCTCGACCCGCTCGACCGCGGTTTTGTCGGTGATCAGCCCCTCGGCCACCATCTCGACGGCGATCTTGATCGCCGCCAGCCCGGTGCGCTTACCGTTGCGCGTCTGCAAGATGAACAGCTCGCCATCCTGGATGGTGAACTCCAGGTCCTGCATGTCGGTGTAGTGCTGTTCGAGCTTCTGCCGGATCGCCTCGAGCTGGTCATAGACCGCCGGCATCTGGTCATGCAGGGTGGCGATCGGCTGCGCCGTCCGGATGCCGGCGACCACATCCTCGCCCTGGGCGTTGATCAGGTACTCGCCATAGAACACCCGCGTGCCGTTGGCCGGGTCGCGGGTGAAGGCGACGCCCGTGCCGCTGGTCTCGCCCATGTTGCCGAAGACCATCGTCTGCACGTTGACCGCCGTGCCGAGCAGGCCGCGGATTTTGTTGATCTCCCGGTACTTCAGCGCGCGGGCCGAGTTCCAGCTGCCGAACACGGCATCGATGCTGTGGCGGAGCTGGTCGAGCGGATCGCTCGGGAACATCTCGCCGATGTGCGCCTGGTAGACGGCCTTGTAGCGCCGCACCAGCTCGGCGAGCTGATCGGCGTCGAGGTCGGTATCCTGCACCGCGCCGACCTCGGCCTTGAGCCCCTCGAGCGCCTCCTCGAAGTGGTCGTGATGGACCTCCATCACGACGTCGCCGAACATGTCGATGAACCGGCGGTAGCAGTCCCAGGCCCAGCGCGCGTTACCGGTCCGGGCGATCAGGCCCTCGACCACGGCGTCGTTGATGCCGAGGTTGAGCACCGTGTCCATCATGCCGGGCATGCTCATCGCCGCGCCGCTGCGCACCGAGACGAGCAGCGGGCGGTCAGGATCGCCGAATCGGCGGCCGAGAGTCTGTTCGAGCCGGGCGACGTTGTCCCGCAGTTCGTCGGTCAGTCCGTCGGGCCAGGATTGACCGGCGCGGTAGTACTGGTCGCAGGCTTCGGTGGTGATGGTGAAGCCCGGCGGCACGGGGATGCCGGCGTTGGTCATCTCGGCCAGGTTGGCTCCCTTGCCGCCGAGCAGCGCCTTCATGTCCGCGCGCCCTTCGGCGCTGCCGCCACCGAAAAAGTAGATGTACTTGGTTGCCATCGGCTCGTGCGCACTCCCTTCGCGTGTTGCCGTCTTCGGGCTCATTCGCCCAGGCGGCGATAGACCGACTCACGATCGCCCTTGGGGACCGATCCGGCGGGCACGGCGAGCACCTCGACCGCGACCGCGCCGCGGCCCAGGTCAAAGGTGATGGTATCACCCGGCGCGACGGTCTCCGCCGCCTTGGCGGTCCGCCCATTGCGACGCACCCGGCCGGCATCGCAGGCCTCGTTGGCCACCTGGCGCCGCGGGATCAGGCCGCTGACCTTCAACCATTTGTCCAGCCGCATGGGCAGTCTCAGGCGGCCGGCTCGTCCGCCTTGACCCGCTCCCACCAAGCGTCCTGCTCACTCAGGCTCAGCGCCTCGAACGCCGCGCGCCCGCCGGCGGCCTGCTCCATCGCGCGATAGCGGCGCTCGAACTTGCTGTTCGCCGCGCGCAGCGAATCCTCTGCCGAGAGGCCGAGGCCACGACCGACGTTGACCACCATGAACAGCAGGTCGCCATACTCTTCCGCCACCGCCGCCTGGTCGCCGGCTGCCGCCGCCTCGCTCAGCTCGCGCAGCTCTTCGGCGATCTTGTCCAGCCGGGCCGCCTGGTCGGGCCAGTCGAACCCGGCCCGTGCGGCGCGCCGCTGCAGTTTCAGGCTGCGCGCCAGGGCGGGCAGCCCGCGCGGCACGCCGTCCAGCGCGCTCGACCGCGCCGTGCCGTGCTCGGCCGCCTTCTGCGCCTCCCAGACGGGCAGCACGCCGTCGGCCGAATCGAGCGGACCCATGTCGCCGAAGACGTGCGGGTGCCGGTGCACCAGCTTGTCGCAGATCATCGTGCAGACGGTGTGAAAGTCGAACGCGCCGCGCTCGGCGGCAATCTGGGCGTGGAAGACGATCTGCAGCAGGAGGTCCCCGAGCTCCTCGGCCAGGGTCGCCTCGTCACCGGCGTCGAGGGCCTCGAGGACCTCGTGAGTCTCTTCGAGCAGGTATTCGCGCAGGCTCTGGTGCGTCTGCTCCCGATCCCACGGACAGCCGTCGGGCGCGCGCAGGCGGCGCATGACGGCGGTCAGTCGGTCGGTCGACACGCGCTCAGTTCCCCCCCACCGCTCCGGCGTCGCCGGGCAGGCTCGGCTGCGGTACCGTGGTCGGGTCGACCCGCGTCGGCGGGGCCAGCTCGGGCGGCGCGGAGAACTGCTCCTGCATCTCGGCGGGAATGCCGCCGCCGGCGGTGAACTGCGCCTCGACCGTCGGCTTGTAGGTCTCGTCGAGCACGCTGACCGCGGCGCCCTGCATCACCTCCTGCATCAGCGCCTGCTCGGTCTTGGCGTTCATCGCCAGCCAAACGTCCTTGACCGCTTTCTGCGTCTCCGGGTCTTCCCACCGTGCCGCCTGCGCCGGCAGCCGCTCAATCAGCTTGGCCACGACGAAGATCGGCTGGCCGGTCTCGAGCGTGATCTGCACCGGCTGCTGGGTCACGCCGTTCGGCTCGAGCTGCACCAGCGCGTCGTGGAGCGGTTTGGCCTGCTCGCGCAGAAGCTGCAGCGGCACCTCGGACTGCAGGCCGCCGTTCTGCTTCAGCCGCTCGTCGGCCGAGTACTGGTTGACCAGCTCCTCGAAGAACGGCCCCTCGGTGTTCAGCCGCTGAATGATCTCGTTGGCGACCTCGGCGGACGGGACAACCACCTGCCGGAAGCTGACCCGCTCGGGCTTGTCGAACTGCTGCTCGCGGTTCTCGGTGAAGAACGTCCGCAGCGTCGCCTCGTCGGGGTTCAGGCCGGCGGTGCGCAGGTTGTAGACCGTCAGGTCGAGCTTGATCTGGTCGAGCACCACCGTGTCGTCGGTGCCGCTGGCCTTGAGCCACTGGGTATACTTGGTCTCGTCGCCCTGGAAAGTCTCCTGCTTCCACTCGCCAAACCGGGTCTGGATCTGCTCGGTGGTCGGCAGCAGGCCCTGGGCCTCGGCGCGTTGGAACAGCAAGCGCTGCAGGATGACGGTCTGCAGCACCTGCCGGCCGGCGGCCTTCTCGAGCTGCGCGTAGAACTCTTTGCGGGTGATGTCTTGACCGTTGACCCGCGCGACGACCCCACTGCAGCCGCTCAGTGCGACGACGGCCAGGAGCAGCCCGAGCGCGAGCAGACCTCTTCGTGACACGCCCATCTCCATCTCTCTCCGTGCCGCCGACACTGCCTGACGTGGTGCGGTTGGCCGCCGGGCGAACAGTGGCGCGCGGCCGGTGCGCCCGCGGTGCGAAGGGAGGTGACTCGCCGGGCCGGGGATGTTTCACTCCCGGTGAGGATCGCCACGCTCAAAGCCACGCCGACCGCGCGGCATGGTACCACAGCGGTTCGTTAGCGCCAAAGGCGACTCGCCGCGCGCACCGGTGCTCTGTGGCCGCCCGCCCGGTCTCGGCCGAGGCAGCCTGCCGATGGTGACCATGGGCAGGAACAGGTGCAGCGGGTGGTCGGCCAGGGTCTCGAAGCCGGAGCGAGCATCGAACGGAGCGACCGATTCGTCGCTGGCGTGGACCAGGACGAACGCCGCGCCGGGGAGCTGCGCCCGCTCCAACGAGAATGCACTTTGGGTGTAGTAAGCGATTACCTCGACGGAGGCTTGCTCGCAGAGCACATAGACCGATGCCACGCGCCGGCGCGCGTCCTGGCCGGCGAGGGTGTGAAGGTAGCGATCGAGGGCGGGCACACCGCTGTTGACCCCATCACGTCGATGCGCCGGGCCGAGCGGCGCGACGATCCGGTCACTCACGGCTCTGCGTATCGACGGGCCCAGGCCTCGCGCAGGTGAGGTGTCGGCTCGGGTGGATCGGCCAATGAGGCGGCCAGTTGCCCGCTCTCCCGCACGGTTAGGTGCAGCAGTTGGTGGTCACGGATGGTCGTCCGCGCGGCGTCGACAAGCGCTGCAGTGACGAAATCGGGCAGACTGCGGCCGGACAAATCCGATGCCCGTGAAACCAGTTCCTTCTGCTCACGAGTCAGCCGCGCCTCGAGGCGTTCGGTCTTCGGCCTCCGGCCACCAGCCGTGGCGCTCATCGATGGCTCCACACCGGTCCTTTGTACGGCGCAGAGGCGCGCCGCGCAAACGACCGCCCGCCGCTACTCCTCGTTCACCATCCGCTGAAGCTCGTGCAGCGCGGCAATCGCCTCAATCGGCGTCATGCGCAGCACGTCCAGCCGGCGGAGCTTCTCCACCGCCGGGTGCGGGCCGGCCTCGGCAAACAAGCTGAGCTGCACCGGGCTACGCGGCGGCGGCTCGGGCAGCTCGCCGGTGGTGCGCGTCTCCTCCAGGCTGGCCAGGATCTGCCCGGCGCGCTGGATCACCCATGCCGGCAGGCCGGCCAGCCGGGCCACCTCGATGCCGTAGCTGCGGTCGGTGCCGCCCGGCTCGAGGCGGTGGAGGAAGCGCACCGTGCCGCCCTCCTCGGCCACCGCGACGCGGAAGTTGCGCACCCGCTCGAGGCGCTCCTGCAGCTCGTTGAGGTAATGGTAGTGGGTGGCGAACAGCGTCTTCGCCCCGAGCTGCGACTGGTCGTGCAGATGCTCGACCACCGCCCAGGCGATGCTCAGGCCGTCGTAGGTCGAGGTGCCCCGGCCGATCTCGTCGAGGATGACCAGGCTCCGCCGCGTCGCGTTGTGCAGGATGTTCGCCGTCTCGATCATCTCGACCATGAAGGTCGACTGCCCCGTGGCCAGGTCGTCCTGCGCGCCGACGCGGCTGAAGATCCGGTCGACCACCCCAATCCGCGCCTGCGCCGCCGGCACGAAGCTGCCTGTCTGCGCCATGAGCACAATCAGCGCGACCTGGCGCAGGTAGGTGCTCTTGCCCGACATGTTCGGGCCGGTCAGGATATGGATGGTGCTCGCCTCGGTGTCGAGCCACGTGTCGTTGGGCACGAACGGCCGCTCGGGCTGCGTCGCCTCGACGATCGTGTGCCGGCCGCCGAGGATCTCGATCACCTCGCTCTCGTCGACCACCGGCCGGACATAGCCTCGCTCGGCCGCCGCCTGCGCCAGCGACGCGAGCGCGTCGAGTTCGGCCACGGCGCCGGCGAGGCGGAGAATGGCCGCCGCCTGGTCCGCCACCGCGCTGCGCACCTCGTCGAACAGGGCGGTTTCGAGCTCGACCAGCCGCTCCTCGGCCGACAGCACCGCGGCTTCGTGGTCTTTCAGCTCGGGCGTGATATAGCGCTCGGCGTTGGCCAGCGTCTGCTTGCGCAGGTAGCGCTCGGGCACCAACGCCAGGTTGGCCCGGGTGACCTCGATGAAGTAACCGAAGACCTGGTTGTAGCCGACTTTCAATGAGCCGATGCCGGTGGCCTCACGCTCGGCCACCTCGAGGTTGGCGATCCACTCCTTGCCGTCGCGGCTGAGCGAGCGGATCTGGTCCAGCTCGGGGCTGTAGCCGTCGCGGATCACCCCACCCTCGCCCAGCTTGGCCGGCGGCTCGTCGACCAGCGCGGCGGCCAGCAGCTCGACCAGCTCCGCCGGCGGGTCGAGCTCGTCGGCCAACGCGCAGAGCAGCGTCGCCGCGCACGATGCGGCCAACGCCTTGAGCTCTGGAATCAGGCCCAGCGACGCCCGCAGACCGGCCAGCTCGCGTGGCGTTGCCCGCGCCGTGGTGGCCTTGGCGACCAGCCGCTCGAGGTCGACGATCGGCCGCAGCAGCGCCCGGATCTCCTCGCGCCGCAGCACCTCACGGTGCAGGTCGTCAACGGCGTCGAGCCGGCGCTCGATGGCCTCCGGGCGGAGCAGCGGCCGGACCAGCCACTCGCGCAGCAGCCGCGCGCCCATGTTGGTGGCGGTCTCATCGAGCAGCCAGAGCAGCGTGCCGCGGCCCGGCTGTTGCTCACGGAGCGTGGCCGTCAGCTCCAGGTTGCGGCGCGTGGCCGCGTCGAGGGTCATCGTCTCGCCGGTGCTGTAGACCGACAAGTCGAGCAGGTGCCGCACCGCCGACGGCTGGTTGTCGCGGACATACCGCAGTGCCGCGGCGGCGGCCTCGATCAGCAGCGGCCGGCCCTCGATTCCGAAGCCCTCGAGCGAGGCGACGCCGAAGTGGCGGAGCAGCTCGTCGCGCGCCGGCCGCAGCTCGCGGTCGGGCGGATCGACCACCGTCACGGTGGCGCGGAGCCGCTCTTCGATGCTCTGCCGCAGCAGCGGGCCGGCCTGCATCGACAGCGGCCAGAGCACCTCGGCCGGCTGGACCCGCTCCAGCTCGTCGAGCAGCAGCGCCTGCGCCCGCGCGCCCTCGAAGCCGGTCAGGCGGAAGGTGCCGGTCGACACATCGACCACGGCCAGGCCGAACGCCTGCGGTGCATCGGCCAGAGCGGCCAGGTAGTTGTGCCGGCCGGCGTCGAGCAGCGCCTCCTCGGTCACCGTGCCGGGGGTGATCACCCAAGTCACCTCGCGCTTGACCAGCCCGCGGGCCAGCTTCGGATCCTCGACCTGCTCGGCGATGGCGGCCTTGAGACCAAGGCGCTTGAGCCGGGGCAGGTAGCGATCGAGCGCGTGGTAAGGAATGCCGCACATCGGCACCCGCGGCGCGCCCTTGCCACCGTCGCGGGCGGTGAGGGTCAGTTCCAGCGCGGCGGCGGCGGTTTCGGCATCGTCGCCGAACATCTCGTAGAAGTCGCCCATGCGGAAGAGCAGCAGCTTGTCCGGGTGGAGCTGCTTCAGCTCGCGCCATTGCCGGAACATCGGAGACAGGTGCGCCGCGGTCATCGCCGTCTCAGTGCAGCAACTTCACCGCTAGAAAGCCGCCGACCAAGAGTATCACAAACACGACCGCCCACCGATCGAAGTGCTTTTCGAGCGACTGCTGGATGCTCGCGCCATAGCGGTAGATCAGCCCGGCCACCAGAAAAAAGCGCGCCGAGCGGCCGACCGCCGAGGCGAGCAGGAAGGCCGGCAGGTTGAGCGCCATGACGCCCGAGGCGATGGTGAAGATCTTATACGGGATGGGCGTGAACGCGGCGATGAACACGGGCCAGGCGCCGTTGGCCGTGTACCAGTCCTGCACCTTGGCGAACTGCTCGGGACTGAACCCCGGCACGTAGGCAAAGAACCAATCCTGCAGCCCGCTCCACAGCGCGGTGCCGATGTAGTAACCAAGCAGGCCGCCGACCACGCTGGCCAGGCTGCAGACCAGCGCGAAGCGCAGCGCGCGCCGCGGCCGGCCGACCGCCAGGCCGATCAGGAGCACATCGGGCGGGACGGGGAAGAACGACGACTCGGCGAAGGAGAGCACGCCGAGCGCGACTTCGCCCGACGGCCGTTCGGCCCAGGCGCCGACCCAGTCGTACATGCGTCGCAGCACGCCGGGCCGGCGCGGCGTGGCCTCGGCTGCGGGGGTTTCGCTCACGCCGGCCTCCGTCACAGGCGCACGGCGCCGGACCGGTGGTCCGGCGCCGTGGGATGAGCTCGAGACGGGTCAGTCCTCACCGTCGATATCGCTGCCGCCGAGGAGGTTGTCGAGGTCGTCCGACAGGTCGTCGTCGTCGTCGAAGTCGTCCTCGTCGTCGGCGCCCTCCTCGTACTCCTCGACCTCGTCGGGCTCGTCCAGATACTCGGCGCTGAGATGGTCGGGCAGCTCGGTCACCCCACGCATCTCGGCTTCGAGGTCGCGCTCCTCCTCGGGGTCGAGGCCGGCCCGCTCTTCGGCCGAGCGGAGCAGGTCCTCGCGGCTGACATCGCCGTAATCGAAGTTCGTCTCGTAGTACAGCGGCATGCCCGTCCCGGCCGGGATCAGCCGGCCGATGATGACGTTCTCCTTGACCCCGAGCAGGCGGTCCTCCTTGCCCTGCACGGCGGCCTCGGTGAGCACCCGGGTGGTCTTCTGGAAGCTCGCCGCCGAGAGGAAGCTCTCGGTCGTCAGCGACGCCTCGGTGATGCCGAGCAGGCAGAACTTGGCCGTCGCGGCCAGCCCGCCCTGGGCCACCACGCGCTCGTTCTCCTCCTCGAACACCGCCCGGTCGACCTTCTGGCCGGGCAGCAGGTCGGTGTCGCCGCCGTCGACCAGCTCGCGCTTGCGCAGCATCTGGCGGACGATGATCTCGATGTGCTTCGAGTTGATGGTCACGCCCTGGCTGCGGTAGACCTTCTGGATCTCGGCCACGATATAGCCGATCACGCCCTTGACGCCCTTGAGGTAGAGCACCTCCTCGGGGTCGAGCGGGCCGGGTGTCAGGCGGTCGCCGGCGACCACCGTGTCGCCGCGCCGGACCTCCAGCACGCCACGGTGCGGGACCAGGTACTCACGGCGGATGTCGATCGTCTTGAAGCCGGCCTCTTCGATGTTCTCAATCACCTTGTTGGTGATCGACGAGCCCTCCTTGACCAGCGTCCGCCGGCCCGAGGTGATCGTCTCCGCCGCCGCGGCGCCCTTGAACACCGCCGGATCGGCCGAGGTCGGCTGGCGCGAGCGAATGACCACCTTGCGCAGCCCGCGGCTGGTCACGTTCTCGACCACGCCGTCGACATCCGTGGTGATGGCTTCGCCCTTCGGCCGTCGCGCCTCGAACAGCTCGACCACCCGCAGCAGGCCGCCGCAGGCGTCTTCGAGCACCTTCAGCATCTCCTGAATAGCGCGGTTCCGCTCGCGCTCGCCGGTGCCCAGCTCTTCTTCGGTCAGGCGGCCCTGCTCGATGTCGTCCATGAGCTGCTTCATGGCCTCCATCTTGCGCCGCTTGACGTTCACCACGCCGGTCAACTGCGGGCCGCCGACCACCCCGCCGGTGTGGAACGTGCGCATAGTCAACTGCGTGCCCGGCTCGCCGATGCTCTGCGCGGCGATGATGCCCACCGCTTCGCCGACCTCGACCATCCGCTTGGTCGACATGTCGCGGCCATAGCAGCGCGTGCAGATGCCGCGGCGGCAGTCGCAGGTCGCCGGGCTGCGGATGATCACCTCGTCGAACAGCAGGCCGTTGGCCAGCCGGTCGGCCAGCGTGTCGGAGATCTCTTCGTTCACATCGCAGAGCAGCTCGCCGGTCCCCGGATGGTGGATCGGCATCACCGCCACCCGGCCGGCGATGCGCTCGTCGAGCGCGACCACCGCGTCCTCATCGGGCAGCGGCCGCAGGCGCACCCAGCCCTCGGAGACCTCGAACCGGTAGTCGCGATCGAAGGTCAGACCGCCGATCTCGTCGCCGGCGCTGAGCCGCTCGTACCGGTGCGCGTCCTTCTTCGGCCGGATGGCCACCACGAAGTTGAGCTCGGTGTCCGTCTCGCGCTCGATATCTTCCACCGGATCGAGCTTGAGCGCCGCCGCCAGCCGCTCGAGGAACTCGCCGCTGCGCGGGTGATAGCGGCCCATGTGGCGCACCGCCATGTTGCTCGTCGGGCAGCGTCGCGGCTGCTCCCAGATGGCGAAGGCCGGAATCCCGTTCGAGGTGCCGCAGTCGATCTCGCGGACGATCACATCCTGCGCCACGTCGACCATGCGCCGCGTGAGATACCCCGCGTCGGCCGTGCGCAGCGCCGTGTCGGCCAGGCCCTTGCGCGCGCCGTGGGTCGAGATGAAGTACTCGTGGATGGTCAGCCCTTCGCGGAAGTTTGCCTTGATGGGCAGGTCCTCGATCATCCGGCCCGACGGGTCGGTCATCAGCCCGCGCATGCCGGCCAGCTGCACCAACTGCCGCTTGTTGCCCCGCGCGCCGCTGTCCGACATCATGTAGACGGGATTGGCCTGGTCGGTCTCGCGAATGGCGCGCAGCATCGCATCGTAGATCCGGTCGCTGGCGTCCATCCACAGGTCGGTCACCTGCTGCGTGCGCTCGCCGAGCGAGATGTTCCCCTCGTCGTAGTCGTGCTGCACGCTGGCCACCTCGTGTTCGGTCCAGGCCAGGATGCCCTCGCGACCACACACGCGCAGCCTCTCGTTCAGCGCCAGCGCCACCTCGTCGGCCTTCGCGCTATCGACCGCGCGCAGACCCTCGAGGTACTGCACGATGCCGGCGGTGACCTTGCCGGTGAGCACGTCGCCGTCGCTCAGACCGAGGGGCTCGATCGACTCGGCCAGCTCGGGACTCTCGGCGTCGGGGCCGACCACCACGTCGCCCTTGCTGTACTTCATCCGGCGGCGCTTGGCGTGCTCGTCCTCGACCATGATCCGATCGTTCGCCACGGCCATCGGCAGGCCCAGCTCGCCGGCGACCTGGACGCGGACCACCTTGCCGCGCCGCATCGCCTCCTCGCGCGAGGCGCCGAGCCGGTACTCGCGCACGTTCTTGCCGGTGAAGTAGAGCCGGCCATCGGGCCGTCGCTCCTTCGGCATCGCCAGGTCGCTGACGCTGATGGTCACCCCGGCGCGGGTGGCGAAATCGAACCCGAGGCGCTTGATGTCCTCCAGCAACCGCACGCAGCGGTCCTGGCCGTGGGTCTCATAGCAGCGCGAGATCAGCGACGACAGCTCGCCGCGCGGGACCAGGCGATTAAGGAACCGCAAGTCATACGGCAGGACTTCGTTGAACAGCAGGCGCCCGGCCGTGGTCGTGATCCGCTCGCTGTCGATGCTGATGGCCAGCTCGACCGGCCCGATCACCTCGCCCGAGTCGGTCAGGTCGGTCAGCCGCGCCTCGAGTTCGCGGACAATCTCGCTGAGGTCGCTCAGCGCGCCGGCGACGGTACGCAGCTCGGCCGGCGAGCCGAACGCGCGGACGCGCCGCCAGACCGGACCCAGCAGCGCCTCGATGCCCGCCTCGTCGATCTTCGGCGCAGCCTCGCCGTTGGCCTCCGCCAGCGCGGTGTAGGCCCGTTCGGCCTGCTCGGCCGCGGCCACGAGCCGGCGGACCAGCTCGCCGCCGGGGCGCGCCGGCTTCGGCGCGTCCTCGTCGAGCAGCGTCGCCTCGCGCGTCGCGCGCTCCTCGCGATAGCGGTGATGATCGGCCATCACCACCTCGTCGGCGATCACCTTGATCCCGCGGCGGAGCAGCTCCAGTCCATAGGGCACGTCGCACAGCTCGGCGGCGTACTGCTTGGCCAGGTTCTCGACCCCGCCGGGCACCTCCTCGCCGCCGAGGGTGACCTCGGTGTGCAACTGGTCAATCTTGCACTCGATCGGCGTGTGCACATGGAGCTGGTCCAGGTCGTAGGCGGCAATCGCCTCCTTCGCGCTGTGGAACAACCGCCGCGGGCCGTCGACCGGCAGGACGCTGTCCTGGGTCAGGTAGTAGCAGCCGAGCACGATGTCGTAGGCCGGGGCGACCAGCGGCAGACCGCTGGCCGGCGAGAAGAGATTCTGGGTCGACAGCATGAGCAGCCGCGCCACGGCCTGCGCGGCGGCCGAGAGCGGCACGTGGACGGCCATCTGGTCGCCCTCGAAGTCGGCGTTGAAGG
>CAYONP010000056.1:0-39073 GCA_964405335.1 uncultured Fimbriimonadaceae bacterium
CCACGGCGAAGCGCAGCCCCGGCACGGCCTGGTCGTCGTACGCCTCGACGCCGACGGCGACCAGCCAGGTTTCGGCAGCCGGCGCGACGGTGCCGGCGATCAGCAGCGCAGCGAGGGCCAGACGCATGACGTTCCCCTGACCGTGCCTCGAGTCACCCGTACGTTCGCCACGCGCGGTTCATTCCTCCGACGTCGGCGAGTGGCCGGGGCCGGCCTGGCCCCCGTCGGCGACGCGTTCGTGCGCCGATCGGCTTGACCCCGCCGGCCGGTCATGGTAGCTTACGCACTCGCGCCGGCGCCTGGGCGCCGTCGGCCGGGAGGCCTGCCATCGCTACCGGGACCGTGAAATGGTATGACTTGGACAAGGGGTACGGGTTCGTCTACGAGGACAACGCCAACCGCGACGTGTTCCTGCACAACGCCGATATCCAGGAGCCCGAGCCGAAGGTGCTCTACGAGGGCCACCGGGTCTCGTTCGAGGTCGAGGATTCCGACCGCGGACCGCGGGCGATCAACGTCAACGTGATCACCGGCACCGAGACGGTCGATGCCGAGCCGGCGTCGGCCGCCAGCGGATCGTAGCTCGGCTCAGCCCTCGCGCAGTTTCTGCTGCCGGTCGGCCGAGACCAACTTGTAGCCCACCCCCGGCACCGTCACGATCAGTTGCGGATTGCTCGGTTCCTGTTCCACCTTCAAACGCAGGCGGCGGATGTGCACGTCGAGCGTGCGGCTGTCGAGGTAGAGGCTCTCGCCCCAGACATTCTCGAGCAGCGTGTCTCGTTCCATCGCCCGGCCGGCGTTGGCGGCCAGGACATAGAGCAGCTCGAACTCCTTCGGCGTCAGTTTGACGGCGTTGCCGTCGACCAGCACTTCGCGCGCGGCCTGGTCGACCACGATGCTGCCCACCCGGATCGGCCCCTCGTCCTCGTCGCGGCCTTCATAGAGCCGGGTGCGGCGCAGGTGCGCGCGGACGCGGGCGAGCAGTTCGCGCGGGGCGAACGGCTTGGTCACATAGTCGTCGGCGCCCATCTCGAGGCCGAGCACCTTGTCGAGCTCGTCGCTCTTGGCGGTGAGCATGATGATCGGTGTATAGATGCTCTGCCGCACCTGCTGGCAGACCTGCAGACCGTTGAGGCCGGGCAGCACGATGTCGAGCAGGATCAGGTCCGGCTCTTCGGCGACCGCCAACTGCACCGCCTCGGCACCGTCGGCGGTGCACAGAACCTGATACCCCTCGGCACCGAGCAGCGCCTGCAGGCTCCGTTGGATCGCCGGATCGTCCTCGACGACCAGAATCTTGTCAGCCATCGCTTCGCCCTTCCTGGCCCCCAGCCAACGCCTCCGCAATGACCCATTGCACCCCGAGGTTGGACACCGCTTCACGGCCATCGGTGGCAACCGGTTCGCCACCGCCCGCCGCGTCGATGAACCTGGCCAGCGACCGGCTCATCAGGTCGGGATACTCCCGCTCCTCGTCACCCCGCCTCAGGTACGTGGCATAGACCCCGGCCGCGTTGGCCCGGCCGGCCAGCTCGACCAGCCGGCCGTTGACCCCGAACCGGCGCACCAACTCGCCTTCGGGCCGCTGGCCGCAGCTCAGGCTCACCGCCACGTCGCCGGCGGCGGTGGCCAGGTCGAACGCCACCTCGACCCGCCTCGGCACCGGCTCGACCCGCAACGTATCGAGCATCATCCGCCCGCTGGGCAGCAGCGCAAAGACCAGGCTGACCGCGTGTGGGCCGAGCTCCATCCAGATCTCGGCCGGCTCGCGCTCGGTGCCCCGGCCGCGGCTCTCCAGCACCACCTCGCAGCGCTCGGGCCGGTCCTCGACGCCGACCAGGTCGAGATACGGCTCGGCGGCATAAGCATACTGGAGATTCACCGCCAGCAACACCCCTCGCTCGGCGGCCACGCGGACCAGCCGATCGGCCTCGCGCAGCGAGGCCTCGGGCCGCTCCGCCCAGACCAGGGGCTTCTCGCACAACACCGCGATGCCACGCTCGAGCGCCGCGGCCGCCGGGCCGGCATGAGCCTCGGCAGGGGTGCAGATGCTGACCAGGTCGGGTCGCTGCTCATCGAGCAGGCGCTCCCACTCGAGATAGCCGGGCACCACCCCGCCGTCGGATAGATCGGCCGCGCCGGCGGCCAGGCGCTCTGCTGAGCGGGCGGTGAAACCGACCAACTCGCAACCCAGGTGACGGTACCACTTGGCATGGTGCCGCCCGATCCGGCCGAGACCGCAAACCGCCGCCCGAGGCCCGTCGCCCACGAGCGTTCCCCGTCTCGCCGCGAACCTTAGCACATCGCCCGAACCGCCGTCAATCGATGCCCGCCAGGAGGCGGTCGCAGGCCGGCCGCGAAGCCTGGCGCGGAGGCGTCGTGTGCTGGTCTCGGTGGTCACGCCGTTCTATCACCCGAGACCGGACGACCCGGCCGTGCGCGACGCCCTGGCCGCCTGGCTGGCCAACCTCCGCGCGCAGGCGGCGCCGCTCGAGCCGATCCTGGCCGCCACCGCGCCGCGGCGGAGCAGCCCGTACGAGGCCCTGCTCGCCGACCTCGACCCCGCCGGTTGGGCGCGGCAGGTCTACGCCCCATACGATGCCGCGCGGCAGGCGCCGCAGTCGCGCGCCGGGGCGATCCTCGCCGGCGCCGACGTCGCAAGCGGCGAGGTGATCGTCATGCTCCACGCCGACTGCCGGCTGCCCGACGGCGCCGCCGAGGCGATCCGCGCCGCGCGGCGCGCCGCATACCTCGGCGGGGCATTCCCCAAACGCTACGACACCGATTCACCGCTGCTCCGGCTGCAGGAGTGGTGGCTCAACGACTGGCGGCTGCGCCGGCTCGGTCAGGGCGTCGGCACCAACGCGCTGTGGCTGGCGCGCGAGCTGTGGGCCGAGCGCCCGGTGCCCGACCTGCCGCTGCTCGAAGACGTCGCCTGCGGCGCCTGGATGGCGCGGCGGCTCGGCCGCGCCGGGGTCCATGTCGCGCCGGCGCCGGTGCTGGTCAGCGCCGACAAGTACCAGCGCACCGGGCCGGCGGCGAGCATGGTGATCAACTTCCTGGTCCTCGTCCTGCACCGGCTCGGCGTGCCGCCGGCGGTGCTGCGTGACGAGCTCTACAGCCGCGAGCGGCTGGCCGTCGGCACGGCTCGCCTCTGGCCGAGCATCGCCGCGGCCGCCTGGCGCGCGGCGCGGCGCGGATGGACTTAACCTGCCCAACGACGGAGAGCGCCATGAGGCGATGGATCGTGGTCCTGCTGCTCGCGGCGCCGGTCGGCGCGGTGCCGCCGCTGCCGCGCGACCGGGTCGAGGCGATTGCCGCCCGGGTGTCCGACTACGCGACGACCAGCGGTGCCCCGGCGGTCTCGGTCGCGGTGCAGTCGCCCGACGGCTTCGCCGCCCTGGCGGTGGGCCAGGCCGATGTCGGCGCCAACCTGCCGGCGACGGTCGAGACGCGGTTCCGGCTGGCCTCGATCTCGAAGACGCTGACCGCCGTGCTGCTGATGCAGGCGGTGCGCGACCGCCGGCTCAGGCTCGATGACGACGTGCGCCGATGGGTGCCGCAGTTCCCGGCCAAGGCGTGGCCGTTCACCGTCCGGCAGCTCGGCGGTCATCTGGCGGGCATCCGGCATTACGCCGCCGGCGACGCAGCCAAGCAGCACCCGTGCGAACGGATCGCCGAGGGCCTCGACATCTTCTGGGACGACCCACTGCTGCACCAGCCGGGGACGAAGTACCAGTACGGCAGCTACGGCTTCAATCTGCTCGGCTGCGTGGCCGAGTCAGCGCTGCGCGAGGAGTACGTCGAGGCCTGCCGGCGGCGGCTGTTTGCCCCGGTCGGCGGGCGGTCGTTCGCCGTCTGGCGGCCGGGCATCGACCGCGGCGCGCGCGGTTACGCGCTGGTCGGTGATCGCCCCGTGCTGAGCGAACCAGCCGACACGACCTACAAGATCCCCGGTGGCGGCTGGTGCGCCAGCGCGACCGACGTCTGCCGCTTCGCGATCGGCGTGGCCGACGGGACGCTGCTCGACGAGAAGCACCGGCTGATCATGTGGACCGGCCAGCAGACGACCGACGGCACGGCGACGAACTACGGCATCGGCTGGGGCACGCGGACGGTCAACGGCGTGCTGGAGGTGAGCCACAGCGGCGGCCAGGAAGGCTGTGCGACGTACCTTTACGTGCGGCCGGGCCAAGGCACGGCGGCGGTGGTGCTGACCAACCTGGCCGGCGCGCCGGGCCTGGGCAACCTGGCCCGCGAGCTGGCCAAGCTGGCCGAGGCGGCGCCGGTGCCGGCGGTGTGATCAAGCGCTGAAGCCAGATACCCGCCGTGCTTGATGCGTCGGACGATTCCGAGGCAGGCCCGCAACACCGGCGTAGGAGCTGCGGTGTAGGGGCGCCGCCAACGGCGCGCCCCGGCTCGGCCGCCCGAAGCCCGCGTTGACAGATCGGCTCTCCGGCGGCTATCATGCCGGGCTCGGACAGCACTCTGCACCCGTGGCCGAGTCGTCGACCGGTGCCGTCAGGTCGTCGCCGACGTGGACGCCGCGGGGAGGTTCAACCACAGAATCGAGGCCGCGATGTCGCGTGTGAACATGAAGGACCTGCTCGAATCGGGCGCCCACTTCGGGCACCTGACCCGCCGCTGGAACCCGAAGATGAAGACCTACATCTACGGCGACCGGAACGGCATTCACATCATCGACCTGCACCAGACCCTGAAGGGCATCGAAACCGCCTGCGACGCGATCTACGAGATGGTTCTCGGCGGCGGGTCGGTGCTCTTTGTCGGGACCAAGAAGCAGGCTCAGGAAGCCTGTGCCGGCGCCGCCCGCGGGTGTGGCATGTTTCATGTCTCGCACCGCTGGCAGGGCGGCATGTTGACCAACTTCCAGACCATCCGCGAGAGCATCGCCAAGCTGGCCACCCTGGAGGAGCTGGACCGCACCGGGCGGCTCGACCAGCGGCCGAAGAAAGAGGCCGCCGGCATGCGCGAGCAGATGGCCAAGCTCAAGCGCGTGCTGGGCGGCATCGAAGACATGCCCGGCATGCCCTCGGTGGTCTTTGTCGTCGACGTGGCCGAAGAGGCCAACGCGGTCAAAGAGGCGCGCCGGCTGCGCATCCCCATCGTCGCCGTGGTCGACACCAACTGCGACCCGGAGGTGGCCGAGCATGTGATCCCGTGCAACGACGACGCCATTCGCGCGATCAAGCTGGTCTGCGAAGCGGTGCGCGACGCGGTGATCGAAGCGGTGCAGGAGCGCGAGAGCCAGATTGCCGCCGGCGAGATGCGGCCGAACGCGATTGACCTGGTGCGGCGCAAGCGGTTCGACCTCGACCCGCGCCTGACCGCCGAGGCGGGCGCCGAGGAGAGCCTGGAGGCCGAATTCGGCGCCGAGGAGGCCGACGACACGGAGGTCGAGCAGGCGGCCGCCGAGGCGACCGGCGACGAGTTCGACGAGGTCTTTGGCGACGGCGCGCCCAACAATGAGGACGGCGACGAGGCGAGCGCAGAGGTCGAGCCGGTCGCGGATGAGACGGCCGACGAGTGAGCCGGTCCGGACGGGAAGGGACGAGCATGGAGATTCCAGCGGCCGAGGTGAAGGCCCTGCGTGACGAGACCGGCGCGGGGATGATGGACTGCAAGCGCGCGCTTCAGGAGGCCGGCGGCGACCTGGAGGGTGCTCGGGCGATCCTGCGCCAGAGCGGGAAGTCGAAGGGCGCCAAGCGCGAGGGCAAGACCGCCGGCGAGGGCGGCATGGCCGTCGCCGCCGCAACCGACGCGAGCGCCGCGGTGGCGGTCGAGCTGCGCTGCGAAACCGATTTCGTCGCCCGCAGCGACGACTTCCGTGCGCTCTGCCAGACGGTCGCCGACCGGACGCTGCAGACCGCTGGGAGCGACTTCGCCGCCCTCGGCCTGACCGACGCCGTCGACGAGGCGCTGACGCGGCTCGGCGAGAAGCTCGAGCTCGGCCGGCAGGAGCGCTACGAGGCGGCGCAGGGCGGGGTGGTCGGCCACTATCTGCACACGGCGACCAACAAGGTGGCCGTGCTGCTGGAGCTCGGTTGCGAAGGCGACGGCGACCGGACGGCGGTGGCCGGCGTCGGCCGCGACCTGGCCATGCAGGTGGCGGCGATGCGGCCGGAGGTGGTCTCGATCGACCAGATCCCGGCCGATCGCCTGGCGTCCGAGCGCGAGGTGCTGCGCGGCAGCGCCGACATGGCGGGCAAGCCGGCGGAGATTCAGGACCGGATGATCGAGGGCCGGCTGCGCAAGGGGTTCTACCAGCAGATCTGCCTGCTCGAGCAGATCTTCGCCCGCGACGGCGAGAAGACGGTCACCCAGTGGCTGGCCGAGCAGTCGCGGCAGCTTGGCGTCAAGTTGTCGGTGCGCCGGTTCACGCGGCTCGAAGTCGGCGGCTGAGGCAGGAGCGTCGCCGGCCGGCGCGAACGCGCCGCGAGAGGGGATCGTCCGTGTCCGAGGTGGAACCTGCCCGTCCGGTCGACCCCAGCGTGGTCTACCGGCGCGTGCTGCTCAAACTCAGCGGCGAAGCGCTGATGGGCGAGCAGGCGTTCGGCATCGATCCCGACCTGATCCAACGCATCGCCGGCGAGCTGAAACTCGTTTCCGAGCTTGGCGTCGAGTTGGCCATCGTGATTGGCGGGGGCAACATCTTCCGCGGCGTGGCGGGGATCAAGCACGGCATCGACCGCGTTTCGGGCGACCACATGGGCATGTTGGCGACGGTGATCAACGCCCTGGCGCTGATGTGCGCGCTCGAGGCGCAGGGCTGCGAGGTGCGGGTGCAGACGGCCATCCAGATGCACGAGGTGGCCGAGCCGTTCATCCAGCGGCGGGCCGAGCGGCACCTTGAGCGCGGGCGGGTGGTGATCTTCGCCGCCGGGACGGGCCACCCTTACTTCAGCACCGACACGGCGGCGGCGCTGCGCGCCTCGCAGATCGGCGCCGACGTGTTGCTGATGGCCAAGCACGGCACCGACGGCGTGTATGACGACGACCCGAACCTGAACCCCGCGGCGGTACGCTTCGACGAACTGGACTACGATCGCTGCCTGGCCCTGGCGGTGATGGACGCGACGGCGACGGCGATGGCCAAGGCCGAGCAGATCCCGATTGTGGTCTTCGATTTCGCCGACCTGAGTAGCATCCAGCGCATCGTGCGGGGCGAAGCGGTGGGCACCATCGTGAGGAGCAGCAACCATGCCGGATGAACTGGACGTTGACGACATCCTGCTCACCGCCGACGACCACATGGAGAAGTCGGTCCACGCGGTCACCCGCGAGTTCAGCCAGATCCGCACCGGCCGTGCCTCGCCGGCGCTGGTCGAGGAGGTGCGGGTCGACTACCACGGCACGGTCACGCCGCTCAAGCAACTGGGGCTGATTCGCGTGCCCGAGGCGCGGCTGCTGGTGATCGAGCCGTGGGACAAGTCGGCCATGCACGCGATTGAGAAGGGCCTATCCGACGCCAATCTGGGTCTCAACCCGCAGAACGACGGGAAGCTGATCCGGATTGCCATTCCGCCGTTGACCGACGAACGGCGGCAGCAACTGGCCAAGACCTGCCAGCAGATGGCCGAGCAGGGCCGCGTGGCGGTGCGCAACGTGCGCCGCGACGCGATTGACCAGTTGCGCAAGCTCGAGAAGGAGGGCGGCATCTCGGAGGACGAGCTGCACCGCTCGCAGGACGAGGCGCAAAAGCTGACCGACCGGTACATCGGCAAGATCGACGAGGTCCTGGCCGCCAAGGAGGCGGAGCTGCTCGAGGAGTAGATGGCCCTCTCGCACCGTTCCGAAGCCAAGAGCGAAGAGACCTGGCTGCGCCAGATCGATCCCGCGCGCATCCCGCCGCACCTGGCTGTGATCATGGACGGCAACGGCCGCTGGGCGCGCCGGCGGCGGCTGCCGCGGACCGTCGGCCATGCCCGCGGGGCCGAGAGCACCGAGCAGATCATCGAGGCCTGTCGCCTGCTGCCCGACCGGCTGGCCGCCCTCGGCGTCGCCCCGCGCGAGTTGGTCGGCGAGGTCCGCTGGCTGACCCTCTACACCTTCTCGGCCGAGAACTGGAGCCGGCCGCCCGAGGAAGTCAGCCTGCTCATGGGCCTGATTGAGCGGATGCTGCGCGAGAAGCTCGAGCAACTGCACCGCAACCAGATCCAGGTCCGGCTGCTCGGCCGGGCCGACGGCCTGCCCACCGGCCTGCGGCGCGCGCTCGAGGAGAGCATCGAGCAGACTCGCGAGAATCGCTCGCTGACGCTCTTCCTGGCGCTCAACTACGGCGGGCGCAGCGAGATTGTCGACGCCGCGCGGAAGCTGGCCGCGGCCGTTGGGCGCGGCGAGCTGGCCGCCGACGAGATCGACGAGTCGCGCTTCGCCGCCTCGCTGTACGCGCCCGACGTGCCCGACCCCGACCTGCTCATCCGCACCGGCGGCGACCAGCGGGTGTCCAACTTCTTGCTCTGGCAGATCGCTTACAGCGAGTTCTGGATCACACCAACCCTGTGGCCCGCTTTCCGGCCGGTCGAAGTGTACCAGGCGATCGCCGAGTTTCAGCAGCGGTCCCGGCGGTTCGGGGGACTCAATGGACAGACGACAGCTTGAACCCGTGCCGGCGTTCGCCGCGGCGGTGATTGTCGCCCTGGCGGCGGCCGATGCGCACCCCGCCCTGCGCGGCGCGCCACTGCTGGTGCTGACCTGCTGCGCGGCGGTGCAGATCGACCGCGAGCTGGCCCACGCCCTGGCACCGAAGAAGCTCTTCCCCGCCGCCGCGGTGATGAACCTGCTGATGCCGATTGTCCTGCTCCACGCCGCCTACTTCCGCGCCGGCGCCGAGTCGGCGCTGCTCGAGCTGCTCGCCTGCTTCGTCCTGGCCATGTACGTGCTGGTCGTCGTCGCGGCGCTGCTGGCCGACACGAAGATCAACGGCCTCCTCCCCGCCCTGCGCGACCTGGCGCTGTCGCACCTGATCGGCCTGGTCGTCGGCGGCGGCCTCGCCTGCGCCATGTTCGTGCAGATCGCCCGCTGGCCCGAGGTCGCCGCGCCCGGCTCCGCGCTGGTGGCCGTCATCCTGGCCGCCGCATGGCTCGGCGCCGGGGTCGAGGCGTGGCTCCGCGCGCCGGCGGTCGAGGCGCCCGCGCCGGGTCGGCCGGCGGCCGACCTGGCCGCCGTCGCCGTGCCGCTCGTCGCGCTGCCGGCCGGGGTGCTGGTCTGCTCGCTGGCCGGCGATTTCAGCGTGGCGCACGCGGCGGTGCTGGGGCTGCTCGTCGGCGTGGTCGGGTGGGTCGGCCGGCGCGGCGTCGAGCGGCTGCAGCGGTTCTGCGAGGTGCGCAGCTTCCGCTTCACGCTGCCGCACCAGATAGCCTTCTTGCAGGCGACCTATGAGCGCACCTGTCGGTATGGCCTGACCGAGTACGCCGCCTGGCTGGCGCTGGTCTTTCCGGTCTGCCTGGCCTATCTCAAGTGGGTTGCCGCATGACCCGCGTCGCGGTGCTCGGCTCGACCGGCTCGATCGGCACGCAGACGCTCGATGTGGTCGCCGCGCTCGGGCCTGAGTTTCGCATCGTCACGCTCGCCGCCGGGCGGAATGTCGGCCTCTTGGCCGAGCAGATCGAGGCGGTCCGGCCGGCGCTCGTCTCGGTCACCGACCCGGCGGACCGCGCGGCGCTGCGCGAGCGGTATCCCGGCCTGGCCGTCGAGGCCGGGCCCGAGGGTCTGATCGCCGCCGCGACGCACGAGGCGGTCGACGTGGTGGTCACCGCGGTGACCGGCGCGCTGGGCCTGCCGGCCGCCGTGGCCGCGCTGCGGGCGGGCAAGCGGCTGGCGCCGGCGAACAAGGAGCCACTGGTCATCGCCGGCGAGTTGCTGACCTCGCTGAGCCGCGCCGCGGGCCTGCCGCTGGTGCCGATCGACAGCGAGCACTCGGCGGTCTACCAGTGCCTGGCCGGCGCGCCGGTCGAGCAGGTGGCGCGGATTCTGCTCACCGCCAGCGGCGGGCCGTTCCGCGGGCGGTCGCGCGAGTCGATGCAGGCGGTGACCGTCGCCGACGCGTTGGCCCACCCGACATGGAAGATGGGCCGTAAGATCACCGTCGATAGCGCCACGATGATGAACAAGGGTCTCGAGGTGATCGAGGCGCAATGGCTGTTCGGCCTGCCGCTGGAGAAGATCGAGGTGGTGGTCCACCCGCAGAGCATCGTTCACTCGCTGGTCGAGTACATCGACGGCAGCGTGCTGGCCCAGATGGACTACCCGGATATGCGAACGCCGATCCAGTACG
The DNA here is from genome assembly GCA_964405335.1 of uncultured Fimbriimonadaceae bacterium. Lineage (GTDB taxonomy): Bacteria > Armatimonadota > UBA10988 > UBA10988 > UBA10988 > CAYONP01. The sequence goes on from CAYONP010000056.1 coordinate 10,298, forward strand.
CGTTAACCTATCCGCAACGCCGGCCGAGCAGCCGGCGGCGTTTGAGCCTTACCGAGGTCGGCCAGCTCACTTTTGAGGCGCCCGACGCCGAGGTCTTCGCCTGCCTGCGTCTGGCCTATCAGGCGGCGCGGTCGGGCGGCACCATGCCGGCGGTGCTGAACGCGGCGAACGAGGTCGCGGTGGACCGGTTTCTCGCCGGCGAGGTCGGTTTCCTCGGCATCGCCGAGCTGGTCGAGCGGGTCATGACCGAACAGACCCCGGCGCCCGAGCCGAACCTGGACGAGCTGCTGGCGGCCGACGCCTGGGCGCGGCGCCGAGCCGCAGAGGTGGCTGCATGAGCGACATCGAGTGGGGCCTCTACGCGGCCAAGTTCTTCCGTGGCCTGCAAGTGATCATGGCCCTCGGCACCATCATCCTGGTCCACGAGTTCGGGCACTACATCGTCGCCAAGTGGTCGGGCATGAGGGTCGAGGAGTTCTCGGTCGGCATCGGCCCGACCCTGCGCCGGTGGGAGAAGAACGGCACCGTCTACCGCCTCTGCCTGTTCCTGTTCATGGGCTACGTCAAGATTGCCGGGCTTGAGGCGACGGCGGAACACCATCACGAAGAGGGCAGCTTCTACACCCGTCCGCACTATCAGCGGGCGGCGGTGATCCTGGCCGGCGCGATGGTCAACATCGTCGTCGCGGCGGTGCTGTTCTGTTCGCTCTATGGTCTGTGGGGCGTGCCCGATGTGTGGACCTACGTCGACGACGCCACCGCGGGCAAGCCCGCCGCGCGCGCCGGGATCGAGGGCGGCTGGCGGATCGACGCCGTCGACGGCCGGCCGGTGCTCGACCCCGACGAGGTGACCGAGCGGGTGCAGGGCTCCGGCGGCCAACCGGTGCGGCTGGCGCTCAGCCGTGACGGGGTGACCGTCGAGCAGGCCGTGACGCCGGTCTACGAGGTCGATGAGGACTACCCCGACGGCGTCTGGCGGATCGGCATCGGGATCCGCGACGACGGCGCGATGACGCCACGCATCGCGCGCGTCGAGCCGGGCGGGCCGGCCGACGAGGCGGGGCTGCAGGCCGGTGATGTGATCACCGAGGTGGACGGCGAGCCGGTCGAGACCGCCGATCGGATTCTCGAGGCGCTGATTGACGTGCCTGAGTCGCAGGAGCTGCTCGAGCCCGAGGAGGTCAGCCTGCCGCCGGTTCGGCTGACCGTTCGGCGCGGCACCGAGTCGCTGCAGGTCGGCATCCTGCCCGACTACGTGAAAGACCATCGGCTGAAGAAGCAGCCCGAGGGCGACGAGCCGGTGGCCGCGGTCGATCGCGAGATCGAGCCGTATGTCGTCGGCGACCCCGGGCTGGTGCTCGAGCGGCGCTACCGGCGGCTGGCCTTCGGCGCGGCGATTGTCGAGGGCGGCCGGACCGGCCTGCGCCACCTCGCCACGGTGCTCGAGGGCATCGGCTTCCTGGTCCGCGGGCGCGGGCTCGACCAGGTCGGCGGGCCGGTGCTGATTGTCAAGTCGCTCAGCAGCCAGGCGTTCCTTGGGCCCTATGCGCTGATTGAGTGGGCGGCCATCCTGTCGATCATGATCGGCGTGTTCAACCTGCTGCCGATCCCGGCGCTCGACGGTGGGCGGCTGGTGTTCATCGTGCTCGAGTGGCTGTTCCGCGGCCCGGTGCTGCGCCGGCGGCGCGACCAGGGGCCCGAAGAGGGCCGGATGCGCGAGCAGATGGTCCATTCGGTCGGCCTGCTGGTCCTGCTCGGGCTGATCGTGCTGGTCAGCATCCGCGACTACCTCCGCTACCTGAGCTGACCGGCAGGAGCCAGCCGTCGCAGGTGCAACCAACGGCCCATGCCGAAAGCAAGCGCCGTCTCGCACTATCCGCCGGGCGACCATCCAGTCGGGCATCTGGTCGGTCGCTACGGCCTGCTGCCGCTCATGCGCACGTTGTGGAAAGTCGGCCGGATCGAGCTGGCCCCGACTGACGCGGCGCGGCTGCTCGAGGCCACCTCGACCGCCAGCCTGGTCTGCCCTAACCACCCCACGCTGCAGGAGCCGGTGGTCGTGTTCGGGGCGATGCAGCGACTGCGCCTGAAGGCCAACTACGCCGTCGCGCTCGACACCATGCGCATCCTGCACCGCGTGGCTCCGTTGATGCAGGGCTTCGGCTGCTATTCGATCCGCCGCGGCGCGCCCGATCGCCCGGCCATCGCCGTCACGCGCGAGCTGCTCTGCGAGGGCCGGCGGGTGGTGATGTTCCCCGAGGGCGAGACCTCGGGCCTCAACGACGCCCTGCTGCCGCTCCGCGACGGCGTGGCGCAGCTCGGCTACTGGGCCGTCGCCGAGCGGATCAAGCGCGGCCTGCCGCCCACCGTGCGGCTGGTGCCGGTGGCGGTGAAATACCTCTACTCGGGCGACATGACCCCGGTCATCGATGCCTCGCTGGCCCGGCTCGAAGCCGAGATCGGCATCGCGCGCGACGCGACGCCGCGGTATGAGCGGCTGCGCCGCATCGGTCACGAGACCGCGCGAGCCATCGAAGCCGAGTATGGCCTCGAGCTGCCCGACGACAGCCCGCTCGACCAGCACATCGAAACGGTGCTGGCGGGCATCCTGACCTCCCTGCAGCACGCCTGCGACCTGAAGCCCGACGCAGACGAGACGCCGAACGCCAGCATCCGCCGCATCTTCGCGGTGATCGGCCGCGAGCTGCACGAGCGACGCGAGCCGGAGACCGCCTATGCCCGGCGCCTGCGCGAGGAGCGCCGGCCGGGCTGGCAGGCGCTCGACCGGCAGGCCGCGCGGCTGCAGACGTTTCAGGCGGTGCGCGACGGCTATGTCGCGGCCTATCCGTCGGCCGAACGCTACCTCGACGTGCTCGGCCGACTCGAGCGCGACTACTTCGGCCGCGAGCGCAAGTTCGCGCTGCGCCGGGCGGTGGTTACCGTCGGCGAGCCGTTCGACCTGGCCGAAACGTATGCCGACTATCAGGCCGACCGCCGCGGCGCCGTCGAAGCGGCGACGGCGGAACTCGGTCGTCGGCTGCAAGCCCTGGTCGACGCCAACACGCGGCTGGCGCAGCCGCTGAGCGGTTGACCACCCCTGTCGCTCGGCCTACAATGCGGCCTGAGGGCCCATAGCTCAATGGTCAGAGCAGCCCGCTCATAACGGGTTGGCTACAGGTTCGAATCCTGTTGGGCCCATGTCACCATGGCCACCAACCCCGCTCGCCAAGCCGTCCTCGACGCCCTCGCTATGGGCGAAACGGTCGTGCATCGAGAGCACGGCAGCTCGATGGTGCCTATCATTCGCAGCGGCGAGCCGGTCACGCTGACGCCGGTGCGCCGACACCTAGACAAGGACGACGTCGTACTGGTCAAGGTGAACGGACGCATCTATCTCCACAAGATCCTGGCGCTCCGGCACCACAAAGGGACGAGTGAGGTCCAGATCGGCAACAACCGAGGGGGCGTGAACGGCTGGACGTCTGGCGCGAATGTCTACGGCGTGGTAACACATGTCGACGGGCGGGCCTACAAGCCGAGCCGCAATCGAGGTGTCTAGCGGCCCGGCATGGGTACCGGATCGCGCGCTGGGCCCGCTGCACCGTGCGGCACCGCTCGAAGGCCGGACGGTCAACCAGGGAGCAAGCCGTTCGCCGTCACCACGGCTACCCGGCTCGCAACGTAGGCCGCGATCAGCCACCAGACAGCCGTCGCCGGCACGGCCAATCGGCGGAGGCCCAGGCCGCCACGGCCAATGAGGGCCATGGTAGCCGCGTCTAGCGCCAGACCAAGCAGCAGTGGCCAACGAGGCAGCGGAGCAGCCAATGTGGGCGACGGGCCGATTGCTCGAAGCAGCAATCCGCACGCCGCGGCCACAGCCAGACCGATGGCGCTGGCGCGAAGCGCGAGCACCAAGCTGCTCGGCCAGGACAGCGAGAGCTCGCTTCGGTGTCCGAGCCAGATCGCCGGCGCCAGCAATGCGCCGGAGACGAGCCAGACGAGGAGCGACATCAGGGACGCGTGGACTGCGGCCAGCACGGCAAGCACTGCGCCCTGCGCGCCGACCGAACCGCGCAGTCCCGTCAGCGATGGCACCAGTACGGCCAGCGCCGCGGCGACCCAGAGCGGCATGCCAGACACCACCCAACGCAAGCAGGGCGTCTGCTGATCTCGGACCGGCCACCACACGCCGGCTGTCTGCCAAGCGTGCGGCTCCTCGGCGTTAGCCACCATCGATCTCCCTGCGATGGAGTTGTCCTTGGTGATCAGCAGCCCACTTCCTCCAAGGCGATGTCGATCAAATGAGCCGAATCGGGTGTGTGCGACGATCCACGCACAATGACCCGCCACAGCCCATCGGCGCATTGCCATGCGCCGCTACAGGAACAGCACACCGGCAGTTGTAGCGGCGCATCGCGATGCGCCGGTGAACGTGCCCGCCAAGCCGGTCGGCGCATTGCCATGCGCCGCTACAGGAACAGTACATCGGCAGTTGAAGCGGCGCATCGCAAGGCGCCGGTGAACGTGCCCGCCAGGCCCATCGGCGCATTGCCATGCGCCGCTACGAATGTCGCACTCCACGTGTCACTCGGCGCTCAGCCGCAGATCATCCAAGTAGAACACCGCTCGCTCGGTCGCCGTGCTCGACCAGCCCAGCCAGCGCAGCTCGCGGAACGCTTCGTCGGCCGGCAGGTCGGCGAAGTTCTGCGGCGGCTGGCCGGGTAGCGTGACCGCCAACTGCCAGGTGCCCGTCCGCTCGCGGCCGAGGGTGCAGGTCATCTCCAGGTTGAACCACTCGCCCTGCGGCACGCGCAGCAGCGGCCGGCCGGCGGCGATCAGTTGGCCGTCGGGGGCGACGCTCAGGCTTGGGCCGACGCGGTAGGGCTGGGCGGCGTCGCGCCACTCGCAGTACCACCTCGCGCCCGGCTCGGTCCGCGCGGCGAAGCTCAGCGTCACCGTCCCGCGGCGGTGGTTGAGCGCGTAGTACATGTGCGGCTGCCACTCGTGCTCCAGCCCCGGCGCGTCGGTGAACTTCAGGCTGCGGTCGCCCGATGCCGCCGTTTCGTCGCTCACCCGGATACTCGCCCCCTGCTCCTCGCCGCTGGTCCGCGCGGCGCGGGCGAGCTCGCCGACGGCCGTTTGCTCGAAGTCGTCGTCGATCGTCTCGGGCTGCGGCGGCGCGGGGAAGATCATCGGCGGCAGATCGAGCGCGGCCGGTTTGGCGACCCACTCGGCGTCGCCATAGAGGCCGACCTCGCCGACCTCGATCGGCTCGATGCCCAGCGCGCGCGCCGGTGAATCGTCGCGCAGTCGGAAGTCATGGCTGGCCGGATCGACGAACCGCGGGTCGGCCACCTGGGAGCCCTCGTCGTGACCGCGCGCCTGCCACTCGCCGAGGTCCTCGGCGCCCCACTGGCCGCTGGTGTCCCAGTAGAGGTTGTGGCCCATGGTGAACCGGTCGTTGCCCCAGGTGCCGCCGAGCAGAACGCCGTTCGCAAACAGAACGATGTTGCGTTCGAAGAAGAACGAGTTGTGCTCCTCGTTGCGCGAGCGCTGGAGCTGATGCGTGGCGCTAAAGGCCAGGACGTTGTTCAGGATTCGATTGTCCCGCCCGTAGTGCTGGTGGAAGCCGCCCGTCTTGGTGTTGTAGACCACGTTGTAGGCCATCTCGATGTCGGTGCTACCCTCGTCGGTGTAGAGGCCCCAGCCGCCGTAGTCGTAGCTCAGGATGTCGTGAAACAGGTTGTGGTTGATCCGCGTGCCGGGCGAGACGCCGAGGGTGTAGATGCCGCCCATGTCGCTCAGCACGCCCCAGCCGAGGTGGTGGACGTGGTTGTACTCGGCCACGTTGTCGTGCGCCGAGGTCTCGGCATAGCCCCAGCTCCAGCCGATGCTCAAGCCGGTGTAGTAGAAGTCGGCGATTTCGTTGTGGGTCAAGGTGTTGTGACTGGCCCGCTGGATGATGATCCCGCAACCGGCGGGGAAGACCCGGCCGCCGCTGTGGATGAAGCAGTTGTCGACCAGGTTGCCGTCGGCCGCCTGCGCCGGCGTGGCCGGGCTCGAGCCGGTGCCGATGCGTACGCCACCGGCGCCGAGGTCGAAGATCTCGCACTGCTGCACGGCGTTCTGCTGCGAGCCCTCATCGAGCCAGACGCCGTAGGTGCCGACGTGGCCGATGGTGCAACGCTCGAGCCGGCACTCGACGGCCGAGCGAAGGCGCACCGCGGCGGTCAGGAAGACCGCCGACTGGCCGTCGGCCATCTGGTCGCGCGGGTGCTGCCAGTCGCCATACAGAAAGCGCAGTCCACGCAGCGTGACGTGGCTGACCGGCAGGCCGACGGCGGGGTCGCCCTCGATCCGCACCAGCTCCTGCAGAGCCGGCGCGACGATCGTCTGCTGGTTGGGCTCCTCGCCCTCACGCGGGTAGTAGTAGAGCCGCGATTCGGCCCGGTCGAGGTACCACTCGCCCGGCGCGTCGAGCGCCTCGAAGCAGTTCTCGACCTGGTAGCGGGTGTTGTTCCGCTCCCACCAACCGACCGGCCAGCCGGTGCGGTTGGCGAAGTGAACGAGCTGGTTCTGCTCGTCGACCTCGTCGATCCAGCAGAGCGCCGAGGTCCACGAGAAGTAGACGAACAGATTGACGTCGTCGAGGTTGCGCCAGTCGGCCGAAAGGTCGCCCGGCGCAAAGCGGAAGCCGCGGCAGGCGGCCTCGTCGCCCTGATGCTCGTTGGGGTTCTCGAAGCCGGGGAGCTGGCCGGTGGTGCGCAGGTAGCCCTCGTTCGGGGTCCGCGCGCGGGTCGCCCGCCGGCCGTCGACCCAGAGCTGGTGGAAGTACCAGCCCGCCGGCACCTCGGCGGTCCACAGCGGCCCCTCGCCGCGACGCCAGCCGGTGAGGCGCCGGCCGCCCCAGAACTCGGGCGCCGCGCCTTCGGCGGCCTGATAGACCACCGGCGCGGCGGCGCTGCCGCTGTCTTCGGGCGTGAGCCGGAAGGTCTCGTCGAGCAGGTAGACGCCGCCGGCGACCTCGACGGTGACCGGCTCGTCGAGCCCGCGGGCGCGGAGCGCGCGGATCCGGTCGCGCGCGCCGGCCAGGCCGGCCAGTCGCGCCTCGCGCGTGCCGGCGGCGGCATCGTCGCCGTCGGGCGCGACGAACAGGGTCAGTCCGTCGGCCGCGACCGCGACGCATAATACGAGCAGCAGGCCGACGACAGTGAGGCCGGGGGTCATGGCTGGCTCCCGGCGCGAGGGTAGTCGGCGGCGAGGTGCGGGTCAAGCAGGCCGGTGGCGCACGCTGCGCCTTGCCGTGTCGCGGGGTAGGGACGCCTCGCCGAGGCGTCCGACGAGCCGCTCCGGCGGCAGCGGCGACCAGAGGGTAGGGACGCCTCGCCGAGGCGTCCGACGAGCCGCGCGTTCGGCGAACGCGCGCTACCCTGCGACAGTAGTGGTGGTCAATACGGAGCCAAGAACGTGCACAACTGGACCCCGGCGCGCGAGCAGTACGAGCGAGACGGCTACGTCATCTTCCGCAATGTGATTGACCCCGACCTGGTTCGCGAGACCCAGGCCCACGTCGAGTGGCTGCTCAAGAAGCACCCCGACACGCGCGGCGAGCAGTTGCATCACAAGCTGATGGCGCACGATCCGTTCATGGTCCGCCTGGTCGGCGACGAGCGGATGCTCGACGTCTGCGAGCAGTTCATCGGCCCGAACATCGCGCTGTTCGCCAGCCACTACATCTCGAAGCCGGCGCGTGAGGGGCAGCCCGTGCTGTGGCACCAGGACGGCAGCTACTGGCCGCTGGAGCCGATGGAGGTCACCACGCTCTGGCTGGCGGCCAGCGAATCGACACCCGAGAACGGCTGTATGCGGGTCATCCCCGGCACGCAGACCCTTGACCTGAAAGAGCTGATCCCGAACCAGGACGTCGAGAGCGTGCTCGGCTCCCACACGCCCGATGAGTATGTTGACCAATCCAAGGCGGTCGACCTGATTCTCGGCCCGGGTGATGTGTCGGTCCACCACCCGAACATCATCCATGGCAGTGAGCCGAACCACAGCGACCAGCCGCGCATCGGGCTCACCATTCGCTACATCCCAACCACGACGAAGATCCTGTGGGAGCAGTGGCAGACCTACCTGCTCCGCGGCGAGGCCGTCGCGGGGGTCAATAACTACCTGGCCTATCCCGCCTACCGCGCGGGCGAGCATGTGCCGTTCCGCGGCTGCGAGGAGTGGACCGGCGGGGTCAATCCACTCCGCAGCGCCGTCGCCACAGGGAGCTGAGCCAACCGGTCAGCGCCCCACCGCCGAACCCGCAGACCAGCGCGACGGCGACGCTGAACAGGGCCAGCCGTTGGTCGGGCGAGGCGGGCGCGCCGAACAGCAGGATCACGGCCGGCAGGGCCACCAGCGCGCCGAGCACGGCCGCCTCGCGCACCGCGGCGCGGTCCCAGGGCATTTCGCGCGTGGCGATGAGCACGCCGGCAAAGAAGCCGATGGGCAGCGCGAGCAGGGCGAACGGCAGGACTTGCGAGCGCCGCGCGCCGGTCACGGCGTCGACGAACAGGCCGACCAGGGCGAACCAGGCGACGTGGGAGACGAGGCCGGCGATCAGCGCGCCAACGAGGTAACGCACCCGCGCGCGCCGGTCGACACCGGGGTGCAGGCTGGCGCAGAAGGCGGGCCAATCGTCGATGCCGAGGGCGATCGGCCGCTGCCAGGTCTTGATCGTCGAGTCGTTCTGCGGCTCCACCCGCGCTCTCCACCCATCTATCGTCGTGCTCGGCGGCGGCTTAGCGCAGGGGCGTGTCCCACGCCTCGCGCAACTGACCGTGGGTCAGCAGCTTGACGTGGCCATCGGCAAAGGTGGTGTGGAAGCGGTAGCTGTCCCATTCGCCCTCGGCGCCGAAGTGCCAGTCGCCGTCGGAGTCTTCGAGCATGTTGACCCGGCTCGGCTCACTGACCTGATGCGTGCGCACCCGACTGAACGCGAGCTCGGTGCGGTAAGCGTAGCTCATGCCGTAGGTCTTGAACAGGTACGGCGCGTCGACCTGGCGGTTGATGATGATGTCGTAGCCGACGCCGTTGTCGGTCGGGCAGTGCCACAGCTCGCGGGTGGTGGTATAGGTCTGCAGCAGGTCGGGCAGCTCGCCCATGCCGGCGAGGAAGGCCTGCCACTGCGGGTGGCCGTCCCAGATATCGGAGAAGTGATGGTCGGCCCAGTCCTTGCCGAAGGCGTAGCGCGAGTCGTAGTCGCTGGCGTAGAGCATCATCGCCTGGCCGAGCTGCCGCAGGTTGGTCAGGCAGCGCACGGCATGGGCCTTCTGCCGGGCGCGGCTGAACACGGGAAAGATGATCGCGGCGAGGATGCCGATGATGGCGACGACGGTGAGCAGTTCGATCAGGGTGAAGCCACGTCGCTTGGGGGCCATGCCGACTCTCCGCCATGCGCAACCGGCCTGGTCCGATTATGGTTCCGCCGGCAGACGTCGTTCACCTCCGCCGGTTGACGCCCGCCGGCAGCGAGTCTACGCTCGGACCAAGAGCCGGCCATGACCACCGCCCAAATCTGCCAGGAAGCCAAGCAGCGCCTCGCCGAGGCGTTCGGCGAGCGCCTGCGCGGAGTGATCCTGTACGGCTCGGAGGCCCGCGGCGAGGCGGGGCCGGAGAGCGATATCGACCTGCTGGTGTTGCTCGACGGCCCACTGAGTTTGATGCGCGAGATCGAACAGATCACAGCGGCCGTGTACCCGCTGATGCTGCGCAGCGATCGGCTGATCGACGCCAAGCCGGCCGACGCGGCACGCTTCGGAAGCGCCGGCTACGCGATCTACGACGACGTGATGCGCGAGGGGGTAAGGCTGTGACCGAAGCCTGGGAGCACAGCTGGCGGCGCGCCGTCGATGCCCTGCGATCGGCTGAGCTGCTCGTCGAGGTCAGCCCGCACGACGCAGCTTCGCGCGCATACTACGCAGCGTTCCACGCCATCTCGGCCAGGTTCGCTAAGGAAGGCCTGCGATTCCGCAAGCATGGGCAACTGCAAGCCGCGGTGCATCGCGATCTGGTTCACACGGGCCGGTGGCCGGTTGAGCTCGGCGCCCACTTCAACGACTTGCTGCGCGCCCGCGACGTGGCCGACTACGGGTGGGCCGAGCACCTGGAGGCGACCGCCATGGCCGAGGTCTTGGAAAAGGCCCGCCGCATCGTCGAGCAAGTCCGCGCCGACCTCGGCCTGCCGGCCGATTGACGCCGGCGCGACGCGAACGTACGCTGCAGACGTGAGCCGGTCATGACCACCGCCCAAATCTGCCAGGAAGCCAAGCAGCGCCTCGCCGAGGCGTTCGGCGAGCGCCTGCGCGGAGTGATCCTGTACGGCTCGGAGGCCCGCGGCGAGGCGGGGCCGGAGAGCGATATCGACCTGCTGGTGTTGCTCGACGAGCCGGTGCAGGTCTACTTTGACCTCGGCACCGCGGTCGACGCGTTGATGCCGCTGATGCTCTCGGTCGAGCGGATCATCCAGATCATGCCGACCTCGGAGCAGAGCTTCCGGGCGGCGGAGTTTCAGTTCTACCGCAACGTTCAGGCGGAGGGAGTGGCCGTGTGAACGCCGAGGCCGCCGAGCTCTGGGGCCGCGCGCAGGAGGCGTTGGCGGTCGCCGAGGCGACGCTGGTGCTGAGCCCCGACGCGACGGCCTCGCGTGCCTACTACGCCGCGTTCTACGCGGTTTCGGCGCTGTTCGCCGAGCGGGCGGTTGAGTTCCGCAGGCACAGCCAGATCCAGGCCGCCGTCCACCGCGATCTCGTTCATGCCGGCCTCTGGCCGACCAGCCTCGGAGCCGACTTCACCGCCCTGACCAATGCACGAACGGTGGGAGACTATGGCGTTGAACGGCACCTCAGTCGAGACGAAGCCGACGACGCCATCGCCCGTGCCCGCCGCATCGTCGAGCAAGTCCGAGCCGACCTCGGCCTGCCGGCCGATTGACGCCGGCGCGAGGCGAACGTACGCTGCAGGCGTGAGTCGGTCATGACCACCGCCGAAATCTGCCAGGAAGCCAAGGAGCGCCTCGCCGAGGCGTTCGGCGAGCGGCTGCGCGGTGTGATCCTCTACGGCTCCGAAGCACGCGGCGAAGCGGGGCCGGAGAGCGATATCGACCTGCTGGTGTTGCTCGACGAGCCGGTGCAGGTCTACTTTGACAGTCGGACGATTGTCGGGGCGTTGTATGACCTGGAGGGGCGGATCGAGCGCTACATCGACGCGAAGCCGGCGGCCGTAACCGACTTCTCCGCCGGCGCCTTGCGCTTCTACCAGAACGTTGCTGCCGACGGGGTACGCGTATGACAGACATGGGCGCCGCGCTCTGGGAGCGAGCTTTGGACACCCGCCGCACGGCCGAGCTACTCCTCGCCCACGATGCCGACTCGTGCGCGTCACGCGCCTACTGTGCCGCGTTCTACGCCGTCTCGGCGCTGTTCGCCGAGGAAGGGACAGAATGCCGCAAGCACACGCAGCTCAATGCTGCGGTCCATCGGGACCTGGTCAACACCGGCCGCTGGACGGCCGAGCTGGGCCGGGACTTCCGCTCCCTGATTGCGGCGCGCGACGTGGGTGACTACGGCACCATCAACCGTGTGGCCGAGGCGGAAGCTGCGAACGCCTGCGCCGCCGCCCGCCGCATCGTCGAGCAGGTCCGCGCCGACCTCGGCCTCGAATCCTGATCACTCCACCGCCGGCATGGTGTGCGGCAGGTGGTAGAGGTGCCCATCCTCCGCGCCGATCAGCAACTCGGGCACCCCGTCGCGGTTCCAGTCGACCACTGTCGGGCTGGTAGTGTGGCCGGCCAGGCGTTCGGGGGTCAAGTCACCGGCCAGGTGCATCGTCACCCGGCCGTTCGCCTCGCCTTCGTTGACCCACAGCTCCGCGCTGCGGCTGTTGGCGATCAGGTCGCGGTCGCCGTCGCCGTCCCAGTCGACCCAGCAGAGCTTGCGCCGGCCGCTGCGCCCGGCCTCGTTGGCGTTGAGCCGCAGCGGCGCGCCGGCCCGGTCGACGAACATCCGCTCGCCCGGCTGGAGCAGCTCCCCATCGCGGCGGAAGAGCGTCAGGTAGCCTTCGTGGTCGAGCACGACCAGGTCGCACGCGCCATCGCCGTCCCAGTCGAGCGCCACCGGCGTGGTGCGCCACTGCGTGGCCAGCTCGCGTGGGGCCGGCGTCCACCAGGTCCAGGCCGGCTTGGGCGGCGCTGCCGGCCAGGCTACCTCGACCGGCCGCGCCGGATCGAGCCCATCCTCGCCGCGGCGGTACCACTGCACCCTGCCCCAGATGCTGTTGGCGATGATGTCCAGCCGGCCGTCGCCGTCCCAGTCGGCCACCGACACGGTGGTGTAGCCCCATTTGCGCTCGCACGGCCCCTGGATGCTGCCGTTCGGCCCGGCCTGCAGGCGGATCGTCTCGCCGCCGGCGGTCAGCCGCACGGGCGGCGCCCAGCGCGGCGGGTCGCCGCCGTCGAGGTTCTCCATGAAGCCGAGATAGCCCGCCGTGTTGCCGGCGATCAGGTCGTCGTCGCCGTCGCCATCCCAGTCGACCGACCAGGGCGTAACCAGCGCGCCGAACTTGACCGCCTCGGCCTCCTGGCGGAAGAACCGCGCCGGAGCAAAGACCGGCAGGCCGTCGTCGAGCGCGCCGGTGTGCTCATACCAGCAGACCCGGCCGTCCTCTTCGCCGCAGACGATGTCAGCGTCGCCGTCGCCGTCCCAGTCCACGGCGGTTGGGGTGATCATGCACAGCTCGGCCCGCTGCGGTAGCGTTCGCGCGGCGGCGAACTCGGGCGCCGTGGTCGTGCCGATGTTCGCGAAGTAGGTGAACGAGTCGACGAACTCGCCGCAGAGCAAGTCGAGGTCACCGTCGCCGTCGAAGTCGGCCAGGCAGGGCGAGGGCATGCCGTAGACATCGATTGCCTCGCCGGCGGCGGTCAGCGGCACCGGCTTGGCCCAGGTCGGCGCGGCGTCGGTGCCGTTGTTGCGCAGCCAGAAGACCAGCCCGTGCAGCGGGCCGCGGATCCAGTTGCCCAGCGCGTCGAAGGCGTTGTCCCAGCCGTAGTCGGACCAGTAGCCGACACCGACGATCAGGTCGTGCGCGCCGTCGCCGTCGAGGTCGGCCAGCTTCCACTGGTTGGCCCGCGGGCGCTCCCAGGCGACCGGCATCGCGGTCGGCGCGCCGAGGTCGACCGCCGGCGAATCGAGCCCGCGCGGGATGAACTCGGGGTAGCGCTTGCCCGGCGAGAGCACCACCGGCCGGCCGGCGACCTCACTGACCTGCAGGTTGCTCACCGCGGCGCTGATCCGGACCGCCGGTCGGAACACCGGGTCAGGCCCGCCGCCGGGGTTTTCGAAGTACCAGACGCCGTTGTAGGGCACGTCGGGGCAGGCGACGAGCAGGTCGAGATCGCCATCGCCGTCGAAGTCCATGGGCAACGGCCAGGCCCACAATCCGACGCCGAGGTCGACGGTCAGGCCGGGTTGGCGATACTCGACCCGCGTCACTTCGCCCCGGACCGGCAGGGCGAGCAGCAGCAGCGCGAGCGGCGCCAGGCGCCGAAGCCGCGAAGCCAGCAGGCCAACCAGGAAGATGGACATGGTTCCCACCACAATGGTCAGGTTGGTGTGCAGCGGGCTGCGCAGCCAGTCGGGCAGCAGCGCCAGCTTGGGCGAGAAGGTGGCCCAGGCGATCACCAGCACGCCGACAATCAGCCCGGCCAGCGCCGCGCCGCCGTCGGCGCGGCGGGCGACCAGGCCGAGCAGGAAGAGCCCCAACATGCCACCGGCGAAGATGCCCTGGAGCTGCCACCAGGCATCGAGCAGGCCCTGTGCCCGAATCATCGCCACCGCCGCGCCGGTGCCCAGCAGGCCCCACAGCAGCGTCGTGCCGCGCAGGAAGCGGAGTGAGTGCGCCTCTCCCGCGCCCGGCCGGACGTATCTCAGGTAGACGTCGCGGAGCAGGATCGTCGCCGAGCTGTTGAGGCTGGTGTCGACGCTCGACATGGTCGCCGCCAGGATCGCGGCGATGAGCAGCCCGGCCAGACCGCCGCGGAGCCGCTCGGCGATGAAGCGTGGGAGCATCTGGTCGCCGATGTCGGCGTCGCTCAGGCTGGCCGCGTCGACACCCTTGGTCACCGCGACCTGCGCGCGCACCGCCTGCTCGCTCTCGGGGTAAGCCTGGTAGTACGAGAAGAGACACGAGCCGATCAGGAAGAAGAGGAGGCTGACCGGCAGGTAGAGCAGCGCGCCGAGCCAGACCGAGCGGGTCGCCTGGCGCTCGTCGCGGGCGGCGTGATAGCGCTGCACATAGCTCTGGTCGATGCCGAAGTTGCCCAGGTTGATGAACAGCCCGTAGGCCAGCACGACCCAGAAGGTCGAGCTGGTCAGCGAGGCGCCGAACCCACCCAGGCCGAACTTCCCGGCCTGCCAAGCCGCGCCGACCGCCCGGGCCGGCCCGCCGGGCACGTCGACCAGCAGCAGCACGAGCACCAGGATGGCGCCGCCGATCAGCACCAGGCTCTGGACCACGTCGGTCCAGATCACCGCCTCGATGCCGCCGAGCAGGGTGTAGAGCGTGATCAGCAGGCCGGCGACGACGATGATGGCGACCAAGTCCCAGCCGAGCAGCGCGTGCAGCGCCAGCGAGACGCCGAACAGGATGGTGCCGACCCGGGCGAGCTGCGTGAGCAGGTAGCAAGCGACCATGTAGAGTCGCGCCCACGGCCCGAAGCGTTGCTCGAGGTGGCTGTAGGCAGAGACGTCGCCGCTGCGCCGGTAGAACGGCACGAACCAGCGCACCGCCACCCAGGCCGCCAGCGGCAGCGAGAGACTGAACACGAGGTAGTTCCAGTTACCGCCGTAGACCTTGCCCGGCACGCCGATGAAGGTGTTGCTGCTCAGAAAGGTGCCGAAGATCGACAGCCCGACCGCCCAGCCGGGCAGCCGGCCGCCGGCGGCGATGAACTCGCTGGTCGAGCCGCTCCGGCGCACGAACCAGCAGCCGAAGGCGACCACGCCGGCGACATAGACCAGAACCACCACCGCGTCGGCCAGCGGGAGACTCACTACGCGCTCCTCGGCAGGCATCGCGCCGCGCCGACCGAACTCGGCCGCGGGGACGCCCATGCGCGATCGGCCGGTGCCGCGTCAGATCCTCCTCCTGACCACCGATCACCAGCGGTACGACTGCCTCGGCGCGGTCAATCCCGAGATCCAGACCCCGGTGCTCGACGAGCTGATCGCCGGCGGCGCGCTGTGCGAGCGGTGCTACGTGCAGAACCCGGTCTGCATGCCGAGCCGCCACTCGTTCATGACCGGCCGTTACCCGACCAGCCTGGGCGTCGGCACCAACGGCATCGCGCTGCCCGAGCGCGAGCGCACGCTGGCCCACGCGCTCAGCGAGGCCGGCTGGTTCTGCGGCAATTACGGCAAGCTCCACTTCCTGCCCCACTTCGGCCGCGACCACACCGCGCCGCACCCGAGCTACGGCTTCGCCGAGCACCAGAACAGCGACGAGCCGGGCTGCTATGAGGATGCCTACATCCGCTGGGTGCGGGCCACCGACCCGGCCATGGTCGCCCCCTGCCGCGTGCCGCTGCCCGGCATCGAGGACCGCGGCTGGTTCCGCCGCTGGGTCTTCGCCGCGCCCGAGGAGTTCTGCCACACCGCCTGGGTCGCCGACCGGGTGATCGACGCCATCCGCGCGCACCGCAACCAGCCGGCCCTGCTCTGCGGCGGCTTCTATGCCCCGCACCCGCCGTTCAACCCGCCGCAGCGCTGGCTCGACCGCTACGACCCAGCGCAGCTCAGTCTGCCCCGCCGGCGCGACGGCGAGGCCGACGACAAGCCACCACCGCTGCGCGCCATGCTCGAGCGCGCCGAGCCGGACGACGATGACACCTGGCGCGACTGCACCGCCTACTTCTACGCCATGTGCAGCCTGGTGGACCACCACGTCGGGCGGATCGTCGCCGCGCTCGACGAGGAGGGTCTGCTCGCCGATACGCTGCTCGTGTTCATGAGCGACCACGGCGACACGCTGGGCGACCACGGCCTGACCGGCAAGCACTGCAGCTTCTATGACTCCATCATGCGCGTGCCGCTGATCCTGCACTGGCCCAACGGCCTCGGCCCGGGCTTGCGGGTGACCGGCCTGGCCGAGGCGGTCGATCTGATGCCGACGCTGCTCGAGGCGGCCGGCGTGGCGGTGCCGTTCGGCGTTCAGGGCCGCTCGCTCTGGCCGCTGCTCGACGGCGGCCCCGGCCGCGACAGCGTCTGGGCCAGCTTCTTCCAGTCGCACCGCCACCCGCTCAACGCGCAGATGGTCCGCACCGAGACGGCCAAGTACCTCCGCTACGGCCCGCACCACGGCGAGGTGCTGTACGACCTGGCCACCGACCCGGACGAGTTCGTCAACCAGGTGGCCAACCCGGCCTACACCGCGCTGCTGGCGGAGCTGCGCGAGCGGCTGCTGCGCCGGATGATGGATGGTCTCGACCCATTGCCCCGCCCGACGGCGCCGTATTAGCGGCTTGTTGCCAACCGGCCGATCCCTTAACCGGCTCGCAGGATCGCGTAACGGAGCCGTCGGCGAGGCTTCAGCGCCCGTTGCCTTGGCCGCTCGGCCGTCCGGCTCTATGCTCTGCGGCGTGGTTGGCGGGCGGCACGTGAGGCCGACCTGCGAAACACAAGTCAGAGCGACAAGTGGTGTGCGGAGACACCACGGAGGGTCAGAGATGCAAGCGACGATGAGCAAGATGGTCAACGGCGTTGACGTGACGGCGATGTTCGAGGCGGTCGATCACATCCGGCGCGACCCATGCCTGGCGGCGTTCAACTTCCGCGTCAGAAACCGCTGGATGGGCGGCGGGCTGAACCAGACCACCATCAGCGACTTCAGCGGCGTCGGGACCGAGCACCAGCACGAGACGGGGTTCGTGGTCTACAACGACGAGCCGCCGGTGCTGCTCAGCGGCGACAAGGGTCCGAACCCGGTGGAGAACCTGCTCCACGCCCTGGCCGGCTGCATGACCACGGGGATCGTCTACCACGCCGCGGCGAAGGGGATCGAGATCCGCTCGATCACCTCGCGGTTCGAGGGCGACCTGGACCTGCGCGGGTTCCTCGGCATGGACCCGACGGTGCGCAGCGGCTACGAGCAGATCCGCGTCACGTTCACCGTCGACGCCGACGCCACGCCCGAGCAGATCGAGGAGATCGTCAGCGCCGGCCCGCGCTACTCGCCGGTCTTCGACGTGGTCACCAACGGCACCACGGTGAAGGTCACCGCCGAGAAGGCCTGACCGCGAGCCTGGATCCGACGCGACGCCGCCCGGCAGCCGGGCGGCGTCACGCTTTGGGGCCGCCCAGCCGGCGCAACTGCCGCGGCTCGAGCAGGTAGTGGAGCTGCGCGGCCGTCTGCGGCAGCCGGCTCAGGTCGACCGTCAGGTAGGCCAGACCGAGCTTCTTCATCGCCACCTCACCGCTGCTAGCGCCAAGCAGCCGCTCGACGGCAAGCGAGAACTGCGGCTCATGGCCGACGACGATCACGGTCGACCGGCCGGGCAGTCGCGCCAGGGCGCCGAACAGCTCCTCGGGCGGGTAGCCGGCGAGCGTTTCCTCCTCGGTCACGGCGGCTCCGGGCAGGCACAGCTCGGCGGTCTCGCGGGCGCGGACCAGCGGGCTGGCCAACACATTGTCGAATCGCTCGACCAGCCAGGCCAGCGCCGGCGCGGCGGCGGCGCAGTCGGCCCGGCCCTTGTCGCTGAGGTAGCGTTCGGCGTCGCTGCGCACGCCGGGCGCGCCGATCTCGACCGCGTCGGCATGGCGTAGGAGGTAGAGCTCCACGCTCGGCTCCGGCCCGTCGGCGCGAGGGTAACACCGCGCCGTCCGGCCGGCAACCGCGCTTGACCGGCCGCCGGGGGCGTGCGAGAATGCCGCATCCCGAGCGGATCAGGAGCGGATCGGTGCCGTCGCGCCAGGACCTTCTCGACATGCCCCGCCGGCATGAGTTTTTCATCGGCATCGACTCCGACGGCTGCTGCTTCGACAGCATGGAGATCAAGCACAAGGAGTGCTTCATCCCCAAGATCATCGGGCACTGGGGCTGCCAGCCGGTGAGCAAGTTCGCCCGCGCGGCGGCCGAGTTCGTCAACCTCTACTCGAAGTGGCGCGGGGTCAACCGCTTTCCCGCCCTGCTGCTCACCTTCGACCTGCTGGCCGAGTGGGACGAGGTGAGCGATCGCGGTTGGCGACCGCCGGCGGTGCCCAGCCTGCGCGACTGGGTGGCGAACGAAGACAAGCTGGGCAATCCCGCGCTGGCGGCGGCGGTCGAGCGCACCGGCGACGTGGTGCTGCGCCGCGCGCTGGACTGGAGCGAGGCGGTCAACGCGGAGATTGAGGCGATGGTCCACGACCTGCCGCCCTTCCCGCTGGTCCGCGAGTGCCTGGCCCAAGCCGCCGAGCAGGCCGACCTGGTGGTCGTCTCGGGCACGCCGGGCGAGGCGCTCGAACGCGAGTGGGCCGAGCACGACCTGGCGCGTTACGTCCACAGTATCTGCGGGCAGGAGACGGGCAAGAAGTCGCAGGTGCTGGAATGGGGCGCCGGCGGACACTACCACCCCGATCGGGTCCTGATGATCGGCGACGCGCCGGGCGATCTGGAGGCGGCACGCAAGCACGGTTTCCGGTTCTACCCGATCAATCCCGGCGCCGAGGCGGCCAGTTGGCGCCGGCTGCACGACGAGTCGCTGGCGCGCTTCTTCGCCGGCGAGTATGCGGGGGAGTATGAGCAGTCGTTGATTGCGGAGTTCGACGCGCTGCTGCCGGAGCGGCCGGGGTGGGAGCCGTCGGCACGTTCGTCGAGCTGAGTTCGTTGAGAATCGTGCCGAGGCGGTGGAGCCGGCGATGCAAGTGGTCAGAGACGAAACGTATGCCGCGAAGGTCGGGCGGTTCTACGGCGAGTATGTGGGTAGCGCGGACCTGGTCAAGACGGAGTCGGGGCAGAACGGCCGACGGAACGGGACGGTGGTGGAGGTGCACTTCTTCGTTCACGATGGGGAGTTGATCGCCTATGTGGCCGGGCAGGGCAAGCTGCAGGTGGCGGCCGCGGCGGTCGACGACGTGCTGTCCGAGTTGGAGACCTACGCTGAGGGGCAGGGCTTCCCGGGCGGGCCAAAGATCATCTTCACGGGGACACGATGGCGACGGTCCGCGTGACGTTCACGGCGCAGCTATCGGTGGCCCTGCCTGACGGGAACTACAGGGGCGTCGGGGTGTCTGCCGGCGCGCACGGGCTGACCACCTTCTCGCGCGTCGTCGAGGTCGATGACGCCGGCACCGTCGACCGCCAAAGCAACCTGGCGGAGGAACTGCTGGATCTCGTCAATCGGCTGTTGCGCTGGTACCGCTACCTCACCAGCGATTTTGCGGTCACCGAGCTCACCCAGACACGCGTGGGCTACTTCCACTTCCGCGACGAGTCGGGTGATCCGTGGGGCCCGCAAGCGGGCAGATGGCAGCTCGCCTCGCCGAACCTGGCCATGGATGACGTCCACGATCCTGAGCAAACTCGTGACGAGCTGCTTGCGGCGCTTGCCGGTTCTGACGACCCGCCTGTCTGGCACCTGCTACTCGCCGACGCCCAACTCGCGCTCACGGAGGGCCGCTATCGAGAGAGCGTGCTCCACAGTTGGAGCGCCATCGAAAGCTGCTTCGGCTACCACTACCACCGCTGGGCCCGCGCACGAACCGACCTCAGCAGCGACGAGAGGCAGGGCCTCGTCGGCCGCGACATGAGCCTCGCCAACCAGATGACCGCCGGCCTGCGGTTCGTGGCCGGTCAATCGCTGCACGAGCTCCTCGGCGACGACTGGATCCAG
This sequence comes from uncultured Fimbriimonadaceae bacterium, assembly GCA_964405335.1. Lineage (GTDB taxonomy): Bacteria > Armatimonadota > UBA10988 > UBA10988 > UBA10988 > CAYONP01. Next base: position 30,210 of record CAYONP010000056.1, read on the forward strand.
CGGCGACGGAGTTACCAGGCGCGCAACGCGATCGTCCACGAGGGCCAGGCAGCCAGCATTGCCGACGCCATGGGCTCGGTCGCCTTCGCCCAACGCGTGATCGAAGTCGTCGAACAGCTCGCCGCAGAGCGCCGGCAGAAAGCAGCCGACCATGCTTGAACCCACCGCCGACATCGGCCTCATCGGACTCGCCGTGATGGGCGAGAACCTGGTCCTTAACATCGAGAGCCGCGGCTTCGGCGTGGCCGTGTTCAACCGCACCACCAGCGTCACCGAGGCGTTCGCCGCGGGCCGCGCGGCGGGAAAGCGAATCGTCGCCACCAGGACAATGGCCGAGCTCGTCGCCGCGCTCAAACCGCCGCGGCGGGTGATGATGATGGTCAAGGCCGGCGCGCCGGTCGATGCGGTGATCGAACAGGTCAGCCCGCTGCTCGCGCCCGGCGACATCCTGATTGACGGCGGCAATTCGCTGTTCACCGACACGCAGCGCCGCGCCGCCGCCGCCGAGGCCATGGGCTTGCTCTACCTCGGCACCGGCGTCTCGGGCGGCGAGGAGGGCGCGCTGCGCGGGCCGAGCATCATGCCCGGCGGGCACCGCGCGGCGTGGGAGGCCGTCGCGCCGATCCTGACCGCCATCGCGGCCCAGGTCGATGGCGAGCCGTGCTGCGCCTATCTCGGGCCCGACGGCGCCGGCCACTACGTCAAGATGGTCCACAACGGCATCGAGTACGGCGACATGCAGCTCATCTGCGAGGCCTATGCGCTGCTCAGCCAGTTGCTCCGCCTGACCGCACCCGAGCTGCACGCGGTGTTTGCCGAGTGGAACCAGGGCGACCTCGACTCGTACCTGATCGAGATCACCCGCGACATCTTGGCTCGCGTCGACGAGGAGACTGGCCGGCCGCTGGTCGACCTCATCCTCGACACCGCCGGCCAGAAGGGCACCGGCAAGTGGACCAGCCAGTCGGCGCTCGATCTGGGCGTGCCCGCGCCGACGATTGCCGAGGCCGTCTTCGCCCGCTGCATCTCGGCTGTCAAAAGCGAGCGCGTGGCGGCGTCTGAGCTGCTGCCCGGCCCGCGCCCGACCGCCCAGACCGGCGAGCGCGACAACTTGGTCGAGGCGGTCCGCCTGGCGCTCTATGCCTCGAAGGTGTGCAGCTACGCCCAGGGCTTCGCGCTGCTGCGCGCGGCCGCGGCCGAGCACGACTGGGGCCTCGACTTCGGCGCGATTGCCAAGCTCTGGCGCGGCGGGTGCATCATCCGCGCGCGCTTCCTGCGCCGCATCACCGAGGCCTACCAGCGCGACCCGGAGCTGGCCAATCTGCTGCTCGATCCGTTCTTCCGCGAGGTCGTCGGCGACGCGCAGTCGGCCTGGCGTCGGGTGGTCGCCCTGGCGGCGGAGCAGGGCGTGCCGATTCCCGCCTTCTCCTCGGCGCTGTCATACTATGACAGCTACCGCTCGGCCCGCCTGCCGGCCAATCTGCTCCAGGCGCAGCGCGACTATTTCGGCGCGCACACCTATGAGCGAACCGACCGGCCGGGCGTGTTTCACACCGAATGGATGAGTTGAGCGGCCGAGGGAGAAGCCGCGCCCTATGCGTTCGATCCGCCTGGCCTCCGTCGCCGTGGTGCTGACCGCCCTGTTCTGCGTCGGCCTGCGGCGCGGGCAGGCGCAGGGCGATGCGTTCACCTACGCGGGCACCAGCACCATCGAAGCCTCGCGGATGCTCGCCGCGCACCTGCGTCAGCGCGGCGTCGCCGTCACCGAGCAGCCCGACGGCGTGCTCCGGCTCGAGCAGCGGCTGACCTGGATGTGCCAGCCGCGCCTCGCTGAGCGTGGGCTCGACCGGCTGGTCTGCTACCTCTTCTTCCGGATCAACGATCAGTATCGCGGCTCGGCCGACCTGCAGCACCTGGCCATGACCCTCAATCGCCGCTACAACTTCGGTGGGTTCTATGTCGACACCGACGGCGACCTCTGCTTCCTCACCCAGCTCACCTTCGTCGACACCATTGAAAGCGCCGAACTCGACGCCTTCATGGACTATCTCGCCGAGGTGGTCGACACGCTGGTGCAACAGGAAGCTGAGCAACTGCAGCGATTCCTCGACTGACCGGAGGTGGACGTGGTCTCGACCGGCGAACTGCACCCCGCTCTGCGCGGGCTCGACTCCCTGCTGCGCGAGTTCTGCGCCGAGCACGACGCAACCGGCTGCTCAGCCGCCGTCACCATCGGCCCGCGTCTGGTCTTCGCGCGCGGCTATGGCTGGGCCGACCGCGCTGCCGAGCAGGCCACCCTACCCAGCTCGCTCTACCGCATCGCCAGCGTCTCGAAGCCGCTGACCGCCGTCGGCGTGCTGCAACTGGTCGGGCAGGGCCGGCTCGGGCTCGACCAGCCGGTGTTCGAGCTGCTCGCCGTCGAGCCGCACCGCGAGGAGGGCGTCGAGCCCGACCCGCGGCTCGGCGAGGTGACCGTGCGCCACTGCCTCAACCACTCGGGCGGCTGGGACCGCGGCGTCTCGTACGACCCAATGTTCATCTCGCCGCGGATCTGCGAGGCGATGGGCATCGACCAGCCGGCCGACCGCCTCGACATCATCCGCTACATGGCCGGCCAGCCGCTCGACTTCGCGCCGGGTGAGCGCTACGCCTATTCGAACTTCGGCTACAACCTGCTCGGACGGGTGATCGAACGGGTCACCGAGCAGGACTACGAGTCGTATGTCCAGGCCCAGGTGCTGGGGCCGCTCGGTGTACGGCGAATGAAGATCGGCCGCACCGCGCGCGCGCTGCGGGCGATTGACGAGGTCGTCTACACGACCGGCGAGCCGGGCCTGGCCGACGCCGTGGTCGGCGAGCCCGGGTCGAAGGTGCCGCGGCCGTATGGCGCCTGGCACCTCGAGGCGATGGACAGCCACGGCGCCTGGATCGCCTCGGCGGTTGACCTGGCCCGCTTCGTCGCCGCGCTCGACGGGCCGGACGACTGCCCGCTGCTGGCGCCGGAGAGCTACGCGGCGATGTTCGCCCGGCCGGCCGGCCGCCTCGGCTTCGACGAAGAGGGCAACCCGTCTCCGACCTTCTACGCTTTCGGCTGGAGCGTCAAGCCGGTCGGCGACGGCTTCGACGCGGGTCACAACGGCGCGCTCGATGGCACCGCGACGGGGATCAAGCTCCGGCATGACCAGATCGGCTGGGCGGTGCTGTTCAACTGCCGGCTCGACCCGGCCGGTGCGCATCTCTATGGCGCCATCGAGGAGTCGCTCCACGCCTATGTCGACAGCGGACCCGAATGGCCCGAGTGGGACCTGTTCGACGCCCTGGCCTAATCCGCTGCCGCTCCGCTGGCGGCTCGGCACCCGGGCCTGGCCGGCGGCCATCGAGCGGCTGCCGACGGTCGATCTGGTCGACGGCCGAATCGGCGAGCTGCGCCTCGGCCTGCCCCGCCTGGCGCTGGCCGGCATCATCGGCCGGCCGAGCTATGCGCGCTGGCTCGACCGCCCCTCACACCTGACCTGGCGCACGCTGCGGTTGACCGTGGTCTGCAATCGTGCGGGCGTGATCCACGAAGTGCGCCTCGAACACCTGACCATGCCGGAGCCGCCCATCGAGGCCACACTGCGGCTGACCGCTGACCTCGAGCGTCCGCTCTCGGGGATCAGCGGCACGGCGCTGGTGGCCGCGCTGGGCGAGCCGCGGCGGCACGGCGCCGACGACGGCACGCAGACTTGGGAGTGGATCCGACCGGGCTGGGTGATCTTCGCCGCGCGGCGGGCCGACGATCGCATCGCCGGCCTGAGCCTGACGCTGCCGCGCGGTGCGATGAGCGGCCTGGCGGGGGTCGACTGGTCGCCTTAGTTCGGCGCGGCGGTTTGGATCTGGTCGCTGGCGTTGACGTAGGCGTCGCGCGTGCGGCGGCCGAGGACCGAGAGAATCGTCACCGCGACCATGGCCAGCAGCGTGGCGAGCAGCGCATACTCGATCAGGGTCTGACCTCGTCGGCGATCGCGCTTGAGACTGATCATCTGAGCTTCCTATCGCGTACGGGTCCGCCACGCGGCCCGGCTCTCCGGCGTCCTCTGCTGTCGTGGGTTCCTTACCACAGTCGCGTAAGATGCCGTCAACGATCCAGATCGCGCGTGTTTCCCGGATCTTAAGAGTCGGCCGGCCGGATCCGCGCCAAACCCGCGGTAGGGACACGCCAACGGCGTGTCCACCGGCGCCGCGGTGAGGGCGGGGCGCGGCGTCGGCGGCGGGGCGCGCCGTTGGCGGCGGGGCGCGCCGTTGGCGGCTCCCCTACCGTGGCCCGGCCAACTCCCACGCCGCGCGCACCCAGCGCGGGCGGTAGCGACCGATCAGCCCGTTCTCGCGTGTGGGGTGGACCCGGTTGGTTAGCAGCACCAGCAGCAGCTCGCGCGCCGGCGAGGCCCAGATCAGCGTACCGGTGAAGCCGGTGTGGCCGAACGCCGTCTCGTCGCCCGTGTCGTAGTCTCCGCGTGTCCAGCCGAGCCAGAACGAGCCGCTCGACACATCGTCGCGCGGGCGGAACTGCTCGGCGTGGGTCGCCACGGCCAGCAGCCGGCGCTCGTAGACCAGCCGCGCGAAGCCCGCCACGCCGTCGAGGGTGCCGAACAGTCCGGCATGGCCCGCCACGCCGTCACAGGCGGCGGCGTTCTCGTCGTGGACCTCGCCGCGGATGATCCGCTGCCGCCAGGCACAGCGCTCGGTGGCCACGCAGTCGTCGGCGTGCGGTGGCAGGTAGCCGACCGTGTCGACCAGCCCGTGGGGGGCCAGCAGTCGCTCGCGCAGGTACTCGTCCTCGCGGCGGCCGGTTATCGCTTCGACCAGGAAACCGAGGGTCATGAAGCCCAGGTCGCTGTAGGTCGTCTTGGCCCCCGGCGCGGCGGCCAGCGGCGTGCGAAAGAGCTGCTCGCGCACCGCCGCCCGGTCGCCCGCGTCGCGATAGAGGCGGATCCACGAGGGAAAGCCCGCCGAATGGGTGAGCAGGTGCCGCGCGGTGACCGCCCGCTTCTCCTCGCCACCCAGCTCGAGCAGCGCGGGCAGGAGGTCGGTCACCGGCGCGTCGAGATCGAGCCGGCCATCCTCATACACCGCCAGCGCGCAGCTCGTGGTGGCCAGCGGCTTGGTCAGCGAGGCCAGATCCCAGCGCATGTCGCGACGCAACGCGACCGGCTCGGGCTCGACCTGGGCCTGCCCCCAGATCGCCTCGACCACTCGCCGGCCGCGGTGCTCGACGATGCACGCGGCGCCCGGCGCGACGCCGGCGGCGAGGCCGTCGCCGACCTCGCGCCACCACTCGGCCCATCGCTCGTCCACCGGCGGCGGACCTCCCTTCGCGCGCAGCGCGGCCGCGGCCGTCGCCGCGAGCAGCGCCCGCCGCGTCACGCCTCGGGCTCGGGCGCAGCGCCCGCCTCCGCCTCGTGCGCCGCCCGCATCTGGTCGCCATGCTTGAGGGTCAGTTGCAGGATTGGCGGCGTGACCATGGTGGTGACGATGACCATGATCACCACCGCGGCGTTGCTGCTGTCGGAGATCACCCGCTCGCCATGGACGTACAGACTGGCGCCGATGGCGGCGAAGATGAGGCCGACCTCGCCCCGTGGGATCATCCCGACACCGACCGAGATGCGGTCGAGCCCCTTGGGCACGACCAGCCCGCACGACTGCTTGCCGATGATCGCCGCGACGGTGAGCAGCGCGGCGAAGCCCAGCACGCTGACGTTGGCGAAGGTCGAGAGATGGACGGTCATGCCCATCTGGACAAAGAAGACCGGCACCAGGAAAGCCGCCACCGGCTCGAGTAGCTCCTCGATGTGATGGTCGCTGCCGCGGTGCATGAAATCGGCGTAGTGGACCTCGTCGAGCAACAGTCCGGCGGCGAACGCGCCGACAATCGGCGCCAGACCGATCAGGTTGGCCACCGCCGCGAGCACGAAGCAGATCATCAGCGCGGTGATCAGCAGCACGCCCTCGCCCTGCAGTTTCGAGGCCAGCCGGAACAGGCGTGGCGAGAGCCACTGGCCACCGACCACGGCGACGACCAGGAAGACGATTGCCTTGACCAGGATGAGCAGCATCGAGCCGATCGCCGGCTCGGCGCCCTGCCCCTGGGCGGTGATGATGCCCGCCACCACGGCCAGCACGACCAGACCCATGACGTCGTCGATCACCGCCGCGCCGAGGATGATCCGCGACTCCTTCTGGTTCAGCCGGCCCAGCTCCTGCAGCACCCGGGCGGTGATGCCGACGCTGGTCGCGGTGAGCACCGCGCCGATGTAGACGTGGACCAGGATTTCGTGCTCGCCGCGCGGCGGGAGGAAGAAGTACGACACGCCCAGGCCGAGCAGGAACGGGCAGACGACGCCGATCACCGCGACCCAGAACGAGGTCGCGCCGACCTTCATCATGTCCTTCAGGTTCGACTCGAGCCCGACCTGGAAGAGCAGCAGCACCACCCCGATGCGGGCCAGGATGTCGATCGGCGAACCGTGGGTAACGGTGCTGTGGACGAACGTCGCATACCAGCCGAGCAGCCCGCCGGCGTCGGCCGCCTGCTCGACCTCGAGGCCGACGAAGAGCAGCACGTTGCCGAACAGCACGCCGCAGACCAGCTCGCCCAGCACCGCCGGCTGGTGGAACTTGAGGAATATGGCCCCGCCGATCTTCGCCCCGGCCAGGATCAGAACCAGGCCGAACAGGATCGGCGTCACCGGGTCGGAGTGACCGCCGCCGCCGCCGTGCTCCTCGCCGCCCTCGCCGTGCCCGGCGGCCGGCGCGGTGTGCCCACCGGCGGGCTCGGCGGCGGGGTGCGCTTCGGGCTCGGCCGGCTCGGCGGGCTCGGCCTCCTCGCCGCCCATCAGCTCGGCGGGACTCTGGCCGTTCTGGTCGCCGAGGGTCTCGAAGCCGAGGTCCTGCGGCGCCTCGGTCGGCGCCGGTTCATCCTGCGCCTGCAGCACGTAGGGCACGCCGAGCAGTCCGAGCACGAGCAACCAGCGCCAGATCTTGCGGCGCCCTGATCCGATTCCCACCGCGATGCCTCCCTCGTCCGCCGGCACGACCGGCCTGGACCCGCCGAATCCGCGCCGTCCGTGCAACCACTCGGCCATCGGCGCGGTGGTTAGGGCGCGACTGCGAATAACATCGGCGCTTCTGTGTCCGGGTATACGACCGGCCAACGGCACGGAGCCGAGCATGAGCCGCTGTCCTTACTGTGACACTCCGATGGAGCCGGTGTATCACGCCGGCCAGCCGGTCGAGGCCTGCCCCGCCTGCGGCGGGCTCTGGATCGCCTCGGCGGCGATGAACGCCCTCGCCCGCGAGCACGTCACCGAGCTGGCCGCCCTCGACGACGCCTGGCGCGACCGCGGCGGCACCCCGCCGCTCGACCGGCCCGACCCGGTCGATCCTAAGTCGGGCGAGCCGCTCGAAGAGAAGACCTTCCCCTTCGCGCCCAGTCTGCCGCTGCTCGTCTCGGCCACCTCCGGCGCGATCTTCTTCCCCGACGGCCGGCTGCGCGCGCTGCACGAGCTACTCTCACCCGAAACTCTACCGCCCGACACATTCGTCGGCGCCGACCGCGAGCACTATGTCGACGAGGAGGAGGACGAGGAAGAGCCCGACGAGCCGGCCTTCCGGGCGGCCTGGGCGCAGACGGCCTGGCCCGAGCGCGTTCCGGGCCAGCCGCTCTTCGCCCGCTTCGTCTCGTTCATGCCGCTGCGCTGGGCGATGGTCTTCCTGCTCATCCCCGGCGCGCTGGTCAGCGTGGCCCAGGGGCTGCACCACGACCTGGGCTGGGCGATGGCCTGGATCGGCCTGCCGGCGATCTACCTGATCTGGCTGGCGCAGTCGTTCGGCCTGACCCTCGCCGTGGTCGCGACGATGTTCGTCCTCAACCAGCGCACCGGGATGGACTTCGCGCAGCAGTTCGTCTTCATGGCCCGCGCCGTGGCGGTCATGCTGGTGCTCAACAGTGTGATGTACCTGGTCGTCCCGTTTCTCGGCTTCAGCCTGCTGGCAATCGTCGTCGCCAACGCAGCCCTGCGCTTCCTGGTGCTCGTCTTCGGCCTCGAGCTGGAATGGGGCGAGGCGGCGATCCTGGTCTTCGTCGGCGGGCTGATTGGCGCGCCGGTGGGGTTGTAGGTCGCGACCCGAGGTGGTCGGATGGACACCGAACTGCGCGGTCTGGCACGGTGGGTCCGCCGCTCGGTCGCCTGGCCGGAGCGTACTCCGGGCCAACCAGCACCGTCGTGGCTGGTGTGTGGCATGCCGCCGGCGGTGCTCATCGCGTGCCTCACGGCCGTGTGGCTGCTTACCGGCTTCGGGTGGGAACGAGCCATGCCCTTCGGCCGGAGCTGGTTGAGTGCCATCTGGCTGGTGGCAGTTGTCTGGCCCTACTTCACCGCCGTGCACACGACGACTCTGTGGCTCGTCTGGAAGCGGTACGACGCGCCTCCGGTGTCGTTCTATCGCGCCCTCGCCCTGGTCGGGCGGGTGGTCGCGGTGCTACTTCTCATCGGCACCCTGGCCGGACTGGTGGGCTGGCTGACGGGCATCGGAGAGGTTGTCTACCTCATCCGCTGGCCGCTCTGGTTCGTGGTCTTCTGGAAGGTCTTCGAGCTGGAGCTGATTGAGGCCGGCGCCTTCTGCCTCGTCCAGTTCGTGGTCAGCTACGGGCTCTACTTTGCCCTGTTGCTGATTCGCGCCGCACAGGCGTGGGCGGGTTAGCCGGCGCGACCGGCCACCACGTGGACCGCCGGCGTCCCGCCGGCCATGGTGGGAACAGGGCCGCCTCACCGAGGCGGCCAGCCCGTTCGGCGAACGGGCCCTACCCGACGGAGCGCGGCCGT
>CAYONP010000057.1:0-37152 GCA_964405335.1 uncultured Fimbriimonadaceae bacterium
GCGGGAAGGGGGAGTCATGGCCCTGCGCGCCTGCCCACCGTCGCGCCATCACCCAACCTCCTCGAACAACCCCGGCAGATAGACCGTGAGGATGAGCAGGTTGAGCAGCCCGAACCAGAGCGGCGCGGCGGCGAGCAGGTAGCGCCGGGCCGGCGAGGCGGCCGGCGGCAGACGGCCCGGGCCGGCGGTGTACATCAACGCCCAGCCCGGCAGCATGACGTGCAGGTAGCGCCCCTGGGCCTGAAAGTAGGTCTGGTTGAAGCGGATGAAGACCAGCGTGACCAGCACCATGCCGGCCAGCAGCAGCAGGGCGGCGGCGGTCGGCGGGTCGAGGCCAAGCCGCCGGCGCCGCGCCAGCACCCAGGCCGACGCGCCGGCGCAGAGCGCGGTCAGCCAGAGATGCGCCGAGGTCACCGCCGCCGGCAGCCGCTCGAAGCCGTGGCCGATGTAGATCACGAAGGTGCGCGCGGTCCAGTCGAAGACGTAGCTCCAGTAGCCGACGCCGAGCCGCTCGAGCACCGGCTGGAGCGACTCCGGCGTGGCCCGCCCGGCGGCCGGGTGGAGAAACCTGGCATCGAACGCCCGTTGCGCCAGCAGGTCGCCATAGACCGCGGCGTTGCGCAGGTACCACCAGCCGGCCAGCAGCGCGGCGACGGCCAGGCAGACGGCCAGCGACCGGGCCGCCGGCCGCCAGCCCCAGCGCCGCGCGGCGAGCGTGGCGGCCAGCAGGGCAAGCGGCAGCAGCACCAAGCTGTTCTGCTTGGTCAGCAGCGCCGCCCCGACGGCCAGGCCGGCCAGCAGGCCGCCTCGCGGCGTCGGTCCATCGCGGATTGCCAGCACCCAGCACCATAGCGCACTCGTCCACCAGGCCGCGGCCAGCGGGTCGTTGCTCACCCGCGTGGCCATGAAGCACTGCATCGGCAGCAGCGCGGCCACCGCCGCGCCGGCCAACGCCAGGTCGGGCGCGGCCACGGCGCCGATCAGCCGCCAGACCAGCCAGACCGTGAGCAGGCTGGCGAGCAGCGAGACCAGCGCCGCCCCGGCCGGCCCGGCAATCCGGAAGCCGGGCAAAGCGAGCAGGTAATAGAGCGGCGGCTGGTGGAGCTCGAAGTTCGCGTCGTCGGGCTCCGTCGAGAAGACCGGCAGGCCGAGCCGCCAGCCGGCGCGCGGCGTCTCGTCGCCCGCCAGCGTGGCGAGGAACAGCCCGTGGCTGCCCTCGTCGGGCCCGACTCCGTGCGGTGCCATTGCGCGATAGGCCACCGCCGAGGCCAGATGAACCGCCAGCAGCAGCCCGAGCGCCGTCCGCTGGCTGAGCTGCAGCTCAATCCGCTCGCTCCGCCGCGGCGCCGCCTGCTTTCGCCCGCGCCGCCGCCCGCTCACGATCCACCTGCTGCAACGCGCACCGGGGCGTTCCTCTTCACCGCCGGCGCAGCCGCCGCCAGGCCCGGCGCAGCGGGGCGGTCAGCCTCCGCCGCGCATCGGCCGCGCGGTAGGCCCGCACCGTCGCCGCCACCTCGGCCGCCGGATAGGCCGCCGCCAGCCAGCCGGCGGTGCCCTCGCCCGCGGCAAAGGCCATGGCGTGCCCCTCGCCGCCGGACGCACGACCGTCGTTGGTGATCACCGTGCAGTCGAAGTGTGGTGCGACGGTCTGGTCGACCAGCCGATCGACCCCGAACTCCTCCTTGCCGTCGTAGTCGTCGAACAGCACGCCGAGCCGGTCGGCGGCCAGTTGGGTGAGCGACAGGAAATCGTGCCGCACCCCCGCGTAATTGTGGTCGCCATCGATGAAGGCGAAGTCGATGCGTGGCCCCGACCAGCGCGGCAGGAGCTGCGCCGCGGTGCCGTGGTGAAACTCGATCCGGGCCAGCCACTCGTCGGCGCCGAGCCGGGAATAGACTTCGTTACGGCAGAGGCGCTCGACCCGCGGCCCGGCGCCGTCGTGCCAGTCGATCGGCCAGTCCATCGGCTCGTCGCCCCGCAGTCGGTCGACGCTGTGGATGCGGCCGTCCAGCCCGGCGTCGGTCAGTGCCCGGGCCATGACCAGCGCGCCGTACCCGCGGCCGGTGCCGATCTCGAGCAGGTTGGCCGGTCGGCGGGCGATGACCAGCGCGTAGAGCAGCAGCCCTCGTTCGTAGTTCGAGCGGTAGAACGAGCCGGCAGGCTCGCGTCGCAGGCCGGTGGCGTCGGCCAGGCGCCAGAACTCGTCGGCCGGCGGCAGCTCGACGCCGAGCTCGGCGATGAACTCGTGAACGGTGAGACGCCGCACCCGCACACCCTTCTCGCGGCCACGCCGCGACCGCGGCCAGTGTACGGGCGGCCCGTCGCACGGTCAAGGCTGACCAGGGGTCAGGCGGCTCGACTATTCGAGGCCTTCGTGGTCGATCAGGGCCGTCGCCTCGCCCGCTTCGGTGGGCAGCCGCACCGCCGCCACGAGGGCCCGGACCGAATCCGGCGGCGGCGGCGTCAGCCGGCTGACCACCAGCGTCGTGACCAGGTTGAGCAGCGCGCCGACCACGCCGATGCCCTCGGCCGAGATGCCGAACAGCCACGGACCGGTGACGCCGGCTTTGACCAGGATGATGTAGCTCATGGTGAACACCAGGCCGACCAGCAGGCCGGCGATGGCGCCTTCTTTGTTGCACCGCGCGTCGAAGATGCCGAGGATGATCAGGGGGAAGAAGCTGGCCGCCGCCAGGCCGAAGGCGAAGGCCACCACCTGGGCGACGAAGCCGGGTGGATTGACCCCGAACCAGCCGGCGACAAGCAGCGCCACGACGACCATGATCCGTCCAACCAGGAGCTGTTTGGCCTCCGTCGCCTGCGGGTTGATCAACCGGAAATAGACGTCGTGCGCCACGGCCGAGCTGAGCACCAGCAGCAGGCCCGCCGCGGTGGACAGCGCCGCGGCCAGCCCGCCGGCGGCGACCAGGGCGATCACCCACGGCGCCAGCCGGGCCACCTCGGGGGTCGATAGGACGATGATGTCGCGGTCGATGGTGATCTCGTTCCGCGCCGCGTCGGGCGAGAGGATCAGCCGGCCGTCACCGTCCTTGTCCTCGAGCTTGAGCAGGTCGGTCTCCTGCCACTTGCCGACCCACTCGAGCGACTCGATCTCGATCTGCGACTTGCCGTGCAGGCTCGTCAGCAGGTTGTACCGGGCGAACGCCGCCAGCGCCGGGGCGGTGGTGTAGAGCAGCGCGATGAAGAGCAGCGCCCAGCCGGCCGAGTAGCGCGCCGCGCGGACATTCGGCACGGTGTAGAAGCGGACGATGACGTGCGGCAGCCCGGCGGTGCCGAGCATCAGCGCCAGCGTGATGCAGATCACGTCGAGCTTCGTTTTCTCGGTAAACGGCGCGGTGTACTCGGCAAAGCCGAGGTCGGTCTGCAACGCGTCGAGCCGGCCGAGGATGTCGGAGAAGGGCAGGGCGAGCTGCGGGATCGGATTGCCCGTCAGCATCCGCGCAATCGCCGCGGCGGGGATGAGAAAGGCGACGATCAGCACGGCATACTGGGCCACCTGGGTCCAGGTGATGCCCTTCATGCCGCCCAGCACGGCAAAGAAGCCGACGGTCAACATGCCGATCAGCACGCCGGTCTCGATGTTGACCTGCAGGAACCGGCTGAACACAATGCCGACGCCGCGCATCTGCCCGGCGATGTAGGTCAGCGAGACGAAGATGGCGGCCACCGCGGCGAGCACGCGCGCGGTCTGCGAGTAGTACCGGTCGCCGACGAAATCGGGCACGGTGTACTTGCCAAACTTGCGCAGGTAGGGCGCGAGCAGCAGGGCGAGCAGGACGTAACCGCCGGTCCAGCCCATCAGATAGATGCTGCCGTCGAAGCCCATGAACGAGATCATCCCGGCCATCGAGATGAAGCTCGCCGCGGACATCCAGTCGGCCGCGGTGGCGGCGCCGTTGGCAATCGCCGGCACGCCGCGCCCGGCGACATAGAAGCCCTCGGTCTCGCGCACCCGCACCGCCCAGCCGATGTAAAGGTAGACGAAAAAGGTGACCGTGACGAAGAGGAAGGTCCAGACCTCCGGACTGAGGTTGGCCAGCAGGTAGAACAGGTTCGTCCGTGGCTCCATCACGGCTCCTCGACCCGGTCCATCTGGTGTTGTCGGTCGAGCCGGTCCATCCAGCGGGCGTAGATGAAGATCAGCGCCACAAAGACGTAGATGGAGCCCTGCTGGGCGAGCCAGAAGCCGAGCGGGATGCGGCCGAAGCGAAGCTGGTTAAGCGGCTCGACAAAGAGCAGGCTGCCGCCGATGGAGACCAGCGCCCACACCGCGAGCAGCAGGGCGATCAACCGCCGATTGGCCCGCCAATAGGCCTGCGCAACCGAGTCGTCCATGCCGGCTCCCGTGACGTTCCGGCATTGTGGTGCAGGCCGCGGCGCGGCGACGGAGCAAAGCGGCGCCGCCCGCCCGCCGGCACGGCGCACCACAATGGCCGCCGGAGAGCACGATGATCGGTGGTGTTCGCTGGGTGGTGCTGTTCTGCCGCGATGCCGATGCCTGCCGCGACTGGTACCAGGCGGTCGGCTTCGAGTTGCTCAACTCGCACGAGGGCATGCACTTCTTCCGCCTCGGCGACGGGCAGTTGCTGCTCCACCCGGCCGAAGAGAGCGGCGGCGGCCAGGCCGAAATCCACCTCAACGTGGCCGACGTGCACGAGCTGTTCGCCCGGGTCCGCAAGCTGGGCGGGCCGATCTATGACCACCAGAACCCGGGCGTCGAGTTGACCGAGCCGGTGACCTACCCGTGGGGCGACGTCAGCTTCGAGACCCGCGACCCCGAGGGCCACTACTGGGCCTTCACCCAGCAGTAGCGCAGAGCTCGGCCACCGCCGCGCGAATCTCGTCGCGCACGGCGCGGTAGACCTCGAGCGCGGCCTCGCCGTCCAGCCCGCGCTCGGCCACCACCCGTGGCGGGTCGACAAACGACCAGCGGACCACCGTCGCGCCGGGCGGGGTCACCGGGCAGTGTTCGGCGGCGTGGTCGCAGACCGGGATGAACAGATCGACACCCTCGAGCGCCGCGGCGAGCGGCTTGCTCTGCTGCCCCGCGATGTCGACCCCCGCCTCGGCCATGACCTGCACGGCGAGCGGGTTGAGGCCCTTCGGTTCGAGCCCGGCGCTGCGCGCGACGAAGCGCTCGCCGCCGAGCGCGCGCAGCCAGCCTTCGGCCATTTGCGAACGGCACGAGTTGCCGGTGCAGAGGAACAGGACACAGGTCGGGGTCACGGTTTCGCCTCCGATTCGGCCCAACTCAACCTCAGCGCAACATTTGCGGTTGACTGTTCATGCACGCCGGGCGTCCAGAGGATAAGATGACCGCACAGTGCGCACGGAGACGGTCATGGCGCGAGTGAACAGTCTGCTCTGGGCGGTGGTGCTGCTGATCCTGGCGGCGCTGCCGGTGATCGCCGAGGGGGTCGACATCCTGACGGGTGGTTAGCGGGACGCCGAGCCGGAGACGATCATGACACCCGACACTTTCCTCCGGGCGCAGCAGGCCACCTGCGACTTGTGGCCGCGCCGCTTTTTGCAGGCGCTGCGCCGGGGCATGGACGCCGAGGAGCAGGAGAGCTGGCTGCCGGAGTTCCGGCGCCGCTTCCGCAACCGCGTGCCCGATTTCGCCGGGGCCGGGCTGTTCGCCACCCTGATGACCGTCGAGAATCTCGACGCCGGCGAGCTGGCCGAGTACATCCTCGAACGCGTCTTCCTCGCCCTGCAGCGCAACCATCCCAACGAGGACGCCGCCTTCGTCGACTATGTCCGCCGCTGCGTCCGCTCGGTGGCCGTCACCCTGCGGCGCCAGACGCTGGACAGCGTTCACCGCGCCGCCGTGCGCGACGGCGACCTGCAGGTGCTCAGCCTCGATGAGCACCCCGCCCTGCTCGATTCCCTGGCCGGCGACGATCCCGACGCCGCCGAGGAGCTGTCGGGCCGGCGGGTGGTCATGTACCTGCTCGACCAGGCCGACGCCGACGGCATGAAGGAGAACGTCGAGATCGTGCTCCGCGCCGCGCTCGACCACGTCGCCCTGGCCGAGATCGCGCGCGAGAAGGGGGTCTCGCGCCAGGCGGTGAACAAGCGCTACCAGCGCGGCCTGGCCTACCTGCGACGCACTGGAGCGGCTGCGTTCGGTATCACGTAATGGAACGAGATGTTGTAGGGTTGCATATTGTTGAGAAGGACGGGGCCGCCGACCCCGTCCTTCAGCGTCTGCGGGCGCAACTGCGCGCCGCCGATGCCATGATCACCCGCGAAGCGCAGCCCGACGAGCCAGACACCGTCCGCGAACGGCGCCGAGTCGGCGAAGAGCTGCTCCGCCAAGCGCGCTACGAGGACGCCCAGGCGGTGCTCCTCGACGCCATCGACCTCGGCCTCCGCGGCGACTACTTCTGCTGGCACGCGGCGGTCAACCTGATCAACTGCCACCGCTTCCTCGGCCGCCTCGACGAGGCCGACGACACGGCCGCCGCGCTGCAGGGGATGTATGCGGCGCAGCCGGAGCATCCGCTCGGCTATCTGCTCGCCACCCAACGCGGCGCGATTGCCGCCGACCGCTACGAAGAGACGGCCGACGCGGCCGATGCCGAGCAGGCGCTCGCCTTTGCCCAGGCGGCCTATGACTGGCAGTCGACCCACCGCGGCGGCGCCGACGGGCTGCGCGCCTATAACCTGGTCGTCGCCCTGCTGCGCCTCGGCCGCGGCGATGAGGCGCGGGCGGTCTATCAGACACACGAGCACGATGACGGGTTTCAGTCTTGGTGCCGGCAGGGCAAGGAGTCGGCGCAGATTGCGGCGTTGGCGGCGCGCGGCTGAGCTGCCCGGGCGCGGGGGAGGTTACGATGTACCTTCACACGGCCTTCGTCGTCGTGGTCGCGGCTGTCGCCGGTGGGGTGGCCGTGGCTGCCGCCTGGTACTGCGCCCGGGGCGTGTGCCAATCCTCGGTCGCCTTCGGCTGCGGCGAGGCCGGGCGACCGTACGAACGAGTGCTGCGGTATCTCGGCCTGCTCACCGGCGCCGCTTGGGGGCTGCTCGCCTGGTCTCACGGCGACCACCACTTCGTTGAACTGTGGGGGATGGGCGCCACCGTCTTCGCCATGGCCGTCGGCGCCGCGGTCGGCGCATGGCTGGGTCGGCGAGTCGCCGGCGGCTTCGCCCGCGGCGGCTGGGCAACAACGGCCTGCGGGTTGCTCGCCGTGCTCGCGCCCGCGCTTGCCGGCACAGCTCTGGCCGTTCAGCCACGCGAGACCTCGTGGCGCATCTCGCGTTGCCGGACGCTCGCTCGGGCCGGTGATCTCGACGGGCTGCGGCACAAACTGGGCATCGGCGAGCTGTGCCTGATGGGAGCGCTGCGGGTGGCGTTACGAGAGGCTGAGCCGGAGCTGGCGTTGACGATTTGCCGGGAGGCGCTGGCCGACGAGGTGGAGCGCACGGCCCGCATCGGCGCCCACGCGCTGAGCGACTTGGACGATCCGCGCGCGCTGGACCTGCTTCTTACCGCGCTCGACGATCCGCGCGAACAGGTCCGTCAGGCAGCGACCAGCGCCCTAGGCCGCCGGCCGGAGCCCGCCGCGCGTGAGGCCTTGCGTCGTCTCGCCGAGGGTCCAGACCCGAAACTGGCCGAGGTGGCGCAGCGGATTCTCCAGAGGGAGTAGCCGCAGGCTGGCGCGCGGCTCTCGGCGCGCGCAGCGCGCCGCTACGACGGTGGGCGGTGGTTGCCGACGACGAGCACGTCGGCGGCCGGCGGGGACGCCGGCGGTCCGGGTGGCACCCATCGCCGTCTAGGCAGGCTGCGGCGCGCGCGGCGCGCCCTACCCGTCGGCCCTGCGTTGGCGGGCGCAGCCCGCCCTACGTCTGCCGCCTGCCGATTGCCGATTGCCGGCAAAGCCCGCCGCGTCAGTAGCACCAATCCCGGCTGTAGCGGAAGTCGCGGTCGATGGTCCGCTCGGAGAGCTTGGCGATCGGCGGCAGGCGGCGCTTGAACTGGCTGCGCTGGACCATCCGCACCACCCGCTCGACCAGCGCCGGGTCGTGGCCGCGGGCGATCACCTCTTCGGGCGGCAGGCGGCGGTCGATCAGGTAGACGAAGATGTGGTCGACGCTGGCGTAGCTGAAGCCGAGCTGCGCCTCGTCGGTCTGGCCGACGAACAGGTCGGCCGTCGGCGGCTTGTCGAGGATGGTCCGCGGCACACCGAGATGCGCGGCGAGTTGCCGCACCTGCGTCTTGTAGAGATCGCCCAGCGGGTTGAAGGCGTGGGCCATGTCGCCGTGCAACGTGCCGTAGCCGAGCAGCAGCTCCGACTTGTTCGAGGTGCCGATGACCAGCCCGCCGAGGTACTGGCTGAAGTCGTACAGGATGGTCATCCGCTCGCGCGCCATCTTGTTGCCGCGCCGCAGGCGCAGATTCTCCTCGGCGTCGTCCTGCGGCACCGCCGGATTGGCGTAATAGGCGTCGATCGGCCCGCTGATGTCGACCACCACCTGCGGCGTGCCGAGGTCGTCGACGCAGGCCATCGCGTCGTCGAGACTCTCGCGGCTGCTGGTCCGATAGGGCATCAGCACGCAGTGGACGTTCTCGGGCCCCAGCGCGCGCGCCGCGAGGTAGGCGCTGACGGCCGAGTCGATCCCGCCGGAGAGCCCGACCACGACCCGCTCGAAGCCGACCTTGCGCACCTCCTGCGCGCAGAAGGCGACCAGCATCCGCTCGGCCACGGCGCCGTTGATCCGCAGCGGCGCGGGCACCGCCTCGCGTTCACACAGCTCCCGCGCCGCCTCGTTCATCGGTCGGCCTCCGCGATGATCCGCCGCAGCTCGCGCTGGACCAGGTCGGCCTGGTAGGGCACGTCGGACGGCTGCGCGCTGCGCTGCCAGCGGAGCAGCGCCGGCGGGTCGAGCTCGACTTCGAGCAGCGCCTCGTCGAACAGCGGCGCGGCGGCGAGCGACTCGCCACCCGGCGCGACCACCTCGCTGCCGCCGGTGAAGATGTAGCTGTCCTCGACGCCGACCCGTTGGACGTGGATCACCAGCAGGCCGTAGAGCTGGGCGTAGAGCTGATTCAGCCGCCGCCAGGTGTCGTGGTTGGCGACGGCGAAGCGCTCGGTGTCGGCAATCCCCCGCGCCGGCGAGTTGGCGATGCCGACCAGCGCCTGGGCGCCCTCGTGGTCGGGCCCGTCGATGGTCGTCAGCCAGACGCTGACCGGGTGCCACAGATCTTCGCAGACGAGCAGCGCACAGCGCCCGAGCGCCGGCGTGTCGAAGGCCCGGAAGCGGCGGCCGGGGCTGAAGTACCGCCGCTCGTCGAACATCCCGTAGGTCGGCAGGTGGACCTTGCGGTGGACCTGCCGCAGCACCGGCGGCGCGCCGGGCGCCAGGGTCAGGTAGGCCGCCGCGGCGTGGCAGCGGCCGGCCTCGCTCAGCTCGACAAAGCCGACCACCAGGTCCATCGCGGCGGCGCCCGGCGTCAGGCCGTCGAACAGCTCGACCAGCGCCCGCCGGGGCAAAGCCACCTGCGGCACATGGTCGCGCAGCAGGTAGCCGGTCAGGCTCAGCTCGGGAAAGACGACCAGCCCGGCGCCGGCGGCCCAGGCCTCGGCCAGGATGTCGCGGTGGCGGGCGAGGTTGTCCTCGAGCCGGCCGAGCTTGGGCGCAATCTGGGCCAGGAGCAGTTTCATCCGCCGGCCACGAAGCGGGCCATGCGCGCGAGTCCCTCCTCGATGTCGGCCAGGCTCGCGGCGTAGGAGAGGCGCACATTGTCCATCGCCCCGAAGCCGTCGCCGGGCACCACGGCAACCTGCGCGGTCTCGAGCAGCCGGGCGGCGAAGCCCGGCGAGCGCTCACCCGGCCGGCAGGCCCCGGCGACCGAGGGGAAGGCGTAGAAGGCGCCACCCGGCTCGGCGCAGACGAAGCCGGGCAGCGCGCGCAAACCGTCGACCATCACCCGCCGGCGCCGGGCAAAGGCCTCGCGCATCTCGGCCACGCAGCTCTGGTCGCCGTTGAGCGCGGCCTCGGCGGCGGCCTGGGCAATCGAGCAGGGTCCGCTGGTGTCGTGGCTCTGCAGCCTGGCGACGGCGCTGATCAGCGGCTTCGGCCCGGCGGCCCAGCCGACTCGCCAGCCGGTCATGCTGTAGGCCTTCGAGACGCCGTTGACGATCACCGTCTGGTCGAACAGCGCGGGCACCTGGGCGAGGCTGAAGTGCCGGGCGCCGTCGTAGATCAGGTGCTCGTAGATCTCGTCCGAGATGGCGATCAGCTCCGGGTAGCCGCTGATCACCTCGCCGAGCGCCCGCAGCTCGGCCTCGTCATAGAGCACGCCGGTCGGGTTCGAGGGCGAGTTGATCACCAGGGCGCGGGCGAACGGATACTGCTCGAGCACCGCCGCCAGCCGCCCGGGGGTCAACTTCAGCCCGGTCGACTCATCGCACGGGACAATCACCGGCAGGCCGCCGGCGATGCGCGTCTGATCGAGGTAGCTGACCCAGTAGGGGGCCGGCAGGATGACCGCATCGCCCGGGTCGAGCAGGGCATGGAACAGCCCCTGCAGCGAGTGTTTGCCGCCGCAGCCGACGACAATGGTGGCCGGGCTGTAGTCGAGCCCCTGGTCGCGCCGGTGCTTGGCGGCAATCGCCTCGCGCAGCGAGACGGTCCCCGCGGCGGGGCAGTATTTGGTGAAGCCGGCGGCCAGCGCGCGGCGGGCGGCCTCCTTGATATGCTCGGGCGTGTCGAAGTCGGGCTCGCCGGCGCCGAACCCGATCACCGCCTGCCCGGCGGCCTGCAGCGCCTTGACCCGCGCGGTCAGGGCCAACGTCGGCGACTCGGTGGCCGCCTGCGCGCGCGCCGAAATGCGCATCGCTCTTCTCCCACGCCGTGGCGTTTCACGTGAAACGACCGCCCCGCTCACTCTTTCGCCAGCGCCTCGGCCAGCAACGCCGTCGCCTCGGGGGCCAACGGCCAGAGATCGCACAGCGGCTCGAGACCCTCACCGTCAAGGCTCGCCCGGCCCGGCCGCGGGTCGGCCAGCCCGAGCCGCCCGCCGGCCGCCGAAACGGTCACCGCCACCGGCGCGCTCGACTGCTCGACCAGACGCAGCGCCGCCGCCGGCGAGAGTGCCAGGCCGGCGCCGAGCAGCTCGAGGCCACCCAGTCGCCAGCGATAGAGCGTCACCTCGAGCGTCGCCGTCCGCCCCTCCGAGGCGGCCAGCTCGAGCCGGCCCAGCCAGGCGACCCGCTCCCGCGCCGGCTCGCGCTCACCCGGACCATACTCGGCCCGCCCGGCCGCCCGCTCCAGCGCCGCGCTCACCGCCGCCCGCTCGGGCAGCGGCGCGGTGCGCAGCGGCAGGCGCTGCTCGCGCAGGTCGAGCCGCGGCACCTGCGGCGCGCCGCGGTCGGCGGTCGCCCGCAGCAGCGCCGCGGCCAGTCGCTGCGCGTCGCGCGCCTGGTTCTCCGCCGCCGCGCCGGTCACCTCTCCTGCCCCGGCCACCGCGCCGGGCAGGTAGAGCAACGGCGCGCCGAGCGCCTGCTCGTGCGCCTCGCGGGCGCCCAGCAGCGCCTCGTCGCCGACCGTCGCGGTGCCCTCGAGGTAGGCCGGCGGCGGCGGGCCGAAAGCCACCTGGGCCAGCGGCCGGCCGTCGGCGGTCTCGAAACAGAGCAGGTCGAGGCAGGTCAGTCGCGGCGTCAGGTCGAGCGTCGCCGGCGCATACTCGAGCGGCGCGCTGCCCAGCTTCAGCAACGCCGGCCGGCGGCGCGCCGCGGCCAGCCGGGCCACCCCGGCGGCGAGCGCCTCGAGCGCGGCCAGCGGCCAGCTCGGATCGCCGCCCGACCAGGCCGGGCCGGTGACGCAGCCGCCGGCGGCCAGCAGCACCGGCTCGCCGCAGGCGGCGGCAATCCGCCCGGCACTGCCGGCGTCGAGCAAGGCGCCGTCGCAGACCACCAGACCAGCCGCGCCGCGCCCCGCCGCCAGGCTCACCGCCGCAATGCGCAGCGGTCGGCGGACCGCCGTGGCGGCGCTCCGGCCGAGCGCGGAGGGGCCCAGCCGCACACCCACCGGCGGCGTGGCAGTGGCCACCGCCACACCAACCTCCCAGGTCAACCCACCCGACTGCAGCCGGCGCAGCTCGCGCGGCTCGGCCTGCGGGTCGCCGGCGCGCGGCGGCAGGCGGTCGTCGCTGACCACCTCGACCAGCGCCGCCCGCGACGGAGGGAGAGGGATTCGAACCCCCGGGGCTTGCGCCCTGCGGTTTTCAAGACCGCCGCCATCGACCACTCGGCCATCCCTCCACGCCGCGCATGATACCACGTCGCGCGGCAGGCGGCAGGCGGCGGGCGGCAGGCGGCAGGCGGCAGGCGGCAGGCGGCCTATGGATGGCATCCGACGGACCGCCGGTTCTCAAGGCGTGTCGAAGCGTGCGGTAGGGGCGGGTCTCAGACCCGCCCGATGGCCGACGAACCCGCTTCCAGAGCGGATCGACACGCCGGCGGGCAGGTCTGAGACCTGCCTCTGGCATGAAGGTCAACGCCCCCGTCTCGCCGGCCGCCGTCAGCGACCGAAGGCCTGGTCGACGGCCCGCTGCTCCTCGGCGCTCAACGGCACCAGCGAGCGGCCGGCCTGCACCGGCTTGGCGTAGACGGTGCCCCCCTCGCGGCCGTAGAGGCTGTTCAGCACCACGCCGTTGCCGTCGGCGTCGAGCAGGGCGACCGCAAAACTGACCTCGCCGCCGACGTGGGCGAAGGCGTCGTACTTGACCAGGCCGACCCGCTGCAGCGCGCCGCGCAGCGACTCGCCGAGGGCCGACTGCCCGTCGCTCAGCGCGGCCAACCGCTGCTCGGCGCCGTCGAGCCGGCGCAGGTGCTGGTCGAGCAGTTGCTCGAGGTTGCCCGCGGCGACGCCCCGGCCGAGGGCGGCGAACTGCCGCCGCGCGACGGCCAGCCGGCGGCTGAGCACGACCAGCCAGACGAGCAGCCCGGCGACCAGAGCGCCGAGTGCCACCACCGCCGCGACCAGGGCCGAGCCGTCGTTCACGCCGACTGCTCCAACGCCGCCAGGACCGCCTCGGGCGCCGCGCCGCGGACGGCCACCCGTTTGTCGCGCGAGCGCTCGCCGGCGACCAGGCTGACCGCCCGCCGGGCGACGCCCAGCCGCGCCGCGAGCAGCGCCAGCAGCCGCTGGTTGGCCCGGCCGTCGACCGCCGGGGCGCCGACCCGGACGACCAGCCGGCCGTCGCGCAGACCGGCCGGGCCCTCGGGCTGCCCGCGCGGGATGACCCGCACTGCGAAACTGGCGCCGTCAGGCTCGGCGCGCACCTCGAGGCTCATCCGCCGAGCGCCTCGGCAATCCGCTCCAGATCCTCGACGGTGTAATACTCGATCAGGATGGTGCCCCCCTCGCCGCGCCGTGGGCGGATCTGGCAGCGGGTGCCGAGCAGCCGCTCGAGCCGCTCGGCAAAGACGGCCAGGTCGACATCCTCGGGCGGCGGGTCGAGCGGCTGCGGCCGCCGGCGCGCCGGCCGGCCCTGCAGCGCGCGGGCCTCCTCCTCGGCGTCGCGGACCGACAGCTGGTCGCGCTCGATCCGCCGCGCCAGGAGCACCTGCTGGTCCTCGTCGACGAGCATCAGCAGCGCGCGGGCGTGGCCCTCGGTGAGCCGGCCGTCGGCCAGTCGGTCGCGCACCTCGGCGGCCAGCTTGAGCAGTCGCAGGGTGTTGGCCACCGCCGCGCGCGAGCGGCCGACTTTCACGGCCACCTGCTCCTGGGTCAGGGCGAACTCGTCGATCAGCCGGCGATAGGCCGCCGCCGCCTCGAGCGGGTTGATGTTCTCCCGCTGCAGATTCTCGACCAGCGCGATTTCGAGCAGCTCGCGCTCGCTGCAGGGCCGGATGAGCGCCGGAATGGTGGCCAGCCCGGCGCGCTGGGCGGCGCGCCAGCGTCGCTCGCCGGCGACCAGTTGGTAGCGCTCGCCGTCGGGCGCCGGGCGGAGGCAGATCGGCTGGACCAGGCCGTGCTGCTCGATCGAGGCGGCCAGCTCGGCCAGCGCCGCCTCGTCGAAGGCGAGCCGCGGCTGGTAGGGATTGGGCACGATCCGCTCGAGCGCCACCTGCTGCACCCCGGCCGCCTCGCCGGCGTCGGGCAGCAGCGCCTGCAGGCCGCGGCCGAGGGCGCGGCTCATGCCGCCGCTCCGGCGCTCAGGCCGAGCCGTTCGCGCAGCTCGCCGGCCAGGGCGCCGTAGGCCAGGGCGCCGGGCGAGTCGGGGGCGTAGTCGTGGATCGGTCGGCCGTAGCTGGGCGCCTCGCCGAGGCGCACGTTGCGCGGA
This sequence comes from uncultured Fimbriimonadaceae bacterium, assembly GCA_964405335.1. Taxonomy (GTDB): domain Bacteria; phylum Armatimonadota; class UBA10988; order UBA10988; family UBA10988; genus CAYONP01. The sequence goes on from CAYONP010000057.1 coordinate 14,318, forward strand.
ATCACCGCCGCAAAGGCGCGGGCGCCGAAGAAGCTGCGCACCTCGTCGGCCACCTCGCGGGCGAGCCGGGTGCGCGGGTCGTACATGGTCAGGGCCACGCCGTCGAGGCCGAGCCGCGGGTTGAGCCGGCGCTGGACGAACTGCACCGTGCCGAGCAACTGGCTCAAGCCCTCGAGGGCGTAATACTCGGTCTGCACCGGGATCAGCACGCCGTCGGCGCCGACCAGGGCGTTGACCGTCAGCAGGCCGAGGCTCGGCGGGGCGTCGACCAGCACCACGTCGTACCGCTCGCGGACGGCCGCGAGGGCCTCACGCAGCCGCCGCTCGCGCCAGCCGGCACCCTCGGGGCGGCCGGCCAGCTCGACCTCGGCGCCGGCCAGGTTGAGCGTCGCCGGGGCCAAGTCGAGCCCCGGCACGCCGGTCGGCACGATCACCTCGGCAAGGGTCCGCTCGCCGGTCAGCGCGTCGTAGACGCAGCAGCGCAGGGCGCGTCGGTCGACGCCCAGGCCGCTGGTCGCGTTGCCCTGCGGGTCGAGGTCGACCAGCAGGACGCGCAGGCCGCCGGTGGCGAGCAGCCCGGCGAGGCTGACCGCGGTGGTGGTCTTGCCGACGCCGCCCTTCTGGTTGACGATCGCCGTCACCCGGCCCATGCCGTCTCCCGGCGGTGCGATCCGCGCCGGCCGGGGCGACTCCTCCCGGCCGGCGCGTTTCACGTGAAACAGCTCAGCCCTTGGTCGGCATGTAGCTGGCCAGCTTGGCCGCCAGGTTGGTGATCGGCATGCTGCGCAGCCAGACCTTGCCGGGCCCGGTGAGGGTGGCCAGGAACAGCCCCTCGCCGCCGCCGAGGATGTTCATCAGGCCCTTGATCATCTGCACATCGTGGCTGACGCTGGGCTCGAAGAAGGCGATGTGGCCGGGATCGAGGCGCAGCGTCTCGCCGGCGGCCAGCTCGTACTCGGCGACCTCGCCCGAGATCTCGAGGAAGGCCGTGCCGGGGCCGGTCAGCTTCTGCAGGATGAAGCCCATGCCGCCGAAGATGCCGGCGCCGAGCTTCTGCCGGAAGTGGATCTCGAGCCCCACCCCTTCCTCGGCGCACATGAACGAGTCCTTGGCGCAGATCAGGCTCTGGCCGGCGCCGAGCGGGACGGCGACCACCTTGCCGATGGTCTCGGGGGTGAAGGTGATGGTCGCCGGGCCGCCGGCGGTGAAGGTGGTCATGAACAACGACTCGCCGCCGAGCACCCGTCCAATCGCCTTCAGCGCCCCGCCGCGGGTGCCGGTCTTCATCTCGACCTCGCCCCGCATCCAGGCCATGCCGCCCGACTCGGTGAAGACCGACTCGCCCGCCTGCAACTGCACCTCCAGCATCTGCAGGACGGTGCCACGGATTTCGTAGGTCATTGCCGCCTCCCTCCCAGGGTCCGCTGCTCACACGCGAGGCGAGATGATCAGCCGTCGATTCGGGTTCTCGCCTTCGCTGTAGGTCGACACATCCGGGTCGTGCTGCAGGGCGGTGTGGATGATCCGCCGCTCGGCCGCCCGGAGGCCTTCGAGAATCACATCGCGGCGCTCTTCCTTGGCCCGCCGCGCGTGCTCGTGGGCCAACTCCTCCAGCCGCTGCCGGCGCCGCTCGCGGTAGCCCTCGGCGTCGATCTGGATCCGCCGCCGCCGGCCGTGGCGGTTGACCATGATGTTGATCAGGAACTGCACCGCGTTGAGCGTCTGGCCGAAGCTGCCGATCACCAGTCCGAGGTCGTCGCCGACGATGTCGAGCGCCACCTCGTCGTCGCTCTCCTCGGCCAGGCGCACCTCGGCCTCGACGCCCATCAGGGCCAAGACCCGGTCGAGATGCCGCGCCGCGGCGGCCGCCACCCCGTCCGCCTCGTCGTCGCCGGCCGGCTCGCTGGGCGGCTCGGCGAGCAGATAGACGCGCGCGGTGACGCCGTGCTCGTCGGACTCGAGGATTTCCACCTCGGCATGCTTCGGATCGACGCCCAGCGCCGCACTGCCGTCGGCCAGCGCCTCGGCGGCGCTGCCGGCGTGAACCTGCACTTCCCTCACGCGCTCATCCTCCCCGCCGCTTGCGGCGCCCGCCCGATTTCCGCCCCGCCCGCTTGCGGCCGGCCGGCTCGGGCTTGCCGCTCGGCGGCTCGACCGCCCGGGCGACGACCGCCTCGCGCGGCGTCGCCGGCGGTCCGGCCGCCGCCTTCTTGCGATAGGCGACGGTCTGCTCGACGGTGCTGATCACGTTGAACGTCATCCAGTAGAGGTAGAAGGCCGAGGGCAGCCGCCAGGAGTACATCATCCAGGTGAAGATCACCGGCATGCCCCAGGTCATGTACTTCTGCATCATCGCCTGCTGCGGATCGGCCGGCGGCGGCTGGCGACGCATCATCAAGTACTGGGTGGCGAACATGCTCACCCCGTAGACCAGCAGCAGCGGCGTGTCGGGCCCGGCCAGCGAATCGATCCAGAGGAACGAGGCGTGGTGGAAGTGATACGTGTAGGCCCGAATGCCCTGGTAAACGGCGATGAAAACAGGAAACTGAACCAACATCGGCAGGCAGCCGCCGACGGGGTTGACCCCCTGCTCGCGGTAGAGCTTCATCATCTCTTCGTTGAGCCGCTGGGGGTTGTCCTTGTAGCGCTTGCGCACCTGCTCCAGTTCGGGGGCGACCCGCTGCATCGCCGCCATCGACTGGTACTGCTTCTTCGACAGCGGGTACATGGCCAGCTTGAGGCCGACCGCGAGCAGTACCAGGGCAAGAATCTGGCTCAGCCCGGCGCGGTTGCCGCACAGCTTGACCAGGCCGTCGATCAGGCGATAGACCAGTTGCTCGCGGGTGATCTGGTCGATCCGCTCGAGCACCAGGCCGTAGGGGTCGGCGCTCTCGCGCCAGGTGCCGTCGTCGCCGCGCTCGAGGATGGTGGTGAAGCCGTGGGCGTCGCGCTGGATCTGCATCACCAGCGTGTCGAGCGCCTTGCGCGCCTGCTTCCCGAAGCGTTTGGCGTCGTCCGGCGCGTCGGCGCCGGCCTGCAGGTAAAGCTCGGCGGCGCGCAGGTGGGCGTGCGCGGCGCGGGTCATCGCCCGGGCCGCCTGCGGATCGCCCGCGGCCGGCCGGCGCTGCTCGGTCTGGCCGCTGAGCTGGCTGTACAGCTTGGCCGCCTCGGGCAGCGAGCCGGTGGCCTCGAACAGATAGGCGGCGGTGAGCCGCAGGCGGGCGACCTGTTCGGGTTGCTTGGTGCCCTCCAGCCGGCGGAGCACCTGCGCCGGCTGGTCGACCGGCCGCAGCTCGGCCCAGGCCGGGTCGTCGAGCAGCAGGTCGTCGAGCACGACCGGCGGCAGCTTGGTCTCGTCGCGGGTGATGCTGTTGGCCACCCCCGGTTCGCTCGCCTCGGCCGGCGCCGGCTCGGCGGCCTGCTCGGCGGCCTGTTCCTCGGCGCGCTGGATCTGCTTCGGGAGGTACCACAGGTAGAGCCCAAAGACGATCATCCAGATGAAGAAGAACGACTGCTGGCGCGGTGACTTCTCGCTCAAGCTTCTACGCTCCGATCGGCCTCGGCAGCGGCCGCGGGCCAGGTTTCGGGCACCGGGTCCCAGCCGCCGGGGTGCCACGGGTGACAACGCAGGATGCGCCGCAGGCCGAGCCAGCCGCCGCGGAGCAGGCCGAAGCGCTCGAGGCAGCCGGCGCAGTAGGCCGAACAGGTCGGCTCGTAGCGACAGCTCGGCGGCAGCAGCGGCGAGAGCCAGCGGCGGTAGCCGGCGATCAGCCTCAGCCCGCAGCGCGCGGCGAGGCCGGGCCTCGGCTCACCCGCCGCGCTGCTCGGCTCGCCCGCTGTGGGGCCGCTCATCGTTCGGCTCCCGCGTCACGCCCGCTGTTCGACAGAGCCCCGCCAGCCCACCACAAAGTTCCGGAAAGTCGTCCAGCAAGACCGCCGGTGAGACCCGCCAGAGCAGCTCCCAGCCCTCGGGCAGGCTGGGCAGCAGCGCCGCGAAGGCGGCTTGCGCCCGCCGCCGCGCCCGATTGCGGACCACCGCGCCGCCGAGCGCCCGGGTCGCCTGACAGGCCAACCGTGTCGGCCCGCCGTCGCGCCTCGGCGCCGCGTGCAGCCGGCCGAGCCGGTGGTCGACCCGCCGTCCGAGGCGGAGCAGGCGGCGGATGTCGTCGCCGGCGGCCAGCCGCCGCTCGCGCGGCAGGGCCACTAGGCCGACAGTCGCCGCCGGCCGCGCTGCCGCCGCCGGGCAATGACCGCCCGCCCGGCCCGGTCGGCCATGCGGTGACGGAAACCGTGGCGCCGCTTGCGGCGCCGCTTCTTCGGCTGGTACGTTCGCTTCATCGTGCCGGCCCCTCCCGGTCTGAGCCAGCACCACGGGCGTGTTGACCCTCGTTGTAGGGGCAGGTCCAAGACCTGCCCGTCGACGACTCGAGCCGCTCTGGAAGCGGGTTCGTCGGCACTCGGGCGGGTCTGAGACCCGCCCCTACCGCGATTTCAACAGGCCCACCACGCCGGCGGTCTGACGGGACCGTCGAGTATAGCAGCGACGGCACAGAGAGTCGACTCGGAATCCGCCGGCCGGGCCGCGCCGGGGGTGAACGCGGCCCCGCGCGGCGGGTCTCAGCGCCGGCGGCGGCGCAGCAGCAGGGCCCCCGCGCCGAGCAGCGCCCAGGTGCCCGGCTCGGGCATGTGCTGCCCGCCGACCTGGGCCGGGTTGAACGGCGCGGCGAGCCCGGCGACAAAGGTGATGTCGGGATCCCACTGGCCCGGCGGGCCGAAGGTGAAGTCGCCGCTGCCGAGCGGGCCGGTCTGCGGCGCGAAGCTGCCGCCGAGCCAGCCGAAGCCGTCCGGCTCGCTGACCAGGTCGCCGTTGATCAAGTTGCGTAGGCGCACGTGGGTCAGCAGATTGCCCGGCCCGAAGCCGAAGGTGCCGAGGTCGAAGCCGGTGGCGAAGACCTGCACCGCGCCGCCGGGCACCGCGCCGATGACCGAGGTGTAGGTGTCGGCGAACTCGTAGCGCCAGGGCGACCAGTCCTGGCCAATCGCCTTGAAACTGATCGCGAACGGCTCGGGCCGGCCGGCCAGGCCGTTCTCGAAGACGACGAAGTCGTCACCGGGCAAGCTGTTGCGGATCACCCGGTTGTGGAACACGTTGAGCTCGACCATCTCGATCTGGTCGACGCTGTTCTGGTCGCCCAACTCGACGAACCGCGGCCTGACCCGCGGCGTGGTGTCGCCCTGACCGGCCAGCAGCAGGTCACCGAGCCCGCGGTTGATGTCGAAGCCAGGCCCGGGAATGAAGCCCGAGCGGCGGGTCACCACGTTGCCCTGCAGAATGCTGACCGTGTTCGCACCCATCTGATCGTCGAAGGTGTAGCCGCCGACGGTGAACAGCGCGGCGGTCGCCGGTGGCGCCAAGAGGCCCAGCAGGCCGAGCAGCGCCCAGCGAGCGTGCATCGTTGTCTCCCTCACCCCGGCCGGTGGGCCGGGCTCCCCAGTCCGCCTCCCCCGAGACATCGGTCGCGCGCGGCGACCGAGTCCGAGTCTGGACTCTTCGCCAAGGGTTGTCAAGTCGCCGGACGAATCGATTCGACGCCACGCTCTCCTGCGACGTGGCGCCGGTGGCCAACCGGCGGTACGATCGCCTATGGCGCCGGTGGCCAACCGGCGGTACGCTGCGTCGTGGCGCAGGCGGACAGGGCGTGTGGATTCCCGTGGTAGGGGCAGGTCTCAGACCTGCCCGCCGGCGCATTAATCCGCTCTGGAAGCGGGTTCGTTGGCATTCGGGCGGGTCTGAGACCCGCCCCTACCGCACCTTTCAACACGCCCGGCCAACCGGCGGTACGCTGCGTCGTGGCACCGGTGGCCAACCGGCGGTACGAGGCAGGCCGGGAGCCGGGTCGCTGCCGGCGCGCTGGAGCGGTCTCCAGCGCTGGCGAAAAAGAGATTCGGAGGCGGGGGAGGTTCGCCCCCCAGGCGAGTCGAATCGGTCGCCGACGAGTTGCCCCGAGCGTCGGCGGATGCTATACTCCGCCGACCCGAGAGCAACCCCACGACCGCCGGCGGGTCGGCGACGGCCGCCGCACGTCTTTTCCACGTCTGTGGATAACTCGGTGGATAACTGTCCCCGAATAGGCGGCGTGGGCGATGGACTGGGGAGGTGGATGCCTGAGCCGTCGCCGGACCTGGCCCGTGCCTGGCGGCGCGCCGTCGTGGCGGTGCGCGGTCTCCTGGCCGGGCCCGCGTTCGACCTCTGGATTGGCGACGTGGCGCCGACCGAATACCGCAACGGGGTGGTCCATTTGTCGGTGCCCAACGCCTTTGTCGAGGAGTTGATGCGCGACCGCTATGCCGACCCGCTGCGCGACGCGCTGTGCGAGGCGGTCGGCGAGCCGCTCGAGGTCCGCTTCGCGCAGCGCGAGGCGGCCCGGCTGCCGGTCGCCGCGGCGCCGCGGCGCGATGGGCCGCTCTATGCCGACGGCGAGCACAGCCACGAGGTCGAGTTCGCCGGCTCGCCGCTCAATCCCCGGTTCACCTTCGAGACCTTCGTCGTCGGGCCGTCGAACCGCTTTCCGCAGGCCGCGGCGCAGGCGGTCAGTCGCGCGCCGGCGAAGCAGTACAACCCGCTCTTTTTGTGGGGCGGCGTGGGGCTGGGCAAGACCCACCTGATGCAGGCGATTGGCTGGCGCTTCCAGCAGCTCAATCCCGAGGCGCAGGTGGTCTACGTCTCGGCCGAGACGTTCCTCTATCATTATGTCAGCTCGGTTCGCGAGGACCGCACGGCCGAGTTCCGCCGCCGTTACCGCAACGTCGACCTGTGGCTGGTGGACGACATCCAGTTCATCGCCAGCCGCGAGTCGACGCGGACCGAGGCGGAGTTCTTCCACACCTTCAACGCGCTGTATGAGACCAGCAAGCAGATTGTGGTCACCAGCGACCGGCCGCCGAAGGAGCTGCTGATCGACGATCGGCTGCGCTCGCGGTTCGAGTGGGGTCTAATCACCGACATCAAGGCGCCCGACATCGAGACTCGGCTGGCGATCTTGCAGAAGCGCGCCGAGGAGGACCATGTCCACGTGCCCAACGAGGTGATGATGCACATCGCGCAGATGGTGCGCGACAGCATCCGCGTGCTCGAGGGCGCGCTGGTCAAGGTGATTGCCACCGCCTCGCTGCTGCACGAGGAGGTGACCATCGAGCTGGCGCGCGAATGCCTCCGGGACTATACCCTCGGCGAACGCAGCTCGACGGTCGACATGGAGACCATCCAGCAGACCGTGGCGCAGCATTTCGGGGTCGAGCCGGCGGCGCTGACCGGTAAGAGCCGGCGGGCCGAGATCGTCGTCGCGCGGCAGGTGGCGATGTACCTCTGCCGCCAAGTGACCAACCAGTCGTACGCCGACATCGGGCAGCAGTTCGGTCGCGACCATTCGACGGTGATGTATGCCTGCTCGAAGATTGCCGACCTGCTGGGCAGCGAAGATGCCGACGTGTCGGCCGCCGTGTCGGCGATCGGCGACCGGCTCGACGTGCCGACCGGAGACTGAGCTGTGGATAAGCCGGTGGACAACCTGGTGGAGGGATTTGGCGGCCGGCGCGCGGTGGAAACCGCCCGCTCCGTCCACCGGCTCTCCCCCGCGCCGTCCGCCGCGACGGCCCGGTCCAGCGGCGGCCTCGACCCGGTTGTCCACCTTTCCACCGGACTCAGTGACAGCGTTGGGAATCGATTAAGATCTGAGTCTCGATCGCGATCGGACGGCCGCCCGTGCAAAACCGCCGCGGCCGGTGCGAAGGAGCCTCGCCGATGAAGTTCGTGACCCGCCGGGATCCGCTGCAGCACGCGCTGACGACCGTGGCGCGCGGCGTCTCGAGCCGCAGCACGCTGCCGATTTTGAGCAACATCCTGATCGAGACCGGCGACGGCGAGGTGGTGCTCAGCGCGACCGACCTCGACCTCGGCATCCGCGCCGCGGTGACCGTCGACATCGAAGAGCCGGGCCGCACCACGCTGCCGGCGCGGCTCTTTTCCGAGGTCGCCGCGGCACAGTCGGATGGGCCGGTGACGTTCGTCTGCGACGAGCGCGATCACGTCACTTTCCGCAGCGGGCGCAGCGTGTTGGAAGTCCATGGGCTGCCCGCCGACGAGTTTCCCGGCCTGCCGGCGATCAAGAGCGGGACGACCATCGTGATGCCGCAGCCGGTGCTCCGACGCATGCTGCAGCAGGTGCTGATCGCGGTCAGCAACGACGAGACGCGCACCCGCCTGACGGGCATGTTGATGTGCAGCGAGGGCGACCGGCTGCGCCTGGTGGCGACCGATACGCACCGCCTGGCCACGCGCAGTGGCGCGATCCCCGCCGGCGCGCCGGAGGAGTTCCGCTCGATTGTACCCGGCCGCGCGCTGCGCGAGGTCGAGCGGCTGATGCGCGACGACGAGAAGGCCGAAATCGCGATCGACTACACCGACTCGCAGGTCCAGTTCCGGTTTGACGGCGTGACCATCATCACCCGCACCATGGAGGGCGAGTTTCCCAACTATCGGCGGGTCATCCCGCCGGGGGCGGAGTGGTCGGTCACCGCCGAGGTCAACCGGCTGCGCGAGAGCGTACGCCGCTGCGCCATCGTCTCGCGCGACGATCACCGCAAGATGAAGTTCCGCGCGACGCCGACCGGCGAGCTGCAGCTCGAGGCCGAGAGCACCAAGGTCGGTCGCGCCGATGAAGAGGTCGAGAACGCCGTGGTGCAGCCGGCCGAAGGGGTCAGCGAAGCGCTCGAGATCGCGTTCGACGCGCAGTATATGCTCGATGTGCTCAACCAGGTCAGCAGCGCTGAGTTGAACATCGAGCTGAGCGGGCCGAACCAACCGGGCACGATGCGGCCGGTCGACGACGAGGACTACGTCTACGTGCTGATGCCGATGCAGATGGTCTGAGGCCGGCGCCGATGTTCGTCGAGCGGCTCGAGCTGGCCGAGTTTCGCAGCTATGAGTCGCTCAGCCTCGAGTTCGGTGCGCCGCTGGGACTGATCGCCGGCGGCAATGGCCAGGGCAAGACCAATCTGCTCGAGGCGATTGCCTTGCTCGCCGGCGGCCGCTCGCCGCGCACCGCCCGCGACGGCGAGATGGTCCGCCGCGGCGCGGCCGAGGCGGCGGTGCGTGGCCTGGTCCGGCGAACCCAGCGTGAGTCGGTGGCGCTGGCCGTCGGGATTCGCGCCGACGGCGCCAAGACGGTCAAGGTGGGCGGCCTGCCGCGGCGGCTGGGCGAGCTGATTGGCGAGCTCACCGCGGTGCTCTTTCTGCCCGACGATCTGGCGCTGGTCAGCGGCGCCCCGGAGCGCCGGCGGGCGTTCCTCAACGGCGCGCTGGGCCAGATCGACCGGCGCTACCTGACCGCGCTGGGGCGCTACCGGCAGGCGCTGCGGCAGCGCAACGAGCTGCTCCGCACGGCCGAGCAGCGCCGGTTGGACGAGGCGCTGCTGCTGGTCTACGATGATCAGTTGGCGGCCGAGGCGGCGGTGCTCATGGCCGCGCGGGTCGAGTTCATGGCGGCGCTCGGCCGCGAGGCGGCGGCGGTCCACGCCCGGCTCTCGGGCGGTGAGCGACTGCGGCTCGAGTACCAGCCCAGCGTCCCGCTGCCCGAGGCGACCGACGAGCCGGCGCTGGCCGCGCAGGTGGCCGAGCATCTGGTCGCCGCCCGCTCGCGCGAGCTGCGCCGCGGGATCACGCTGGTCGGCCCGCACCGCGACGAGCTGGCGCTCGAGCTCGACGGTCGTTCGGCGCGGCAGTTCGCCAGCCAGGGGCAGCAGCGCACCGCGGCCCTGGCGCTCAAGATCGCCGAGCTGCGCTGCCTCACCGCGGCCGCCGGCGAGCCGCCGGTGCTGCTGCTCGACGACGTCCTGTCCGAGCTCGATGCCGGCCGGCGGCGGGAGGTGATGGGTTTGGTCGACGAGGCCGAGCAGGTGCTGATCACCGCCAGCGACGCGGCGCTGTTCGACCGCGCGCTGCTCCGTGGCGCCGAGCGGTTCGAAGTCACCCTCGGCGCGGTGCGGCGCGAGGCGCCCGATGGCTGACCGACGCGGCCTGACCCGCGCCGGGGCGCTGCTCGGCGAGCAGGTCGCCGCCCGCGGCGGGAATGATCTGGTCGCCCGGCTGCAGCTCGAGCAGGCCTGGCCCGAGCTGGTCGGCACGCCGCTGTCGCGCTTCACCCGGCCCGAGCGGGTGGTCGACGGCACGCTGATCATCGCCGTGGCCAACCCGACCTGGCACGGCACGCTGCAGACCATGCTGCCGCGTTTGCAGCAGGCGGCGGCCGAGCGCTGCCCTGAGCTGGGCATTCGCGCGGTGCGGGTGGTGCTCGGCGAGCCGCCGGCGCAGCGGCCGGCCCGGCCGGCGCCCGAGCCGACGCCGACCGCGCGGGCAATTGACGCGGTGCCGGTGGCCACGGTCCACGCCCGCCAAATCGAGGCGACGGCGGCACGGCTCGACGACCCGGAGCTGCGCCAGCGGCTGGCGGCGCTGATGCGGCGCGAACTGCAGGTGCGCCAGTGGCGGCTCGGCAATGGCTGGCGGGCCGACCCCGAGACCGGCGAGCTGCACCCGCCGAGGGAGCCGGCATGAGGACCGCCGAGGCGCGTCTGTTGGCCGGCCTGGCCGCGCTGGCGGTGTTGCTCGGCGTGGCCGTCGGCGGGTTCCGGCTGCTCGAGGGCTGGTCGTTGACTCAGGCGCTCTTCTTCTCGCTGATCACCATCACCACCATCGGTTACAGCGACTACGACATCGGCCCGGGCACCCAACTGTTCACCTCGGCGGTGGTGGTGATCGGGATCGTGATCTGGCTGTGGCTGGTCAACGCCGCCATCGAGTTCGCCGCCGTGCACTGGTCCGAGCGGGTTCGGCGGCGAGTGGAGAGAGCCTTGGACTCCCTGCACGGGCACTTCATCGTGGTCGGCTACGGCGCCGTCGGCCGGCAGGTCGTCGACTGGCTGCTCCAGGCCGGCCGCCGCGTGGTCGTCGTCGACCTCGACCCCGCCGCCGTCGAGGAGCTGCACGAGCGCTCGCTGCACTGCCTGCACGGCGACGCCACCGATGAGGAGACGCTCCGCCGCGCGGGCCTCGAGCGCGCCGCCGGCCTGCTCGCGGTGACCCGCGACGACCCGGTCAACGTGTTCGTCACCATCACCGCCCGGTCGCTCCGCCCGGACCTCTATATCGCGGCCAACGCGAGCAGCGTGCGGGTCGCCGAGCGGCTCCGCCAGGCCGGCGCGACGACCGCCATCTCGCCGTATGCCCTCGGCGCGCAGCGGTTGGCCCAGGCGGCGCTCTCGCCCCACATCGCCGAGCTCTTCCGCCAGACCGGCGCCGCGGGCGAGGCGGCGCTGATGCTCCGAGAAGCCGAGCTCGAGCCGGGCAGCGAGCTGTGCGGCGCGAGCCTGCGCGAGTCGGCCATCCGGCAGCGGACCAATGTCATGATCGCCGCCCATCGTCCGGCCGGCGCGCCCGACATGGTGGTCAACCCGCCGGCCGACACCGTCCTGGCCGCCGGCGACGTCCTGATCGCCTTCGGCCGGCTGGCCGATCTGAACCGCTTCGTCGCCCTGGTCTCGCCGGCGGCCACCCGCGAGCTGAGCTGTCTCGGCGACGGCCCGGCGTCAGAGTAGGCGGGGGAGGCGTCGATGGCCGAGCCGCCACTGCATCTGGTCACCGGCGCGTTTGGCTACAGCGGGCGCTACATCGCCCGCGCGCTGCTGGCCCGCGGCGACCGCCGGGTGGGCACGGTCACCGCCTCGCCCGAACGGCCCAACGACTTCGCCGGGCGGCTCGAGGTCCGCCCCCTGCGGTTCGACGACCCGACCGCCCTGGTCGACTCCCTGCGCGGCGCCGAGGTGCTCTACAACACCTACTGGGTGCGCTTCAACGCCGCCGAGTTCAGCCACCGGCAGGCGGTCGACAACACGCTTGCCCTGTTTGCCGCCGCGCGCGAGGCGGGGGTGCGCCGGGTGGTCCACACCTCGATCACCAATCCCAGCCTCGACAGCCCGTTCGAGTACTTCCGCGGCAAGGCGCAGCTCGAGGCGGCCTTGTGCGCAAGCGGCCTCGCGTACGCCATCCTTCGTCCGGCGGTGCTCTTCGGCGGCGCCGGCATCCTGATCAACAACATCGCCTGGTGCCTCCGCCGGCTGCCGGTCATGGGCGTCTTCGGCGACGGCGAGTATGGCCTCCAGCCAATCCATGTCGAGGACTTCGCCGCGCTGGCGGTGGTCGCCGGCGAGGCGGGCGAGAACCAGGTGATCGACGCGGTCGGGCCCGAGCGCTTCACCTACCGCGAGCTGGTCTCCGCGCTGGGCGAGGCGATCGGCTGCCGCCGGCCGATCGTCCGCGTCTCGCCGGGCGTCGGCTATCTGGCCGCCCGGCTGCTCGGCCGGCTGGTCGGCGACGTGCTGCTGACCCGCGAAGAGATCGGCGGGCTGACCGCCGGCCTGCTGGCGGTCGACTCGCCGCCGGTCGGTGAGATCAAGCTGAGCGTCTGGGCCCGCGAGCACGCCGACGAGCTGGGCAAGCGCTACTTCAGCGAGATGGCCCGGCGGCACGATCGCCGGCGGGTCTACGGCACCGAGTGACCGGCCGGCTCAATCCGGCTCGTAGGCCCACCACAGGCTCAGCCCGAGCACGGCCAGGGTGGCCACGGTGAGCAACGCGCCCCAGAACCAGAACGGCATGAACAGCACCTGGGCCATGGTCTCGGTGTCGCTGACACCCGCGGGGCCGGCGTAGCGGGTGAACAGGTAGCCGACTTGCTGGTAGCACGAGATGCAGGCCTGGACGCCGAGGAACTGGACGAAGAACTGGCGCACCGTGTCACGGCAGGCCAGCGCGACCAGGCCGATCAGGAGGGCCAGAAAGCCGCACACGGCGAGGCCGAAGCCGCCGTCGATCCAGAGCAGCATCGAGAGCAGCAGTGCCGCGCTGAGGGCGAGCAGCGGGGTGCGGCCGGCGCTCTTGCCGCGGCTGGCCAGGATCAGCGCTCCGCCGGCCAGCGCCGGGCCCATCGGACCCATGCCGGCGACGGTGGCATAGCGCATGCGGGCCCAGAAGCCGTCTTGCCCGAAGGTGCCCGGGTCGACGTGCCAGTGCGCCGCGCCCGAGCCGTCGGGCATGAGCACCAGCCGGTCGAACGAGCCGCCGGTGAACATCGCCGCCAGACCGTGGCCCATCTCGTGGAACCAGGTGGCGAGGATGGTGAAGGGATAGAGCACCAGCCGGCCGCCCGGCAACTGCCAGATGACAATGGTCGCCCCGGCGGCGGCCAGCAGCCAGGCCCAGCCACGCCCGGTTCGCTCGTTCATGATCCGCTCCACAGCATCGGAACACCGGCCGGATCGATTCTATTCGCTACAGTGGGTGAACGGCAAGTCGCGGGGCGATTCCGTCGGCGCGGCGGGCGGGGACGCCCGCGCTCCGTGGCGGGCACAGCCCGAGGTACGCCTGCCGATTGCCGATTGCCGACGATGGCGCGCGCAGCGCGCCCGACAGGTGTGACGCGAGGGGCTGGGGCGGTGACGATTGACGATCGCCGCACCGCGGCCTAAGATTCGGCCCCATGCCCCAATTGCTGCGCAAGCCGAAGCTGCGGCCGACGCAGGCGATCGTCGCCAGCTTCGTCGGCTTGGCGCTGCTGGGCGGCCTGCTCCTGTGGCTCCCCGCCGCGGCCGACCCGGCCCACGGGCGGCTGCACCTGGTCGATGCGCTATTCATGTCGACCAGCGCGGTCTGTGTCACCGGGCTGGTCACGGTCAACACCGGCGCCGACCTGAGCCCCTTCGGCCAGGGCACGATTCTCGCCCTGATCCAGGTCGGCGGGCTCGGTTACATGGTCATCTCGACGCTGTTCATGCTGCTCTTGGGCCAGCGCCTGCGGCTCGAGCAGAAGCTCCTCCTGCGCGAGGCGATGGGTGAGGTCTCGCTGGCCAGCGTGTGGCGGTTGTTCCGCCTGATCATCGTCTTCACCCTGGTCGCCGAGCTGCTCGGCGCGTGCTGCCTGGCGCTGCTCTTCAGGCGCTTCGATATGACCTGGTCGACGGCCGCCTGGCTCGGCGGCTTCCACGCCGTGTCGGCCTTCTGCAATGCCGGGTTCGACCTCTTCGGCCGGGCCGAGTATGGCCGGCTGTTCGGCCTGCCGGGCGGCTTTGCGAGCCTCGAGCCGTTCGTCGCCGACCCGCTGATCTGCGCCGTCTTCGCCGGCCTGATTGTGTTCGGCGGCCTCGGCTTCGTGGTCCTGTTCGACCTGCGTGAGTCCGTTCGCCGGCGCCGCCGGCGCCACGCCCTCTCGCTGCACAGCAAGATGGTGCTGATCACCACCGCCGTGCTGATCGCCGCCGGCACCGTGGCGGTGCTTCTGGTCGAGCGGAGCAACCTGGCCACGCTGGGCGGCCTGAGCGAGCCGGCGCGCTGGCTGGCGGCGCTGTTTCAGAGCGTGACCAGCCGTACCGCCGGGTTCAACACCATTCCCCAAGGCGAGCTGTCGGCGGCGAGCAAGGTCCTGACCACCGTGCTGATGTTCATCGGCGCCTCGCCGGGTGGCACCGGTGGCGGAATCAAAACCACCACGGCGGTGATCCTGATTCTCGCCGCGGTGGCCAGCGCGCGAGGCGACGAGACGATCACGCTGTTCGGCCGTGAGATCGGCCACCGCCAGGTCTACCGCGCCATGGCGGTGCTCCTCGGCGGGGTCATGGCGGTGCTGGCGCTGAGTTTCGTGCTCGGGCTGACCGAGCAGGTCGGCGTCGGCACCGAGCGGGCGTTTCTCGACTACCAGTTCGAGGCGGCCAGTGCATTCGGCACGGTCGGGCTGTCGACCGGCGTGACGGCGACGTTGAGCCTGCCGGGCAAGCTGGCGGTGATGGTGACCATGCTGCTCGGGCGGATCGGCCCGGCGACGCTGGCTCTGGCGCTGGCCGAGCACAGCAGTCGGCGGCTGAGCCGGTTCCCCGAGGAGCCGGTGCAGATCGGATAGGAGGCGGCCATGCGGAGACGTCAGCGGAAGCAGTTCCTGGTCATCGGCCTGGGCCGCTTCGGCTCGTCCCTGGCGGTCGGACTGGCCCGGCTCGGCCACGACGTGATCGGCGTCGACACCGACATGGAGCAGCTCGAGGCGCTCAAGGACGAGCTCGGCGAGGTCCAGCAGCTTGACGCCACCAACGTCCGCGCGCTGGCCGAAGTGGCCGTGCCCGACTGCGACGTCTGCGTCGTCGGCCGCGGCGAAGACCTGGGCGACAGCATCAACATCACCATGAACCTGCGCGACCTGGGCGCCCGCTACATCGTCGCCAAGGCGGTCACCGAGCAGCACGCGCGGATCCTCAAACAGCTCGGCGCCGACCAGGTGATCTTCCCCGAGCGTGACACCGGCGAGCGGCTCGCCCACACCTTGGCCTCGCCGATGATCACCGAGTTCTTCGAGGTCACGCCCGACGCGGCGCTGTACACCATCGACGCGCCGGTGGTGACCCACAACAAGAGCCTCGGCGAGCTGCAACTGCGGCCAATCTGGGGGATCAACGTGCTGGGCATCTACCATGCCGGGCGGTTCAACCCATCGCCCGGCGCCGACACCATCATCGCGGCGGATGACCGGCTGGTGGTCTTCGGCTCCGAGAAGAGCATCGAGGAGTTCCTCGGCCAGTGAAGCCACCGCGACGGCCGCGTGGCGCGGCGGCGGTGGCCGCTTCGGCCCTGCTGCTCTCGCTCGCCTTCTGCCCCTTCTCGGCGCTGCCCGGGCCGCTCGAAGCGCTCCTGCCGGTGCTCTTCGGCCTGCTCGGCCCGGTGCCGTTCCTGCTTGCGCTCGCCCGCGGCGGCGGCGGTTGGCACGGCTTCTGGCTCGGCGTGCTCTGGTCGCTCGGCGCCTCGGCCTGGCTGATCGACTGCTACCCCGGCCTCGGCTGGATCGCCCTCGCCATGATGCTGGTCGTCGCCGGCACGCTCACCGCGCCGCTCGGCTGGGCGCTCGGCCGGCTGCGCGAGCGGCATGGCCCGGCGGTCATGCTGGCCTGGGCGCCGGCCGTCTGGTGCGCCTGGGAGCTGTTCAGGGCCATCCCGCCGCTCGGCTCGCCCTGGTGCAGCCTGGGCCACACGCTGTGGCGGGTGACGCCGCTGATCCAGGTCTGCGACCTGGCCGGCTTCGGCCTGCTCAGCTTCATGCTGCTCACCGTCAGCGCCGGCCTGGCACGCTACCAGCGCCGTGACCCAGCCGCCTGGCGGCCGCTGGCGGCGGGTGTGGCGATGCTCTCCGGCAGCCTGCTCTACGGCGCCTGGAGCATGGCGACCTACCAGCCCGAGCTGGGCCGGCCGGTGAGCGTGGCGATGGTCCAGGCCTTCACGCCGAAGGAGCTGAAGCGGCCGGGTTTCGCCCGCGAGCTGTTCTGGACTCATTACGACGCCAGCCGCCTGGCGCCGCCGGGGACCGAGCTGCTGCTCTGGCCCGAGACGGCGGTGCCGGCGCGACTGA
This sequence comes from uncultured Fimbriimonadaceae bacterium, assembly GCA_964405335.1. Taxonomy (GTDB): domain Bacteria; phylum Armatimonadota; class UBA10988; order UBA10988; family UBA10988; genus CAYONP01. The sequence continues at coordinate 30,814 of CAYONP010000057.1, forward strand.
TGGAGGAGCCGTGGAGCCGGTCAGCGCTGACCCGCCTGGCCGACGACCTGGACACGACGCTGATCGCCGGCGGGCTCGGCACGCCGCCGGCCGGCTGGCCCGAGATGACCAGTTGCGCCTTTGTCATCGGTCCCGACGGCACCTGGCACGACACCGGCGAGAAGGTCCACCTGGTGATCTTCGCCGAGTACACCCCCGGCCGGCGCTGGCTGCCGCCGGTGGTGACCCGGCTGACCGAGCAGTTCACGCCGGGCGAGCGGTTCCGCGCGGTGACCTCGCCGCTCGGCCGGCTGGCGCTGCCGATCTGCTACGAGAGTGTCTTTCCCGGCGACGTGCGGCGGATGGTCCGTGCCGGCGCCGAGCTGCTCTGTGTGCTGACCAACGACGATCAGCTCAGCCAATGGGGCGCGCGGCAGCACTACCAGCAGGCGGTCTTCCGCTGTGTCGAACAGCGCCGCTGGATGGCCCGCTGCGCCAACAGCGGCATCTCGGCGGTGATCGATCCGCTCGGGCGCCCGGTCAGCACCAGCGACTGGGCCGAGAAGACGGTGTTCAGCGGCCGGGTGCATCTGCGCGACGACCGGACGGTCTATCAGGTCACCGGCGAGTCATCGCGGATCCTCCTCGGGCTGCTGGTCGTCGGCCTGCTGTTCGCGCCGCGCAAACGGCCGGTGGCTGCGTAGACAAGGCGGCGGACGCCCTTGAGCCTCGAGATACCCCGATCGACGCAGCGGCGCTGGCTGGTGGCCGGGGCGGTGCTGTGCAATCTGGCCTATCTGCCTTATCACTGGCTGCCCGAGCCGCTCGAGGCGTGGCTGCCGGCGCTGTTCATCCTGCTCGGGCCGGCGCCGATCCTGGCCGCCTTCGCCTGCGGCGGTGGGGCTCGGCGCGGGGCCAAGGTGATGACCCTCTGGTTCGGCGGCGGCGGCCTCTGGCTGACGCAGGTCGAACCGCAACTGGGCATCTTCGCCTGGCTCTTCATGAGCCTCACCATGGCCGGCTGGGGGCTGCTCTTCGGCGCCATCTTCGGCCTGCTGCGCGAGCGGCTTGGGCCGGGACCGATGCTGGCGGTCAGCCCGCTCGCCTGGGCCGGCTGGGAGATGGTCCGCTGCTGGACCCCCATCGGCACCGCCTGGTGTGGTCTGGCCCACGCCTGGTGGAAGCTACCGGCGCTGCTCCAGCCCTGCGAGCTGACCGGCTACCGCGGGATCAGCGCGGTCATCGCCTGCTTCGCCGCCGCCGGCGCGTACCGGCTGGTCCGCCTGCCCGGCGGGCGACGGATGCTCGCCGTCGCCCTCGGCCTGACCGCGGCCTGCTGGCTCTATGGCCTGGCCGCCGGCGAGCGCTGGCGCGGCGACGAGGGCGAGCCGGTGACCGCCGCGCTGATCCAGGCCAACGTGCCGCTGGCCTGGAAGCAGGGCGACCAGCCGGTCGACCTGTTCGTCCGCCACGCCGGCATGAGCTGGCTGGTCGAGCCGCCGATCGACCTGATTGTCTGGCCCGAGACGGCGGTGCCGGCGCAGATCTTCGCCATCGACGGGTTCGTCGAGCGGATGGCCGCCATCGCGCGCGCCAAGCAGGCCACGCTGGTCGCCACCGGCGCCGATGTGATTCCGCCGGACGACCCGGAGAGCCGCATCTACACCAATGCGGCGGTGGTCTACGGCCCGTCGGGCGACCGCGTCGGGCACTACCACAAGGTTCATCTGGTCATCCTCGGCGAGTACATCCCCGGCCGCAACTGGCCGCTGCTGCGCTGGATCGCCGGCCAGTCGCCGCAATACTATGGCGGGTGGGAGTACTCCGCGGTCGATACGCCGGCCGGGCGGTACGGCTTCCCCATCTGCTACGAGAGCATCTTCCCCCAAGACTGCCGCGCCATGGTGCGCAACGGCGCCGAGGCGCTGTTCATGCTGACCAACGACGACCAGCTCACCGCGGTGGGTGGGCGGCAGCACTATCAGCAGGCGATCTTCCGCGCCATCGAGCTGCGCCGCTGGGTGGCCCGCTGCGCCAACTGCGGCATCTCGGCCTTCATCGACCCAAGCGGCCGCGTCCACGAGCAGACCGAGTGGGGCGAGCAGACCATCCTCCGCGGCACGCTCCACCGCCGCAGCGGCTTGACCGTCTACGCCCGCTGGGGTGACTGGTTCGGCTGGCTCTGCCTGCTGCTGCCGGCCGGGGCGGTTGTCCGCGCTACGCGGCGATCCGCGTAGGCCGACCGTCCCGGTCGGCGCAGGCGGCAACCCATCGCATGTCGACCGAGACGGTCGACCTACGCGGTCGGCGCAGGCGGCAACCCATCGCGTGTCGACCGAGTCCGTCGACCTACGCCGTCGGCCGCATGAAGGGCCCGGCGGTCGCTCGGCCAATGGCCCGGCGAAGGACCTGCCGATGCCCGAGCCGCCGCGCGTCGCCGTCCATGCCACCCACGAAGCCGCGCAGAAGCTCGGCGGCATCGGCGCGGTGCTGGCCGGCCTGCTGCCCGAACCGGCCTACCAGCAGGCCTTCGCGCGCACGCTGCTGGTCGGCGCCTATCTCTTCCCGGCCGACGGCTCGGTGCTCGACGACCCGGGTTTCGCGGTGAGGTTCGACTCGGCGATGCCGGGGTCGTCGGACCCGTCCCTCGCGGCGGTGGCCGAGCATCACGGCGTGCGGCTGGTTCACGGCACCCGCGAGGTGGCGCCCGGCTGCCGCGTCGAGGTGCTGCTGGCCTCGCCCGAGGGCGCCCGGCAAGCCCAGCTCGACGCCTGGCGCGAGGCGGTGCGCGAGCGGTTCGGATTCGACCTCCGCGCCTGCGACGACTGGCCGGCGGTGACCGAGCGCGAGGACCACCGGCTCGAGCGCCTGCTCGACCCGACCTCGACCCGCGCCGACGTGCCCGATCAACCGCTCCGCGACGCCGCCGGCGAGCTGCTGCCGGGCGGTGCGCGGTGGGTCGACGGCCGGGCCGTCTTCCCGCCGATCCCGGCCCTCGACGCCTTCACCGGCTTCGCCGCCTCGAACCGCTACCTGCTCGAGCTGCAGGTACACACCTTCATTGCCCCGGCGCTCTGGGCCGCCGTCGAGGTGCTGCTCGGCGAGGCGCCGCGCGGCCGGGTCACGCTGTTCGCGCACGACTGGGTCGGCGTGCCGGTCTACTGGGCGGCGCAGTTGTCGGGCGCGCCGCCCGGGCAGAGCGATTATTTCGCCCACGAGGCGCGCATCTTCCGGCTCCTGGCCGAGGGCGCGCTGGTTGACTGGGCCGACGTGCTCGACCAGGTCTGCTGTCACGAAGGCCACGACGCCGCGCTCTACCCCTACCTCCGCCGGGCCGCCGCCGCGGGCTATGACCTCGACCGCATGTTCCCCGGCGGCGGCGGCTTCCAGACCATTCCCTATCACCGCCTGGGCCGCGAGGCAGGCCGGTTCGACCGCATCGTCACCGTCGGCCGGCTGGTCCGCGACGAGCTGCGCGTGGCGCTGCGCCCGCCCGATCGGCCCGACATCGCGCTCTGCCCGAACGGCATCCCCAGCCCGCGGGTGACCGCCGACGAGGCGTGGGAGTCGCGCCGCCGGCTGGCCGCGGTGGCCGAACAGGCGACCGGCTTTGCGCCCGAGCTGGTGGTCACCGGCGTGATGCGGCCCGAGCTGTCCAAGGCGCCGTGGCGGATGGTCGGCCTGCTGCGCGAGCTGGCCGGCCGCGGCCGGCGGGTTTGCTGCTTCTGGCTCTCGGCGCCGCGGCCGCGGCCGACCGCCGAACAGGTCGCGCGCTGGGCGGCCGACTATGGCTGGCCGCTCGATCACCGCCCCGGCCCCGCCGGCGACCTGCGCGCCGAGGAGCGGGCGCTGTGGCGGGCCATCGAGCGCCTGAACCACGACTTCGCCGGCACGGCGCATCTGCTCTACGTCAACCAGTTCGGCTGGGGGCCGGGGCTGCTCGGCGCGCTTGACCCCCTCGCAAGCAGCTTTGCCGACCTGCGCCGCGGGACCGATGTCGAGCTTGGCCTGTCGGTCTACGAGCCGTTCGGCATCGCCCCGCTGGAGCCCTACTTCGCCGGCGCGCAGTGCCTGCTCTCCGATGCCTGCGGCTGCGCCCACGAGCTGCTCGCGCTCGGCGCCGGCGAGACGGTGGTGATCGGCCGGTTCACCGCGCACGACCTGGACCCGGCGGAGGTCGACGATGCCGCGCGGCGGGCGATCGAGGAGCGGGTCTACGGCGAGCTTGCCGAGGCGCTGTGCAGTCGGCTTCCGCCGGCGGCCGGTCCGCTCGACGAGTCGGCCTGGCTGGCGCGCCGCGCGGCGCAGTTGGCGGCGGTGGCGCCGTACCGCGAGGCGCTGTCATGGCGCGCCGCGGTCGAGCGGGGTCTGCTGCCGGCGTTGGGGCTCGCCTGAAGCCGTCGCGCAAGGTGCGGCCGGATGGAGTGTTGCAGTCGACGAGGGTCAAGCGGGCGGCTTCGCCGGCCGTGGAACCGATGGGTTAGAATAGGAGTCCGGTGACTCACACCGCCGAGAGAGAAACCACCGGCGGCGGGTGGGGAGCAGCGAGCGCGGTCGCCGGATGGCCCGGGGGTCGCCCCGACGGAGTCGAGCATGGACAGACTGAGCCGCCGGTCGCCGCGCGGATTCACGTTGATCGAGCTGCTGGTGGTGATGGCCATCATCTCGATCTTGGCGAGCATGTTGTTTCCCTCGTTCGCCAAGGCTCGGGGCAAGGCGCGGCAGACGGTCTGCGGTAGCAACATCGGCCAGATCGCGAAGATGTTCATCATGTACGCGATGGACTACGACGGGCACTGGCCGGTGACCGACCTGACCAACCAGCAATGCGATTTCAACCGCGCCGGCCATTATGTCGATGACTGGACCACCACGCCGGTGACCAACTGGGCCCAGGCGGTCTACACCTACAGCCGCAACTACCAGATCTACGAGTGCCCGAGCAACTACGGTCGGGCGATCGGTTCGAGCTTCTCCATCCCACCGCTCAGCTATCTGATGAACGGCTGCGCCAGCGGTCTGCTGCAGGATCACGCGCCCGACGGCGCGAGCACCGTGCTGCTCTGGGAGATGCCCTACGCGATGAGCGACGCGCGGGTCAACCCGACGCGGACCTGGTTCTGTTTCTTCTGGGGCTGGGCGCCGCACGACGGCTTCTTCGAGATCGCCTTCCAGGATGGGCACGTCAAGGCGACGCAGGAGACTCGCGTCGCCGACCATATCTGGAACCAGCCGTTCCCGAATATGTTCTACTACTGAGCGCGCGGGGAGTAGTTCGAGATGGCCACTCCGCTCTTCCTCCGTGACCCGCTGTGGGCCGGCCTGATCTGGAAGCTGGGCCTGACCATCTTCTGCGTCGCCGTCTACCTCGGCATCCGTGACGAGCGCCGGCGCCACCAGTGGTGGCTCCATGTGCTCTCGTTCTTCCGCCTGGCCAATCCCGACGAAGACAACGAAGACACGATGATCATGAGCCGGCTGATCTTCCGCTGGTCGTCGGTGCTCATGATCATCCTCACCCTCTACCACGGCTGGAAGCTGTTCGACCGCGCCTTCCACCCGTTCAGCGAGGCGGTCGATGCCGACACCCTGCCCGACGCGCAGCCGGGCGTCGGCGGCGGCGGCAACGTCGGCGGCGGGCGATTCGCCCCGCCCGAGGCCACCGACCTGCCCGACGCCGACGCCGGACGACTGCCCCAGCGGCCCGACCCCGAAACCGTCGACGAGCTGCCCACCGGCGGCGGTGGTGCCGTCCGGCTGCAGGGCGTGCCGGGGCGAATGGGCGATCAGCAACCGCCCACCGGTGAGGGCGATCCGTATTGAGCCTGCCGGCCGAGCTGTGCCAACGGCTCCGCGCCGCGCGGCACCTCTGTGTGCTGACCGGCGCCGGCATCTCGGCCGAGAGCGGCGTGCCCACCTTCCGCGACCATCAGACCGGCTTCTGGAGCCGCTACCGGCCCGAGGACCTGGCCACCGCCGACGGCTTTCGGCGCGACCCGAAGCTGGTCAGTGACTGGTACGCCGAACGGCGCCGGCTGTGCGCCGCCGTCGAACCGAACCCCGGCCACCGGGCCCTGGTCGAGCTCGAACGGCGCCTGCCGCGATTCACGTTGATCACCCAGAACATCGACGGCCTGCACCAGCGCGCCGGTAGCCGCGCGCCGATCGAGCTGCACGGCAGCCTGCTGCGCCTGCGGCGGCTGAGCGACGACCGGGTGGTCACCGCCTGGGACGAGACCGAGAGCCCGCCGCGCTGCCCGGCAACCGGCGAGCTGCTGCGGCCCGATGTGGTCTGGTTCGGCGAGCTGCTGCCGGCCGCGCCGATGGCCGCCGCCACCGCCGCCGCCGGCGACTGCGACC
>CAYONP010000058.1:0-36411 GCA_964405335.1 uncultured Fimbriimonadaceae bacterium
GCGGTCGGGTGACATCGCCCCGGCAGGATGATACACTCGCCGCTCGAAACCACTCGGCGGAGAGGGTGCGCCATGGCCGATCCAACTCTCGAGGGAAACGGGGCACAGGGCATCGAGCTGTTCAAGGCCGGCAAGGCGGTCGAGGCGGTGCACCCATTGCGCCAGGCGGTGCACGAGAACCCCGACCATTTCGAACTGCGCATGTTCTTCGGGCTGGCGCTGGCCAAAGCCGACAAGTGGGCCGACGCCGAGTCGCAGTTCGCCACCGCCTGCGACCTGAACGGCAAGTCGGCCGAGGCGGCCTACTTCCAGGCGGTCGCCATCGCCCGCCGCGGCCGGCGGCTCGAAGCCCACTCGATGGCCAAGGTGGCGCTCGCCCTCAACCCCGAGCACAAAGGCGCCAAGGCGCTGGAAGAGGCGACGGCCGAGGCGGCTGAGACCATCACCACCACCGGCAGCTCGGTCCGCATGCCTGGCGGGGCCAATCTGTCGGTCGGCGACTGGAAGGCCATCGAAGCCGAGGCGGCGCGGCTCGAAGGCCGGCCGGCGCCGCAGCGCGAGGAGCCGGCGGACGACGTCGCCGCGGCGCTGGCCGAGCTCGATCCGGAGGCCAAGCGCGAGCCGAAGCGCAGCGCGCCGAAGCCCGGCGGCAAGTCTACCGGGCCGCAGATCAAGATGGCTCACCAGAAGGGCTGCCTGGGCAGTCTGCTTGCCGTGGCCGGGCTGCTCGCCTTGGCGGCGGCGTGGCTCGCCTCGCTTCCCCTGTAGCACCGCTCGCGACCGCCCACCCGGAGGAGCCCGATGCCCGACTCGGCCGCCTGGTCTGCCCGTGCCCGCGAGGTCATGCCGGGGGGCGTCAACAGCCCGGTCCGGGCCTTCCGCGGCGTCGGCGGCGAGCCGCGTTTCATGCGCCGCGGCGAGGGCGCCTTCCTGACCGATGTCGACGGCCGGCGCTACCTCGACTATGTCATGAGCTGGGGCCCGCTGATCCTCGGCCATGCGCACCCGCGCGTGCTCGAGGCGGTGCAGCGGGCGGCGGCCGACGGATTCTCGTTCGGCGCGGCGACGCCGGGTGAGGTCGAACTGGCCGAGGCGATCGTCGCCGCGGTGCCATCCGTCGAGGTGGTGCGCCTGGTCTGCAGTGGTACCGAAGCGTCGATGTCGGCGCTGCGGTTGGCGCGCGGCCACACCGGCCGTGATCGCTGCATCAAGTTCGACGGCTGCTACCACGGCCACGTCGACAGCCTGCTGGTTGCCGCCGGCAGCGGCGTGGCGACCTTCGGCCTGCCCGACTCGCCCGGCGTGCCGAGCGCGCTGGCCGAGTTGACCCACTCGCTGCCCTACGGCGACCTCGACGCCGTCGACGCCGTGATGACGCGGCATGGCGACGAGGTGGCCGGCATCATCGTCGAGCCGGTGGCCGGCAACATGGGCGTGGTCGTCCCGCCGCGCGAGTTCCTCGCCGGGCTGCGCGAGCGGTGCGACCGGTACGGCGCGCTGCTCATCTTCGACGAAGTGATGACCGGCTTTCGGGTCGGATATGCGGGGGTTCAGGGCGCCACCGGCGTGCTGCCCGACCTGACTGTGCTGGGCAAGGTGATCGGCGGTGGGCTGCCGCTGGCCGCCTATGGCGGGCGGATCGAGCTAATGCGGCAGATCGCGCCCGACGGGCCGGTCTATCAGGCGGGCACGTTGAGCGGCAACCCACTGGCCGTGGCCGCCGGCACCGCGACGCTGGCCGAGCTGCGTGAGCCGGGCGTCTATGAGCGGCTCGAGTCGCTCTCAGCGCGGCTCGAGGCGGGCCTGCGCGAGGCGATCGGCGGCGCCGGCGTGGTGCAGCGGGCCGGGGCGATGCTGACCCTCTTCTTCAACCCATCGCCGGTGACCGACTATGCGGTGGCCAAGCAGAGCGACACGGCGCGGTTCGGGCGCTTCTTCCACGCCATGCTCGAGCGCGGGGTCTACCTGCCGCCGTCGCAGTTCGAGGCCTGGTTCCCCAGCACGGCGCACGACGAGGCGGTGATCGACCAGACCATCGCCGCGGCCGCGGACGCGCTCGCCTGAACGCAGCGGATGGTGCCACTGGCGGCTTGCCCGCCAGTGCTGTCCAGCAGCTCGTCGGCAGCACCGGCGGACAAGCCGCCGGTGGCACCAAGCGCGATCCTGCGGCCCAAAGTGAACGCCTCGGGATCAGGAGCCGTTCTGCTCGGTGCCCAGCCCGCTGCCCGCGGCGATGATGGCCGCCTCGGTGCGGTCGTTGACGTGCAGCTTGGCCAGGATGGCGCTGACGTGGTTCTTGACCGTCCGCTCGGCGATGAACAGCGCCGCGGCGATCTCTTTGTTGCGCTTGCCACAGCCGAGCAGCTCGAGCACCTCGACCTCGCGGCGGGTGAGCGTCTGGAACAGTTCGTGGCGCCGGTCGGCGCGGGCCGAGAGGCGCTGGAATTCGGCCAGCACGCGGGGCACCAGCGGCGGGTAGATAACGCCCTCGCCGGCGTGTGCGGTGTGCAGCCCGGCGGTGATCTGGTCGATCCCCGCGTCCTTGAGCAGGTAGCCGATGGCGCCGGCCTTCAGCGCGGCGAAGAGGTGCTCGTCGTCGGACAGATGGGTCAGCATGACCACCTGCGTGTCGGGCAGCGCGGCGCGGATCTGGCGGGTCGCCTCGACGCCGTCGAGGCCGATCAGGTTGATGTCCATCAGGATCACATCGGGCCGGTAGGCGCCGGCATCGGCGATCGCCTGCCGGCCGTCGCCCGTGGCGGCAACGACCTCGATGTCGGGCTTGGTGCGCAGCAGCTCGACCAGCGTTTGGCGCAGCAGCGACTCGTCCTCGACAATCATCACCTTGATGCTCATCGCCCGCCCTCCTCGCTCGGCGCCGGCACGGTGAAGGTCACCGTGGTGCCCGCGCCGGGCGCGCTGCGCCACTCGCACTGCCCGCCGACCTTGGCCGTGCGCTGGCGCATGGTCTCCATGCCGAAAGTCGCCTCGGCCGGCTCCGCCGACGGGTCGAAGCCGCCGCCGTCGTCGGTCACCGTGCAGGTCACCGCCGCGCCGCCGAAGGTCAGCCGCACGTCGATCCGGCTCGCCTCGGCGTGTTTGACGACGTTGGTCATCGCCTCCTGCACGCAGCGCAGCAGGGCGTGCTCGGTCGCCGGCGGCAGGGCGCGGGGCGGGCCTTCGACGGCCACCTCGACGGCCAGCCCGGTGCGTTGGCCGAACAGCTCGGCATGGTGGCCGAGGACCTCGAGCAGCCCGGCCGAGTCGAGCGCCGCGGAGCGCAGCCGGCGGACGACCATGCGCAGCTCGTCGCCGGCCTGGCGGACCAGGTGCTGCTGGTCGACGGCGATCTGCGCGGCCCGCCGCGGGTCGGAGTCGAGCAGCGAGCGGGCCAGCTCGAGGCGCATGGCGATGCCGACGAGGTAGTGCTGGATGCCGTCGTGCATCTCGGCGGCGAGGCGGTTGCGGTACTCGGCCAGGGCCAGTTCGCGGCGCGTGCGCGAGACCTCGCGCGCCAGGTGGGTCAGCAGGCTGGCCATCAGCACCAGCAGGAACGGGCGAAACTGCGCGGCGGTCTTGTGCCACCACTCGGCGCTGCCCTGTTCTGCGCCGAGCAGGTAGCCGACCGCCGCCGCGCCGCCGACCAGCAGGCTCCAGCGGAGGTCGAGCGTGGCCGCGGTCTGCATCACCGGCAGCAGATAGAGCAGCACCGCCCACGAGTCGGCCGGCGCTTCATAGACCGCCAGGCCGAGGCTGATCAGGGTCACGTCGAGAAACGGCCAGAGGCGCTCGAGCGGCAGCCGGCCGCCGCCGCGGAAAGTGACCCAGGTGCGCAGGCCGAGGTAACCGATGGCGACGCCATAGACCAGCGCCAGGCGGGTCGAACGCGGGTCGCCGGCCGGCAGCTCGCCCAGCTCACCGGGCCACAGCATCCAGGCCAGGGCGAACGGCACGCAGGCCCACAGGTGGTAGAGAAAGAGCAGCTCGATCTTGGCCGGCCGGCGGCTCATTCTGCGGCGGCGTGGCGCGCGTAAAGCTCGGCGTGGACCTGCCGGGCGGCGGCGACCATCTCGGCCGCCGGCTCGTCGACGATGGTTACAAAGCCGATGTTGTAGTTCTCGCCGTCCTGCACCCGGCCGGTGATCGGCTGATCGAGATACTGGAACCAGTGGCAGCCGACAAACGCCGGCAGGTCGGCCACGCTGCGCAGGTAGTCGAGGTACATCCGCGCCCGCTCGTCCTGATCGGCGGCGCGCACCAGGCCGGTGTGGAACATCCCGCGGTCGAGCGCGCCGAAGTGGAACTCGCCGATGATCACCGGCCGGCCCAGCTCATTGGCGAAGCCCCAGCGCGCGCGGTCGACCCGCGGCTGGTAGATGTTGAAGCTGACCACGTCGCAGATCTCGCTAGCCGCGCGAATCGCCTGGCGGTTGCTCCAGGCGAAGCGGCAGCCGAGGTAGAGGTGGTTCGGCATCAGCTCGCGGACCGCGTCGCGGACGGTCTCGAAGTAACGCCGGGCAAAGCGATAGACGAACTCCTGCAGGTCGGCACGGCAGGTCGCGTTGACCTCGAGCACCGGCGCGCGAACCGCGTCCCAATCGGCGTACTCGCTGCCCCAGGCGGCGCTCAGCTCGGCGACGGTGGCGTACCGTTCGCGCAGGAACTCGACCGCCGCCTGCCGGGCCGGCTGCTCGGCCGGGGCGTTGAGGCTGCCGGCGGCCAGGCCGAGGCTCATCTCACCGCCCCAGGCCAGCTCGTTATCGACAAAGATGCCGAGGCACATCGGCTCGTCGGCATAGCGCTCGGCCTGGCCCCGCACCGCGGCGCGCGCGTCTTCGGCAAAGCGCGGGTCGAACGGATCGTGCATCTGACCCCAGTAGTCGACCCCGTCGCTCACCCGCGCATGGTTGCCGCCGATGTGCGCGGTGGCCACGAAGGGCACCGGCGAACCCTCTTTCATCGACTCCTCGGACCAGTTGGCGATGGTGTTGAAGCCCCACGAGACCAGCCGCCGGTGCGCCATGTCGCGGGCGCGGTCGCGCCACTCGGGCCCATACTTGCGCCGCAGATTCGCGCCGGTGAAGTTGAACGTGTCGCCCTGGGTCACCGGCGGGTTGCGGATCGCCTGGTGCAGGCCGTTGAACCGCCCGAACTGCTCGTCGTGCTCGCCGCCGCGCTCGGGCAGCCACTCGAACCAGCCGTCCCGGGCACTGATGATGGTCTGGTTGGTCACCCGCACGCAGTCCATGCCGGCGCTGAAGAAGAGGTGGCCGCTGGGCGTCACCAGCCACCATCGGCCGTCGACCTGCTCGACTCGGAACCAGCCGGTCGCCTCGAGCTGCGGGCCGTCGGCCCAGCCGCCATACTCATCGCGGCCGGGCAGCACCGGCCGCGCCGCCAGGTCGGCCTCTTCGGCCGCCAGCCGGACCGGCCAGTCGGCCTCGTCGTGCAGCTTGCCCGGCCAGTCGGCCCAGGCGTATTGGCCGAAGCGGTCGACGAACCATCGGCTGGTCGCGGTGACCGGTTGCGCGCCGTGGCCGAACAGCCGCACGTTGTCGAGGATCAGCCGCCGCGGCGCCGCCGGCCGGGGCAGAAAGACCTGAAAGGCGACCACCTTGGTCGGGTCGAGCGTCCGCGGGCCGCTGGCCGGCGTGCCCCGCATGCCCCACAGCGGGTAGTCGAACCGGGCGGTGGCCACGGTGAACGTCAGCGCGCAGGTCGACGTTTCGCCGGGCGGCACGGTCCAGCTTTGCTGATTGCAGTTCACCGCGCCGTCGGCACCTTCGTTGTCGACGCGGATGGCCACCTCGACCGCCGTCTCGCCCGGATTGGTGACGTCCACGGCCAGGCCGGCGTGGGCCGACCAGTCCCAGCCACCCTCGGGGCCGGGGAACCAGACGTTGGGCCAGTCGACCTGCGCGAAATCGACGCGCAGCGCGCCCCCGCCGCCGTGCTCGACTCGTTCGACGGCAACGTCGTGCAGCACCAGGCCCGCCGCGCTGTCGGGCGCATCGAAGCTGTGCAGCACCACCGTCTCGGGCAGCTCGGCGGTTACCGCGCCGGCATGTAGCATGGTCAGCAACAGGCAACCCGGCATGGCGGCCTCCGACCGCCGGCTTCGCTACAACCCGCCGCTCACCTCCGCCGGACGACGACCGACGACCAGGCTCAACGTTTGCCGCTCGCCGGCGCGCCAGACCAGCAGCTCGAGCCGCTCGCCCGGCCGCGCCGCCCAGACCGCCCGCTGCAGCTCGGCCACCGAGCCGAGCGGCCGGTCGCCCACGCGCTCGATCACGTCGAATGCCTGAATGCCCGCCGTGCCGGCCGGGCCGCCCGACACGACACTCTGGACCAGCACGCCGCCCGGTTCGGCGCGCCTCAGCTCGACCGCTGTCGCCGGCGTCAGATCGACCGCCAGTGCGCCGAGCCAGGCCACCTCGCCATGCGCGACGATCGCCGCCGCGGCCGCCTGCACCTGCTCAATGGGCAGGGCGAAACCGATCCCGACCGAGGCCTGGGTGGTCGAGTAGATGGCCACACAGAGGCCGATCACGCGGCCCGCGGCATCGCACAGCGGCCCGCCGGAGTTGCCGCGGTTCATCGCCGCATCGGTCTGAATCAGGCCCTGGTAGGTCCGTCCCTCGGTCTCAAACCGCCGTCCAAGCGCGCTGACCACCCCGGCGCTGACCGAGTGCGCGAAGCGCTCGAACGGATGGCCGATGGTGAACACGCGCTCGCCGAGCCGCAGCGGCGCGGCGCGGCCGAGCACCGGCGCGGGCTCGCCGCGCGGCGCGATGCGGAGCACCGCCAGATCGGCGCCAACGTCTTCGCCGAGCAACTCGGCCGGCAGCCGCGTGCCGTCGAGCGTGGTCACCCACAGCGGCCGCCGGCCGCGGGTGACGTGCTGCGGCGTGACCACGATGCCGGCCGCCGGGTCGAGCAGCAGGCCGGCGCCGCTGCGCCGCTCGGCCTCGGCGCCGGCCTCGACGCTGACCACCAACCGCCGCACCGCCTCGAGACCGACCGCCGGGCCGGCCTCGGCGGGCAAGGCGAGCGCCGGGCCGAAACTCAGCCGGCCCGCACCGTCGCATAGGACGGCGGCCAGCTCAAGCTCGGCGCCGCGTAGGATGGCGCTGGCCTGCGCGGCCGCCTGCAGGTCAGCGGTCAGGCAGCGCGCGTAACGCTCGAGCGGCGTGCCCTCGGCGGCGACGCCGAACGGCAACTCATCGCCGGCCAACCACTCGGCACGTGCCGGCGAGAGGTAGCCAAGCACGACGATGGTCCGCACGCCGAGCCGCTCGACAGCGTCCTCGGCGGCGGCCAGGGCCAGCGGCGTCGAGAGCCAGCCGTCACGGTGCTGGACCACGTAGAGCGCGCCCGGCGGCTGGTCGAACAGCACCGCCGGCGGCCAGGGCAGGTCGCTCGGCGCAACGACCACGGTGTGCGGAAGAATCGGGTCCGTCCCCATTGTCTGGCCGGCGAGGTGGCGCTCGTGCCCGGCGGCGAGCTCGGCCAGGTCGGCCCGGGCGGCACCGATCAGGGCAACGAGGAGCAGACCGGCTCGGGCGGCAAGGGTGCGACGCAGACTCGGTTGCGGCCGGACTGTTTGGCTTGGTATAGCGCTCGGTCGGCCGCCGCCAGCAGGGCTTCGTCGGTCGGGTAGTCGGCGCTGCAGGCCAGGCCGGCGCTGATGGTCACCACCGCTCCCTGCTCGAGCCCAGGATGGCACAGCGCTTCCTCCTCGAGTGCCCGGCGCAGGCGGCTCATCACCGCCCGGCCGCCGGCGGCGTCGGTTTCGGGCAGGATGACCACGAACTCCTCGCCGCCGTAGCGGTAGACAGCGTCGCTGGCGCGGCAGGTCGCCGTCAAGACCTCGGCCACGTGGCGCAGTGCCTCGTCGCCGGCGTGATGACCGGCGCTGTCGTTGTAGCGCTTGAACCAGTCGACGTCGCAGATGCCGACGCTCATCGGCCGGCCGTGTCGCTCGGCCAGCGCCAGCATCCGCGGCAGATCCTCGCCGAGCCGCAGGCGGTTGCCCACGCCGGTCAGCGCGTCGACCCGGTTGTTCCGCCACAGCTCGCCGTTCAGCCGTTCCAGCTCGCGCTGCTGAACGAGCAGCCGGCGATGCAGGTCGGTGATCCGCTCGGCGGCCAGCAGCCGCGCCTCGAGCTCGTCCAGCCGCAGGGGCTTGACCAGAAAGTCGTCCGCCCCGGCCCGAAGCCCGGCAATCAGGTCGGCGTTGTCGGCAAGGCTGGTGAGGAGAATGAAATAGACGTAGGGTACATGACGGCGTTCGCGCACCTGCTTGCACAGCGCGAACCCGTCCATGCCGGGCATGAGGCAATCGGAGAGGACCGCCTCATAGCCGTTGGTTTCGATGGCTTCGAGCGCCGTCTCTGCCGACTCGACCGCATCGCACGCATGGCCCAAGCGGCAGAGCGCGCGCTGAACCGTGCGGCGACAGACCGGATCGTCTTCGACCACCAACAACTGCACGGCGAGATGCTCCGCGGGCGTGCATCCCCCTGCAATCCAGGTGGTGTATCGGCCTTTGCCCGCGCGGGTCTAGGCTGGACCGCCTAACCGCTGGTCACGAAAACCGCTCCCAATGAAGAACATCCTCCAGGGTGTCCTTCGGCGGCGGGGGAGGGTTCTTGCCGTAACCGAGGGAGAGCAGGCAGACAATCCGCGCCGGCTCACCCACCCCGAGAATCTCCGCCACCGCCTCTTCGTGCGCCGTATCGATCACCTCGAGCCAGCACGAACCGAGCTCGTAGGCCCGCGCGGCAACCATCAGGCAGGTGGCCGCACAGGCCGCATCGGCCAGCGAGTGCGGCTCCTCGGTCATGACCACCGCCACCGCCGCCGCCGCCTCGGACAGATAGGTGCAGGTCGAGCCGGTCTTGGCCAGCGTCTGCAGCACCTCGCGCTCGGTGATGGCGATGAACTCGCGGTTCTGCCGGTTGAGCTGGCTAGGCGCCAGCCGGGCGCAGTCGACCAGGTCGGACAGGATCTCGCGCTCAATCGGCCGCATGGTGTACGACCGCACACTGCGGCGCGTCTTGAGCGCCTCCAGGGCATCCATCTCGGCGTCACTCTTCCCGCCGCGCCGCGGCTCGCTCCGGTGGCGAGGCCGGTGGCGCCTCGCTCTCGTCGATCAACTCGTGGCCGAGCAACTGCTCGAGCACATCCTCGAGCGTCACCAGGCCCTCAATCTGACCATACTCATCGGCCACCAGCGCCAGGTGCCGTCGCTCGGTGACGAACTTCTCGAGCAACTGGTCGACCCGCAGCAGCTCAGGCACCAGCAGCACATCCGGCGCGGCCACGTCACCCAGCGTGCGCTGGTCGTCGGGCTCGAGGCCCATCACATCGCGCCGCCGCGCGATGCCGATCACCCGGTCCGGTTCGCCCTGATAGACCGGAATGCGCCCATGGCGGAGCAATCCCTCGTCGCGCGCCGCGTCACTCAGCGGCAACTCGGCCGGCAGCGAGACGACCTGCGTGCGCGGGGTCATGATCTCACGCACCCGCAGCGTGTCGAGTCGCAGGACACCTTCGACAATCCGGGCCTCGCGCCGGCGCAGCGTGCCGTCGCGCACGCCCTGGCGCAACAGCGCCGCCAACTCCCACTCACTGAGCTGCGCATCGCTCCCACGTTTCTGGATCGCGCGGGTCGACAGCTCGGTCAACCAGATCATCGGCGTCCAGAACGCGACCAGCAGGCGGATCGGACCGGTCACCAACGCCCCGAGCCGACGGCTGAACACCACGCCGATGCTCTTCGGCACAATCTCGGAAAACCACAGGATGCCGAGGGTCAAGGCGGCGGTGAATAGGCTCAGCCGCCAGTCCTGCCACAGTTGCTGGGCAAACGAGCCGGCCAGCGCCGCGCCGGCCGTGTTGGCGATGGTGTTGGTGATCAGGATGCCGGCGATCGGCCGGCCGGGGTTGGCCTGCAGCTCGGCCATCTGCCGCCAGTGCACGTTGCCGGCCTCGGCACCGCTCTGGACTACCGACCGCGGCACCGAGTAGAGCACCGCCTCGCACAGGCTGCACACCGCCGAGACGCCCATGCAGAAGGCCACCGACAGCGCCAGACCCGTCCATGGATCCAACCGGCCATCCTCCGCCACGCCCAGGCACCCTAGTATCCTACGCCACCAGCGCCGAGGCAAGCACCCGTCTCGGAGAAAAAGGGACGGACCCAATAACGAGGAGCAGGCGATCCGCCCGCACCGCCAGAAATCGGGTCCGTCCCTTTTTCGTCGCTCATTCGGCCGGTGCGGTAGACTGGATGGGACGCGGGAGAGTGACCATGCGGCGTGTGCTGCGCGCGGCGGGCTTGGTGCTGCTGGCCTGCGGCCTCGGCGGCTGCGGCAACAAGGAGAAGAGCGAGCTGTACGTCGGCCTGCAGGCGATCATCGCCGAGCCGGAGTTCATGCAGGCGATGATGCGCGTCGATGTGGCCGGCACCGTGGCGCTGATGAACCTCACCGCCGAGCAGGCGACCATCCTCGGCAACTGGGCCGAGGAGCATGGCGGCGCGGTGCGCCAGTTGTTGACCGAGAAGCTGGCCGAGCTCGGCGGTTCGGCCGACCAGATGCGTCAGGCGGCCGACGCGCTGGTCACCGAGCGCGCCGCCACGCTGGCCGAGCAGAAGGCGCTGCGCGAGGAGCGGCTCGGGCCGGACAATCCGATCGACCGGCAGGAGCCGCCGCTGCAGATCGACGAGCTCATCGCGCCGCACTTGGAGGCGTTGGCGCCGGTGGTCGAGCAGCTCAGCGATCGGCAGCAGTTGGTCGCCCTCGGCGGCTGGAACAGCGTGGCCGAGGCGGTGGCGGCGGATTTGGCCGCCGACGCGATCGCGCGGGCGGCGACGCGTGCCGACCTGGCCAACCGGTTGGTGCAGGCGCGCGGGCTGGGCTTCTTCCCGGCCGAGGAGGTCCGGCAGCAGGCCGAGCGGGCGGTCGAAGAGGTGATGGACGGCGGCGGCGAGGTGGAGGAGCTGGTGGCGGCCCTGTTTGCCGCCCTGCCGGCCGAGGACGCGGCGAAGCAACGCGCCGAGGCGGGCGAGGCGCTGGCCAGTCTGCTCTGCTGCCAGGACACCGCGGAGCTGCTGGCCCTGGTGCCCTGAAACGGCGCGGGGCGGCCGAGGAGGCCGCCCCGCTCGAACTTGTGCCGGAACCGAGCTACTCGCCTTCGCCCTCGGTCGAGGTCTCGGTCGAGGTCTCGGTCGGGGTTTCGGTCTCGCCGCTGGTGTCGGCCGGCGCGGCACCGGGCTGGGCCTGAGGCTTGTTCGGGTCCATGGGCCCACCGCCGGCCGAGATGGGTGGCGGGTTGTTGAGTTCGGCTTTGCGCTTGATGCTCGTGCAGCCCGAGAGCAGCAGCGAGATCAACGCCAGCATCAGCAGGACATATCGCATCGACGAGTCTCCTCACTCTCGCGTGGCGGCTCACCTCGCAGCGAGGCGGGCCGCGACGGCTGCCACAGCCCGCCTCGCAAGGTCTATACGCACCAGTCGATCAGACGCGCCCTGGAATCAGAGCGTGTCGATCGGATTGCTGGGCAAGTGCCAGCCGTGGTTGCGATAGAACCAGTTGATGTCGTAGCTCGGGACGCCGAGCGGCGTGATCTCGGGCACCTTGGCGATCTTGACATGCCCGTCGGCATAGGCCGCGTTGATGTCGATCACGCCCTTGCTCACGCCGGCGTGCCAGCACCACGGGGTGTCGCCACCCCAGTGCCAGCCCTCTTCGACCAGGATCATCATCTCTGCCGGCTGGCGGAAGGTGGCCAGTTTGCACGGCCCTTCGATCGAGCCGTAGGCATCCAGGCCATGCCGCCAGTAGTACGAGCCGCGCTGTCGGCCGCTGATCCAGCGACCGGGCAGCGGGTCGGACGGGCAGTAGAAGATCTGGGTATTCTTCAGGTACGGATTGATCGTCCGAGCGATGCCCCAGAGGGCGTTCTGGTTGTCGTCGAACCAGACCCGGACGGCGTACTCGGTGATGTGCCACGCGCCGTAGTAGACGCCGCGGGCTCCCGGCGCGTAGACGTACGAATCGGGGAACGTCTCATCGTAGTCCTGCGCATACTGCATCAGCCCTAGCGAGAGCTGCTTCAGGTTGGATGAACAACTCGACTGGCGAGCCTTCTCACGCGCCCGGGCAAAGACCGGGAACAGGATCGCCGCCAAGATCGCGATGATGGCAATGACCACCAACAGCTCGATCAGGGTGAACCCCGATCGCTTGGATCGTTGAGACACGCCCAGTACCTCCTTGCGGCCCAGTGGGCCGCGGCTCCGCGCTCCCACGCATGCGGGCCGCACGAGTCCAGTGTAGCGCGTCGCGCAAAGCGATTCCAGTCCCGAACCAAGCAAATATTGCGAGAATGCTGCCGTACCGTAACGAATCAACTCGGGAATCCGACGCTCGGCGACGACCTTCCGCCTCACCGGCGCGGACCGCTCGCCCCAGTCCGTCTAGTTCGACCGCGTTTGTTCGCTCATCTTCGTCTTAGTCAGACTCTATGTGTTTCATCACCGAGACCAAGGGGTTGCCGCCGAGCCGTCGTGAAATCGTTACTGACTCGTCACCACGGATACGCTATCCTGTAACGCACGCCCGTCGGCGCCGACCCCACGCACGGCGACGAACTGGCCGCACAGAGGAGGACGACCATGCCGCGGAGGAGCCGTCGGCTCGCGTTCACGCTGATCGAACTGCTGGTCGTGATCGCCATCATCGCTATCCTGGCGGCGATCCTGTTCCCCGTCTTCGCACGGGCGAGAGAGAAGGCGCGGCAGTCGAGCTGCGCGTCGAACCTGAAGCAGCTCGCGCTGGGCCTGATGCAGTACGCACAGGACTACGACGAGACCTACCCGGACAGCTATGTCATGGGGCCCGGTGCCCGCGGTGTCTACTACGGCGCCTGGCACATCACCGAATACGCCGTGCGGGTCTGGACCAACGACAACCAGACCGCGCTGTGGGGCATCGCTCGGACCATCAACCCGTACCTCAAGAACACCCAGATCTTCTACTGCCCGTCCGACCCGCTACCCGGCCGCTGGATCTCGGGCCGGCAGCGCGGCTCGTACTACTGGCGGCACGCGCTCGACGCCTATGGCTCGATCGAAGGGCCGTGCAAACTGGCCACCTTCCGCCAGCCGGCAGAGATGATGATCCTGGTCGAAGAGGGCTGGCACTGGGGCGGTGACACGCCGTGGTGCTGGCATGCCGGGGTGAACAAGGGCGTGATCGACATCAACGCGGCCTATGCCGACGGGCATGTCAAGATCTCGAAGGTGCCCCAGACCACTCCGCTCGGTGTGCCCAGTTACGACATCAACTGGTTCTACCGCAACCACCACTGGCACTTGCCGAGCAACCCGATCGACACCCTCTAGGAGGAGCTGGCCGCGCCGCCGCCGACCCGGCGGCGGCGCGGTCGCCGGTTCAACGCCCGTGCGGCCCGGGCGGCGGTGGCGCACCGCCGCTCATGCCGCCGCCCACCGGCGGCGCGCCCGAACCAGACCCGGCCGGGCCCGGCCCTGACGGCTGGCTCGGCGGCGGCGTGCCGCTGGTGCCCTCGGTCGAGGCGACCGGCGGCTTGCCGCTGTCGGGCGGCGCCCACAGCGCCTGCGGGTCGGCCGACGGCCCGACCGCGGTGCCCTCGGGCGCCGGCAGGTCGGCCGGCTCCTTCATGCGGTTGCAGCCGCCGAGGAGGACCATCAGCCAGAGCAGGGCGAAGCCTAGGTAACGCATCGTCGAATCTCCCGCCGTGACGTAGTACGAATCGACCGCGTCGCCGGCTGGGTTCCCACCGACCGGCGGCTTGGCCGGCAAGCGGCCCGCCGCGCCGCTCGACCGGAGGAGGTACGTCCCGGCCACCGCGGCGCGGCGGGTTGGTGACGAGCCTCGCCGCAGCCGGGCGGGTTCCCGCCGCCCGATCCGCGACGGTGGCCTCAGCCGCCTTCGTTCGTCGTCGTGGTCGACGTCTCCGCCGGCTCCGCCGGCGCGGTCTCATTGCTCGTCGTGGACCCGGACTCGCCCGTCACGCCCGGCGCGGCGGTTGGGTTGTTCGGGTCCATCGGCCCGCCGCCGGTCGTGATCGGCGGCGGGTTCTTCAGTTCGGCGCTCCGCTTGAGACTGGTGCAGCCGGTCAGGGCGACCAGGGCCACGAGCAGAGCCAGGCACAGGTAACGCATGTCCCACTCCCCTCGCTTCGGCCTAGAGCGTGTCGATCGGATTGTCAGGCAGGTGCCAGTGGTGGTTCCGATAGAACCAGTTGATGTCGTAGTTGGCGACACCCAACGGCGACGTGTGCGGCACCTTCGAGACCTTGACGTGCCCGTCCATGTAGGCGCCGTTCATGTCCAGGGTGCCTTTCTGCGCGCCGTCCCAGCACCACGGCGTGCCACCGCCCCAGTGCCAGCCCTCTTCGACCAGCATCATCATCTCGCTCGGCTGCCGCAGCACGGCCATGGTGACCGGATTGAGCTGCGAGGCATAGGCATCGAGCGCGTGCCGCCAGTAGTAGGTGGTCGACCAGCGACCGGGGATCCAGCGCTCGACCAGCGGGTCGGACGGACAGCGGAAGACCTGCGAGTTCTTCACGTACGGGTCGAGAATGCGGCCGATCCCGGCGAGCACCGTCTGGGTGTCGTCGGTGTAGAGCCGGTGAGCATACTCAGTGATGCTCCAGCCGCCGTAGTAGCCACGAGGGCCGGGGCCGAGGACGTACGAGTCGGGGAACGACTCGTCGTAATCCTGGGCATACTGCATCAGCGAGAGCGAGAGCTGCTTGAGGTTCGAGGCGCAGCTCGCCTGCCGCGCCTTTTCGCGCGCCCGCGCGAAGACCGGGAAGAGGATGGCTGCCAGGATCGCGATGATGGCGATGACCACCAACAGCTCGATCAGGGTGAACCCTGTGCGCGTCGTACGAGGTCGCATAACGTCACTCCTGCAACGCCGCGCATGTCGGTCGCGATGCGGCCGACAGCTCCGGCATCGCTGAGCGAAGCCTAGCACCTCGTTGCACGCGGTTCAAGCCGATGGGGCTCGTTGCGTGTGAATAGAGTGTTAAAGACTCACCGGCGCCCGGGGCTGTCGCCGCTCAGGCCACCGCCTCGGGGCTGCTCTCGGTTTCGGCCGGCTCGTCGGCCTGCGGTCCGCCGCGCGAGCTGAAAACGAGCTTCTTGTCGTCCGGCGTCGACTCGGGATGCACGTCGGCTTCGATCACCGCGCCGCGGCCGAACCGGCCCGAGAGAATCTCTTCGCTGAGCGGATCTTCGACCATGCGCTGGATGGCGCGCCGCAGCGGCCGCGCGCCGAAGCTCGGGTCGAACCCCTCGGCGGCAAGCAGGTCCATCGCCGCGGGCGTCAGCTCCAGGCTCATCTCGTGCGCGGCAATCTGCCGCTCGAGGAAGCGCAGCATCAGCTCGACGATCTGCCGGATCTCGAGGTCGGTCAACTGCCGGAAGACGATCACCTCGTCGACCCGGTTGAGGAACTCGGGCCGGAAGGCGCGGCTCAACTCGTCGAGCACGCGCGCCTTCATGCTCTTGTAGTCGCCGTCGTCGCCGCCGGTGCGCCGCGTGGTCGACTCCCGGAAGCCGACCGAGGTGGTGCTCTGAATCTCCCGCGCGCCAACGTTGCTGGTCATGATCACGATGGTATTGCGGAAGTCGACCGTGCGGCCCTGCGCGTCGGTCAACCGGCCGTCCTCCATGACTTGGAGCAGGATGTTGAACACATCCGGGTGCGCCTTCTCGATCTCGTCGAACAGCACCACGCTGTACGGGCGGCGGCGCACCGCGTCGGTCAACTGCCCACCCTCGTCGTAGCCGACGTAGCCAGGCGGCGAGCCGATCAGCCGCGAGACCGCGAAGCGCTCCATGTACTCGGACATGTCGATCCGGATGAGCGCGTCCTCGGTGTCGAACAGGAACTCGGCCAGTGCCCGGGCCAGCTCGGTCTTGCCCACGCCGGTCGGGCCAAGGAAGATGAAGCTGGCCGTCGGCCGGCGCGGGTCCTTGATCCCCGCGCGCGCCCGGCGGACCGCCTTCGAGACGCCGATGATGGCCTCTTCCTGGCCGATCACCCGCTCGTGCAGCGCCTCTTCCATGCGCAGCAGGCGGGTCGTCTCTTCCTCGGTCAGGTCGGTCACCGGCACGCCGGTCCAGATGCTGACGATCCGCGCCACGTCCTCGTCGGTGACGTGGTTCTTCTCTTTCTCACGCCGCTCGCGCCACTCACCCAGCCGCGCGTCGATGGCCTCTTTGAGCTTGCGCTCCTCGTCGCGCCAGCGCGCCGCCTCCTCGAACTGCTGGTTCCAGACCGCCTCTTCCTTCTTGCGCTGGACCTCTTCCTTCTGCGCCTTGAGCTCCTTCACCTCGGGCGGCGTCATCGACGACTGGAGCCGCACCCGGCTGCCCGCCTCGTCGACCACGTCGATCGCCTTGTCGGGCAGGCAGCGGTCGCTGATGTAGCGCGCCGAGAGATGCACCGCGGCCTGCACCGCCGCGTCGTCGATCACCACGCCGTGGTGCTGCTCATACCGCTCGCGCAGGCCGTAGAGGATGTCGATCGCCTCTTCGGGCGTCGGCTCGCGGACCATCACGCTTTGGAACCGCCGCTCCAGCGCGCCGTGCCGCTCGATGTACTTCTTGAACTCGTCCAGCGTGGTCGCGCCGATGCACTGCAACTCGCCCCGCGCCAGGGCCGGCTTGAGGATGTTGCTGGCATCCATCGCCCCCTCGGCGCCGCCCGCGCCGATCAGTGTGTGCAGCTCGTCGATAAACAGCACCACCTGACCACGTGCCTTGCGGATCTCGTCCATGATCCGCTTCATCCGCTCCTCGAACTCGCCGCGGTACTTGGTGCCGGCGACAATCGCCGCCAGGTCGAGGGCGATGATCCGCTTGTCGAGCAGCGGCTCGGGCACCTCGCCGGTGATGATCATCTGCGCCAGGCCCTCGGCAATCGCCGTCTTGCCGACGCCGGGCTCGCCGATCAGGCAAGGGTTGTTCTTCGTCCGCCGGCTGAGGATCTGGATCACCCGCTCAATCTCGTTGGCCCGCCCGACCACCGGGTCGAGCTCGCTGGCGCGGGCCATGTCGGTCAGGTCGCGCCCAAACTCGTCGAGGCACGGCGTGCCGCTCTTCCGCTTGCTCGCCGGCGGCTGCGACTGCGGCTCGCCCCGCTGGCCCGAGTCGTCGTCGTGCGGCTCGCCGGTCATGTCTTCGATCTTGCGCTTGATCTCGTCGACCTCGATGTTGAACGTGCGCAGCACCCGCGCGGCGATATCGTCGCGGTCGAGCAGCAGGCCGAGCAGCAGATGCTCGGTGCCGACATAGCTCTGGCCCATCTGCCGCGCTTCGTTGTAGGCGGCGGTGAGCACGCGCTTGGCCTGGTCGCTGAACTGCTTGTCCTGGCTCTTCTCACGACTGCCGGCAAAGCGCGGCGCGGGCGAGGGCGGCGGGGCATACTTGCGGATCTCGTCGCGCACCCGGCGCGGCGTGACGGCGAACTTCTCGAGAATCTCGAGCGCCTTGCTGTCGCTCTCCTTGGTCATCCCGAGCAGCAGGTGGTGCGTCTGCACCTCGGCCGCGCCCTCGGCGTCGGCCTCCTCCTGCGCTGCGATGACAACCTTGCGAGCCTGCTCGGTAAAACGATGCCACATCAGCGTCACGCCTCCGGGACCGCCCGACCAAAGGTCGCCGAGCGGCGCCGCCTAGTTCCTATTCGTCCGCGTCTGGTGCCGCGACAGGCCGGCGAAGCCTGCCCCGCTGATCTTGTTATGCCCCGCCCCCAGCGCGCCGTCAACCAGCGGCGTCGGCCGCCTCGCCGTAGATCGGCGTGCCCGAACTCGCCGTCAACTCGCGGAACGATGCGATTAACTCCCGCGTCAGCCGTCCGGGTTTCCCATCGCCGATGGACCGGCCATCGAGCTCGACCACCGGGATCACCTCCGCCGCCGTGCCGGTCAGGAAACACTCGTCGGCGTTGTGCACAAACTGCACCGTGAACGGCTCCTGCCGCACCGGCAGACCGCGCTGCGCGGCCAGCTCGAGCACCACCTGCCGGGTGATGCCGACCAGCAGGCCCGAGCCGATCGGCGGCGTGTAGAGCGCGCCGTCGCGGTAGACGAAGATGTTGTCGCCGGTCGCCTCGGCGACCATGCCCTGCTGGTTGAGCATCAAGCCCTCGTCGGCGCCCGAGCGGTTGACCTCGATCCGAGCGAGGATGTTGTTCAAGTAGTTGAGGCTCTTCACCGCCGGATCGAGCGCCGTCGGGTCGTTCCGCCGCACGGCGCAGGTGATCACGCGCAGGCCGTCGGTGTAGCACCGCTCGGGGTAGAGGGCGATGGCGTCGGCGATGACGAAATACGAGGCGTGCGGGCACTTGCGCGGGTCGAGCCCGAGGTCGCCCACGCCGCGGGTGACCACCGCGCGGATGTAGCCGTCGTCGATCCGGTTGCGCCGGCACGTCTCGCAGATGACCGCGGCGAACTGATCGGACGTCAGCGGGATGTCGAGCAGAATGGTGCGGGCGCCCTCGTACAGCCGGCGGAGGTGCTCGTCGAGGCGGAAGACCCGCCCGCGGTAAACGCGGATGCCCTCGAACACGCCGTCGCCATAGAGCAGGCCGTGGTCAAAGACCGAGATCTTGGCCTGGTCCTCAGGCAGATAGGCACCGTCGACGCAGATGGTCCGCATGAGCCACTCCCAGTGCAAGCCGCGTGCCGGCAGTCTAGCGCCGGCGGGTCGGAGGGTCAACCGCGGCGGGGAGTCGCCCGGCTGAGTGACCGGCACGGTTGATCGTCGCCCTCCGGCGGGGTAGAATGCGTTGAAGAGGGTGCCATGGCACACCAGACGGTCGAGCCCGATGAGGCGTTGCGCGAGGCGGCGGCCGGTCGCCGCGCTGTGATACGCCATGGTCGCAGGAAGCTCGCCGTTGTGCCGGTCGCCGACCTGACCCGGCTCGAGGCGCTG
Organism: uncultured Fimbriimonadaceae bacterium; assembly: GCA_964405335.1. Lineage (GTDB taxonomy): Bacteria > Armatimonadota > UBA10988 > UBA10988 > UBA10988 > CAYONP01. The sequence goes on from CAYONP010000058.1 coordinate 19,005, forward strand.
GAGTCGGACGAAGACCGGCGCCTGGCCAAGGTCGGGCGCGCGGCATGGCGTGAGTTCCATGCCTCGGGCGAGGAGCCGGTGCCGCTGGCACAGGTGAAGCAGGAACTCGGCCTTGGCGACCCCGCCTCCCTTGGAGGTGACCCTCGCTCCCTCCGCACGCAAGCAACTGGCGGCGCTGCCCCAGTCGACTCAGGAGCGGATCGTTGTACGGCTGGAGGGCCTCGCGAACGACCCGCGGCGGCGGGGCGTGCTCAAGTTCGCCGACGGCGACCAGGAACCGCTCTACCGCCTGCGCGTGGCCGGCGATCACCGCGCGGTGTTTGAGATCGACGACGACCAGCGTGGGAGGCACCGGCGTGAGAAAACCGGCTTGAACGCAGCCAAGCTATGGTTGGATTCCGAGACCATCCACGAACACCGCTTCGGCGATATCGTAGATGTGGCCAAACGTGAACCGTCGTGGGAGGTTGGCTGCCCAAGCCCGGCCATGGGCGAGCCAGTGCCGGTACCCAAGGGCTCCCCGGTACCCCGAGATGGCCGACCTGCAGTCCTGGTCACCAGCCTTGTAGTACAGATCGAGGATGTCGTCCAAGCGTTCTCGATCGACGCAGTCGCCCAGCCAGCCGCGGAGCTTCCGCGCGATCTGCGCGCTGCACCTGCCGTGGACCTGGTAGAGCACCAGCAAGACCTTGGTCCCCAGTCCGGGAGTTGGCTTGGTGCGCTGGCTGTACGTCTGGCGGACTGCCGCCTCGACGGCTGCCAGGATCGCCAGCGACGCGAGGTGGTCCAACTCCCGCTGCCTCAGGCCCAGTTCCACGGTGAGCTCGTCGCGACTTCGGCCGACCAACTCGGGCGGCGGGCCCGCTCCGGCACTCAGGTAGTAATGCCGCAGCGCAGCCGTCATCACCTTGTGGTGATCGGCGATCTCGGTAGGTCTCTGTGGCTGGGGGGCAAAGGTCGCGGCGGGTGGGTTGGCCATGGCCGCACTCATTCGCCGGGCGGCTGGATCCGGGCGCCCATGACGTACATGAGGGCATCGAGGAACAGCTCCTGATCCAAGTCCAAGTACTTCACGGCTGGCGGATCCGTGGCGAGCTTGAACACCGGAGCAGCTGCGGGGCTGGGCTCTTGGACCGGTCGGGCTTCGGCTACCTTATCGCTGGCCCGGTCGTTGCGCACCCGCGGACCACCGCTGCCAGCCGACACCAGGAGTAAGCGCAAGCTCCCGGCGGGACCGGCCAGATCAACCCGGCCATACGCGCCGAGGATGTTCGCGCCGATCGGATCGAGGATCACATCGATGCCCTGACAGCCGATCTTCAACGCGTCGATTCTGTAACGCCCAAGACTGTCCTCAACCAGTTCACGTGGCTCTCGCTCGCAGACCACGGCCAGGGCCTGGATGTACTCGTCGAGCCAGCCCTCTACCTGGGCATAGAGTCCGTCGACGGCCTGAAGCCACTGCTCCTTGCGCGCCTCCCAATCGCTGCTCACGGGCTGTGTCCGCGAAAGTAGGAACTGGTCGAATGCGCTCTTGCTCATCGGTCCGCCCTCCCAACTCCTCGGCAGGCGGCTGCTCAACCTCATCGATTGTAGCGCCTAGGGCTGCGCGGGGCAATGAACGATGCCGCGTCCGAACCTTGACGCCCACCGCCGTGCGTGCTAGCCTGTTGGCTTGTTCGCGCGGATGCGGCCCCATAGTCCAGTGGTTAGGACGCGGGCCTTTCAAGCCTGAGGCACGGGTTCAATTCCCGTTGGGGCTATCGGGCGGGTAGCTCAGTCGGTAGAGCCTCCGGCTTACATCCGGAAGGTCACAGGTTCGAGCCCTGTTCCGCCCAGCTTACCCGGTGGGGTAGCTCAGTTGGTAGAGCACCGGACTGAAAATCCGGGTGTCGAGAGTTCGAATCTCTCCCCCACCATCGCCCGCCGAACGGTGGGCACCTCGCCCTAACCCATCGCCGCCCCGCGGCGGCGCAGCACGTTCGCCGCCTCCTCCTGCCCCGCGTGCTCGGCCCAACCCAGCGGCGTCGACCAGGGCGCGCCCGCGCCATTCGGGTCGGCACCGTGGTCGAGCAGGTACTCGGTAGTCGAGAGCTGGCCCAACCGTGCCGCCCAGCCGAGGGGCGTGGCGCGGTACTCGTCATCGACCGCCTCGAGCTCGGCGCCGTGCTCGATGAAGATCGCCATCTGCTCCACTTCACCGCGGCCGGCGAGGTGGTGCAGCGCCGCGGCGCCGAGCCAGTCCGGCCGGCTTGGGTCCATACCGTCGGCCAGCAGCCGGCGGGTCCGCTCGGGCGTGTCGCCGGCCATCGACGGCATGGTCTCGAGCAGGTGCGGATGGACCTGCAGGAACGCCGCCACGATCTCGTCCCGCCCGCTGCGGACCGCGCCGTAGAACTCGCGCGGGTCGGCCGTCTCGGGCCGCTCGCGGAAGCGTTCCTGGACCACCTCGACCAGGTTCTTCTCGACGCAGTACCACAGCGGCCATTCGGCGCCGTGTTCGATCAGCAGCGGGATCAGGTGCTGGTGGCCGCGGTACTCGGCGGTGAACAGCGTGTTGCCCGACGACTCGATCAACTGGTTCGGGTCGGCGCCGGCATCGAGCAGTCGGCGGACCATCTGCTCGTTGCCACTACCGACGGCCTCCTGCAACGCGCCTCCCCGTGGGGCGATACCGCGCTCGGGCAGATTCGGGTCGGCGCCGCGGTCGAGCAGCAGCGAGACCATGCGGAGGTAGCCGTTCTTGGCCGCCAGGCGGAGCGGGTAGCCCGAGTAGTAGCCGACACAGGGCGGCAGCCAGGTGGCCAGGCTCGGGTCGGCGTCGAGCAGCCGCTCGGCATGCTCAACGTCGTCGAGGAACGCGCAGGTGACCAGATCATGCTCGGCGCCGCGGGCGAGGAGCCAGCCGATCACCGCCTGGTGCGAGCCCATCGCCCGGCCGGTCTCGCGGTACCAGGTGCGGTAGTGGTAGTCGCCGAAGGCCAGCTCGGCGGGCCGGGCGCCGTCGGCGCGGCGGGCGTCGATGTCGGCGCCGCGGGCGAGCAGCGCGTCGAGCAGCGCCAGGTTGCGCGTCAGCGCCGCCCAGTGGATCGGCTGACTCCCGCCGTCGTCGGCGGCGACGAGCAGCTCCGGCTCGGCGTCGATCCGCGCCAACAGCGCATCGACGTCGCGCCGGCGGGCCAACTCGGCCAGTTCGGCGCCTTCTGGACGGATACCCCAGCGCTCGCGCTGCTCCCGCTCGAGTCGCTCGGCAATGGCCCGGTGGCCGCGCAGGCGCGCCATACCGACGAGCGATTCGTACCACGGCCCGCCGGTCCAGATGGCGATGTCGGCGCCCTGATCGATCAGCCAGTCGACCAACCGGTCGTGGCCCTCGCGGACGGCGAAGTAGATCGGCGGGCGGTAACCCTCCTCGACCCAGAGCAGCGACGGATCGTGGGCGACGAGGGCCTGGACGGTGGCCAGGTCGCCGCGGTACGAAGCCTCGAGCATGGCCCAGACCAGATTGCCCGGGCCGTTGCACCACTCGACATAGGCGTCGGTCTTGAGGTGTTCCGGCTGCACCACGGTACCCGCTCCGCGATCAGGATGCGTCGCCACGCGGCGCGGCGCCGGTCTAGAAGTCCCAGTCGGGCTGCGGGCGGGGCAGACGCAGGGCGCGGTCGAGCCCGTCGATCAGCTCTGGCGGCCCGCTCAGTCCACCGCCGGCGACCAGGCTGCCGGCCGGTAGCACGCCGAGCCAGAGGCGGGTGAAGGCGCCCAGCGTGGCGGTCATCGTGGGCAGCGAGTCGACGCTGCCCGGCTCGAGTTGCGATTCCGGTCCGAGGGTCACCAGGTAGTCGCCGCCGCAGCCGCGCCAGGGCGCCTCGTCGGGCAGGTAGTCGGCGATCGGGTCGGTCAGCCGGAGATTGAACCGCCGCCGCGCGCCGGTCAGCCTCAGCGCGGCGATGCAGCGCGGCAGGTCGCAGATGCGCGCCTGCCAGTAGGCGCGGGCTGAGATGCGACGGGGGTGCTTACGGCCTGCAGTACCGGCGCGCCGGTGCGGCCGGATCAGGTAGTCCTGCAGCATGGTGTCGGGCGGCTCACGCAGCCGCGCGGTGTAGATCTGGTCGCCCAGGCTGGCCATCACCGCCAGCAGCTCGGTGAGCTGAGCGCCGTCGTGGTAGATCAGAAACCCGACCTCCAACGGGCCGGTCTCGCCCTTCGACTGCGAGAACCAGACGAGGTGCGACAGCGGCTCGCCGAAGCCGAGGCCGAAGCCGTCGCCCTCCAGCTCCAGATCGCCTCGGGTCATCGCCTCGGGGAGCAGGTTGAGCCCGCCGTGGACCCGCCGCCGGCCGAGGCGCAGGGCGTGGATCTCGGCCGCGTCGTCGCGCGATAGGCGGCGTGGGCTGCGCTCCAGCCGCGGCACGTTCAGATCGAGCGGATCGAACCAGACGGTATGCTCGTACGGTCCGCAGCCGAAACCGAGCTGGTCGTAATAGCCCTGGTCGAAGATGCCGAGCAGCGCCACCGCCGCACCGGCGGCGGCATCGGCGGCGACGAGTTCGGCGGTCAGCCGCCGGGCAATGCCGCCGCGCCGGGCCACGCGGCCGACGCCGACGCCGGTCACCGCGCTGGCGGGCAGCTCCTCGCCGAGGTAGCGCAGCGACGCCGGGCACGAGATGGCGAACGCCTCGACCGCTCCGTCGTGGTCGTCGACCAGCGCGCGACCGGCGGCAATGAACGCCTCGGCGGCGGCGATTGGGCCGTCGCCGACGAGCCAGCCGATTTCGCGCCAGACCCGGAGCAGGGCGTCGCGGTCGTGCTCGGGTTCATACGGCCGGGCCATTCAAGCCACCTTCGCCATCAGTTCGCGGGTGAAGGCGGCGTTCTGCGCATGCTCGTCCCAGGTGCCGCTCATCTCGCTGATCAGCGGGCCGTCGTAGCCGATCGCGGCGACGGCGGCCATGATCGCATCCCAGTCGGCATCGCCCTCGGCCAGCAGGCTGGGCCAGCTCCAATGCGGCCGGCGGCGGAAGTTCTTGGTGTGGATTTTCGTGATGTGCGGCCCCAGGATGCGGATCCACTGCTCGGCATAACCGAAGGCCATCATGTTGCCGGTGTCCATGTAGAAGCCGATGCCGGGATGGTCGACCTCGTCCAGCGCGGCGCGGATTTCGAGCGGGCTGAGGAAGAAGTTGTTCCAGACATACTCGACCGCCAGCTTGACGCCAAACTCGTCGACGATCGGCCGCAGCGACTTCATCCCGGCGACCGACTTGTCATAGGCGACGTCGTACGGCACCTCGGGCGACACGCCGCCGGGGATGATCAGCAGGTTATCGATCCCGAGCCGGCGGCAGATCCGGCTGGCGCCGCTGCAGACGGCGCGGAACCGCTCGGCCTCGGCCTCGCCATGGACCAGACTGCCGCGGTCACGGACGGCGGGGCACATCGACTGCAGGCTCATTCCGGCGTCGGCGAAGAGCGCGGCGACGCGATCGATCTCGGCATCCGTCGAGTCGAGGGTCAGGTCGCCGTCGTCGGTGAGCAGGACCTCCATGCCGTCGTAGCCGGCGGCTTTGACGTTGGGCAGCAGGGCGGCCAGGTCGCCCTCGCCGCGAATGACCAGTTGCGTGATGCCGACTTCCATCTGCCTCCCCACGGGCGCCTGCCCGGGCGAGGTGTAGCAGAGGCCGGCGAGCGCGTCAATGGCCGTTACGCGGACTGCTCGGCGGCGGCGGCGGCTTCGCGGATCTTGTCGGCCATGAAGAAGGCGAGGTTGGCGTAACGGATGGCCAGGTCCGGCGTGTAGCCTGGTCGCGCTGCCCGGGCGTTGCGGTATACGGCGTGGAGGTTCTCGATGATCCCGATCGACGCCTCCGGCAGGCGATCCTGATCGCAGAGCGAGGCAACCGCCGCGGTGAGCGCAACGCGCTCGCGGTCTGAGCCGGCACCGTTACGCGAGCTGTGCGAGTCGATGCGGAGCGCCTCAATCGCTTCACGCAGCGCGCCGAACGCCTGGACCACGGCCATGTGCGGATTGACCTTGGCGGTCTGGCGCACCGCCACGAGGGTCAGCGGCTCGCTCACTTCCGCAGTCATGCGCTAACCTCCACCTCGCCAGGGATCTGATCGTCATCACTCGCCGGCAGTCGGAAGGCCAGCGCCTCACTGGCGACGACCTCGCTCACGGCCACCGGACGCTCGGGCTCGAACTCCGCCTCCACCCCGCCCGCCTTCAGGCGCCGCAACGCCGGCACGCGAGCCAGGACCTCGTCCAGCCGATCGCGAAACATGAACAGCACGGTGACCATGGCCACCGGCCAGGCCAGGGCCTGCACCACCGGCACCACCAAGTCCCGCGCCAGCCAGGCCAGCGCCAGGATCAATGTCGCGCGCAGCCAACCGAACAGCCTGCCCTGCTTCATTCGATCGTCCAACACCGGCCGGGAGTTCCCCGCCCCGCCGGCGTACGCCATGCCTCGTTCCAATCCTCCGCAGGGGATCGGCGTGATGGTGCGAACGCCGCCTGACCGGAGCCGACCCTGGAGCAGCTCCTCTCACGCCGGGCCGTCCGCTGGAGCCTCTACGGGCTGGTCCTCGCCGTTTCGCTCGGCATTGGCGTGCACAAGGCCCGGCGACGAGCCGTGGCCGGCGACGAGCAGGCCAACGACGCGGTTGTCTACCAGGCCGCCGGGCGCGCCGTGCTGGACGGCGGCGACCCGAACGACGCGCTCTCGGCCGGCGGACTGCCCTATCTGTATCCGCCGCTGCTGGCGGTGCTCGTCGCGCCGTTCAGCCGCGTTGACGAGGTGACCTTTGCCGCGGGATGGGCCGTGCTGACGGTCCTCGCCGGGTTCGGCTGCTTCTTCGAGCTGCGGCACCTGCTGCGCCTGACCGGCTCCGCGCCGCCGTGGCCGCTGGCCGGCGCGGCGCTGCTCTTCGCCGCCTGGCCGGTCGGCTCGACCGTTCGCTGGGGGCAGATCAGCACGGTACTGCTCTACCTGCTCCTGGCCGGTTACCGATCGGTCGCTATCGGCCGCCGGCACCGCGAGGTCATGCTCGGCGGCGCCCTGCTGGCGATCGCGGCGGTGCTCAAGCTCACCCCCTTGCTGCCGGCGGCGGTGGCCGCGGCACAGCCGGCGGTGGCCGGCGATTCTCGCCGAGCCGGGCTCGCGGCCGCTGGGCTCGGCATCGGCCTGGCGCTCGGGCTGTTCCTGGTGCCGGCCGCGGCGGTCGGCTGGCAGGCCAACCTGGGTTATCTCGCCCGCTGGACCCACCGGGTCGCCGCCGAGGAGACCATCGATCCGCGCCACCGGCGGTTTGCTCACCTGGCCGGCAACCAGAGCCTGGCCAACGGGCTCAATCGGCTACGCGGCCGGGACGCGGCCAGCGCACGGACGCCGCTGAACCTGCTCGCCTCGCTTGCGCTGCTCTGCCTTTGCCTCGGCGCGGTGTGTCGCGGCGCCCGCTGCGGCGACGCGTCGGCGTCGGCAGCCGGCTGGTCGCTGGCCTGCGCGGTGACCTGCCTGGTCACCCCCATCGCCTGGACCCACCACTACGTGCTGTTCATCCCCGCCGTGCTGATGGTGCCCGTCTGGCTCCACCGGCGCGGGCAGCCCGCGGCCGCGCTCGCCTTGGCCACCGCGCCGTGGCTCTTCTTCGCGCTGAACGAGGCCTGGTTCAGCCGGCAGTTCCTGCTCAGCCTGGGCCTCGCCGTCTGGTTCGTCGTCGCTGCCGGCCTGCTGCTGGCGGCGCGCGGGTCGTCGCAAGGAGTGGATCGTGAGCAACCTGATTGCCTGTAACCTGGCCAGCTACGGCGGCCTCAGCGACGAGGCGCTGGCGCACCTCGCCGCGCTCGGCCTGCGGCATGTCGAGGTCGCCTGCCCACCGCTCGACGGCGTCGAGGCGCTCCGGGCGCGCCTGGCCGCCCACGGCCTGTCGGCCAGCAGCGTCATGGCCGGCTGCCCGGTGGCCGAACCCGACCTGGCCGAGCAGATGAGACCCGCCTGCGAGGCCGCCGCGGCGCTGGGGGCGAAGATCATCTTCGTCAGCGCCCAGGCCCGCGAGACGCCCCTGACGGCGGTCCACGAACGGCTCTACGCCGCCGGCGAAGTGGCCGAGGCGAACGGCGTGACCATCGCGCTTGAAACGCACCCCGACCTGTGCCAGAACGCGACGCAGATGCTCGAGACCATGGCCGGCGTGCGGCACGACCACATCCGGATCAACTTCGATACGGCCAACATCTACTACTACAACGAAGACATCGACGGCCTGTCCGAACTGCGGCGGGTGAATGAGTTCGTTGCCGCGGTGCACCTCAAGGACACCAACGGCCGGCCGCGAACCTGGTACTTCCCGACTCTAGGGCAGGGCATAGTCGACTTTGCCGGCCTGTTCGCCGAGCTGGCGGCCGGCGGGTTCACCGGACCATACACCATGGAGTTGGAGGGGATTGAGGGCCAGAACCTCGATTTCGCCGGCAAGGCCGAGTCGGTCGCCGGGTCGGTCGCCTACCTGCGCTCGGCCGGGCTGATGGACTGAGCAACTTCTCGCCCGCCGGGTGTCAAAACTCCTGTCTGAACAGCGTTCGGGACCAGGAGGCGGAGGCATGGTGCGGCGACAATGGGGTGTGGGTCTGCTGGTCATACTGGCCACCGGTGCGGTCGACGCCCAGGGCGGGCCGCCCGAACTCGAGGCGCTGGCCCGGCGGTCGCTCGAGACCGCCCGGCGGATGATCGAGCAGAACAGCAAACTGCCGCGTGAGGCGGTCTACGACATCGGCTTTCTGCAGGCGTTGCTCGGCGAGCTCGACGCGGGCGTCGCCACCATCCGCCTGACGCCCGACGACAGCGGCCCGGCCGGGCCCCGCTGGCGGGCGCTCGAACAGACCGGCTATCGCGTCGGCCTGAGCCGCTCGGGCGACCTGCTGCGCACCGCCGGCGAGCGCCAACGCGGAGCCGACCGCGCGGCGTTGCTGTTCGGTCTGGCCCGCGCCGAGTTCGAGCTCGAGCTGGTCACCGAGGCGCTGCTGACCACCGTTTCGGCCGCGGCGCAGTACCCGGCCTATGGCGCGACGTTGCTGCTCGATCAGCTCGCCGGCGCCGACGTCCCCGCGCCCGAGCTGATCGGCCAGGCGCTCGAGCTGGCGCGCCGCATCCCGCCCGAGCAGCGCACCACCGACGGGCGGTCGCAGCAGGCCGCGGTGCTCGGCCGGCTGGCTCGCCGCCAGGCCGGGTTGGGCAACGATCAGGCGGCGCTGCAGGCGTGCGAGGCGGTGGTCGATCCGGACGACCGGCAGGAGCCGCTGCTCGAGCTGCTCCGCGCCCAGGCCGCCGCCGGGCGGTTCACCCAAGCGATCGACACCGCGGCGAAGCTCAGTCCCGAGGCGGCCGACCGCCTCACCGGCGCCAGCCTGCCCACCGTCGGCCTGGCCGACATCGCCGCGCTGCAGCAAGAGAGCGGTGACGATGCCGGCGCCGCGGAGACGGTGCAGCGCGCGGTCGATGCCTCGCAGCGCACCGCCGACGCCTATCTGCGCATCCGCTCGCTGGTCCACGCCGCCGAGGCCTGGGCGCTGTGCGGGCAGGGCGGCAAGGCCTCGAACCTGATTGCCGAAGCGCTGGCACAGCAGGTCACCGGCTCGCACCAGCAGCGGGCGACGGTGCTGCTGGCCGCCGGCCGTGTGCTGGCGGTGGCCGACGAGCGCGAGCTGGCCGAGGTCTATTTCAAGGCCGGCCGCGAAGTGGCCGCGCTGGCCAAGGACGATGCGACCATCGGCCTGGCGGTCAGCACGCCGGCGACCGTCGGTCAGGTCGACGACTCGCTCGCCGCGCTCGAGCTGGTGCGCGAGGAGCCGGTGCGCAAGCGCGGCTTCCGCGTGCTGCTGGCCAAGACGCTGGCCGCCTCGGGCTACCGCAGCGACGGCATCGCCGCCGCGCGCGACATGGCCCGTGAGCTGCCCGAAGACCGGGCCGCCTTCGTCACCGCCATCTGCGCCATCGTCGCCGGGTCGCCGGCCGACTCGAACGCCGAGCTGCTGCGTGAGGCGATCGACGCGGTCAAGGACCCGTTCGACCGCCAGAGCCTCAAGCAGATCTCCGACACCGCCGTCGCCGCCGGACTGGGCCAGATCGCCGTCGAAGCCTACGCCACGGTCCTCGCCGGCGGGGCGCGGACGGCAACGCCCGAGGCGGCGCTCGAGCTGCCGCACTTCCTCGGCAATGTGCGCCGGGCCGTGGCCGAGCGGCTGGCCGCCGGGCAACCGGCCGGCGAACTGGCCGCCGCGGCCGAGCAGGCGGCACTGACGACGCGCGACGCCACCGCGCGGGTGGCCGCGGTGGACACCATCGCCCTGGCGCTGGCCGAGGGCGGCGACCTGGTCAGCTCGGCGCGACTGCTGCAGTCGGCGGCGACGGTGCTGCCACAGATCACGCTCGACGAGGCGCGCGTCGCCGCGATGGCGAACCACGCCGCCATCGCCGACGCCTGCGGCCAGCCCGAGCTGGCCGATGCCTCGTTCATCGCCGCCGAGTCGCTGCTCGACAGCCTGCCGACCGTCGCGCCGGCGGCGCTGCTGACCCTGGCCGAGTGCCAGGCTCAGGCGCAGCGCGGCGGCGCGTCGCGGTTCCTCGTGCGGGGCATCATGGCCGTGCGCAACCTCGACAAGGAGGGCTCGACCGACCTGCTCGCCCTCGCCCGCGTGGCGCTGTGCGGTGGGATGTATGCCGACACCGGAGCCATCCTCACCCGCATCTACCGGCCCGAGGAGCAACTCACGGCCATCCTCGACGTAGCCCGGGCGGTGATCGGCGAACCCCTCCCGGCGCTACGCGACATGCCCTTCTTCCCGCGCCCGGCAGGCATCGAACTGGCCCGCGGCTAGACAAGCCAGGAAAAAGGGACGGACCCAATTCCCAAGAATTGGGTCCGTCCCTATTTCGTTCAGGGGCGGTGGAGTTCGACTTCGGAGCAGCGCACCACGCCGCCGATGGGGACCGACGGCTTGCGCACACGCACCACCACCGCGTCGACGGTGAAGCGGGCCAGCAGGTCGGTGGCGATGCGCTCGGCGACGGTTTCGATTAGCTGCGCCGGCGGGTCCATCGCCGCCGCCGCCGAGGCGTAGACCTCGCGGTAGTTGATCGTCGCGTTCAGGTCGTCGGTCTCGCCGGCCTGGCGCAGGTCGCGGTGGACCTCGACATCGACCTCGAACCGCTGGCCGAGCACCTGCTCCTCGGCGTCGGAGCCGTGGAAGGCATAGAACTCCATCCCGAGCACGCGCACCACATCGCCCATGTCACTCCTCCCGCGCCAGCCAGGCGGTCTCGGTGACCACCGCCGTCATGCGTACATCGTGGGCCTCGGCCGGCAGGCGATCGACGATCTGCGCGGCGAAGGCCAGGCCCAGTCGGACCGCCCGCAGCCGCGGCAGCAGGCGGTCGTAGAACCCGCCGCCGTAACCCAGTCGACAGCCGCGTCGATCGAACGCCAATCCGGGCACCAGCACCAGGTCGATCGTCTCGTCCGGCACGGCCTCGAGCGCGTCGTCCGGCAGCTCCGGCACGCCGTAGCGGCCCGGGCGCAACGCCGACGGGTCGCGCAGGCGCACCGGCACCAGCTCGCGGGCCAACCAGTCGACCTGCGGGAAGGCCACGCAGCGGCCGGCCGCCAGCGCCGCGCTGGTGATGCCCGCCGGATCGAGTTCGCCGCGCATCGCAGCGTAGACCAGGATGACCCGGGCATCGCGGCATACCGCGCTGTCGATGATCCGCTCGGTCACCGCCTGCGATGCCGCGACGCGGTGGCGCGGGTCGATGGCCTCGCGGGCCGCGGCGGCGGCCCGGCGCAGCTCGGCTTTGGTGGTCACGGGCGGCCTTTCGGGCGCCGGCCGGCGGCTCCTGCCAGGCTTGACAAGCGCCGTCTGGTCAGCCGACAATCAGCGGCGGAGCGACCGTCATGATCGGCCGCCTGCGCATTCCGCTCCGCCTGCACCCCGCCCCGCGGCGTCCCTGCCCCGTCAGCATCGGGCTCGACTCGGCCCGGTGTGGTCCAGACGCCGTGCCGGAGGCTGCCCGGCTGGCCGGCGGCGCGGCCCTCGACGTCGAGGTCGACGACGGCGTCTGGCGCCTGAGCTGGCTGGCCGAGCGGGCGGAAGAGCTGCTCGAGGTGCCGCTCGCGCCGGCCGCGCCACCCTTCCCGCGGGTCACCGCCGAACCGCGGCTCGCCGGCGCGGCGGCGCTGCTGGTCGACGGCATCGAGCGGCTGGTGGTCCACTACGCGCCGGCCGAGGGCAAGCCGTTCTGCCACCCACTGATTGGCCCGGCGGGGATCTCCCTGACCCGCCTGGGTCAACCACCCGACGCCGATGGGCGGACGCACTCGCACGGGCTCTGGCTCGGCCATGCCGACCTGGATGGGTGCAACTTCTGGGACGACCGCGAGGGACCGGGCCGGCAGGTCTACCAGAGCTTCGAGCGGTTCGACGACGGCGCGGCGTCGGGGCGACTGACGGCGCTCTACGCCTGGCTGGCCGGCGAGCAGATGGCCCTGGTCGAGCGCCGCGACCTGCGTCTCTGGCCGCTGCCCGGCGGCGAGACGATGCTCGACCTGAGCCTTGAGTTGAGCGCCCACGACGCGCCGGTGCGACTGGCTCGCACGCCGTTCGGCCTGCTCGCGGTGCGCCTGGCGCGGACCATGTGGCCAAGCCGCGGCGGGCGGATCGAAGACTCGACCGGCGAGCTGGACGAGGCCGGCATCCAGCATCGCCGGGCTCGATGGTGCGACTTCGCCGGGCCCGTGGCACCGGGGCAGGTCAACGGTCTGGCGATCTTCGACCACGAGCAGAACCCTGAGTATCCGACCTGGTGGCATGTCCGCGACGACGGCTGGATGAGCCCGGCGCTCTGCCTGCAGCGTGACCTGCTGATTGAGCCGGCAGCGCCGCTGAGGCTGCGCTACCGGCTCTATGCACACAACGGCTTTGCCGCCGACGCCGGCCTCGACGAACAGCACGAGCAGTGGCTCGAGCCGCCGGCCGTCGAGGTCGGCGAGGCGGTGCCGGACTAGCCGGCCCGGCCGATCAGCCAGGGCAGCAGCTCCCACGGCTCGAGCCGCCCGTTGCCGTTGCGGTCGGCCGACTGACCGCTTCGGTCCCAGTCCGGGTAGGGCTCGTAGCCGTCATTGCCCAGGCGGGCCTGGTCATCGCCGACAATGCGCTCGCGCCGCCCGTCGTCGGCCTGCCACTCCCCGCTGAAGCGGTAGACTCCGCCGCGGTCGGGCGCTTGGACGACCAGCCGGAGGCGGACCTCGTCGCGCGGTCGATCGATCCGCCAAGTGATCCGCCCGTTGCGGTCGACCTGCAGCGGTCGCGGGTCGGCGCGCACGTAGCGCCAGCCGCTGGGGAGCTGTTCGGTGACGGTCAGGCGGTTGGGCGGGCGCTGGTCGGTCCAGAACCGGTACTCGATGGTCGCCTGCTCGCGCGGCCCGAAGTAGCGCGGCAAGGTGCGCTCGAGGCGCGTGCCGCGGTAGTCTGGGTAGGGCTCGCCCGGCCCGGGCCGGTAGGCATCGCCGTGGTGCGGCGGCGGGGTGACCAGCGCGCGCAGGCGCCGGCCCTCGCGGATCTCGGCCGGCACGTTGCGCACCCGCGCCGAGCCGCCGGCGGTGGTGATGCTGAAGTGGAGCAACTGACCGCCCGAATTGGTCGGGTCTTCGATCAGCAGGTACCACTCGTGCCGCCCGTCGAGCCAACGCTCGTAGCCGCTCAGATCGGCGCGCAGGCCGTAGGTCCGCACCCGCCCGCCGTCATGGCCGCGGCCGCGGTAGACGTCCTCCTGCTCGGTCAGCCGGACCAGAAGCGGCCGGAACGGATCGCCCTGCACGCCGATGCTGAGGTCCAGCCGCTCGGGCCGCGAGTGGCGCACCTCCGCCTCGGCATAGGCGACGTGGACCGGCTGGTGCGGTGGGTACGGGTCGTAGTACGGACCGTCCGGGTAATCCGGGTAGTCCTGATAGTCCGGATAGTCCGGCCGGTACGGTGGCCGCGGCTCGCCGGGCCGGTAGCCGATCCGCTCGTAGCAGCGCTGGAGGTTGACGCGGCCGGCGCCGGCGGCGTGGTCGAACCCCTGGGCGCCGAGGTCATCGGCCGAATCAAGCAGCACCGCGCGCAGCTCGTCGGCACCGAGCCAGGGCTGGGCCTGCTTGAGCAGCGCCACCGCGCCGGTGATGTGCGGTGCCGCGGCGCTGGTGCCGTCGAAGCTGCCGTAGCGGCTGCCCGGCAGCGCGCTGACGATGTCGGCGCCCGGCGCGACCAGGTCGGGCTTGGCCACGCTGCGGCCCTGGTATTGAGCCGGCCCGCGCGAGCTGAAGCGCGAGACCTGATCGTCGCGGTCGAGCGCGCCGACGCCGAGCACGTGCGGGTAGTTGCCGGGGAACGCCGTGCTGGCGTTGCCCGGGCCGTGGTTACCGATGGCGAAGACCGGCGTGATGCCGGCCGCCAGCCAGTTGGCCACCGCGTCCTGGAAGTAGGGTGCGGTGCCCAGGCCGCCCCACGAGTTGTTGACCGCTACCGGCGCATCATCGGTCCGCGGGTCGCCGTCGGGGTCGAGCATGAAGTCCATCGCGCGCAGCACGTCGGCGGTGTCGCCGACGCCACGCGAATCGAGCACCTTGGCCACCAGGAAGCCTGCCTCGGGCGCGACGCCGATGCCGCCGGCGCCGGCCGCCGTGCCGAGGGTGTGCGTGCCGTGACCGTTGTCGTCATAGGCGTCGCGGCGGCTGTTGACGAAATCGCGGAAACCGGCCAAGCGCCCGCGCAGCGCCGGGTGGCTCGGGTCGACACCCGAATCGAGGCTGCCGATCAGCACGCCGCGGCCGGTCACCCCCTGCCGCCACAGCGCGGGCGCGCCAATGCGCTCGATGTTCCAGGTCGGCGAGCCGCCGAAGCTGGCCGCCCGCGAGCCGTCCGGCGCGACCAGCGCCACCGGCTCGGCGGCATAGACCGTGGCCACGTCGCCGCGGTCGGCCACCTGGCGCACCAGCTCGGGCGGACCGGTCAGGATCACCGCGTTGGTGACCTTGATCGACTGCACGCCGGCGGCGCGCGCCGAGCGCGTGGTCAACGAGGCGATCAGCTCGCGCTGGCTCTCGTCGGCAAGGGCCGCCAGCCGCTCGACATGGCTGCCGCCGCCCGCCACCGAGCGGGTGGTGCGCATGGTCACGATGACGGTTACCGGCGCATTGCCGCCGCGGTCGAGCTGCCGGCGCAGCGCCGGATCGAGGTCCGCCGTCGCCGGTAGCGCCACCAGCAGTAACCCAACCAAGCTCGTGGTTTTCATCATCGTCCTCCGCCAGGTTGTGCCTGACTCGAAGCTGCGGACGCGGCTCCCAGGCGGGGCGTCAACGCGCCGGCGTTACGCCGCGGAGACGGGATGATGACGAGATTACTGAGCCGGTGGCGGTCAGCTGAGCAGCTCGGGCTCGGCGAGGAGGAGGTGCAACATGCGGCGCAGCGCCTGGCCGCGGTGGCTGAGCCGGTTCTTCTCGTCGGCCGGCAGCTCGGCCGCGCGGCGGCGGTCGGGCAGCTCGAAGATGGGATCGTAGCCGAACCCGTCGCTGCCACGCGGCGGGCCGACCACGCGACCCTCCCAGGTCGCCTGACAGAGCCGTTCGGCCCGCGCGGGAGTGACCAGGGCCACGGCGCAGACGAACCGCGCCGGGCTCGACTCGATGCCCCGGTCGGCCAGTTCGTCGAGCAGCAGAGTCACGCGCTGGGCGTCGGTCAGTCCCGGCCCGCCGTACCGAGCCGAGTGCAGGCCCGGTTCGCCGTCGAGCGCGTCGACGCAGAGCCCGCTGTCATCGGCCAGGGCCGGCAGCCGGGCGGCCGCCGCCACGGCGCGGGCCTTGATCAGCGCATTGGCCGCAAAGCTCTGACCATCCTCGCGGATGGCCAGCCCGTCGGCCACCTGGTCGAGCCCGACCACCTCGATGCCGTGGGCCGCGAGCATCGCGCCGAGTTCGGCCAGCTTGCCGGGATTGCGGGTGGCGAGGACCAGTTTCGGCATGGGCACTCCGACTCGCGGCGTTACGTCAGAGAATCAGCATCGCGTCGCCGAAGCTCAGCAGCCGGTAACGCTCGGCAAACGCCGCCTGGTACGCCGAGCCCATCAGCTCCGCGCCGGCGAAGGCACAGACCAGAGCATACAACGTGGTGCCGGGCAGGTGGAAGTTGGTCAGCAGCGAGTCGACTAGCCGGAACCCGAACCCCGGAGTGATGAACAGCTCGGTCCAGCCGGCCAGCGCGCCGTTCGACCGCGCCACGGTCTCGAGCACGCGCACCGAGGTGGTGCCGACCGCGACCACGCGCCCGCCGGCGGCGCGGGTCTGGCGCACCGCCTCGACCGTCTCGGCCGGTGCCTGCCACGCCTCGGTGTGGATCGGATGCTCCTCGACCAGTTCGGTCTGCACCGGTCGGAACGTATCGAGCCCGACATGCAGCGTGACCGCCGCGCGCTGGACCCCGCGGCCGGCCAGCTCGGCCAGCAGCGCCGGCGTGAAGTGCAGCCCGGCGGTCGGCGCCGCGGCCGAACCCTCGTCGCGGGCATAGACCGTCTGGTAGCGCTCGCGATCGGCCAGTTGCTCGTGGATGTACGGTGGAAGCGGCATCTGGCCGATGCGGCCGAGCGCCGCGCGCAGGCCGCCGGGCGGCGCGAAGGTGACGCTCCAGCGCCCGTCGCCGAGCCGCTCGGCGCAGGTCGCCGTCACCGCGCCGAGGTCGACCGTCGTGCCCTGCCGCAGCCGCCGGCCGGGCCGGCAGAGCGCCTCCCACCGATCGGCCGCCAGCTCGCGCAGCAGCAGGATCTCGACCTCGCCGCCGGTCGGCTTGCGGCCGATCAGGCGGGCCGGGAGCACGCGCGAGTCGTTGACCACCAGCAGGTCGCCGGCGCGGAGCAGGTGGAGGATGTCGCGGAATCCACGGTGGCTGATCACGCCTGTAGCGCGATCGACGACCATCAACCGCGAAGCGTCGCGCGGCTCGAGCGGCTGCTGAGCGATCAGCTCGGCCGGCAGGTCGAACTCGAGCTCCTCGCGCCGCATCAGCCGACCAGCCGCGATACGTCATCGAGCCGCCTGGCCAGGCCGGCGCGGTCGAGGCCGCGCCAGGCGTCGCCACCCACCGCGGCGCGCAGGGCGGCGGCCACCTCGCCGAGCAGCCTGGCCGCCTCGAGCGCCGCCGGGTTGCGCCAGGACGAGGCGAGCACCTCGAGCGCCGTGCCGCGCCGGGCCAGGGCAATAACCTCGTCGGTCGAGCCCGGCCCACGGCGCAGGCGGTGGAGCAGGTCGAGCCGCAGGTACTCGGCCTCGGCGTGGAACAAGTCGGCAACCAGCGCTTCGGCGGGCGGGTCGAGGGGTCGGGCGACGC
>CAYONP010000059.1:0-36352 GCA_964405335.1 uncultured Fimbriimonadaceae bacterium
ACCCGCCCCTACGCCACCCTGTCAACACGCCGGAGCGGCTGGACAGCACTGGCGGACAAGCCGCCAGTGGCACCAACCGCCGATGTCAACGATGAACTAACGCCCCTGGCGGCGCAGACCTTGGTGGTAGGGGCAGGTCTCAGACCTGCCCGCAAGACGAAGAGCCCGCTTCCAGAGCGGATCCGGTCGCCAGCGGGCCGGTCTGAGACCGGCCCCTACCGCGAAGGCCGACCGGCCGGCTCTACTCGTGCGGCGGCGGCAGCGGCGTCGGCCGGACCACCGCACCGCCGGACTCGTACGATTCGATCACGGCGAAGGTGTACTCGAGCGCGGCCAGCGCGTCGCGGCCGCTGGCGCGGACCTTGTCCGGCGCGATGCCGCTGCTCAAGTCCTCGAGCCAGGCGTGGATGCGCCGGCTGAAGGTGTCGCCGAAGTTGTTCGAGCCGCCGTCGGTCACCTCGGGCGGCGCGTCGCCGCGCGGCGCGGTCCAGAACTCGAGCTTCTCGATGCAGTTCTCGATGATGCCGACGCCGCGGGTGCCGCTGACCTCGATCGACCACCAGCCGCCGTAGCCAAACGAGCAGTCGCCGCGCTGGCTGAGCAGGTAGCCCACCGCGCCGTTGGCGAAGCGACAGTGGATGCTGGCGATGGAGACCATCACGTCGCCGGCGCGGCGGCGGTAGCCGGGCCGCTCACAGTAGGCCTGCAGCTCGACGATGTCGCCGCAGAGGTAGCGCATGACGCTGAACGGGTGGCTCATGAAGGCCTTGAGGTGGAAGTAGGGGTA
The DNA here is from genome assembly GCA_964405335.1 of uncultured Fimbriimonadaceae bacterium. Classification (GTDB taxonomy): domain Bacteria; phylum Armatimonadota; class UBA10988; order UBA10988; family UBA10988; genus CAYONP01. The sequence goes on from CAYONP010000059.1 coordinate 788, forward strand.
CCCCGCGGCGAAGCCGCCCGGCTTGCTGTGCTGCTCGGGCTCGGCGCCCTGGAAGCCCATCTTGTGCAGGCAGTAGACCAGTTCGCCGAGCTCGCCCGCGTCGATCTTGGCCCGCAGCGCCTCGGCCGGCGGGGTGAAGTAGTGGTTCAGGTTGCAGCCCAGCGCGCAGTCCATCTCGGCGGCGAAGGCGACCAGTTCGCGCGCTTCGTCGAGGTTGTTCGAGAGCGGTTTCTCGACCAGCACGTGCTTGCCCGCGGCGAGGGCTTCCATGGCCGGCTCGTAATGCCAGCCGCCGTTCTCGGCGCCGCCGGTGCAGACGTCGATCGCGTCCAGCTCCTCGGCTGCGAGCATCTCGGCCAGGCTGTAGTAGGCCCGGCAGCCGTTCGCCGCGGCGCCGGCGTCGGCCCGTTCTGGGATGCGGTCACAGATTGCCACCAGCTCGCCCAGGTCGGTCGTCGCATAGGCTGGCGCATGGGACTTCGCGATGTTGTGGTAGCCCACCATGCCGACTCGGATTGCCATCTCGTCCTCCACGCAGCGCGGGTGCACCGGCGCACGGCCCTCTCCTCCCCGATCGGCGAGACGCGCGGCCGACCACACCGCAGCGATTCTGGCACGGGATTTGCACTCTGCTCTGGTGGAATAGCCGCGCCTTCCGTGGCTAGCCTGGGGATTCGGCCGCACGGCCGAAAAGGGAGAGACCGATGCGTAAAGTGGGTGTGTTTCTGGCGGCCCTGGCCTTCGCGACAGGGTCAGCGGCGGCCGCGCCGCTGATCTACTTCGGTGAGGATCTGGGTCTGGGTGAAGGTACGCGTCTCGCCGCTCATCCCAACGCCGACGCCGCCCAGGCGGCCTTCCTGGCCAACCTGGTCGGGGTCGGCACCGAGGACTTCGAGGGCTACGCCGGCGGCACCGGCACGCCGCTGGCAATCGCTTTCCCGGGCGCAGGGACCGCGACGCTCTCCGGCGGCGGCTTCGTCGCAGACATCCCGGTCGGCACGAACGGGTTCGGCCGCTATCCGATCTCGGGTGACAAGTACTGGGACACCGGCGCCGAAGTGTTCGTGATCACGTTCGATGCGCCGGTGGCGGCGTTCGGCTTCTACGGCGTCGACATCGGCGACTTCAGCGGCCAGGTCGTGCTCGAACTGACCAACGGGTCGTCGACCTTGGTCAACATCGGCAACGGCGTCGGCATCGCCGGTGGGTCGGTGCTCTATTTCGGCTACATCGACACCGCGAATCCGTGGACCAAGATCACCTTCGGCAACACCGCCGCCGGTGTCGACGTGTTCGGCTTCGACGACATGACCATCGGCTCGGTCGACCAGGTTGTGCCGGTGGTGCCGGAGCCGTCGACGCTGGCGCTGCTCGGCTGCGCCGGGCTCGCGCTCCGGCGGCGCCGACGGCGCTGACGAGGGAGGGCCTGCGATGCCGGGGCCGGCGCGAAGGCGTCTCGGCCCCGGCATCGCGTTGGGTTGGCATCGCCTCGCCCGGCGCGTTATACTCCCGCCGGCTGACGGAGACGCCTGCCATGCAGATTCGGCTGCTCGCCCTCTCGCTCTGTGTTGCCGGCGCGGCCGTGGCGCAGGTGCCGGTGCGCTATGCCCGCCATCCGGCGCTCTCACCCGACGGCTCGCAGGTCGTCTTCGAGTGGTGCGGCGACCTGTTCGTCGCCCCCGCCGCCGGCGGCGCGGCACGGGCCATCACCGTCCACCACGCCGACGACGACTACCCCTGCTTCACCCGCGACGGGCAGTGGATCATCTTCGCCAGCAACCGCAGCGGCAACTGGGACATCTTCCGGGTCCGGCCGGCGGGCGGCGAGCCGGTGCGGCTGACCTTCTACGGCGGCACAGACATCCCGTGGGGCGTCACGCCCGAGAACCAGGTCCTGTTCCAGTCGAGCCGCTTCTCAACCTACGGCCAGCGCTTCGGTCCGCCGATGCTGATCGGCCTCGACGGCGGCACGCCGTGGCGCTTGCTCAAGTGCTCGGCCGGCGCGGTCAGTCTCTCGCCCGACGGCCGGCGGGTGGCCTTTGTGCACAAGCGCTCGACCTGGGAGTGGCGCGGATACAAGGGCGGCGGCGCTGAGGATATCTGGGTTGGCGAGGTCGACGGCACGTTCACCAAGGTGACCGACTACCCAGGCCCCGACCTCGAGCCGCTCTGGTCGGCCGACGGTCAGACGCTTTACTTCACCACCGACCGGGTCGGTCGCCACAATCTCTGGCGCATGCCCGCCGGCGGCGGCGAGGCGAGCCAGCTCACGCAGCATGAGCAGCCGATCCGCGAGTCGTCGATCTCGGCCGATGGCAGCGCCATCGTCTACTGGTGCGACGACGACCTGTGGCTGTTCGACACCGCCGCGGGCGCGAGCCGCAAGCTCGAACTGACCGGCCCGCGCGACCGGCTCGAGCCCGAGGTGCTGTATGAGCAGCAGACCGCCGGCATCGGCGAGTACAAGGTTGCGCCGTCGGGCAAAGAGGTGGCCTTCGTCGTGCGCGGCGACATCTACTGCTGCCGCTTCCCCGACGGCGGACCGACCACGCAGCTCACCAACACGCCCGAGGACGAAGGCGGGCTGGCCTGGTCGGAAGACAGCAAGACGCTCTATTTCCACAGCGATCGGTTCGGCCAGTATGACCTGTTCAGCCTGACCAGCGGCGACGAAGCCGAGCCGCGGCTGCGCCGCACCGCTGAGCCGAAGCTGACCCGGCTGACCGAAACCGAGATTGACGAGGTGGCTCTGCAGTTCTCGCCGGACTTCAAGCGGGTCAGCTACACCTCGGGTTACGGCGACATCGTGGTGGCCAACCCCGACCTGAGCGAGCCGAAGGTGCTCTTCGCCTCGGCCTCGACCTGGGGCGTGACCTGGTCGCCCGACAGCCGTTGGCTGGCCTTCGTGCAGAACGACCAGTGGAGCAACAGCGATGTCTGGCTGGTCAGCGCCGAGGGCGGTGCGGCGGTTAACGTCAGCCAGCATCCCGACGGCGACGGCGAGCCGGTCTTCTCCGGCGACATGAAGCGGCTGGCGTTTGTCAGCAGCCGCTTCGACGACCAGAACGAGATCTTCTACGTCTGGCTCAACCAGGCCGATTGGCAGATGCCCAGCGCCGAGCGCGACTGGCTCGAAGATGACGCCTTCGACAAGCCTGAGCCGCCGGAGGAGCAAGCCGCCGAGGGCGCGGGTGAGGCGTCCGAAGAGAGCGAAGAGAGCGAAGCCGAGGAGGAGGCCAAGCCGCCGGCGCCCGTCGACCTCGACGACATCCACGAGCGGATGGTCCGCTTCACCTTCAGCGGTGACCACAGCGAGCGCGGTCTGGTCGCCTCGCCCGACGGCAAACGGCTGGCCTGGATCAACGAGGCGGGCGACTTGGTCGCCAGCGAGTGGGACTCGCTCGAGCCCCGCACCCTCGTCGCCGGTGGCGGCGGCGGATTCGAATGGACGCCCGACGGCCGCAGCCTGCGCTTTGTACGTGGTGGGCGGGTCAACAGCCAGCCGGCGAGCGGCGGGTCGGTGACGACTGTCGATCACTCGGCGAGGATCGAGCGCGACCTGGCCGAGGAGCGCGCCTACGTCTTCGAGAAGGCGTGGATGATGCAGCGCGACTACTTCTACGACGAGAACATGCACGGCGCCGACTGGGCCGCGGCGCGCGAGTTCTTCCGCCCGCGGGCGCTCGGCGCCCCGACGCGGGCCGCCTTCGCCGACGTGATGAACCGCCTGATCGGCGAGATTGGCGCCTCGCACCAAGGCTTTTCGACCCCCGGCCGCTCGGTCAGCGCCAGCGGTCCACCGGCCGCCTCGCTGGGCATCGTCTGGACCGACGAGCGGAGTGGAACCGGGCTGGTCGTCGAGTCGATCGAACGCGACAGCCCGGCCGACCGCGCGCCCGACGGCCCGCTGCCGGGCGAGCGGGTGCTGAGCATCAACGACGTCGCGCTGGCGCCGGGGGTCAACGAGCAGGAGCTGCTGATCGGTCAGATCGGCGAGCGCATCGCGCTAGAGATCGCCGCCGCCGACGGCACGCAGCGCACCGCCTGGCTGCGCGGCTTCTCGGCCGGGCAGATCAGCGGCCAGCGGTACAACACCTGGCGGCTGCAGAACCGCGATCGGATCCTCGAGCAGAGCGGCGGGCGGATCGGCTATCTCCACGTGCCGGGTATGAGCCCGGGCGGGGTCGAGCAGTTCCAGCGCGACCTGCAGGCCAGCGCCGGCGGCAAGGATGCGGTGGTCGTCGACGTCCGGTTCAACGGCGGTGGCGGTAGTTTCGACTTCATTCTCTCCAGCATCGTCTACCGGCCGTATGTCTACAACACGCAGCGCGGCCGGCCCGAACAGGGCTTTCCCACCGGCTGGCTGCCGGTGCCGGTCTTCCGCGGTCCGGCGGCGGCGATGTGGAACGAGGGCAGCGGCAGCGGCGCCGAGATCTTCGGCCACGCCTGGCGTAATCTCGAAGTCGGCCCAAGCAGCGGCTGGCCGTCGTGGGGCGGCGTGATCGGCACCGGCGGCACCGGCTTCGTCGATGGCAGCTTCATGCGCCTGCCGGTGGTCGGCTACTACAACCTCGACGGGACCAACCAGGAGGGCAACCCGGCGCAGCCCGAGATCATCGTCGACATCACGCCGAACGATGAACTGACCGGCCGTGACCCGCAAGTCGAGGCGGCCGTTTCGGCGCTGCTGGCGATCATCGGGCCGGCGGGATAACGGCCGGAGACGCAGAGGCGTCGGCCGATCGTCGGCCCGGGCCAAGCAGCCACCGGGCAGTCGGTGGCCGTCCGGCCTGCTGCGCACACCGCCAGACGCCGACAGCGACCGCTGCAGCGAAGTGTGGCGCGCTCGCGGTGCCACCGCGGCCAGGGCACCCGACCCGCCCGTGACCGGCCCGCATCGCCGAGAGCGCACCAGCAAGTCGCCCATCGAGCGGTGGCCGCGAGGGATGATTCCATGATTACATGTAATGCCTTCACCGCAACGCGATGACGCAGCAGGCTCCGGCGGGTCGGCTCCAGGGGAACGGTGCGACCGCCACCACCGCTTCCCGATGACGGTGCGCTCAGGCGACAGGCCGCTCAGCGATCGGTCCGAACCCGAACGACCAACTATCGCATAGCCCACCTCCCCACGTTTCCCAGGAGACCGAGGTCGCGGTCGATGATTCCCTGATTACATGTAATCGTGTCTAGCGCACCGGCCTGTCCCTGCAGGTGCCGGCGCGTCCGGCTCGACAGTCCATCGCCAACCCGACGGGCCAGCCCTTCACCGCGACGGTGCGCAACCCGCGACCGCCCTGCAGGGGCACGTACCAGCGCGCGCCCGGCACGCGGTCCAACGCCGGTGCCAACGCTTTGTGCGTCTGACTCCGTCTCGGCGGGCTATGCCATGATTACATGCAATGAAACCCTCGGCACCTCGGCGGGCCCAACGCGACGGATGCATGTCGCCTCGGCAACCGCACCTCGGCGGTCCGCGGGCAAATACACACGGGCCGACTTCGCACCCCACGCGTGGGTGGTCGGCTTGGTTGAGGCTCGGCAGTCGCGGTCGATGATTCCATGATTACATGTAATCGTGTCTAGCGCACCGGCCTGTCCCTGCAGGTGCCGGCGAGTCGGGCTCGACAGGCCAACGCCAACCCGACGGGCCAGCCCTTCACCGCGACGGTGCGCAACCCGCGACCGCCCTGCAGGGGCACGTACCAGCGCGCGCCCGGCACGCGGTCCAACGCCGGTGCCAACGCTTTGTGCGTCTGACTCCGTCTCGGCGGGCTATGCCATGATTACATGCAATGAAACCCTCGGCACCTCGGCGGGCCCAACGCGACGGATGCATGTCGCCTCGGCAACCGCACCTCGGCGGTCCGCGGGCAAATACACACGGGCCGACTTCGCACCCCACGCGTGGGTGGTCGGCTTGGTTGAGGCTCGGCAGTCGCGGTCGATGATTCCATGATTACATGTAATCGTGTCTAGCGCACCGGCCTGTCCCAGCAGGTGCCGGCGCGTCGGGCTCGACAGGCCAGCGCCAACCCGGCAGGGCTCCTGCACAGCGGAACGGAAGATGATCGCTGACCGCCTTGCCAGGCCACCTGCCCGCGCTCGGCCGTCATGTAGACAACGCCAGCGTCATCGGGTTGAGAGGAAGGCGGGGGTCGGGGTGAATGACTCCAGGATTACATGTAATGATACGCTCGGCGCCTCGGCTAGCCCGACACGAGGACAGGACGTCGCCTCGGCAACCGCACCTCGGCGGTCCGCGGGCAAAAACACACGGGCCGACGTCGAACCACGACGCGTGGGTGGTCGTCGCAGTCAGGATTCGGCGGTCGCGATCGATGATTCCATGATTACATGTAATCATGTTTAGTGCACCAGCCTGTCCCAGCAGGTGCCGGCGCGTCGGGCTCGACAGACAACCAGCAACCCGGCAGGGTTCCTGCACAGCGGGACGGGAAGCGATCGCTGACCGACTTGCCAGGCCACCTGCCCGCGCTCGGCCGTCATGCGGCTCAACGCCAGCGTCATCGGGTTGAGAGGAAGGCGGGGGTCGGGGTGAATGACTCCAGGATTACATGTAATGATACGCTCGGCGCCTCGGCTAGCCCGACACGAGGACAGGACGTCGCCTCGGCAACCGCACCTCGGCGGTCCGCGGGCAAAAACACACGGGCCGACGTCGAACCACGACGCGTGGGTGGTCGTCGCAGTCAGGATTCGGCGGTCGCGATCGATGATTCCATGATTACATGTAATCATGTTTAGTGCACCAGCCTGTCCCAGCAGGTGCCGGCGCGTCGGGCTCGACAGACAACCAGCAACCCGGCAGGGTTCCTGCACAGCGGGACGGGAAGCGATCGCTGACCGACTTGCCAGGCCACCTGCCCGCGCTCGGCCGTCATGCGGCTCAACGCCAGCGTCATCGGGTTGAGAGGAAGGCGGGGGTCGGGGTGAATGACTCCAGGATTACATGTAATGATACGCTCGGCGCCTCGGCTAGCCCGACACGAGGACAGGACGTCGCCTCGGCAACCGCACCTCGGCGGTCCGCGGGCAAAAACACACGGGCCGACGTCGAACCACGACGCGTGGGTGGTCGTCGCAGTCAGGATTCGGCGGTCGCGATCGATGATTCCATGATTACATGTAATCATGTTTAGTGCACCAGCCTGTCCCAGCAGGTGCCGGCGCGTCGGGCTCGACAGACAACCAGCAACCCGGCAGGGTTCCTGCACAGCGGGACGGGAAGCGATCGCTGACCGACTTGCCAGGCCACCTGCCCGCGCTCGGCCGTCATGCGGCTCAACGCCAGCGTCATCGGGTTGAGAGGAAGGCGGGGGTCGGGGTGAATGACTCCAGGATTACATGTAATGATACGCTCGGCGCCTCGGCTAGCCCGACACGAGGACAGGACGTCGCCTCGGCAACCGCACCTCGGCGGTCCGCGGGCAAAAACACACGGGCCGACGTCGCACCCCACGCGTGGGTGGTCGGCTTGGTTTAGGCTCGGCAGTCGCGGTCGACGATTCCATGATTACATGTAATCCTTTCTAGCGCACCGGCCTGTTCCTGCAGGTGCCGGCGCGTCGGGCTCGACAGGCCAGCGCCAACCCGGCAGGGCCGACTTTGCCGGGCTGGCGCGCTCCCGGCGCCACGCTACCAAGACATCTACCTACCCACGGCCCTCACGCGGCGCCACGACCAGGCCGGCGCGATGCGCTGCAGACGACTGTCATGACACATAATTCCATGATTACATGTAATGAGTCTCCACCGCCGTGGGGACACGACACACGTTGGCCCCACCGACTCCACAGCCCACGACGTCTCGACCGGATCCCTCGCACCAGGCGACCGGACCGCTAACCAGACGAGCCAGTCAGCGACAGGGCTGTGCGTCTGCCGCAGGAGCGACATTGCCGGATACCCCGCGTCGCAGGGCAGCCGGCCGCCGAGGACGATATTCCATGATTACATGTAATGATTCACTCGGCGCAACCACCAACTCCGCTTGAGAAGCGGGCTCGCAGAGACTACGACCCGCCGTGAATGGCGTGACCGCCACCTCGGCATGTCGACATGGGCTCGACGGCGCCGGGTTCCGCCGCCAATGGTGCGACGACAGAGCTGCCTGGGCGGTGGAACGGACCGGCCGGAACCCGTCCTGAAACGCAGAAGGGTGGCTGAGCGCGTGGCCCAGACGTCGGCAATCGTGAGAGCTTATTTAATCATTACATGTAATCATTCCGCCGTTGGCTCCTCAGCGCGCAGCTCGTCCGACGTGGATGTCCAGCGGCACGTCCGCCGTGGCCGTGCGGCGACTTGCCCGCCCAGGCGGTGCCGCCTCTCACCCGCCGGCGATGTGCTGCAGCCTGCCGGCCCGCATTAGGTCGGAGGCCACCAGCGCCACCGAGGGCGCGTGCTGGGGCCGCCAGCCGGCGGCGGTTGAGCCGTCAGCGGTCCACGCCCGCGCCCTGCGCGCCGGTGCCCTCTTCGGCGTAGCGCCAGCTCCGGCCGTCGGCGCACTCGCCACGCGGGTAGGTGTCGCGACCGGCCAGGTCGAGGAAGAAGCCCAGCGTGCGGATCCACCGCCTTGTGCTGGTCGCCAGTGCGGTGGCGGGTGCGGTGCGAGCGCGGCCGAGGTTGAGCCCGTCGGCGGCGTTGTAGGTGTCATTGCCGGCGGATTCGATGAAGTAGCCGGCCCCGTTGGCGTTCCCGGCGCCGAGGCTCAGGTTCGGGGCGGTGTAGCGGTCGTCGCCGGCCAGGTCGGCCAGCCAGCCGAGACTGAAGTCGTGGCCGGCGCCCTGGGCCATGTTCATCGTCGCGGTGTACCGGTCGGCGCCGTCGGCGTCGAGCAGCAGCCCCAGCGCGAAGTGCGCGGCCGCGCCTTGGACGTACCAGACTCCAGTGTACTGGTCGTCGCCGGCGAAGTCGGTCAACCCGCCGATGCCGTACCAGTAGCCGCCGCCCTGGCCGAACACACCGCATGAGTAGACGTCGTCGCCCGCGCCGTCGCAGAGCCAGCCGACGCCGCCCGTGGTGCCGTGCCCGTTGGTATAGTCGGCCCGCCGGCCATAGCCGAAGCCCTGGCTCAGATTGGCGTTGTGCTCGGCACTCTGCGGGCTCGGGGCGGTGATCTCCTCGTCCTCGGCATCGTATCGATCGTTGCCGGCGGCATCGATCAGCACGCCCGCGCCGAGCGTGAAGCCGTAACCCTGGCTGTACTGCACGGCGTGGTACTGGTCGTTGCCGTCCTGGTCGGCCAGCACGCCGACGCCGTAGACGCCGCTGCCCTGGGCGTGGTCGACCGCTTCGTACGTGTCGTCGCCTCCGCCGTCCCAGAGCAGCGCCAGTCCGGCGATCGCGGCGCCCTGGGTCAATTGCCTGCCGGCGTAGCTGTCGTCGCCGGCGATGTCGATCAGCACGGCCACGCCGCCGATGGCCGCGGCCCAGGTGCCGACCGAGTCGGCCGGCGCGGCGTAGGTGTCGGCGCCGTCGAGGTCGATCAGGATCGAGACTGGCCGGTTCTCGGTCAGCGCCGCGGCGCCGGTGGAGTAGCGCTCGTGGCCGCCAGCGTCGATGAGCAGCAGCGGCGGCTCGCCCTGGTGCACGTCGTCGCCGTGGCCGGCGAGGATGATGTCGCCCAGCGGAGTCGCCCAGCGCCGGTTGTCGATCCCTGCCAGATCAACCTCGCGCAGCGCCGGCAGAACATCCTCGAGCACCACCAGGATGTCGCCGCCGCCGGCCGACAAGGCGGGCAGGTCGAGGCTGGCGATCAGCCGGTCGACGCGCCGCTCATGCTCGGCCAGAGGCGCGCCCTCCAACTCGCGGTCGGGTGCCACGGCGCGGCGCAAGTCGTTGAGGTGGGTGGCCAACCCGGCGGCCGGCGTGCCTTCGAACGCCCAGGTGCGCCACTGCGGGAACTCGGCGACGGCGAGCAGGATGAGCGCCATACTCTCCTGCAGCTCGCGCGGCAGGTCGTCGGTCTCGGGTTCGTTGCCGGCCAGGCCGGGCATACCTGCCACCTCCCGCAGCCGGGCCAGCGCCGCCGCCAGCGGCCGATTCGCATCGAGGCGAGCGCGCAGGCGCTGAGCGATCGGCTCCACCAAGCCTCGCCGGACGCCCCAGCCGGCCAGCGCGTTCGCGCGGTAGACCAGTTTGCCCTGGCTGGCCGCGTCGGCCAGCAGGCCGCGACCGGTGACCTCGGCAAAGGCCGGGACACGGAGCGGGTCGCGCATGAGCGGCAGGAAGTGCGGGTTGCGGTAGAGCCCTCCGCCAAAGGTCTCCATCCAGTCGAGGTCGACGCCGGCACGGGCGGCCTCGACGCCGGCGGCCTGGTAGACCGGCGCCCAGACCTCGTCGGCCGGCAGCGCGCAGAGCAGCAGGGCGAGCAGCATGGCTTGGTCCCCTCGCGCTAAGGGACGAGCATCGCCCGCAGCGCGTCAATCAGCCGCCGCAGTCCTTCCTCGCCGAAGGCGGCGGTGGCCGAGCGCGGATCTTCGCCCATCACGCCGAGCACCTCGTCGCTCTCGCCGGCGAGTTCGCCCAGGTCGACCAACTCGGGGGTCAGGGCGCAGAGCAGCGACGTCTCCCACCGCGCGGCATGGTCGCCGTGCGAGAAGTCGCGGATCGGGTCGACCTCGATCATCGGGTGGACCTTCGCCCGCGCCTCGGGCCGTTCGGCGAACCGCCGCGCCGCCTCGTGTGCCGGGCCGATCAGCGGGTAGTGCCCGCACATGACCACGATCTGCTCCCAGCCGTAGGCCTCGATCTGGTACAGGCAGTGGAGCAGCAGCCGGGTCCACGGCTCCCAGCCGCCGAGTTCGAGGTTGCGGCGCGCCTCGGCCTGGAAACGCTCGACCGGCAGGCCCAGCGCGGCGGCGACCTCGGGCCGGTGGTCGTGAGTCAGGCGGTCGAAGCGCTCGTTGGTGAAGACGTTTTCGAGGATGTCGTCGCGGTTGTCGCCGTACCACAGGCAGGGCCAGACCAGCCCACCGACTTCGCGCGCGGCGCGGAGGCAGATGGCCTCGGCCTTGACGCCGTCGAGGCCGATCGGGTTGTGCCGCCCGTGCCACTCGAGGATGCCGCAGGGCAGCCAGGCAATCGGGCACTCCCGCCGCGCGGCGACAATCTGGGCGGGCCGCAACCGTTCGTACCGCACTTCGCGCATGGCCGGGCTCCGCGGGGCGGTTCCGCGCCGCGCGGAGACACCCTCCCCGCACGGCGTGGTATCATTCGCCGCGGAGAAGGCGATGGCCGAACAGGTGGCCATCACGGTCGTCGGGCGCGACCGGCCGGGCATCGTTGCCGGCATCGCCCGCGTGCTCTATCAGCATGGCTGCAACATCGAGGACTCGAGCGCCACCATCCTGCGCGATTCGTTCGCCATGATCCTGATCGCCCGCCTGCCCGAGCCGCCCGGCATCGACGACCTGGCCGACCTGCTGCAGCTCGAGGCGGCCTCACTCGAGGTCAACTGCGACCTGCGCCTGCTCGATCCCCCGGCACCGCAGACCGACTGCCCGGGCACACCCTACACGCTCGCCGTCTATGGCGCCGACCAGCCGGGCATCGTCTATCGGGTGGCCAATGAGCTGGCCGCCGCCGGGTGCAACATCAGCGACGTCAGCACGCGCGTCGGCGGGACAGCCGAGCGACCGCTGTACATCATGGTGCTCGACCTCACCATGCCGGCCGAGGTCGATCGCGGGCGGCTCGACCGCCGACTGACCGAGCTCCGCGCCGAACTCGATGTCGACATCACCCTCCGCCCCATCGACGAGGCAACGCTCTGACGATGGCCGTCCGACCCATCGTGCTCTACCCCGCGCCCATCTTGAAGACCGTCTGCCCGCCGATCGAGTCGATCGACGACGCCGTGCGACAGGTGGCGATCGACCTCCGCGACACGCTCGAGAGTGTCGTCGGCACCGGCCTCGCCGCGCCGCAGATCGGCTCGACCGCGCGGCTGCTCTACATCGACGCCACGCGCCACCCGAAGTACGCTGACGAGGCGACCGGGCCGCGCTGGCTGGTGAACCCCGAGATCATCGAGCGGAGCGGCACGAAGCGCTTCCGCGAGGGCTGCCTGAGCCTGCCCGACTATCTGGCGACGGTGAAGCGGAGCCGCGAGGTAACCGTCCGCGGGCGCGACCTCGACGGACGGAGCATCGAGTTGCACGCGGTGGGTTTCGAGGCGGTGCTGCTGCAGCACGAGATCGACCACCTCGACGGTATCCTGTTCATCGACCGCGTCGAAGACCTGGCCGGCCGCCTGCGCCGGCGGGAGGAGTGAATGGCCACGCCAAAGGTCTGGGTCGGCCGCCCGCTGCCCGAGGCCGCGCTCGCGTTCCTGCGCGAGCACGCCGAGGTGACCGTCTATCCCGGCGAGACGCCGCCTCCCCGCGAGGCGATCCTCGCCGGCGTGGCCGGCTGTGACGGCATCCTGCCACTGCTCAGCGACCGCATCGATGGCGAGGTGATGGACGCCGCCGGGCCGGCCCTGAAGGTCATCGCCAACTACGCCGTCGGGTACGACAACATCGACCTGCCGGCGGCCACGGCGCGCGGCATCTGGGTGACCAACACCCCCGACGTGCTGACCGAGACCACCGCCGACCTGACCTGGGCGCTGCTACTCGCCGCCGCGCGGCGCATCAGCGAGGGCGAGCGCTACGTCCGCGACGGCCGCTGGCGCTGCTGGGGCCCGCTGCTCATGCTCGGCCACGACGTGCACGGCAAGACGCTCGGCATCCTCGGCTGCGGCCGCATCGGCGCCGCCGTCGCCCGCCGCGGCCGGGGCTTCGGCATGAGGCTGCTCTACCACAACCGCACCCGGCGACCCGAGCTCGAAGCGGAACTCGGCCTGGTGCCGGTCGATCTGGCCACGCTGCTGGCCGAGTCGGACTATCTCAGCCTGCACTGCCCACTGACCGATGCAACGCGGCATCTGATTGACGCGGAGGCGCTGGCGCGGATGAAGCCGACGGCGGTGCTGATCAACACCACCCGCGGGCCGGTGGTCGACCAGTCGGCACTCTACACGGCGCTGCGCGACGGGGTGATCCAGGCGGCGGCGCTCGACGTGACCGACCCGGAGCCGCCGGACCCGGCCGATCCGCTGCTGACCCTCGACAACTGCCTGGTCGTGCCGCACATCGGCAGCGCAAGCACCGAGACGCGGACCGAAATGGCCCTGCTGGCGGCGCGCAACCTGCTGGCGGCCTGCCGCGGCGAGCGGCCCGAGACGCCGGTCAACGAGATCGGCTGACTGCCTACTCGCCAAACCCGCGCAGGCTCGACTCCTGCCCGGCGCCGAACTCGCCGAGGTCGATTTCGACCCGCCGGCCGAACGACTTGATCGCCTCGAGCACCGTGTCGCGCCCGGCAAAGTAGTCGGCCGCCGGCACCGGCACCTGGGCGTCGGGCAGAATCGTCGACGGGTCGCCCTCGACCTGCTGGAAGTACTTGGTCGAGTAGGTCACCTGCAGGCGCGAGTGGCGCAGCGTGAAGCTCTTCACCTCGCCGTAGTGGTTCGGCCGGCCGCCGGTCGGCTCGCCAATCAGGATCGCCCGCGTCTGCTTGCGCAGCGAGATGGCGTTGAGCACCGCCGAACTGAACGTCCGTGGGCCGGTGATCACGAACAGCTTGCCGCGCTGGTTGAGGTCTTCGCGGGCGGCCAGCTCCTGGATGAACGGCTCGAGGATGTTCGAGTCGCCCCCGCCGTTGTGCCGCAGGTCGATGATGAAGCGATCGATCTCGACCCGGTCGCACAGCGCCCAGAGCTGGCGCCGGAACTCAGTGAAGGGCAGGTCCTCGCGCTGCTCGCACTTGTTGTACTGAAAGAACAGAATGCGCGGCTCGGCCGGCTCCTGCGCTTCGTCGTCGCCCTCGGCGCCGTCGCCGTGCTGGTCGCGCGTCGGGTCGCCCGCTTCGGCCGGCGCCGGCTGCGCCGGAGCAGGCTCGGCGGGAGCCAGATACTGGGCCCAGTAGGGCGTGTTGGTGTACTTGAGGTAGAGCGGCTTGGCCTCCTCGTCCAGGCCGGTCGCCCAGACGATGCCCTCGAGCGATGGCAGTGGCGTGAGCTCGGCAATCAGCGGCTGGTTGTTCGGCGCGCGGAGGTCGAACTCGGCCGTCTGCGGCGGCTTGGGCTGGCCCGCCTCGACCGGCGGCGGCGGCGAGACCACGCCAAGGTGCTGGAGCAACTGCGTGTAGAGGATCATCTGCGCCACCTGGCGCCTGGCCTGCACGCCGTTGTCGACCGACAGGTAGTCGGCCAGGCGGGTGGCGATCGCGCCGATCGGCTGACCCTCGATGCCCTCGAGGCGGCAGCGGACCAGCTCGGCCCGGTCGGGCGGCGCGCCGGTGACATAGAGCCCGTCGGCAAACCACTGCAGGCGTAAGGGATACATCGACAGCGGCACGTTACCGCGCTGCCAGAGCACCTGCGTGTGGCCGTCGCCGATCATCGCGGTCAGCTTCTGGAGCCGGAACAGCAGGTCCTGTTCGGTCAGCAGCGGGACCTCGGCTTTGAGGTTCTCGACTTCGAGCCGCCAGTCCACCTCTTCCACCGCGTGAAACGGGTTGATGTGCAGCTCGGGCAGCTCGGCGGCGAGTTGATCGAGGTCTTCACGCCAGCGCCGGTCCCGTGTCTCGTCGTCCTCGGGCGTCGCCGCGGCGGCCATCGCCGCGAGGCAGCTCACGAGCACCCAACTCACGCCGCGCATCCTGATTCGCATCACTCACCGGTCCTTGGCCAAGGGTTAGACGACTACAAAGGGAGATCGATCGCGTCCGGTTCAGTTTTTACCTCATCGTCACACCGCGCCGGCGCCAGACCGGTCACGGAGTAGGGCCGGATCGGCTCGCTGACGCCCTTGACCCGCACCGGACTGCCCGCCGCGGCAACCACCTGATCGGCCACCACGCGGTGGAGGGTGTCACTGATCAGGAACTCTCCGCCCTCGGCCAGACTCTCCAGACGCTGCGCCACCGCCACGGTGTAACCCAGCGCGGTGTAGTTGAACTGGTTCGGGTTGCCGATCAGCCCGACCACCGCCTCGCCATAGTGCATGCCCAGCCCGATCTGGAGCGGCTGGCGCCCCTCACGTGCCAGCTCGCTCGAGATCGTCTCGGCGGCGGCGCGCATTTCGAGCCCGGCGGCGACGGCGCGGAGCAGGTCGGCCGGCGGGTCGTCGCCGATGCGGAAGAGGGCCATCAGCCCGTCTCCGGTGTACTTGTCGAGCAGCCCACCGTGCTGGTGCAGCGCGATGGTCAGGCCGGTCATGTAGGCGTTCATCACCTCGACCACTTCCTCGGGCGTGTGCTGCTCGCTGAACGGCGTGAAGCCGCGCACATCGGCAAACAGCACGCAGACCTGCTGCCGCGTGCCGCCGAGCCCCAGCCGGCCCTCGGGATCCTCGAGCAGTTCATCGACCACCTGCGGGGCGACGAAGCGCTGCAACAAAGCGCGGTTGCGCTCACGCTCGGAGCGCTCGAGCAGCAGCGTCACCTGGACCACCAACATGGCCGCGATGAGCGCGGCGAGCAGTGGCTCGACCGGGTCGAGCCAGCGGCCGAAAAAGAGCAACTGCGCCAGCGAGACGACGACCAGCGCCAAGCCGGTCACGGCCAGCCGCCAGGCCGCGTTGAGCGGGTCGCGGCGCAGGCTGAGCTGACCCACCAGCAGCGCCACCAGCGCGGTCAGCGCCAGGCTCCACCGGCGCGGCACCGCGCCGACGGCGCCGCCTCGGCGCAGCGTCTCGACCGCGTGCGCGAGCAACTCGCCGCTGGTCAACAGGCCGGCCGGAGTCTCGATCCAGCGCGGGGCGACGCGATCGAGGATGACCAGCTTGTCGCGGAAGAACTCCGCCGCCGGCACCCATTCGACGGCCGTAACGCCGGTGCGGACCGTCGACGGCTCGCCCGCAATCGTCACCGTCGTGCCGGCCGCCTCGCCCAGCGTCACCCGGGCCACCGGCTCGTTGCGCAGCACGGTGGTGTAGCCGGCGTGCGCGAAACGCGCGCCCGGTCCGGCGCCGGCGTAGTCGACCAGCACCGTCGCCGGCTCGATGGTCAGCAGCGGTTGGCCGGCAAAGCGGTCGCCACCCGCATCGGCCAGGTAAGTCGGCGGCTGGCCGAGCAGGAGGGCGGCGAGCTGCGCGGCTAACGGCGGACGCTCGGGCTGATCGAACCGCACCGCCGGCAGCCGCCCGCCGTAGCGCGCCAGCTCGGCCGAGCCGCTCGCCCGGGCGGCGATTTCGAGCGCGCCGAGCCGGCCCTGGCCCAGCTCGTCGGAATGCACCGCCAAATAGACATTGCCGGCTTCGGCCATGCCGGCGGCCAGCCGCGGCAGGTCGCGCTGCGCTCGCTCGCCGTCGCCGGCGGTCGGCGGCGGCAGGCCGGCGATGCCGCGCTGCCGGGCGCTCACCGGCGCGCGGCCGGTGAACGGCGGCGTGACCACCACCGCGCGGGCACCCCAGGCGGCCAGCTTGGCGATCACCCGCGCCTGCAGCACCGATTCCGACTCCTCCGACCGAGCCATCTGCTGCGCCGCGGCATCGAGGTCGAGCAGCACGATCTCATCACCGGTGCTCATCCCCGCGCCGAACGCCTCGGGCAGGCCGGCCACCTCAAACACGCCCCGGATCTGGAGCAGTTGGCCGAGCAGGCCGCTGCGCGCCGGCTGGAGCAACCCGGCGCCGCTCGCCGCCACGGCCAGCACCGCCGCCGACAGACCGAGCACGGCGCCGCGCAGATCGAGCCGAACCGCCCGGCCGCGCAACCGGACCTGCGGCACCAGGCGCCGAGACATCCAGTTGACCAGCCGCCGAGCCAACTGCTGCGGATCGGTGCCGGGATTCGACAGCATCCGAAACGCCAGTACCGCCAGGCTTGGCCACGAAGCAAAGTAGGCGATGATCGGGAAGTCGCCCTCGCCGGCGGCCAGGCTTTGCCAGATCGGCGCATAGCCGGCTCCGAGCGCGGCGAGGGCCAGCCACCAGCCGACCACGCCCCGGTTGGCCGCCGCCTCGGGCGAGTCGACCCGCGGCCGCACCAGGGCGCCCAGCGACGCTCCGGCAAAGCTGACCGGGAAGAGCAGCGCGGCGTAGGTCAGAAACTGCACCAGGTGCGCCAGGACGCTGATCCGCGCGATGCCGATGTCGCTGAGCGCACGCTCGGTCGGCCCCGCCGCGGCCAGCACGCCGACCGCCGCCGCGGCGAACGACCAGCGCAACGCGGTGCCTTGCGCCCGCCACATGGCCACCAGGTGGAACAGACCCCAGCCCAGGGCAACCAGCAGCAGCACCACATTGAACGCCACCCAGACGGCGAGCACCGGCGGCCGCAGGCCCGGACTGCGCAGCACCAGCACGGCGACCACCAGCAGCAGGCCCCAGCGGAGCAGCCGCGCCGCGGTGCGGTCGCGCCGCCACAGCAGGGCCAGCCGCCGCGCGGCACGCCGGCGGCGTTCGCGTCGAGCGGGCGGTGTCGGTGATGCGGGAGGGTTCATCGCCAGAAACCCAACGGCGGCGACGCCGCGCCGGTTCCGTCAGCCGGTGACCGACCAACCGCCGTCGACCGGCAGCACCACGCCGGTGACAAACCGGCTGTCGTCGCTGAGCAGATAGCAGGCCGCCGCGGCGCAGTCGGCCGCCTCGCCCATGCCGCCGAGCGGCTGCTTGCGCCCAATGTACTCCTGGATCGCCGCGTCGTCGGCCGCCCGCTGGGCCATCGGCGTGCGGATGAGCCCCGGCGCAAGGACGTTGAGCCGGATGCCGTGCGGCGCGTAGTAGGCCGCCGCGGCGCGCGTGAAGCCGATGATCGCCGCCTTCGTCGCCGCATAGGCATGGGTGGCAAAGTGCGCCGGACTGGGCGACCAGGCCAGCACGCTACTGGTGTTGACGATGCTCCCGCCGCCCTGCTCCAGCATCGCCCGCACCGCCGCGCGCGACATGCGGAACATGCTCTTCAGATTGACCTCGAGCAGCGTCTCGAGCCCCTCGTCGGTGCACTCGTGCAGCGGCCCGTCGCCGTATCGCCGGCCACTGATGCCGACCACGTTGACCAGCCCATCGACGCGGCCATGCGCCGCCAGGTGGCGTGACCAGAACGCCTCGACCGCCGCGGCGTCGGTCAGCTCGAGGGCGACGAATTCGCCGTTCCCGCCGCGCTCGCGGATGGCCGTGAAGACCGCCTCGCCGTCGGCCGCGTCGCGCGCGATGCCGACCACGTATGCGCCCTCGGCGGCCAGCCGCTCGCAGGTCGCCCGGCCGATCCCGCGGCTGGCGCCGGTGACGACGCACACGCGGCCGGCGAAGCTCATCGCGCGACCTGGATCGAGGCCGCCACGCCGGCACCCGTGACGTAGAGCGGCTCGGCGCCGAGACCACGCTCCTCGGACGGGTTGCCCCACAGGTCGGTCACCGTGGTCTCGCCCTGGAGCTCGAGCCGCCCGGCGCCGAAGGCCACCGCGACGAAGCCGCCCGGGCCGGTCAGCACGCTGCCCTCGGCCTCGTCGCCCAGCGCGGCGCGGCCGAGCAACCGCGTGCCGCCCAGCATCGCCGCCGAAGCCGCCAGCGCCGCGCACGCCTCCTTCGGCCGGAAATCTCGGCGGAGCAGGCCGTAGCGCTCGCTCTCACCCGCGCCGTCGCGCAGCGCGCCCCAGCTCAGGCCGCCACCGCGGCCGAGCGACAGCGCCGCCAGCCGGGCCAGCTCCACCGCCTGCGCCGCCTTGCTCTCCTCCAGCGGGCTGGTGCGCACCGCAATCGGTCCCAGCCAGGGCGGCGGCACGTCGCCGCGCCAGGCGCGCTGCGCCGCCAGCTGCGCGGCCAGGGCGGTCGACGGCGCTGCCTCGCCGGCCGGCAGCGGCAGCGCCAGCCGCGGCCAGGGAGCGGTGTAGCCAAGGAACGACAGCGGCGCCGGCGCCGGCTGGAGCAAGGTCGCGACAAAGCCGGTCTCGAACCGCGCCAGGCCGCCACTGATCAGCGCCGGGCCGTCGGCGCCGAGCCGCTCGCGTAGCGCAGCCAGCAGCTCGCGATAGGCCACCGGCCGCGGCGCCGGCGGCCAGCCGCGCGGCTGCTCGGGATAGGGCCACAGCGCCACCGCGTAGAGACTCTCGCCGGCCGCCGCCCGCGCGCTCTCCACCTGCCGCACCACCTCGTCGGTGGTGACGGAGCCGGCGGGTCGTTGCGGGTCATAGACCGGCGCGGGCAACTGGACGATCAGCCGCAATCCCTCGGCCTGCGCCAGGGCCGCCCAGTGGGCCACGTCGGCGCCCGCCGGCACGACCAACGAGCCCGCGCCGGTGCGCCGCGCCGCGCGGACCAGCAGCGGGTCGATCCAGGCCTCGAGCGCGCCGGGCTCGCGCTCGACGGCGATCGCCAAGCGCGGCTCTCCCGCCGCGACCGCCGGCAGCCGGCAGAAGCGGTCGGTGCAGGCCCGGCGGCTGCCGCCCACCGTGGCGCTGGCGGTGAGAGTGAAGTGCCCGTGCTCGGCCGGCGGGTCGAATGCAAGCTTGACCCGCGCCAGCCGCTCGCCCCGGACGCTCACCTGCTCGGTGCCCGCGCCGCACGGGCGGCCCTGCTGGTCGACGATCTTCCACTCGACGGCGACCGTCGCCGGGCCGAAGGCCATCGAGCTGACCAGCAGCTCGGGCGCCGGCGGCTCGTCGCCGACGAACAGGCCGTCGAGCCGGCCGGTGACCGAGTCGATCATCGCCTGCTGCGTCGCCTCGACCTCGCAGATGACCTTGATCGGCCCGAGCTCGAGGCGCCCGCTTTCGGCCCCGCCGGCGGCCCGTCGGACGACGATGCCCTCGAGCCGCGCCCCGCCGCCGCCGTCGAGGGAGTCAACCCGGCCGTTGACCTCGCCGTCAATCACCGCCGCGGCGACGGTCGGCACCTCGACCGTGGCCCAGTTGTCGTCGGTCAGAGCGAGTGGCGAGCGATACTCGAACAGCTCGTCGTCGATGCCGTCGCGGATCAGCAGCCCGAGCTGCAGGTTGCCTCCATGCCCGTTGGCGGTCAGCTCGAACCGCCGCGGCGGGGTGCGCAGCCGGGCGCGGCGGAGCAGAAAAACCACCCCATCAGCGGCGGTGAAGCGATACTCGACCCGCATCCCGGCCGGGTCGCCGGCAGCATGGGCGATGGTCGCCTCGGCCCCGACGCCGACCACCTCCCAGCCCGCCGGCCGGCCGTCGGCGGCGGTGGCGAAATCGTCCAGCACCTGCGCAACGGTCACCGCCCGCGCCACCCCGGCGGTGAGCAACAGCGCAGTCAGAAGGAGCGCCTGTTTCATGTCGCCAAGCTACTCGTTGCCACACCGGCTGTCAAGCACCACCGAACAATGGGGACGGACCCAATTTCCGGCGGCGCACCGCCGGAAATTGGGTCCGTCCCTTTTTTGCGTTGACAACGGCGTGCGCTGGGCGTATCGTCGCCGCGTGCAGGAACAGCTCGAGGCCTACCTGACGCACCTCGTCGCCGCCGGGCGGTCGCCCCACACGGTGGCCGCCTATCGGCGTGACCTGACCGCCTTTGCCGCCTTCTGCGCCGAGCTGCCCGCGCCGCCGGGCGCCTGGGGCGAGGTCGATCATCGCCTGCTCCGCCGCTGGCTGGCGCGCCTCCACGCCGACGGCCAGGCGCCCGCCTCGGTGCGCCGGGCGCTCAGCTCGCTCGGCGGGCTCTACCGCTTCCTGCTCACCCGCGGCGAGGTGGCGCAGAACCCGGTGGCCCGGCTCGGTGCGCCGAAGTTGCCCGCGCGGCTGCCCAAGCCGATGACCATCGCCGACCTCGACCGCCTGTTTGCCGGCTTCGACCTGGCCACGCCCACGGGCCAGCGCGACCGTGCCTGGGTCGAGCTGCTGTACGCCACCGGCCTGCGGGTCAGCGAGCTGGTCGGGCTGGACCTGACCGACCTCGACTTCGAGCAACAGAGCCTGCGCGCGCTGGGCAAGCGGCGCAAGGAGCGCATCGTGCCGTTCGGCGACATCGCCGCCGCGGCGCTGCGGCTCTACCTCGATGACGGCCGCCCGCAACTGATCCGCCGTGCCGCCGAGCTGGCCGAGCCGGGCGCGCTGTTTCTCGGCCTGCGCGGCCAGCGGCTGAGCCGCAGCCGGGTGTTGCAGATCTTCAAGGCCGCCTGCCGCGACGCGGGATTGCCGCGCGATCTCTCGCCCCACACGTTGCGCCACTCGTGCGCCACCCACCTGCTCGACCGCGACGCCGACCTGCGCAGCGTGCAGGAGTTGCTCGGCCATGCCAGCCTGTCGACCACGCAGATCTACACTCAGGTCTCGGCGGCACGGCTACGGCGGGTGTATGATCGGGCCCATCCGCGCGCCTGAGCCCGCGCGGCCGGCCGGGGGAGGTGGCATGTCCGAGCCGATCCGAGCAACGACCATCGTCGCCGTCCGCCGGGATGGCAAGGTGGCCCTGGCCGGCGACGGTCAGGTGACCGTTGGTGAGACGATCCTCAAGTCGTCGGCGCGCAAGATCCAGCGCATGGCCGACGGCCGCGTGCTGGCCGGCTTCGCCGGTGCCGTGGCCGACGCGATGACGCTGTTCGACAAGTTCCGCGCCAAGCTCGAGGAGTTCCCCGGCAATCTGCGCCGCGCGGCGGTCGAGCTGGCCAAGGAGTGGCGCACCGACCGCTACCTGCGCCAGCTCCAGGCCACGCTGCTGGTCGCCGACGCCGAGTCGATGCTGCTGGTTACCGGCACGGGCGAGGTGATCGAACCCGACGACGACGCGGTGGCCACCGGCTCCGGCGGCAACTTCGCCCTCGCCGCCGCCCGCGCGCTGCTCCGCCACACCGACCTGACGGCCGAGGCGATTGCCACCGAATCGCTCCGCCTGGCGGCCGAATTGTGCGTCTACACGAACGAGCGGGTGGTGGTGGAAGTTCTCGATCCAGGGCAACCATGACCGACTGGCTCGCCTACCGACTCGAGGTGGCCGCTACCACCACCGTGGCGACGTTCGTCCCGGCGGTGGCGCTGGCGCTGCTCCAGCGCCGGCGGGCAAACCAGCGCCGGCCCGGCGACGGGCTCGAACCGCTGCGCGGCTGGGCGCTGTACGGCCGCGCCGTCGGCTTCGTGACAGTCTACAGCCTGCTCTATGGCGCGGCGGTCAGCTTCCTGGTTCCCAGCGGCGGTGGCGCGCTGGTCTGGCTGGCGCTGGCGCTTGGCGTGGCGATCCCCTACGCGCGCATCGGCGCGGGAGTATACTGCGGCCTGGTCGGCCACACGCCGGACGTGCGGATGCCGACCCGGCTGACGCTGGCCCTGTACGGCTCGGCCGCGATCGGCGCCTGGCTAGGCGCGGAAGCGATGATCTACTTCCGATGAATGACGGGCACTTCCTCACCCCGCGCGAAATCGTGGCCGAGCTCGACCGGCACATCGTCGGCCAGGATGCGGCCAAGCGCTCGGTGGCGATAGCGCTACGCAACCGCTACCGCCGCCGGCGGCTCGACCCGGCGATTGCCGACGAGGTGATCCCCAAGAACATCCTCATGATCGGCGCGACGGGTGTCGGCAAGACCGAGATTGCACGACGCCTGGCGCGCCTAGCCGCGGCGCCGTTCATCAAAGTCGAGGCGACCAAGTTCACCGAGGTCGGCTATGTCGGCCGCGATGTCGAGAGCATGATCCGCGAGCTGACCGACACGGCCGTGCGGATGGTCGAGGAGGAGAGCTTTGCCGCCGTCGAGGCCGAGGCGCGACGACGGGCGACCGAGCTGGTGCTCGAGATCCTCAGCGAAGGACCGGCGGCCCAGCGCGGTGACCAGCCGCCGCACCTGCGCGGGCTGCAGGAGTTCTTCAAGCGCGCCGGGATAGCCCCGCCGGCCGAGCCGGAGCCGGCGCCGGCGCCCGAGACACCGCACCGACCGCGCGACGAGTGGCGCGCCGACCTCGAGGCGGGCCGGCTGGACGAGCTGCTGATCGAGATCCAGGTGACCGAGGCGCGGTCACCGGTGTTCAACGTCTGGGGCGGTCAGGGCGAGGAGCAGATCCGGCTCGAAGACGCGCTCGGCGGGATGATGCCGAAGCAGACGCGCACCCGGCGGACGACGGTGCCCGAGGCAATCGACGTGCTGACCCGCGAGGAGGCGGCCAAGCTGGTCGACCGCGAGGCGGTCATCCGCGAGGCGGTCAGCCGCGCCGAGAACGACGGGATTGTCTTCGTCGACGAGCTCGACAAGGTCGCCGGCAAGAGCGGCGGCGCCGGGCCCGACGTCAGTCGCGAGGGCGTCCAGCGCGACATTCTGCCGGTGGTCGAGGGCACCACCGTGCTGACCAAGTACGGCCCGGTCGACACCAAGCACATGCTGTTCATCGCCGCCGGGGCGTTTCATGTCTCGAAGCCTAGCGACCTGATCCCCGAGCTGCAGGGCCGGTTCCCCATCCGGGTCGAGCTGACCAGCCTGGGCAAGGAGGATCTGCGTCGCATTCTGGCCGAGCCTCAGCACTCGCTGCTGCGGCAATACGAAGCGCTGCTGGGCACCGAGGGGGTGGCGGTCGAGTTCCGCGACGATGCGATCGACGAGCTCGCCGACATCGCCATGACGATCAACCAGCGGTCCGAGAACATCGGTGCCCGGCGGCTGCACACCGTGCTCGAGTCGCTGCTCGAGGAGCTCAGCTTCGCCGCGCCCGACATCGGCGAGACGACCGTCCAGATCACCCGCGACTACGTGCGCCAGCGGCTCAGCGGCATCGTGGCCGACGAGGACTTGAGCCGCTACATCCTGTGAGTGCAGGGCGCGCCCAGCGCGCCGCGGCAGGCGGCAGTCGGCAGCCGGAGCGGGCGGGGACGCCCGCGCTCCGGACGGACCGCCGGCGCCCCCGCCGGCAAAGACGATCCGTCACCTGGGCACGGCACCCGGTAGGGCGCGCCGTGCGCGCCGCCGGAGCCCGGTGTCAGAGCCCGGTGTCAGAGCCCGGTGTCAGCGTGCGCCAACCGCCGTCACCTCGCCGTGTGCCAGGTCCACCCCCACATGCGTGGGGAATACAACTGGATCTCGCCGCCGCCGGCGAGCACGACCGGTCCACCCCCACATGCGTGGGGAATACATGGCGATCTAGTTATCGCCGAAGGTCGCCAGCGGTCCACCCCCACATGCGTGGGGAATACGCCCAGTGCCGCGGGCCGTCCTGCTCCCACTCGGGTCCACCCCCACATGCGTGGGGAATACGATGAGGTTGCACAGGCCGACAGCACAACGTCCGGTCCACCCCCACATGCGTGGGGAATACACGTGGACCAACCTCGGCATCGACGAGGAGGGGGGTCCACCCCCACATGCGTGGGGAATACGGCTTCGCCTCGTCCGCCACCGTGCCGTCGCTGGGTCCACCCCCACATGCGTGGGGAATACGCCGCCGGCGCGCCGCCGACGCCTCCTCGTCGGGTCCACCCCCACATGCGTGGGGAATACGGCCGACGCGGCGACCTCCGCGCTCGCCGGTGCGGTCCACCCCCACATGCGTGGGGAATACACGTGCGTTCTGCTGGCCCTACGGGTCCGGCCAGGTCCACCCCCACATGCGTGGGGAATACAAAGTACTGTATGAAGGTACCTGGGATACCCAGGGTCCACCCCCACATGCGTGGGGAATACTCCTGGACCGCCGGCGTCCCGCCGGCAACCACCGGTCCACCCCCACATGCGTGGGGAATACATACTATGGCAATGCTCGCTCTGGGCCAACCAGGGTCCACCCCCACATGCGTGGGGAATACTGCTTGGAAGACTGTATAGATTTTTCCTTCTCTGGTCCACCCCCACATGCGTGGGGAATACCTCCATGATCGCATCGCGCAGGCCGGATAGGTGGGTCCACCCCCACATGCGTGGGGAATACTCGTCAGCACAGCGAACTGGTGCTCAGCCTCGGGGTCCACCCCCACATGCGTGGGGAATACTCCCTCAACCACGAGCGCAGTGTCGGCGGCGGGGGTCCACCCCCACATGCGTGGGGAATACGATGCCTTGGACCAGCCGTCGAGGCCGGTCAGCGGTCCACCCCCACATGCGTGGGGAATACCCCGTGGCGCGCAGCTCGGTGCGCGCAGTCGCGGGTCCACCCCCACATGCGTGGGGAATACATCGGGATGAACGAGGTCCACGAGCAGGACTACGGTCCACCCCCACATGCGTGGGGAATACCCTACACCATTTGTTCGCACCCACGGGCGGCTCCTTCGACACGACGGGGACTCCTCCTTCCGCCCAAGCTAACAAAATCTGCGTGCGTCCGCGGGTCCGTGGCCTCGCTCGCGCCGACCGGGACGGTCGGCCTACGCGTGCGTCGGTCGCGTCGGTCGACCGTCCCGGTCGACCTACCCCGCCGCCGCGCGATTACGTCGGCCGACCGTTCGCCCAGGCGGCGGCCCTCACCCCGGAGCGAGGGAGAGCAGGCCGAAGCCGAACCCTCGGCCAGTGCCGAGGCCGTCGAGCACCGCGACAGTCAGGGCCTCGGCATTGTTCACCCGTAAGTGGCCGTCGAAGCGGACCGACTGGAACTGCCGCCGCGGCGCGGCCTGGTCTTCAAACAACCCCTCGTCGATCACCAGGCAGTCGAGGAGCTCGGCGCCGGCGTCGCTCAGCTTGCGAAGCAGCCAGGCGCGCTGGGCCTCCTCGCCCAAGATGCCACGGCGGGGGCCGTCGATCGGCTTGCCCTCGCGGAGCTCGCCGCCGGCCGGCTCGCGCTTGGTTGGGTTGGCGCGCAGTCGGAAGCGCAGTCGGCGGGCAGGCTCAAGCCCCCACTCGCCGGGATCGAGTGGCTTGGGTTCGTCGTAAGGCCAGCGCCAGCCGCGCGGCTTGGTCTCGCTCTGGACCAGGATCACCGCGCGGCGAGTGACCGCCTCGCGTTCGGGCTCGACCCTGAAGAGCACCCGCGCATCGCTCCGTTCGGCCCGGTCGAAACCGTCGTAGACGGCGCGGTGGAGCGGCGTCGGCTCGGCCAGCAGGCGGAGCACCGCCGGCTCGGCCGGGTCGAGCAGCAGGCGGCTAAGGTACCTCATGTCGCCTCCCGTCGCGGCGTCGGCACGGCGCACAGGCGCACCCGCCTCAGCGCGAAGCGCCGATCGTCCGGCGGGCCGACCGGCACATCTTGGCGCGGCCGGCCGGAGCTGTCGTCAAGGCTGGTCTCCCACTCGAGGTCGAGCGTCTCGGGCGCCTCGGCCCAGCGGGACAGCACCCGGCCGGGCAGACCCTCATCACCCAGCCAGGACCACTGCTCGACGGCGGTTTCGAGCGGCTCGTCGCACAGCCCACCGGGGATCCAGACCGGCGGGCTGGGCGGGCAGGCCTTGCGGCCAAGGAAGAGCGGCCAGACCGGCCGGCACAGGTGCTGGTCGACTTCCGCCAGCAGCGTGTCGTCACCTTCCAAGCCGATAAGAAACACGGCGTCGGCCAGGTAGTGGCGGTACGATGGCAGAGTACGTCGGCCCGAGCCGTCGGCGGTAGGGACGTCCTGAGTGACGTGGTAGTCGGTCTCGAGCCGGCCGGGCAGGTCGGCTCGGGCGGCCATGCGGAGGCGCGCCAGGTCGTCGACCGGCTCGCTTCGCGGTCGGCCGAGCGCGGCGCAGAGCAGGCCGACGACGCCGGACTTGCTGGGGAACCGCTCGGTGTCGCGGTCGGAGAACCGGCTGCGCGTGCCCCATGACTGCAGCGGCCCGGCCAGGCGGAGCAGCAGGGTGGCCATCAGTCGGCCTCCAGCGCCGCGGTGAGCCAGTCATGTAGCGCGCGCTGCGACGGCACGCCCAGCCCGCCGAGGTCGGCGCCGTTCGGCTCGACGCAGAGGGTCCGCGACTGCCCATGATCGACCAGGTCGTAGGCCGCGCGCAGGGCGGCCTGGTAGCCGGTCAGTTGGGCGATCGATTCGCCGACCAGCGAGCCGCCGCGCGGCCGGTGGACCGGTCGCTCGAAGGCGTTGGCCAGCGACATCGGCAGCTCGGCGCCGGCAATCACCTGGACATACGACGGGCGGTTCTGCGCGCCGGTCGAGTTCTGCTTCGCGATCGGCACCGCCTCGACCGCGGCGCGCACCAGGGCGGTGACGGTCCGATTGGCCAGCGCCCGGTCGCCGTCGAGGTTGGCTTCCAGTTGCGGCCGCTGGATCAGCAGGTAACGGTAGAAGCAGGCCGACTGGAACTCCTGGTTACCCATACCCAGCGCGCCGGTCTCTTCTTTCACCTGCAGGTCGTCGACGGCGGTCCAGAAGTCCATTTCGGTCTCGACCTCGTGGGTCGAGATGGCATGGGCCACCTGGCAGGCGGCGTCGACGTTCATGTTCGTGTTCTCGGCCATCATGCGGCCGAACAGCGCGATGTCGGCCGACTTGACCCGATTGCCGATGGCCTTGACCGCCGCAAGCACGCCCGGCGCTTCGATGCCGGTGGCCTTGCCCTTGCCGCGCCCACGGGCCGGCGTGCCCTCGGCCTTCTCGGGCTCCTGGCCGAGCGCCTCCCAGTCGGCCTCGACCGCGTCGGCCAGGCGCTCGATTTCGTCGTGGGCCAGGTAGAGCCCGACTTTCGTTCGGACGTCCTCACCTTCGGTGCCGAACTCAGCGGCGGCCAGACCGCGCGCGGTGCGGGCCTTCGCCTCGTCCAGGTCGCGGCCGCGAGCGACCAGCCGTTCGGGCACGCCGGCGAGCAGCCGGGTGCGCACGCCGGTGGGCAGACTGAGGGCGTCGCGCATATGCAGCCGCATGGCGCGCTTATAGCACTGCGAGCTGATCCGCGCGCGGGTGACGCCGCCGAAGGTGGCCGTCTTCGGCGCGTTGGTGTCGTCGCGGTTGAGGCACGACGGGACGAAGTTCTGCAGGATGTGGAGTTCGATGTTCATGTTTGGCTCTCCGCGGGAGTTTCTTCCGGCCTACGATAGCCCCAGTAGGCCCGCGACCAGTTGAGCTTGACCCGGTTCCGCCGTTCGGGATCGGCCCAGGACAGCAGATCCCAGGTGAGTTGCTTCCAGTCGACCGGCGTACCCTTGCCGGCGGCTATGCCGACCGCGTGCCGAAGGTGGGTCGGCAGCCGCTCGGGCGAGGCGTTGAGCAGGGCGACGAAGCGCCGCTCGCTCGCCTCGACCGGCTCGCTGCTCGTCTGGCGGTCCTCCATTGCGCGGAAGACCTCGCCGAAGTTGGTGCCGTGCGCCTCGTCGGCGGCGCGCTCGCGGTTCACCGGATGCTTGGCGAACAGCGTGGCGACCAGGAAGAAGACCTCCTGTTCCCACTCGCGGGCCTCGTCGCGGACCAGTGGCACGACGTGCCGCCAGGCGTCGATCGCCTCGCCGCGCGACTTGCCCAGCCCGTGGCGCAGATGGGCCAGCGCCGCGCGCGCGCGGCTCCCTTCGGCCGTGCCGGTTTCGCTGGCCTTCGCCCAGCGTGCGAGCTGACCGACCAGCCGGCCAACGGCGCTGCCCAGTTCGGAAGGTTCACTCATGCGGTCGCTCCCTTCTTGGCGTGGCGGCGCCAGTCACGGGTCACCGCCTGCCGCCCGCGGACCCGCGCGCGGAGCACCCGCGAGCTGCCGCCGAGCGCCTCGGTGGTGGTGCGGAAGGCCGCCTCGGCCGCGTCTTGGCAGGCCTGCTGCCAGGCGGCGACGGCGCCCTCGCGGTCGTCGGGCAGCGTGGCCAGCAGGCGGGTGAACGGCTGGTCGAGGGCGGCCCAGTAGTGGTCGTCGCCGCGCCAGTGGCCGAGCAGCGCGGCGACCTGCTTTGGATCGGCCCGCTCGGTGCTCCCGGCACGGTCGGAGTTGGGCTTGAGCATCCGCTCGGCGACCGCGCGGAGGGCCAGGCGCAGTGCGTCGGCGGTCTGGTCGGCCTGCTCGACGGCCGACTGGAGTGCGTCGGCGAGGTCACGGGCGCGATCGTCATCGCGCAGGAGAGCCTCCGGGAGGGTGAGCTCGTCGAGCCGCCAGAGGTTGATCTTCGACTGGTTGAAATCCATCCCGACGGCGAAGCAGGGCAGCCTCGCCGGCGCTGTGTCGAGCAGCTCGAGCAGCTCGCCGGCGCGCTGGAAGACGATGGGCCGCGGCACGGTGTCGACCTCGCCGTGAACGTCCGCCGGCTGGAAGCCGAACAGGGCCGCGCTGTCGCGCCACAGCGCCCGGCCGGCGGTGACCCGCAGCGGCGTGGTGCCCTCCTTGGCTTGACGCCGGGCGAAGTACGGGTCGCGGAGCGACTCGGCGGCCTGGCAGACGGCGCCCTGGGCGGTGTAGACCCGCCGCACCACCAGCTTGCCGCGCTCCATCTCGGGCAACAGCCGCACCGATCGATTCGGCCAAGTCAGCAACTCGGGCAGGCCGGCCGGCACCACCGGCTCGGGCGGCGGGAAGTCGCGCTCCCAGATGGGACGGGTGAGGTCGCCGCGATCGAGCGGCACGAGGTTGAGCAGGAGCGTCTCGAACAGGTTCGAGCCGCGCAAGAAGAGGCTCGCGCCCATCGCCGCCGGGGCGTGGCTGGCATAGGGATGCCGGTGCTTGTTGCTGGTCGGCCCCTTACCGCCGCCGAGGCCGTATAGCTGATGGGTGACCAGCCATCGCGCCGCCTCGGCGGCGCTCAATGCCGGCGGCTCCTCGTCGAGCGAATGATCGAACAGCAGCGTGTTGTTGCCCGAGGCGAGTTCGGGCGCGAGCCGCGCGACAGTGTCGGCGACCGGCAACTCCAGCCCCGGCTCCTGCCAGAATGGATGTCCGTTGTCGAACAGATCGAAGCGCCCGGCTTGCCGCTTGAGGTAGCCGTCGAGGGCCGTGGCGTCCCACCCCCCCTGCCGCCACCATTCCGCCCGCTCCGGGTTGCCGCGCGGCCCGTCGTGAACTGCGTAGAGCAGGGCCAGGAGCATCCGCAGCAGCGCCGCGCGGGTCAGCGGCGAGGCCACGGCGAGGTCGACCAGCTCGGGCGAGCGGATGAGCAGGTCACGCAGGCCGAGCTCGACCACCGTGCCGTCGCCGGTGCGGCAGGGGAGCCAGGGGGAGGTGGTCAGATCGAACGCTGCGACAGCCATGATCGCCCTCGCGCTACTGGCGGCGGAAGAACACCAGCCCCAGCTCCTCATCCAACCGCATCGTCAGCCCATCGAACTCACACCGCCCGCCGTGCAGCCTGGCCAGCCGGCAATGGCGCAGCAGGGGGGAGCGCCGCCAAGTGGGTTCTTCGCCGTCGCGCAGCGCGGCGAACCAGCCGCGGTGACCGATCCGCACGCTCGCGCGGTAGAGCCGGCGCGCCTCGTCGTCGGTCGGCTCACGGTCCGGTGCAATCGGTGGCTCGCCGTCACCGGGATCCAGCGCGCTATCGCGCTCCTCGACACAAACCACCTGGAGCGACGGATCGCCCAGCCGCGTTACCGCGCGTAGCGCCTCGGCCGGCAGGCGCGGATCGGCTGTGTCGTCGCTGGGCACGAGTACCTGGCGCCGGAACGGATCGTCCTCGTCCGGCCACTCCACGGCGTTCCGGCGGGCCAGGTTGCCCTGCTCGATGAGCAGGTTGCGCCACTCCCGCCGCGCCCGCTCGGCCGCCTCCTGCCAAGCCGCCGGAACCACCGGCTCGGCATCCCCGTAGACCCCCTCCACCAACCCCGCCAACTCACCGGCCGAGGTGACCTCCATACCCTCGCCCAACGCACACCAGGTCCGGTACATCAGCCACGCGTCATACACCCCGGCGGCCTCGCGGAAGTGATCGAACGGGTTCGCGCCCGCCGGCTCGGCGAGCCAATAGACCTCCGCCGCGGGCAGCGGGCGGAACGGCCGCTCGTGGCGATGGACGCGTCCCGAGCGCTGGAGCAACAGGTCGATCGGCGCCGGATCGGTGACCATCAGGTCGAAGTCGAGGTCGAGCGACTGCTCGATCACCTGCGTCGCCACCACCACGGCCTTCGTCGGCCGGCAGCCAGCCTTGCCGAACCGCTCGACCACCTGCCCCTCGATCTCGGCGCGCCGGCAAATGGGGAAGCGGGCGTGAAACAAGGTCACCTCCGCGTCGTCGAAGCGCCCGTCCGCGCGCAGCGACAGATAAGCCGCCTGCGCGCGATCGACCGTGTTGCACAGCCAGGCCGCGCAGCCACCGCCGGCGAGCTTCGCGGCGAGGAGGTCGCGCGGTGCCTGGTGCCACTCGCCGGACGTCGGCAGCGGCACGATACGCAGGGCGCGTTGCTCGGGTTCGGCCAGCGCGATGACCGCTGTCGCTCCCGGACCGCCGGCGACCGTTAGCCGCGGATAGGCGCCCCAGGCGGCGGGCGCGCCGGCGCCCCAGGCGGTCAGCAGCGCCTGCCGCTTGGCCTGCGGCAGGGTGGCCGAGAGCAGGACGAGGCTGCTGCCGAGGGCGGCCAGCCAGGCGACCAGGCGTTCGATCAGCCCAGTGGTGTAGGTGTCGTAGGCATGCACCTCGTCGAGGATGACCACCTTGTTGGCCAGACCATAGAGCCGCACGAACTGGTGCCGCGTCTGCAGCGCGCCGAGCAGCGCCTGATCGATGGTGCCGACGGCGAACGGGGTGAGCAGCCCCTGCTTGCCACCCCGGAACCAGCTCGCGGCCGCCACCGCACCGTCAGCCTCGTCCGCGTCGTGGATCTCGCCGAGCGCCAGCCGGTCGCGCACGCTAGCCATCGCCTCGTACGCTTCGTCGAACGCAGCCTGTCCGTGCAGCAATGCGACATCGACACTCGTGTTCGTGAATCGTCTCTTGAGGTAATCTTGGCAGACTCGGTGGAACATCTGTCGGCTGGTTGCCTGGGTGGGCAGCGCGACGTACAGGCCGACATGCCCCGCCTGCTCGAGCAGTCGGTCGGCCAGCCACAGCGCGGCCTCGGTCTTGCCCAGCCCCATCGGCGCCTCGAGGATGGCCAGCAGTGGCCCGGTAGCCTGCTCGGCCGCCGCAATCGCAGCCAGCTGGAGTGGGTTCGGCTCAAAGCCGAACGCCCCGCCGAACGACCACTGGCGCGGCTCGAGGCACCAGGCCGGCCAGCCGACCGCGTCGAGTGCGCGGCCGGCGCGCTCGGCCGCGGCGGCGGCATAGGCGGGCAGGTCGGGCGGCTCGTCGCCGGCCGGCGGGAAGTGAGTTTGGTCCGAACCAATCCAATCGGAGACGGCGGTCAGCCCGGCCAGAACAACCGCACCAGGCGGCTCGAGCGCCAACGTGGAGAGGCAGCCCGGCGCCACGCCGAACAGGCCGGCCAGCGCGACGACGGCTTGGTCGCGCGCTGCCTGCCACGGCCCGCCGCCGAGCTTCGCCGGGCCCAGCAGATCGACGGGCGGATAGCTGCCGTGGTGCGCGCCGAGGGCCCGGGCGATGAGGTTCTGCGGTGCCGTCGCCGGGCCGCGTCGCCGCAGGTGTTGATAGGTCACCTTGGCATGATCGGTTTCAGCGCAGGCGGCGAACTCGTAGCCGAGCGCGCGGACCGCCTGCGCCAACGGCTCGGACTTGGCCTGAAAGCCGGGGCTGAGCTTGCCCAGGTCGTGCAGCGCGACGACGAACCCGATGGTGCCCGCGTCCCAGCCCAGCCGCGCGGCGGCCGCCGGCGAGCGCTCGACCAGCGCGCGGGCGACCATGCCGACGTCGATCATGTGGCACAGCGCGGGGTGGACGCCGCCACGGCTCTTGCCCCAGAACCGGGTCAGAAGTCCGTCGCCGGTCACCGCGTTGCCCACGCCATGTCCCACTTGATTGCGTCCAGTCAAGCGCAGATTCGCAGCCTTGCCCTGCCCTCCTTCTGCCAGAGTCGATTGCTGCGCAACTTCTCGCGGCCGACCAACACCTGCGTGGCCGACACGACCGGCAGGCGGCAGGCGGCAGCGGTAGGCGGCAGGCGGCAGGCGGTAGGGCGCGCCATGCGCGCCGCCGATGGCGGGAGGCGGCTCAAGGAGCGGGCGGGACGCCCGCGCTCCGGATGGCCCGCGGGCACGGCCGGATCGGCGCGTAGCGACGGAGCGCGGCCGTCCCCGGCCGCCGGCCGGACGGCGCGCCCGAGGTAGGGCGCGCCATGCGCGCCGCCGATGGCGGGAGGCGGCTCAAGGAGCGGGCGGGACGCCCGCGCTCCGGATGGCCCGCGGGCACGGCCGGATCGGCGCGTAGCGACGGAGCGCGGCCGTCCCCGGCCGCCGGCCGGACGGCGCGCCCGAGGTAGGGCGCGCCATGCGCGCCGCCGATGGCGGGAGGCGGCTCAAGGAGCGGGCGGGACGCCCGCGCTCCGGATCGACCGCGGGCGGTTCGGCCGGCCGAGAGCGGTCTGGTTCCCTGGGGGAGAAGGCGTCATCGATGGCGGGCACAGCCCGCCCTACAGACCACACCCGCGGCAAGGTCCACCCCACTCGCCACTTCCCAATTCCCACTCCCCTCGCCCGGTCCACACCCACATGCGTGGGGAATACGGCGTCGATGGCGTTTTGGAGGTTGGCCTTGGCGGTCCACCCCCACATGCGTGGGGAATACTCGACCTCGCGGATGTGCGTGGTCAGGTCAACGGGTCCACCCCCACATGCGTGGGGAATACCACCGTGCCGGTGCCGGCACGGGTCAGGTAGAGGGTCCACCCCCACATGCGTGGGGAATACATCAGGGCCTCGAACGGGCCGCGCGACCATGGCGGTCCACCCCCACATGCGTGGGGAATACCGAAGGCATCGCGGGCTCCTAGACAGAGCGCCGGGTCCACCCCCACATGCGTGGGGAATACGTGATCGCCAAATGCAAGGCTGGCACGGTCTTCGGTCCACCCCCACATGCGTGGGGAATACCACCGGCCCCGGTCGTCAACCACGTCGGCGTACGGTCCACCCCCACATGCGTGGGGAATACGCGGGCGGGTTGTCTGTGTCCGCGGCCGAGGAGGGTCCACCCCCACATGCGTGGGGAATACCAAGGCGCCGCCCACGGCAGCACCTGGTTCAACGGTCCACCCCCACATGCGTGGGGAATACCCGATGAGCACTGACCCGAAGCCCGTGTAGCCGGGTCCACCCCCACATGCGTGGGGAATACTCCTCCGGCGTGGCGTCGGAAGCCACGATATCCGGTCCACCCCCACATGCGTGGGGAATACCCGAGAATGGCACGAACGACACAAACCCAGCGGGGTCCACCCCCACATGCGTGGGGAATACGCCGAAAGGTTTGTCGTATGATCGAGGGCTACGGGTCCACCCCCACATGCGTGGGGAATACCTCCGGAGCCTCGCGGCCGAGACCCTGGCCGAGGGTCCACCCCCACATGCGTGGGGAATACGGCCGGCGGTTGATCAGCCCCAGCCCAACCTCGGGTCCACCCCCACATGCGTGGGGAATACGTATCGTGGCTTAAGGTTATGGGTATCGAAGTCGGTCCACCCCCACATGCGTGGGGAATACGACTCGGTGATGTGGATCGCCTGGTTCGTCGCGGGTCCACCCCCACATGCGTGGGGAATACAAGGGCGAGACGACGCTCGGCTACGCCGCGCTGGGTCCACCCCCACATGCGTGGGGAATACGCCGCCGAGGCCTTCGCGTGCTCAGCGCTGGCCGGTCCACCCCCACATGCGTGGGGAATACGACCGGAGTCGACAGAACCGGGTCTTCCGAGACGGTCCACCCCCACATGCGTGGGGAATACGAAATAACCCTTTCGCCCCTGGCCTTGGCTGCGGGTCCACCCCCACATGCGTGGGGAATACAGGCCGCTGTTGGCCGCCGGGTAGATCGCCGTGGGTCCACCCCCACATGCGTGGGGAATACTTCATCGTCGAACACTACCTTCTCGGCCTCCGGGGTCCACCCCCACATGCGTGGGGAATACTCGCCTCTACGAGTGGCACGAGGTCGAGGTCGAGGTCCACCCCCACATGCGTGGGGAATACCAGTGTTGGACCCCCTCGGCGATCGTGCTGTTGGGTCCACCCCCACATGCGTGGGGAATACTGATTGCCACCCGCGCCTCGGCCTGCAACGCCCGGTCCACCCCCACATGCGTGGGGAATACGACCGATCGAGGCAGAATCGAGTCTTCCGAGACGGTCCACCCCCACATGCGTGGGGAATACGAACAGATGATCTATCAGGTCATCGACGACGAGGGTCCACCCCCACATGCGTGGGGAATACCCTACACCATTTGTTCGCACCCGCGGGAGGCTCCTTCGACATGACCGGGACTCCTCCTTCCGCCCAAGCTAACAAAACCTGCTGGCCTTTGGGGTTGGGCGAGTGGCGCAACCGTCGCGGCCGTGATGCTAGCCTGACCGCGGCGACCGCGCGCCGCTCCCCGGACCACCGGCGGCCCGGGCGTGTTGAGGGGTGCGGTGGGGGCGGGTCTCAGACCCGCCCGAGTGCTGATGAACCCGCTTCCAGAGCGGATTGACTCGCGGGCGGGCAGGTCTGAGACCTGCCCCTACCACGAAAACCAACACGCCTGTCCCGACCACGAAAACCAACCCGCCCGTCCCGCCGGCCATGACCATCCGTTGGCGGAGCACGGCAGCGTCATGGGTGGCGGGCACAGCCCGCCCTACGTTCGTCGGCCGATCTCTCGCGTCGCCGCGTCGTAGACCATGCGGCGGCCTTGGCGCCAGCTCTGGTCGGCCA
>CAYONP010000060.1:0-36330 GCA_964405335.1 uncultured Fimbriimonadaceae bacterium
CCAGCGACAGTGCGCTGCCGTGAGGAGTCAAGCATTACATGTAATGCTCCCCTCCTCCGCCACGCCAGAACCACGCGCCGCTCGGCGCCAGCAATCGCTCTCTCAGGGTCCAACCGGCTGCGTTCGCGGCAGTGCCTTGCGCTACGTTCCGGTGGCAAATCAGCACCTCGGCCGCGCCTTTTCGGCCGAGCATGCGCCGCTGAGCGCCGTGATCGCTGGCTGAGCCGGCACCCGCGCTCCGGTCGTAGCCAACCGCCGTCGGCGCCGCCTCGCGACCATTCCCTGAGGAACATAGGAGCGCGGGGACCGGAGTCCATCATTACATGTAATGCTCCCCTCCTCCGCCACGCCAGAACCACGCGCCGCTCGGCGCCAGCAATCGCTCTCTCAGGGTCCAACCGGCTGCGTTCGCGGCAGTGCCTTGCGCTACGTTCCGGTGGCAAATCAGCACCTCGGCCGCGCCTTTTCGGCCGAGCATGCGCCGCTGAGCGCCGTGATCGCTGGCTGAGCCGGCACCCGCGCTCCGGTCATAGCCGACCGCCGTCCGCGCCGCCTCGTGAGCTGTTTCTGCGGTCACCAGGAACATCGAAGCGTTGTGGACAGGAGTCCATCATTACATGTAATGATGCGCACCACTGCCCCAGCTCGACGAAGTGCGGGTTCGCGCGTCATCCTGCGGCGCCGGACGACCTGGCGCTGCCGCGTGCTCGACGGCCTGTGCCTTCGCGCCGGCCGATGCACCTGGTGCGCGGCGAGCGCGGGTTGCGTCCGCCGGCTCTCCAGGGCCGTTTCGGATCGGCATTGACGGACCTGGCGCCGCGCTTCATGGTGATCGGGATGTCTCCGCGCCGACAACGATGGCTACCGTGGCTCTGCCTGCTCCTGGCCGGCTTGGCCACTGTCGGCTGGCATCTCGATTGCCCTTGCCCTGAACCTGAAGGTGAGCGGCACGTCGACTGCCTTGACCACGCGCATCCCGCCCAGCCAGGCCGGCCGTGCAACGGACATCATGCGCCGCAGCAGTGCACCGCCGATGCCGCCACACCGGTAGTAACTCCGGTGATGCCGCTCATGGCGGCCAGCCCCGTGGCGCTGGCGCCGCCCTCCGGCCACCGTCTGGCCACGGCTGCCTGCGCGGCGCCGCTCACCGTCGCGGCGCTCGGCAGACGAGCCGCCCAACGCGCACCGCCTCGCTCCGCCTAGCCTGACCTTCCCGATCCGGCTGTCGGAGCACCGCCATGTTCTTGCGCCCTGCGCGCTGGCCTGTCTGGGCCTGCTGCGCGCTGGCTTCCATCATCACCCCTGCGCGCGCCGAGAGCGTCGACCAGGTCGTCGCGGAGGCGCTGACCAATGCGCCTGAGCTGCTCGCCGCCGAGCGCGCCGTCGACCGCGCCCGTGCCGCCGCCCGCGCCGCCGGCGCCTGGCCTGGCCCGCGTGCCGTCGTGGCGGGCGTCGCCAGCGAGGAGCGGATCGACTGGGAGGCCGAACTGGCCCAGCCGCTGCTGACGCCGACCCGCGGCGCGGCGCTCGGGGCAGCACGGGTCGAGGTCGAGCTGGCGCTGCTCGCGCTGGCGCAGACCCGGCTGGCGGTCGAGGCGCGTGCGCGGCGGACCTGTGTCGACCTGCAGGCGGCCGAGCTGCGGCTCGATTCGAGCGAGCAAGACGCCGCCGCCGCGCGGGCGCTCGCCGATGCCGCCGAGCGGCTGGTCGAGCTCGGCGAGCGGCCGGGCATCGAGCGGCTGCGGGCCGAACTCGAGCTTGGGCTGACCGAGCAGGATCTGGCCGCCGCGGCGCTCGCCGCCGAGCAGGCCCGCTCGGCCGTGACGAGCTTGCTCGGCCGGTCGGTCGAGCTCGAGGCGGTCACCGCCGTGATTCCCGCGCTCGAGGCCGAGCAACTGCTCGAGCTGGCACAGGGCCAGCCGCTGCTCCTGGCGGCGGCGCGAGGCATCGCGCGGGATCGCCTTGAGGCCGCGGCCATCCGCGCCGAGCGTCTGCCCGCCATGGAGCTGGCCGGCTTCCGTGAAGATCGCGAGAACGGCGTTCGGATCGGGCTCTCCGTCCCTCTGTTCGATGCCGGCATCGGCCATCGCGCCGACTCGGCCGAGGCCCGGGCCGCCGAAGCCGAGGCCGCGCTGACGCTCGCGCGGCGCGAGGTGGCGCTGCGCATCGAGCAGGCCAGGCTGGCCGTCGACTCGGCGGTCGGGCGGCGCGACTCGTTCACCGCCGCGGTGCTTCGTCCGGCCGAACAGCTGCTCGAACGGGCGGTGCTGGGCTATGAGCTGGGTGAGACGACCCAGCTCGACGCCCTCGACGCCCGCCGCCGGCTGGCCGACGCCCGCCGGCGTGGGATCGACCTCGAGCGCGAGCTGGCGCTCGCGGTGATCGACCTGCAACTGGCCGTCGGCCGATTCGACCTGCCGGCCTCCCCGGCGGTCACCGCTTATGGCCCGCCGCTGCCCGGCCGGCTGCTTCAGCCGCGAGGTGCCTCATGATCTACCTCACCCTCTGCCTGCTCGCCGCCGCGGCCGTGCTCTGGCTGGGGCGGCGCCAACCGGCCGTCGCGCGCCCGGTCGCGGCGTTGCTCGTGGTGATCGGCGTGCTGGTCCTGATGGCCACGCGGCCCCGGCCGGCCGCGTCGCTCGATGAGCACAGCGAGCACGACGAGCACGACGAGCAGAGCGAGACGGTTCATCTCGAGGCCGAGATGGCCGAGGCGCTCGGCCTTGTGGTTGAGCCGGTGCTGCCCGGCGAACTCGCCTCGACGCTCAGCGTGACCGGCCGACTGATTGCGGTCGAGGCGAACGAGGCTCACCTTGGGCCGACCGTGGCCGGCAGAGTCGCGGCCGTCGAGGTGAAGGTCGGCGACCGCGTCGCCGCCGGTGCGCCGGTCGCCTGGCTCGACAGCGTTGATGTCGCCCAGGCGGCCGCTGCGGCCCGTGAGTCGGCGGCCCGGCTGACCGCCGCCGGGCGCGCCCTGGCGGCCAAACGCGAGCTGGCGGCCAACGGTGCCTACAGCATCGGTCCGCTCGAATCGGCGCGCCGCGAAGCGGCCGAGGCGCGGCTCGAGCGCGCCGGCATCGCCGCGACCGAGGAGCGGGCGCGCAATGAGCTGGCCGCCGCGCAGAGCGAGCTGGAGCGGACCGAGGCCCTGGCCGCCGCCGGCGAGTACACCACCGCCGCCAGCGAGGCGTCGCGGCGCGCGCTGGCCGACGCCGAACGCGACCTGACCGACGCCGAACAGGCGCTCGCCGCCGCCGAGACCGAGCAGGCCGCGGCGGAGGCCGAACTGGCCAACCTGCGCACCCGGCTCGAGGGCGCCCAGGCGGTGCTGGCGCGGACCGAGCGCCTGGCGGCCACGGGCGAACTCGACCGCGCGCCGCTTGAGCAGGCCGACAACGCCGTCGCCGCCGCGCGGGCCCGGCGCGAGCAGGCCGAGGCCGCCGCGCAGCAGGCGCGGCGTCTGGTCGAGCGCGGCGAGGCGGCCTACCGGTCCGAGCTGATCAGCCTAAACGAGTTGGAGCAGCGGCGGACCGAGCAGCGCGATGCCGAGGCGGCGCTGACCGAGGCTGAGTCCGCGTTGGTCAACGCCGAGGCGGCCCTCGCGCGCCAGCAAGCGATCCACGACACGCGGTTGGTCAGCGGCCGCGCCGTGCAAGAGGCGGCCAACGCCGCGGCCGAGGCCGAACGGGCCGTGGCCGGCGCCGAGGCGACGCTGGGCCGGTTCGAGCGCAACGTCGAGGTCGCCCGGCGCGGGCTGCCGCCCGCCACCGCCCGGGTCGCCGCCGCACGGGCGAGCCACGAGCGCGAGCAGGCGACCGCCGAGGCAGGCACCCATGCCGCCCGCGCGATCGACGCGGCCCGCCTGCGCGTCGATCAGGCCGCCCGAAGCCTGACGGGCGCCGAGCGGGAGCAGGCCGAGTCGGCGCGCAAGGTCGCCGCGGCCGAGTCGGCGCTGGCCCGCGAAGCGCAGCTGGCGCAGGGTCAGGTCCGTGCCCGCGAGCAGTTGCTCGAGGCCGAGCGCGACGTCGCCGCGGCGCGCATCGCCCGCGACGCGGCGGCCGAGGTTGTCGCGATCCTCGGCGGGGCACGGGCCGAGCGCCGTGACGGGCGCCTGCTGGTCCCCATCCGCTCGCCTCGCGGTGGCCTGGTCACCGAGGTCCACGCCGCCGCCGGCATGGCCGTCGGGCCCGAGGCCGACCTGGTCACCGTGGTGTCACTCTCCGAGCTCTACGTCGAGGCCGATGTGACCGAGCAGGAGCTGCCCCGGGTGGCCGAGGGCCAGCTCGTGCAGGTAACCGTCGCCGCCTTCCCCGCCGAGACCTTCACCGGCAGCGTGGTGGCCGTCGCCGGGCGGCTCGACCCCGAGACGCGTGCCGCGCACGTGCGCGCGCTGCTGCGCAATCCCGACGGTCGGCTGCGGCCCGAGATGTTCGCCCAGGTCGAGTTCTTCACCGCCCGGCGCGACGGCGTGCTCAGCGTGCCCGAGGAGGCGGTGCAAGAGCTCGACGGCGTGCCGCACCTGTTCATCCAGACCGGCGCCGAGGAGTACACCGCCCGAGCGGTCGAAGTCGGGCCGCCTCAGGCTGGGCAGGTCGAGCTGCTCGCCGGGCTCGAGCCGGGCGAGCGGGTGGTGGTCGGCGGCGCCTATCTACTGCGCTCGCAGCTCCTCAAGGGCGAGCTGGGCGAGGGCCATGCCCACTGACGCGGGGAGCCCGGAATGATTGAGAACCTCGTCCGCTACTCGCTGGCCAACCGCGGCCCGGTGCTGATCGCCGCGCTGCTGATCGCCGTCGCCGGCCTGTGGGCCGCCGGCCGCCTGCCGCTCGACGCGGTGCCCGACGTGACCAACGTTCAGGTGCAGATCAACACCGAGGTGCCGGGCATGGCGCCGGTCGAGGTCGAGAAGCTGGTTACCTTCCCACTCGAGACCGCCGTCTCCGGCCTGCCCCAGGTGCAGGAGGTGCGCAGCCTGAGCAAGTATGCGCTGTCGCAGGTGACCATCGTCTTCGCCGACCAGGTCGACATCTACTTCGCCCGGCAACTGGTCGGTGAGCGGCTCCAGGCCGCCCGCGAGGAGCTGCCCGCCGGGCTCGGCCTCAATCCCGTCATGGCCCCCGTCTCGACCGGGCTGGGCGAGGTCTTTCAGTACACCCTCCGCCGCGACCCGGCGGTGCCGCCGGCGGAGATGATCCGCGAGGTGCAGCGCCACCTGCCCGACTACGACCCGGGCCAGCCCGACGACCCAGCCACCCTGGCCACCGCCGAGCTGATGGCGTTGCGCTCGGTCCAGGACTGGATCGTCCGCCGCCGCCTGCTGACCGTGCCCGGGGTCACCGAGGTCAATGCCTTCGGCGGCCAGGTGCGGCAGTATCAGGTCTGGATGGACCCGCAACGCCTGCTGGCCTACGACCTGACCGTCGGCGACATCTTCGCGGCGCTGCAGCGCAACAACGCCAACGCCGGCGGAGCTTACCTCGAGCGAGGCGGCGAGTATGCCCTGGTGCGCGGCGTCGGCCTGGCCCGCGGGATCGAGGACATCGGCAACATCGTGCTCCGCGCCGCGCACGGCACGCCGATCCACCTCCACGACGTGGCGGCGGTGGTCTTCGACGGCGAGGTGCGCGCGGGGGCGACCACCCGCGACGGCGAGGGCGAGGCGGTCTGCGGCATCGCCATGATGCTCACCGGCGCCAACGCCCGGACCACCGTTGCCGGCCTGAAGAAAGCCCTCGCCGATGTCGCCCAGGCGCTGCCGGCGGGCGTGACCATCGAGCCCTTCTACGACCGTCAGGAGCTGGTCGATCGGACCGTCTACACCGCGCTGAAGAACCTGGTCGAAGGCGCGCTGCTGGTCGTCATCGTGCTCTACCTGGTGCTCGGCAACCTGCGCGGTTCGCTGATCATCGCGGCGGTGATCCCGCTGGCCATGCTGTTCGCCATCCTGTGCATGGTGCAGCAGAAGATCAGCGGCAACCTGATGAGCCTCGGGGCGATCGATTTCGGCATCCTGATCGACGGCGGGGTGGTGATGGTCGAGAACGCCCTCCGCCTGCTCGGCCGCCGCGGCGGCCGCGACCGGCTCCAGACCGTGACCGACGCGGCGCTCGAGGTGGCCCGGCCAGTCGGTTTCGGGATGACCATCATCCTGATTGTCTATCTGCCGGTGCTGACCTTGCAGGGCGTCGAGGGCCGGCTGTTCCGGCCGCTCGCCTTCACCGTCCTGTTTGCCCTGGTTGGCGCGCTGCTCGCTGCCCTGACCGTCATCCCGGTGCTGGCCTCGTTCCTGCCGCCGCCGCGCCACGCCTCGGCCGACGACGACCCGGCCGGCGACGACACCTGGCTGGTCGCTCTCGTCCGGCGCTACTACCGGCCGGCGCTCGAACGCGTGCTGCGGCGGCCCGGGCCGGTGCTCGCCGCCGTGATCGGCCTGTTCGCGCTCAGCCTGTGGCTCTTCACGCAGCTCGGCAGCGTGTTCATTCCGCGGCTTGACGAGGGCTCGTTCGCGCTGCAGATCATCCGCCTGCCGTCCACCTCGCTGAGCCAGTCGGTGGCCATCGACCTGGTTGCCGAGCGGCTCATCCGCCAGGTGCCCGAGGTCGAGACGGTGGTCGGCCGGGCCGGCCGCGCCGAGATTGCGACCGACCCGATGGGCCCCGAACTGAGCGACGTGCTGGTCATGCTGAAGCCGACCCGCGAATGGCGGCCCGGGATCGACAAGGAGGCCATCCGCGAGGAGATGGAGCAGCGGCTCGAGCTGCTGCCTGGGATCAACGTCGGCTACGGCCAGCCGATCGAGCTGCGCGTCAACGAACTCATCTCGGGCGTGCGCAGCGATATCGCGGTCAAGGTCTTCGGACCCGAGTTCGAGACCCTCGACCGCCTGGCCGAGCAGGCCGCCGACGTACTCCGCGAGGTGCCCGGCGCGACCGACCTGCAGGTCGAGCAGACCAGCGGCCTGCCGCAACTGAACATCACCGTCGACCGCGAGGCGCTGGCCCGGCACGGCTTGAATGTCTCGGATGTCCATGAGCTGGTCGAGATCGGCATCGGCGGGGCCAAGGCGGGCGAGGTCCTCGAAGGCGACGCGCGCTACGCCCTGGTGGCCCGCTTGCGGCCGGAGGACCGCGACCATCCCGAGCGCATCGGCCGACTGCTGCTGACCGCCAGCACCGGCGAGCGGGTCCCGCTGGCCACCGTGGCCCGGCTCGAGTTGGTCGAGGGGCCGGCTCAGATCAGCCGTGAGGCGGCGTCGCGGCGCAAGGTGATTGAGCTCAACGTGCGCGGTCGTGACATCGGCTCGTTTGTCGACGAGGCGCGCGAGCGGCTCGAGGCGGCAATCGATCTGCCGGCCGGCTACAGCCTCGACTGGGGCGGGCAGTTCGAGAACCTGCAACGGGCCCGGGCGCGGCTCGCCGTGGTGGTGCCGACGGCGCTGGCGCTGATCTTCGCGCTGCTCTACCTCAGCTTCCGTTCGGCGCGCAGCGCCATCCTGATCTTCGCCAACGTGCCGTTCGCGGCCACCGGCGGCATCCTCGCCTTGTGGCTGCGCGGGCTGCCGTTCAGCATCTCGGCCGGGGTCGGGTTCGTCGTCCTGTGCGGCATCGCGGTGCTCAACGGCGTGGTCATGATCTCGTGCATCAACGGCCTGCGCGCCGAGGGTAGACCGATGGACGAGGCCCTCCGCCGCGGGGCCGACCTGCGCCTGCGCCCAATCCTTATGACCGCCCTGACCGACGCGGTCGGGTTCATGCCCGCCGCGCTGAGCCACAGCGCCGGCGCCGAGGTGCAACGCCCGCTGGCCACGGTGGTCATCGGCGGTCTGGTCACCTCGACGCTGCTCACCCTGTTCGTGCTGCCGGTGCTCTTCCGCATGTTCGAGCGCGAGCGGTGACCGCAAAACGCTCACCGCCGGCTCACCGTGCCGGCGGATACTCGGTGCACAGCAGGTGCAGCGGCGGCTCGTCCTCGTCGATCTCGGGGAAGCGACCGATCGGATCGAGGAAGAAGTTGTCGTGGTGGTCGTCGTTGACCTTCGAGACCTCGCCGACCAGCGACGGCCCGCCCTCCTCGGCGGCCCAGAACTCGTGGTAGAGGTACGGCGGCAGGGTGATGCTCTCGCCGGGCCTCAGCCGCACCGTGCCGCCGGCCGGTAGCTCGCGGCGCGTGCCGTCGACGCTGACGCTCACCGGCGTGTCGGCCAGCC
This sequence comes from uncultured Fimbriimonadaceae bacterium, assembly GCA_964405335.1. Classification (GTDB taxonomy): domain Bacteria; phylum Armatimonadota; class UBA10988; order UBA10988; family UBA10988; genus CAYONP01. Next base: position 8,204 of record CAYONP010000060.1, read on the forward strand.
TGCCGTCGTCGCTCCTGTGGTGCAGGCGGAGCACCAGGTCGCCGCCGCCGCGGCAGATGATGTCCTCCATCTTCGCCGCGTGGTAGTGGAACGGCGTGACCTGGCCCGGCTCGCAGATGAGCAGCTTCTCGCAGTACGACTTGGTGTACGGCGAGGCCGGGTCGGGGTTGCCGTTGCGGATGGTGAAGATCACCAGTCCGACTTCGTCGAACCGCCCGAGGCCAAAATCGGTGATGTCCCAGCCGAGCTGGTTGTCGCGGATCTCGTCGTCCTCGGGCCCGGCGGCGGCCCAGTCGGCCGGCGAGCGGAAGGCGAACGGCGGCAGGCGAAAGCCCATCTCGTCACAAAAGGCGACCGCCCGGCGCAGCAGGGCGTTGATCTCCGAGCGCTTCATCTCACCCTCCCAAGGCCGCCGACATCACCTCTCGACACTCCCGAACCCGCCCTTCAGGCGGGTTTTGTACGCCTCAGCCCCGCATTTCAATGCGGGGCAACCCCGACTGGACTGACCGACCCGGCCGTCGCCAACCGTCGCTAACCCGTGCTCCACGCCGCGGGATTCTCCAGCCGCTGCCGCAAAGCCTGCAAGAACTCGGCGGCCAGCACGCCGTCCAGCACGCGGTGGTCGCTCGACAGCGTCAACTCCACCGTCGGCGCGGCGACGATGCCGCGGTCGGTCAGCATCAGCTTCGGCAGCACCGCGCCGACGCCGAGAATCGCCGCCTCGGGCGGGTTGATGATGGCAGTGAACGACTTGACCCCGTACATGCCCAGATTCGAGACGGTGAAGCTGCCCCGCAGCGAGGGCAGCCGCCCGGCGCGGGCGTCGGCAATCAGCCGCCGGGCCTCGGCCGCCAGCTCGCGCAACGTGAGCCGGTCGGCGTGGGCCAGCGCCGGCACGACTAGGCCGTCCTCGACGCCGACGGCGATGCCGAGGTGGACCGCGTCGAGGTAGACGATGTTCTCGCCCTCGAGCCGGCAGTTGACCCGCGGGTAGGCTGCCAGCGTGTCGGCGGTGGCCTTCAGGATCAGATCGTTGATCGAGACCTCGCCGATCGCCTCGCGGACCGCCAGCGCGACGGTCAGGTCGACCTCGATGGCGACGTAGAAATGTGGCGCCTCGCGCACGCTCTGCTGCAGCCGCGCGCCAATCGCCCGGCGCATCGGCGACAGCGGCACCAGGTTCGGGCGACGCGCCTCGCCCGCGGCGACGTCGCGCTTGACGATGCAGCCCTCGGGCCCGCTGCCGGTGATGCCGGCCAGCTCGAGCCCATGTTCGCGCGCGGTGGTCCGCGCCGCCGGCGTGGCGAGCTGACGCGCGGTCGGCTCGGTCGGCGGCGCCGCCTCCGCTGCGGTCTCGCCAGGTTGTCCGATGACCAGCAGCGCCTGCCCGACGACGACCAGGTCGCCCTCGCCGGCGAGGAGCTCGAGCACCGTGCCGGCGGCGTACGACTCGAGCTCCATGGTCGCCTTGTCGGTCTCGATGTCGGCCACGATGTCGCCGCTCGCGACCACATCGCCGACGGCCACACGCCAGCGCTCGAGCAGCATCTCATCGGTCGTCTGCCCGGCGTCGGGGACCACGATGCGCGTCGCCATCAAGCTCTCCCCGCCGAGCCGTAGAGCCGGATCAGCCCGCGCACGGTCTCGCGCACTGCCCTCTTGGCCGGCAGCAGCATGTCGCCTGGCTTGCGCGAGCCGACCCGGACCTGGTAGTCGACCGCCCCGCCGCCGACCGCAATCGCGTCGTGCCAGGCACGCTTGAGCACCGTGCCGACATGGAACAGCGCCGCGCCGCCGGCCACCAGCGCCGTGATGTCGGCCGGCGCCAGGCCGCTGCCGCCGTGGATCACCAGCGGCACCTCGACCCGCTCGCGAATCGCCCGCAGCCGCTCCAGGTCGACCGCCGACGAGCCCCGGGTGCGCAGATGCTCGTTGCCGATGCTGACCGCCAAGAAGTCGATCCCGGTGTCGCGCACGAATTGCTCCGCCTCGGCCGGATCGGTCAATCGCGAGGCGTGCTGCCGGCCGAAGGTGGGCAGGCAGCCCAGTTCGGCCTGCACCTCGACCCCGCGCGGATGCGCCACGGCGACTAGCCGCCGGGTCACCGCCACATGCTCGTCGTCGGGCAGCTCGCCGCCGGCCAGCATGACCACGTTGTAGCCGGCGCCGACGCCGCGCGCCGCGTGATCGAACTCGAGCGCCTCATTGAGGATCAGCGCCGCCGGCACGGCCAGGGAGTCGGCCACCGCGCGGCCCAGGGCGCCGAGCGGCTCGATGCCGAAGCGGGCGAACCAGGCCGGCTCCATCATCAAGCCACCAAAACCGAGCATCACCGGCGCGCGTTCGGCCTCGGCCGCCTCGGCGACGGCCTCCAGACTGTGGCAGTCCCAGGCCTCGAAATAGCCGACGGCATAGCCGCCGCTTCGCGCGGCGGCCAGGATCTCGCTCAGCGCGGTCAGCGCCACCGCAGCACCTCCTCGACGGCTGCGATGATGTCCGCCTCGTCGGGCACGTAATACCGCTCCATGGCCGGTGAGAAAGGCACCGGCGTGTCGGGCGCGGTGACCCGCGCAATCGGCGCGTCGAGGCTGCCGAAGGCCAACTCCTGTATCACCCCGGCCACCTCGTTGGCCCAGCCGCCGGTGCGCGGACACTCGTCGACGATCACCAGGTGTTCGGTCCGGCGGACCGAGTCGACGATCAGCGCCGTGTCGAGCGGGACCATGGTCCGCGGATCGATCACCTCGCACGAGATGCCCCGCTCGGCCAACTGCTCCGCCGCGGCGAGCGCCTTGTAGACCATCAGCAGCTTGGCCACGATGGTCACGTCGCTCCCCTCGCGCCGAACGGCGCCCTGGCCGAACGGGATGGTGTAGTCGCCGAGCGGCACCTCGCCGACCGGCGAGAGCGCCGAGGCCTCGGCGCGCATGCCACGGCTGCCGTAGAGCAACTTGTGCTCGAAGAAGAGCACCGGATCGTCATCGCGGATGGCCGAGAGCAGCAGGCCCTTGGCGTCATAGGCGGTCGACGGGCAGGCGACCTTCAGGCCGGGCGCGCCGAGGAAGAACGACTCGGGGCTCTGGCTGTGCTGCGCCGCCCGCGTCGTCGCGCCGCACGGGGCGCGCATGACCAGCGGCACGGCCAGCTTGCCGCCCGACATGTAACGCAGCTTGGCCGCCTGGTTGACCAGTTGGTCCATGGCGCAAAAGAGAAAGTCGGCATACTGCACGTCGGCGATCGGCCGCAGCCCGGCCAGCGCCATGCCGACCGCCGCCCCGGCGATGCCGATCTCGCTGATCGGCGTGTCGAGGATGCGCTGGTGGCCGAACTCGTCGGACAGGCCGAGGGTGACGGTGAAGGCGCCGCCGAACCCGCCCGGGATGCCGATGTCTTCGCCCAGGCAGACCACCCGCTCGTCGCGGCGCATCTCGTCGCGGATCGCTTCGCGCAGCGCCTCGGCGATGGTCATCTGGCGGGTCTCACTCATCGTCGGCCTCCCCGCCGGCAAACACATGCCGCAGACAATCCTCGGGCGCCGGCGCAGGCGACGCGTCGGCGAAGGCGATCGCCGCCTCTAGCTCGGCCGCCACCTCGGCCTCGATGCCCTCGGCCGTGCCGTCGGGCAGCCGAGCCGCCAGTTTGGGCAGCGGGTCGCGCGCGCGCCACTCGGCCTCCTCCTCGCGCGAGCGATAGCCCCGCGTGTCGCTCCGGCTGTGACCGCCGAAGCGGTAGGTCTCACCGACCAGGAAGGTCGGCCCACCGCCTTCCCGAGCCCGTGCCACCGCGCGCTCGACCGCCTCATACACCGCCAGCGCGTCCATGCCGTCGACCGTCTCGCCCGGGATGCCGTAGCCCAGTGCGCGGTCGGCCAGGTGCTCGAGGCGAACCACCTGCGCAATCGGCGTCGAGGCGCCGTACTGGTTGTTCTCGCACAGGTAGACCACCGGCAGGTCCCAGATGGCGGCCATGTTCAGGCCCTCGTGAAAGGCGCCCTCGTTGACCGCCCCATCACCGGTGAAGCAGCAGGCCACCTGCCCGCTGCCGCGGAGCTTGAAGCCGTAGGCCATGCCGGCGGCGATGGGGATGTTGGCGCCGACAATGGCGATGCCCGGCAGCGCGCCGACGGCCGGGTCGCCGACGTGCATCGAGCCGCCGTAACCGCCGCAGCAGCCGCCCGACTTGCCGAACAGCTCGGCCATCATCGTGTCGAGCGACACGCCCTTGGCAATCGCGTGGCCGTGCGGGCGGTGGGTGGTCAGGATCCAGTCGTCCGGCCGCAGCGCCGCGCAGGCGCCGACGGCGCAGGCCTCCTGACCCGGATAGAGGTGCAGTGTGCCCGGCAGGCGACCCTCGAGGAAAAGGCGGTTGACCGTCTCCTCGAACTGCCGGATGCGCTGCATCACGCGGTACATGTCGGCCAGATGCTCAGGCGTCGGCGGCATCGCGGCTCCAATGATCGATTGTCCGGACAAATCCTAGCGGACCGGCGGCGCGGAGTCAAGAGCCGGCCTCGGGGGGGGGGGGGGGGGGGCGCCCCCCGGGGGCCCCCCCCCGGGGGGGGGGCCCCCCCCCCCGGCCGCGGGCCGGGGGCGGCCGCCCCCGCCCGCGCCCCGAACGGGCGGGCGGGGACGCCCGCGCCCCGAACGACCGGCGCGCGAGGACGCCCGCGCCCCGAACGACGTGCGGGCGAGGACGCCCGCGCCCCGACCGACCGGCGCGCGAGGACGCCCGCGCCCCGTTGCTTCGCCAGCAGGCTTGACGACCCGCCCCGTCCCCGGCTATCATGTCCAGACAACCGATCATGACCGAACCGACACTGCCGCCGGTCGACCGCACCAGCCCGGTGCCGTTGTATTACCAGATTGCGCAGTCCCTGCGCGCGGCGATCGGCGCGGCCGACCAGGCCGCCGCGTTGCCGACCGAGTTGGCGCTCTGTCGCCGCTTCCGGGTCAGTCGCGGGGTGGTTCGGCAGGCGCTGGGGTTGCTCGAGCAAGAGGGGTTGATCGAGCGAGCGCGCGGCCGCGGCACGTTCATCCGCCCGCGGCGGGTCGAGCACGAGCTGACCCGCCTCTGCTCGGTCACCGACGACCTGCGCGCGCGCGGGTTCCGGCCCGGCACGCGACTGCTCAGCGTGGCCGCGATGCCGGCGCCGCCGCACATCGCCCAGGCGCTCGGCCTGGCCGAGGGCGTGGCGGTGTGGGAGGTCTACCGCCTGCGCCTGGCCGACGACGAACCGGTCAGCCTGCAGTGGTGCTACCTGCCGGTCGCCGTCGCGCCCGACCTCGACCGGCAGGATCTGTCGGGCTCGCTGTGGCGGCTCTATGAGGAACAGTACGGCCGCCGGCTGCAGTGGGCCGAGCAGTCGGTCCGCACCCGCGCCGCGGCGCCGGAAGAGGCGGAGCGACTGGCGGTCGAGCCGGGCGACCCGTTGTTCATCATCACACGCACCATCTACGACGATCGCGACGAGCCGGTGCAGTACCTCCACTCGCTCTGGCGCGGCGACCGGTACGACTTCAGGCTGCGGTTGTCGCGTTAGCGGCGCGGGGCGCCGTCACGGCACGTTCCGAGCCCCTTCGGCGGCGACGATTTCGCTGACCATGGCGACCCGCTCGAGGTCGGCGTCGGGCGGCACCTGGTCGCAGACACAGAGCATGAAGCGCGGGTCGTCGCGGTAGCAGCGGAGGCACTCGGCGACGCAGTCGCGCAACACCTGCTCCGGGTAGATCGGGCTGAACAGCACCGCCGGCAGGCCGCCCCAGAGGATCAGATCGGGCCCGGCCAGCGCGCGCATGTCGGCGATCTCGACGTCGCCCACCGGCGCCGGGGTGAGGCTCTGGGCGCAATCGACGCCGGTGGCCGCCAGCGGACCGAGCACGCGGCGGAAGGTGCCGTCGACGTGGACGAAGATGAACTTGCCGGCGGCATGGCACTCCGGCACGCGCCGCGCGTAATAAGGCGCGTAGTAGCGCGCGAAGATGCGCGGGCTGACCAGCTCGCCGGTGATGTTCTCACCAAAGTAGACCAGCGGCGCGGGGCTGCCGGCGATGGCCTCATAGACCGGGTCGTCGGCGCGGTCGAGAACCTCTAGCGTGGCCTCGAACTCGGACGGCGCGTCGTGCATGGCGTAGACGGTGTTGGTCACCCCCATCCAGATCACCGCGAGATTGGCGAACGGCGTGCGGCGCGGAATCGAGCTCGCCACGCCCCACTCGCCGAACAGCGCGATCTGCCGCTCCTGGGCCGTGTAGTCCGGCGTCAGGTGTTCATGCTCGTGGATGAACCGCAGCACGCGCAGGTCTTCGACCGTGGCGACGGGGTACTGGCGGTAGGCCCAGGTGGCGCTGAGCGGCTCCCACTGCTGCACCTGCTCGATGCTGCCCACAGGCGTCGACCAGCGGGTGACCAGCTTCCGCTCGCCGCCCGCCTCGTGCACCTGCTGCGTGATGTCGACCTCGTCGTACTCGGCGCGGCAGCAGAAGGCGAGCATGTGCTCGTGGCAGCCGACGTTGAGGTCGCTGTAGAGCAGCGCCACGCCGTCGCCGGCGTAGCGCTCGGGCAGCGTGCCGTAGGCCTGCCGGCCGGAGTACCAGTAGGTCAGGTCGGCAAACCAGGGCACCTGGTCGCACGGCTCGCCGCGGAAGGTGGCGAGGAGCAGCTCCTGGGGGGTCATGCATCGCTCCGAGGTCGGATCCGGCCGTCGGCTGCAACCGCTTCGCCAGCGGCGGCCGATCGGCTATGCTGACGGCATGGATACCATCCGCCTGCACGGCTCGGCACCCTATCGCGTGGTCGTCGCTCACGGCGGGCCGGGCGCGGCCGGTTCGGCGGCGCCGCTGTGCCGCGGCCTGGCCTGCTTCGCCGGGGTGCTCGAGGCGCTGCAGTCGGCCGATTCGGTGGCCGGCCAGGTGGCCGAGCTGGCGGAGCAGATCGGCCGGGCCGCACCGCCGGTGACGCTGATCGGGCACTCGTGGGGCGCGATGCTCGGGCTGCTGACCGCGGCGGCGCGGCCGGAGCTGGTGGCCCGGCTGGTGATGGTCGCCAGCGGTCCGCTCGAGGCCTCGTACGCCGCGCAGATCACGCCGCGCCGGCTGGCCAATCTGCCCGAGCCGGAGCGCAGCGAGCTGGCGGCCCTCATGGGGTCGTTCGAGCAAACCGCCGACCCCGACGCGGCCCTGGCGCGGCTGGGCGAGCTGTGCGGCCGGGCCGACGCCTACGAGCCGATCCCGGTCGACGACACCGGATGTGAGGTGGACGGCGTGCTGTTTCAGAAGATCTGGAGCGAGGCGGCGGCGCTGCGCGAGGCCGGTGGGATCATCGCCGCGGCGCGCGAGTTACGTTGCCCGGTGACGGTGATCCACGGCGACCACGACTGCCACCCCGGCGCGGGGGTGATCGAGCCACTGCGCGCGGCCGGCGCGACAGCCGAGCTGGTGCTGCTCGAGCGCTGCGGCCACGAGCCATGGGCCGAGCGTTGGGCGCGCGAGCCGTTCTTCGCCGCGCTGCGCGGGATTGCCGGTGGCGCCGGCCAATGACCGATGGCCGTCCTTGCCCGTTCGCGCCGGCTGTGGTAGATTCGGCGCCTGTCTAGCAGGTGTGTGAGGAGAGCGAGCGTGCCGAACACGCGGTCGGCGGCGAAGCGGGTGCGCCAGAACGCCAAGCGGCGGGCGCGGAACCTAGCCGCCAAGTCCGAGATCAAGACCATCGTCAAGCGCTGCCGCCAGGCGATTGCCGCCGGCGACGGCGACGCGGCACGTGAGCTGGCCCGGCTGGCCGAATCGCGGCTGGACCGCGCGGCCAAGCGCGGCATCGTGCACAAGAACAACGCCTGCCGGCGAGCCACCCGCCTGCACCGCGCCGTCAGCGCGCTGGCCGAGACCGGCGCCGTCTGAGCTCAGCGCCGCGCCCGGAACCGATCCCGCGCCGACCAGCGCCGCACCTCGCGTGCGGCCTCGATGCTGGCTTGCACCTCGTCGACCCCAATCGGTCCCAACCCATAGCGCTGCCGCTCATAGAGCGCGGTCAGGCGCTCGAACGGCACCAGCCAGGCCGCGCCGCTGCGTTCGCTGCGCAGGCGGTCGTAGTAGGCGCGCGGCGTCTCGTAGGCCCGCCGCGGCTGCGCCCGCCGGCGCAGCGCCCGGCGCGCGGCGTGGTAGGCCTTGGCCACCTCGCCGCCGGGGTCGGCGCTGAACATCGGTCGCCGGCGGTGGACCTGCAGGCTGCCATAGCCAATCAGCCAGGCCGCCAGGCAGAACATCAGCAGGCGCACCGGCCGGATCCGCCGTCCGCCGCCGCCCGTCGCGGCGCCGCCAACCTGGCCGGTCTCGGGCGTGGCCGTGCCGGGCACGGCCGGGTTGAACGCCAGCCAGCCGTAGCCCTGGAAGTAGAGCTCGGCCCAGGCATGGGCGTGGCTGGCGCGGATCAGCAGCACGCCGTCGCTCTGCGGCTCGCCACCCGAGTAACCGACGGCGACCCGCGCGGGAATGCCGCTCTGCCGGGCCAACAGCGCCATCGCGGTGGCGATCAGGTCGCAGGCGCCGCGCTTCTCGGCGAGGAAGAACTCCATCGCGTCGTCGTACTCGTGCTCGGGGATCGAGACGGCCAGGTCGTAGCGGAACTCCGCCTGCAGGTACTGCTCGATCTGGACCGCCCGGTCATACGGGCCGAGCGTGTCATCGACGATGCGCCGCTCCTCGACTTCGATCACCCGGCGCGCGGGATAGGGCACCTGAACGTAGTTACCCCAGTCGTCGGCGTCGATATCCTCCACCTCGCGCAGTTCGTCGTAGCCGGCGATCGGGATGTCACAGACCACCTCGACGGTCGAGTTGGCCGGCAGCCGGACGTCCGGGCTGTTGAACTTGTCGACGTAGACCTGGTCATCGACCGCGCCGCCGAGGAAGTGGATCTCGGTCACCAGCGGCGGTGCGGCCAGCCGCAGGCCGTTGGCCACGGCGCGGATGCGGGGCTCGATCCGCCGGCGGGCGGCGAGTTCGGCGGCGTCCTCGGCGTTGGTGCGCAAGACCACTCGGCCGCCGCGGCCGATGCCCTCGGGCACGCTGGCCGGCGCGGTGGTCTGCCACATGCGGGCGACATACCGGTCATAGACCCGCCGCCGCCAGAGCAGGCCTGGCTCGGCGTTGTCGGCGGTGAACATCGGCGATTGGGGCAGGTTCGGGTTGCCCACGCCGAGTTCCATGCGGTCCTCGAAGGCGGCGAACGAATGCGACACCGCCGACGGCCCGCGGGCATTGGCCGGCACGTGCAGATAAGCCAGCAGCCCGCGCGGCGAGACGAGCTGGAGCAGCGCGGCGACGCCGATGGCGAGCACCGCCGTGCCGGCGACGGCGATGCCGGCGACGATGATCTGGTCGCCGACCCAGCGGGCCATGGCGCTGCCGCTGGTTCGCTCCTGGCGCACCGGGCTGTGGTGGGCCAGGGTCATGTTGCTCAGCATCAGCACGTTGCCGAGCAGGTAGAACAGGAAGGCGACGCCGAGCTCCGGGTTGACGTTGCTCGAGGCCATCAGGCCGAGCATCGACAGCCCGAGCACCGAGCCGAAGGCGACCAGCCCGTCGCTGACCAGGCCGAAGCTGTAGAGCGCCATGGCCCACATGAAGCCGCTGCCGATCAGCCACTCGGCCGAGGCGCGGGCGACATCGGGCACCAGCGCCGAGAAGGGCCGCGTGTTGGCCAGTCCGGGCAGCACAAAGGCGAGCATGAAGGCCGTGCGGACCACCACGCTCGGGCCCAACATGCCGCGCTTGATCGCCGGCCACTGGTCAGTCTGCTCGTAGCCGCGGAGCCAAAAGCTGACCGCGAAACCGATGCTGGTCAGCACCAGGATGAGCACGTTGAAGGTCGCGTCGCCGATGGTCGAGCCGACCGCCGCCAGCCACGACGCGGCGGCCAGCCAGCCGCCGACATAAGTCGGCAGGTCGCGCCGGCCGAGGAAATCGTCCCAGCCGCCGGTGCTTGCTCTCATGCCAGGGGCTCCGCCAGCCCTGCCGCGATGCGCCCCCGCCGCACCCGGAACGGCAGCGCGCCGACCGACTTGACCGCCTGCAACAACCCATCGCCGGTGGCGCCGTTCTCGATTCCCGGATAGCCTCGCGGATCGAGCCAGGCCAGCGCCACGGGGTGCTGGCGCTGCAGCAATCGCTGCACACTGGCGACCAGTGCGGTGTCGGCCGAGCCGCTGATGATCAGCACCTCGACCCCGCTCGGCACCTCGTCGAGCGCGCCGGCCAGGGTGCGGGCGAACGGCTCGGGGCAGTCGGCCTCGACCAGCGCCAGGGCCTCGAAGAACTCGAGCAGCCGGTGCCGCTCGTCGGTCAGCGGCAGGAGCAGCCGCTGCTCGCTCTGGCAGAGCAGCCCGACGGCGTTGCCGCGGTCCAACTCGTGCTCGACAATCGACGCGGCCAGCGTCACACCGGTCTCGAAGTTGGTCTCCTTGCCCTCGCCCGCCAGGCTGCCCGTGCTGGCGTCGAGAATGAGGAACATGTCGAGGCTGGCCGGCTCCTCGAACTCCATCACAATCGGCGTGCCCCGCCGCGCGGTGCTGCGCCAGTGGATGCGCCGCAGCTCGTCACCCGGACGGTACTCGCGGGTGGCCCGAAAGTCGGTGCCGTCGCTCGACGGACGCCGGCGACGGATCTGCCCGACCAGCGTCGGCGAGTGGAGCGCATGGTCGCGCAGCGGCACCGTCGCGGGGTAGACCAGCAGCTCGTCGGCCGGGCCGACCTCGCGCGAGGCGGCGAACAGGTCGAAAGTATCGAGCGCCGTGCAACGCAGGGCCGGCAGTCGATACCGCCCGCGGTGGACGGCGGTCAATGGGTAGCGGTAGATGTGGGTATCGCCCCACAGCATCGGCACCACGCAGCCGGGCGGCTGGCGCGGGTCGCCGGCCAGGCCGACAGGCAACTGCTCGTCGATGCGCAGCAGGCACTTGGGGAAGAAGCTCTCGAGCTGCAGGCGCAGCTCGACGTCGACCTTGTCGCCCGGCCAGAGCCGCGCCGGCAGGCGCCGTTCGCCCTTGATGCGCCCCAGCCCGACGGCGGCCAGGAAGTAGCTCACCGCGGGCAGCACCAGCAGGCAGGCGCAGAAGAAGTAGAGCGCGGGCAGCGAGAAGATCAGCGCCACGGCGTAGATGAAGACCGCGCCGCACATCAGGGTGACAAAGCGAAAGTGCCGCCGGGTGGCAAGCATCTACGGTATCCTGACCTCCGTCTCGCGGACCAGGTCCTCGACCACGTCGATGTCGGACAGCCCCTGCCCGCGCGCCTCCGGGCTGAGGATCAGACGGTGCGAGAGCACCGTCGTCGCGACATCTTGGACCTCATCTTCACGCGGCGCAGGCAGGCCGTGCATCAGCGCCCAGGCCTGGGCCATGCGCATCAGGCCGAGACTGCCACGTGGGCTGGCGCCCAGCGTGATCCAGCGGTGGTCGCGGGTCGAGGCGACCAGTCGGACGATGTAGTCCTTGACCACGTCGCCGACCGGCACCTCCCGCACCGCCGCCTGCAGCTCGACCACCTCGCGGCCGTCGACCACCGTCGAGAGCTCGAAGATGGGGTGATCCTGTTGCTGCGCGGTGAGCATCTCGAGCTCGGTCTCGTGGCTCAGGTAGCCCAACGTGAGGCGGAGCAGGAACCGGTCGAGCTGTGCCTCGGGCAGCGGATAGGTGCCGTGGTATTCGATCGGATTCTCGGTCCCGATGACGAAGAACGGCTCGGGCAGCCGGTGCGTCGTGCCGTCGACGGTGACCTGATACTCGTCCATGCACTCGAGCAGGCTGGCCTGCGCCTTCGGCGTGGCGCGGTTGATCTCGTCGGCCAGCACCACGCTGGCAAACAGCGGACCTGGCTGGAAGCGAAACTCCGACTGCCGCTGATCGAAGATGCTCACCCCGGTGATGTCCGACGGCAGCATATCGGGCGTGAACTGGATGCGCGAGAACTTGGCGTTGATCGAGCGGGCCAGCGCGCGCCCCAGGATCGTCTTGCCGGTGCCCGGCTTGTCTTCGATCAGGATGTGCCCGCGGCAGAGCAGGCCGGCGACGGCCAGCTCGACCTCGCGCCGCTTGCCGAGGATGACCTTCTCGACATTGGCCACGAGCGCCTCGGCCCGGGCGCGAAACTGATCCGCCTGCATGCCGCCTCCTTCGGCGCCCCCGCGCTCAGCGCCGGCCATAGGTCCGCACCGTCAGGGTGCGGCCGTCGGACCGATAGAGCACCATCCCGGACAGGTCGGTCCGATGCGTCACGGTGCCGTGGGCCGCCAGCCGGTCCAACGTCGCCGCCGCCGGATGGCCGAAGCTGTTGGGGCCCACGCTGATCGCCGCGTAGCGTGGCTTCACCGCCGTGAGGAACGGATCGGATAAGGCATCGCCCGCGCCCTGGTGCGGGACCTTCAGCACCGTCGCGCCAAGATCGCCCTCAAGACGCAGCAGCAACCGATCGCCCGCCGCCTCCAGATCGGACGTCAACAGGAAGCTGTGACTCCGATAGACCAGCTTCATTACGATGCTCAGATTGTTCGTGCCCACCGCCATCCCCGCCGGCGGCGTCACCGGCGGCCAGAGCACATAACCCCGCACACCGCCGCCGAGTTCGAGCACCGCGCCGCGTGCCAGGCGATCAACCGGTACGTCCAGCTCGGACGCGGTCGACCTCAGCCGCCGCACGCCCGCGTCGCCGTCGGGCAGCTCGGGCAGCAGCAACCGGCGGGTGGGGAAGGCCCGCAGCACCGACGGCAGGCCGCCGATGTGGTCGTCGTCGGCGTGCGTGCCGATCACCGCCTCGAGCCGCCGCACGCCGAGCAGCATCAGCGCGGGCACCACCTTCTCGGCGCCGGCGTCGATCACGCGGCCGTCGATCACCTGCCGCGGCCCGCCGTCGATCAGGTAGCAGCGGCCGTCGGGCGTGCGGACGAAGAGGCTGTCACCCTGGCCGACATCGAGCACGGCCACCGTCAGCGCCGCGCGCGACGCCCGCCAGGCCGCGCCGCCGACCGCCAACGCGACCAGCGCCGCGGCCGCGACCAGGCGCCTCGGCCGGGTCCACCAGGCGAGCCAGCGCGGCGGCTCGAGCGCGACCGCCAGCGCGGCGACGCCGGCGATCCAGGCGGCCAGCAGCGCCGGCGGCACGGCCCACAGCTCGCGGTATCCTCCCGGCACGCGTTCGCAACTCCCGACCAAGGCGACGACATTCGTCAGGACCGTGCTGCTCACCTGGTTGAGCCACCAGGCTCCGGCCGACCAGCTCAGGCCGAGCAGGCTGCCGGCGAGCCCAAGCACGACCAGCACGCCGGCGAGCGGCACGGCGGCCAGGTTGGCCAGCAGGCCGATCAGTGACAGCGCGCGGAAGTGATAGAGCAGCACCGGCGCGACGGCGAGCTGGGCACCGAGCGTGAACGACAGCGTGCCCGCGGCGAGGGAGCCGATCCGCGGCTGCAGGCGGCGATACAGCGGCACGCCGACGAAGATCAGTCCGGCGGTGGCGGCGAACGAGAGCTGGAAGCCGACGTCGCCCGACTGCGCCGGCTGGTGCAGCAGCAGCCCGGCGGCGGCCACGGCGAGCGCCGTGCCGGCATCGGGCTGGCGGCCGAGGACCAGCCCGCCGAGCACCACCACGCCCATCAGCGCGGCACGCAGGATGGACGGCTCGAAGCCGGTGACCAGCGTGTAGAGGCCGATCACCACCAGACCGACGACGAACACCAGCGGCCGCGGCAGGGGGCGGCCGAGCAGGAAGACCAATCCGAGCAACAGCGACACCTGCGTGCCCGAGGCGACCAGCAGGTGGACCAACCCGGCTCGGCGGAAGGCATCTTCGAGCCGCTCGGCGACCGGCGCCGCGTGGGTGCCGAAGACCAGGCTGTTGAGCAGCCGGGCATACTCCTCGGCGGCCGGTCCGGGCATCTGCTCGGCCACCGATTGGCACAGCCGCGAGCGCAGCGACTTGGCCAGCGACGCGACCCATCCGCCCTCGCCGCGGCGAAGCAGCTCGGGTGGGCCCGTCACCCGAGCCACCGCCGCGATGCCGTGGCCGCGAAGGTAGCGCCGCTCGCTGAACTGCCCCGGCCCGCCGGCGGTGCGCGGCGGCTCGAGCGTGGCGCTGAACCGGATCCGGTCGCCGGCATCGAGGTAGGCGCGGCCCTGGACGCGGAGCAGCAGTCGGCCGCGCAGCGGGCGCGGCTCACCGCCGAGCAGGGCGATGGCGCGGACCGAGAGCATCAGCCGCTCGCCGTCGTAGGTCGGCTCGGCCGGCTCATCGACAATCGCTTCGAACTCCGCCGGGAGGCCGAGCCAGCGGAGCAGCGGCTGGCCCTGCCAGCGCAGGTCGTCGGCCGCGCCGCGCCAGACGCCGAGCGCCAGCGCTGCGGCCAGCGCCGCGGCGAAGGCGACCCGGCCACTGAACCGGCAGCCGCCGGCGAGCAGCAGCGCGGCGGCCAGCAGGCCGCGGGCCGGCCCGAGCCACTCCGGATGGGCCAGGCCGAGGCAGCAGCCGGCGGCGCAGGCGAAGCCGATTGGCAGCAGCGGGCGGGCGACCGGCTCGCCGGCCGGGTCAGGCGGGGACGCACTCATCGATCGCCTCGTGGAAGGCGATGATGTTCTCCCACGGCACCTCGGGCTCGAGCACGTGCGTCGGAGCCAGCACCAGGCCGGGGGCGAACAGCTCAATCGCCTCGCGCACGGCGTTCTTCACCTCTCCCGGCGTGCCGAACGGCATCGTGCTCTGCGTGCCGATCACGCCCCAGAAGCAGAGCCGGTCGCGGTACTCATCGCGCAGCCGGCGCAGGTCCATCGACTCGGGCTGCACCGGGTTGAGCACCGTTACGCCGACCTCGATCAGGTCGTCGATGATGCTGCTCACGTCGCCGTCGGAGTGGTACCAGACGGGCAGCTCGGGGTTGATCTCGCGCGCGGCGGCAATCTCTCGGGCGAGCAGCGGCTTGAGCATCTCGCGCCAGAGCCGCGGGGGCATCATCAACCGATCCTGCATCCCCACGTCGTCGCCGACGCGGAGCATGTCGACGCCGGCCTCGGCCAGCCGCCGGGCCTTGAAGCAGTTGTCCTCACAGATCCGCTCGAGCACGTAGCGCGGGATGTCGGGGTCGAGCACCAGGTCGGCCAGCGTCCGCTCGAGCCCGAGGATCTGCCAACCGGTCTCCCAGATGTGGCCGGCAAAACCCGACACGTGCCAGTCCTGATCGTGCAGCCGCGCCACCTCGGCCTCGAGGTGCTCGTGGCGATAGGTCGGGGTGAAGTCGGGCCAGGGATAGGCCTCGAGCTCGGCGAGCGTCGTCGCATCGCGGAGCGGGAAGACGTAACCCCAGAAGTGGTGGAAGCCCGCCGGCCGCGTGCCGTGGCCGTACTCCGAACCGACGGTCACGCCTTCGAGCCCGGCGAAGTAGCGGCTGAAGTCGGCCAGCTCGCGCGGGCCGCGGAAGCCGACCTGGCGCGTTTCCCAGCCGAAGTGGCGGGCGATGTCGACTCCGTCGCCGAGCTTGGCCCGGACCATCTCGTGGACCTCGGGCGTGAAGCCCATCTCGCACGGCACGCGATCGACCGGCTGCCGCCGCACCGCCGCGTTGACTCGCTCGCGCGGGGTCATCGCTATCTCCCATCCTCAGCGACCAAGCACCTGGCTCCGGCCTTTTGCTCTGCAGCGCCCTCGCCGCGCGGGGGCCGGCGGGCCCGGAGCGCGGCGGTCGTCCCGGCTACAGCCCCAGCACCTCGTCGGTCAACTCCTTCCCGAGCAGGAAGAACTTCCGGTCCGGATACCAGAGCATCCGCCGGCCCTCATGCTCGGTCACCGAGGTATAGACCGCCACATCGGTGCGCTTGAGGTTCTCGAGCAGCGGCACGCCGCCGTTGTCCATGAGCAGCCGCGTCGGTCCGAAGGCGAGCGGCTGATGCGCCCGCGGGGCGAACCGGCCGACCGCGACGTAGGCCGGCCGCCGGTTAAAGCTCGTGTCGCGCGGCAGGTACTGCTCGAAGTGGCCGTCGTTGTTGTGGTAAAGCAGCACAAAGAGCCCGTCGGAGAACGAGTAGATCGGGCAGCAGCAGAGCGGCTGCCGCAGCGGCTCGCCGCCGTCGGCGCGGAGGAGTGGCTCGGGCTCGCGCCAGTGCCCGCCGTCGTCCTCGCTGACGGTGTACCAAATCTGGCCGGTGAAGGTGCGCAGCGTGCAGAACAGCCTGCCGTCGGGCAACACCACCCAGCTCGGCTCCTGCGCCACGCTGACCGCGGGGTGGCCGGGGTAGGGCACGGTCAGCCGGCCGCCGGCGACCTGCAGCCAAGAGATGGCGATGTCGCCCGGGTCGGGGCCTTCGTCCAGGTTGTCGAAGCGCATGAACTCGGCGGCGCTGTCCCAACTGCCCCACCAGCCGCCGTCGGGCGGTTCGGGCCGCACGGCGCGGCTGGTCCAACGCGTGAAGCCGGTTAGCCAGCGGCCGTGCGAGTCGCGGCCGGGCTTCTGCCAGACAATCCAGTTGGCCGGCACCGTCGCGTCGGGATGGTCGTGCGCGCTGCGCGGCATCGGCAGCGTCACCGGCGGCGAGAAGGCCCGGCCGTCGTCGTCGCTGACCGCGACGTCGAGCGTGCCGGTGAACTGGTGGTGCACGTCGTCAACGCCCTGGTACTGGTTCCAGAAGACGTAGAGCCGGCCGCTGGCCGACGGGATGGGGAATCCCCAACTCGCCTGCGACCCCTCACCGCGGCGGTAGTTGCCGGCGATGGTGCGCGGCGCCTCCCAGGTGCGGCCCTGGTCGGGGCTGTGCGCGATCACGATGCGGTGGTTGCCGGCGCCCTCCCAGCTCGACTGCGTCCAGACCGCGGCGTGCTCGCCGCGCGGCGTCTGAAAGACCAGGAAGTGCTCATTGCCGGTGTCGGTCGCCTCGCGCGAGATGCTCGCCGGCGCATAGACGACCACGTCGGGATCGGTCCGCTGCCGTTCGACGGCCAGGTCGAGTTCAGCCATCTCGTCCCTCTGCCGGCCCACGCAGCCAATTGACCAACGCGCGCACGGCGAAACCGGTGCCGCCGATGGGGCCGAGGTCGGTGGCCGTGGCGCTGGTCATGCGGCCGGCTACGTCGAGGTGCAGCCACGGTGTCTCGCCGACGAACTCGCGCAGGAACATCGCCGCACTGCTGGCGCCGCCGTGTTCGATGGTCGAGATGTTGCGCAGATCGGCCACCGGGCTCTTCATCAGCTCGCCGAACTCCTCGTCCAGCGGCAGCGGCCAGAACTTCTCGCCGGCCTCGGCCGCGGCGGCCAGCAGTGCGTCGCGCAACGCGTCGTCGGGCGTGAACAGCCCGGCGAAGACCGGCCCGACGGCCCTCATGCAGGCGCCGGTCAGGGTCGCGATGTCGAGCACCGGTGTCAGCCCCAGCGCGCTCGTGGCGTAGGCCAGCGCATCGGCCAGGATGAGCCGGCCCTCGGCGTCGGTATTGAGCACCTCGACCGTCTTGCCGGCATAGCTGGTGTGGATATCGCCCGGCCGCGTGGCGGTGGCGCTGACCAGATTCTGCACCGCCGGGATGACCGCAGTGACGTTGATCGGCAGCGCCAGCTCGGCCACCGCCTGCATCGTGCCGAGCACCGCCGCCGCGCCGCCCATGTCGTTCTTCATGCCCATCATCGAGGCGCCCGACTTGAGGCTCAGGCCGCCCGAATCGAAGCAGACCCCCTTGCCCACCAGCCCGACCGCCGGCCCATCACCGCCACGGTGCTCGAGGATGATCAGCCGCGGCTCGTCGCCACTGCCGGCGTTGACTCCGAGCAGTAGCCCGAAGCCCTGCTCGGCCAGCCAGTCGGGGCCGTCGACGGCGCAGCCCAGGCCGGTGCGCTGCGCCAGCGCGACGGCGACGTCGGCGAGATCGCGCGGCGTCAGGTCGCTGGCCGGCGTGTTGGTCAGATCGCGGCAGAGGCAAGCGCCGCGCGCCTTGGCCGTGCCGGCGGCCAGGGCCGGCTCATCGCCGCCGACGACCGTGAAGGTCTCGATCGCCGGCGTCGGCTCACCGTTGGTGCGGTAGCGCTCGAACCGGTAATCGGCCAGCACGGCGCCCTCGGCCGCCGCCTCGTCGTGGCCGAACGAGATGCAGGAGATGGTCCGCGCGCCCGCCTCGCGCAGCGCCACGACGGCCTTGGCCACGCCGCGGCGCACGGTCTCGGCGGCCGGCGGGTCACCCAGGCCGATGACCGCTACGCGGCGGCCGCGCGGCGTGACCAGGTGGAGCTTGCCGGCCTTGCCCGCGTCATCGGGCAGGAGTGCGGCCGTCTCGTCGTCGACCACCTCGCCGCCGAGCCAGCCCTCGCCGGTGCGGCCGACGATCAGCCCGCCGGCGGACGCATCGCTCAGCGTGCCACCGCTCGCCCGCACGTCCATGCCGTCACCTCGGCTGCTCGGGTTGGCGGGCCGCGGTGGGAGTCCTCTCGCGGACGGGACGGTCAGGCCTCGAACACGTCCTCGACGAAGCTCAGCGCGACGGCTTCGCTGCGGTTGCGGCAGTTGAGCTTGGACATGATCCGCTTGACATGGTTGTGGGCCGTGTTGGCGCTGATGAACAGCTTGGTCGCGATTTCAGCGTCGGTGCGGCCCTGGCGCATGAGCAGCAGCACCTCCTGCTCGCGCGGGGTCAGGTTGCGGCGGGCCGAGCGGTTGAGGCTGCCCACCGGCGGCAGTTTGCCTTCGAGGATGGCGGCGACCTTGCTCTCCAGCTCGTCGAGCCGGAACGGCTTGGTCAGGTAACCGTCGATGCCCAGCTCGGTGCAGCGGAAGATGGCGTCGAGCGAGGCGTAGCCGGTGAGGATGAGCACGGGCACGCTGCTGCGGATGGTGCGCCGCAGGCTGGTCAGCATCTCGTAGCCGCTCATCACCGGCATGCGCAGGTCGAGCAGGACCAGGTCGAAGCTCTGCTCCATCAGGCACTGCAGGCCCTCACGGCCGTTGTGGGCGGTGGTCACGAAGTGGCCCAGCTCGGTCAAGACCTCCTGCAGCACGTCGCAGATGGCCAGGTCGTCGTCGGTCACGAGAATGCGAGCCATGGTCCAGCCAGCCTCGTCAGGCCGCCTGGTCCGCTCCGTCGTCGCTCTCGCGGACCGGCGGCTCGTCGCTCACCTCGGGCTGCCGTTCGTCAAGCCGACCGGTCACCCGCAGGAACAGCTTCTTGCCGCGCCGCCCCACCTCGCCACGGAGGGTCGGACGGTCGCCGACATAGACTGTGACATCCTCGGCGACGCGACGATACAACCGAATCACGTCCCCCGGTTGCAGTGCCCGGATCTCGCTCACGGCCAGGTCGCTCCGCCCCAGCTCGGCAATCACCGGCAGCGTCACGGCGGTCAGCGCCGGCCCGACGCGCGGCACCGCGCCGCTGGCGGCGTCGCTCTCGGGCAGCCGCTCGAGACTGAGGCGATGCAGCAGCGCGTCGACCAGCACGTCGGGCAGGCAGAGCGACATCATCCCGTAGGTGTCGCCGATGCCGACCTCGAGACTGACCACCACCACCGGGGTGTTGACCGCCGCGACCTGGGCGAACTGCGGGTCCTGCTCAACGCGCAGCACGCTCGGATTGAACGTGACGAAGTCCTGCCAGGTCTCGGTGAGGCACTGCAACATGCGGTCGAGCGGTCGTTGGAAGAGCACCAGCTCGACGTCGGTCAACTGCCGGATGCCGTGGTTCGGGCGCTGCTGGCCGCCCATCATCTGCTCGAACAGCGGGAAGACCACCGCCGGGTTCATCTCGAGCGCCGCCTGGCCCGGCAGCGGGTCGAGCTGGATCACGTGGACCAACGTCGGCTGCGACAGGCTGTAGATGTAATCCTGGTAGCTGAGCGGCGTGACCGACTCGATCTTGACGATCAGGTTGGTCCGGATATAGGCGCTCAGGTTGGTCGAGAGCAGGCGGGCGAAGCGCTCGAAGATGCGCTCGAGGCTGCGCAGCTGCTCGCGCGAGAACTTCTCGGGGTGCTTGAAGTCGTACAGCTTGACCTCGCCCACCGAGGCCCGCTGGCCGGCCCAATCGTCGTGTTCGCCGGCGGTCGAGTCGATCAGGAGGCTATCGATCTCCTCCTGCCTGACCATGCCTTGCATCCGGTTCGCTCCGCCCAGCACCGGGCCACCGTAGAGTCATCGGCAGGCGGGGCCGAGAGTTGAGCGGGAAGAAGCGTCGATCGGCTCAGACGCCGGCGCCCACCGCCGGGGCGAGCTGCTGCTCGAGCGCCTGGGTCTGCTTGATGATCTCGGGCACCAGCTCGGCCAGGCCGGCCAGCGGCACCGAGACCGTCTCGACCGCATACGGGCTCGGCTCGGTCAGCGGCGGCACGCCCTCGATGCCGCCCATCCCGGCGTGGTGGACCAGGTGGTCGGCCAGGTGGACCAGCGCCGCGGCGGTGCGCACGGCGCCGTCGGCGCCTTCTGGGTCGTGGTGGAACATCATGCTGTCGCGCAGCACCGGCGGCAGATTCCACTGCCTGGCCAGCCAGCCCGAGACCCAGGCATGGGTGATGCCCAACGTCTCCTGCTCGGCCTCGAGCAGCGGCACCTGCTGCTCGCGCGACTTGGTCAACGCACCGCCGTACTGGACCGGCAGGTAACGCTCGAGCACCAGCCGGCCGAAATCATGCAGCAGCCCGGCGGCAAACGCCTCCTCGCCGTCGGAATAGCCGCAGCGCTGCGCCACGGCGCGGCTGGCGGCGGCCACGGCCAGGGCATGGCGCCAGAGCTGCGCGCGGTCGACCAGATCGGACTTGCCGCCGAACAGGTTGCACACCGCGGCGCTGACGGCGAGGTTCTTGACCGCCTGCAGGCCGAGAATGACGGTCGCCTCGGGGATGGTCGAGATCCGGCGCGCAAAACCGAAGTAGGCGCTGTTGACCACTCGCAGCAACATGCCGGCCAGGCGCGGATCGCCGGCGACCACCTCGGCAAGCTGCGCGGCCGAAGCCGACTCGCGGCCGGTCACCTCGATGATGCCGGCGACCACATGGGGCAGCATCGGGAGGTCACGGAAGACGGCCTGCAGCCGCCCCTCGTCAATCAGCGGCCGCTCCTCGGCGAGGTCCTCGACCATCGCCTCGTCGATCTCGGCGTCGGCCTGCTGCCTCATGCTGCGCGCCAGCTCGGCGCTGCGGCGGAGCAGGCCGGGGTCGCCGGCGAGGCCGAGCGGGACCAGCTCGCGCAGCACCTCGACCTTGAGGGGCTTGGCCAGAAAGCCGACCGGCTGCATGTTCGACAGCCGGCGCAGCACGTCGACCTCGATCTTGCTCATCAGCAGCAGAGCGGGGACCTGGTTGCCCCCGATGCGGGCACGCAGGAGCAGTTGCTCGCTGCCGCCCTGCTGCCGGGCCAGATCGACCACGAGCAGGCCGAAGTGGCCGCTGGCCAGCGCTTCGAGGCTGCTCTCCAGCCCGTCGGCGACGACCACGGTGCAGCCGTCGGCGGCCAGCGTCTGGCGCAGCATGGTCCGCGTGTAGGGCACGTCGGCGGCGACCAGCACCGTCTTGTCAGCAGCGGGCGGCATGGCGTGCGTTCTGCTCCCCTAGCGGCAACCGCCGGCTAGCCGCCGCTGGCCAGCGCGGCGTGCAACTCACCGGCCACTTCCATCAGGGCCGTGTCTTCGAGCCCAAGCCGTTCGACGGCCTCCGGCTGCAGCTCGCACAGCAGGCCGTCGAGCCCGAGGCCGATGCCGAGCGTCAGCGCCACCGCGTTGGCCACATGGACGACCGCCGGCAGCGCCCACTGCCCCCCGGCGCCGAGCGGTCGCGGATGGTGCAGGATCGTGTCGTGCAGCCGCGGCGGCAACTGCCAGTGCTCGGCGATCTTGGCCCCCACCGTGGCGTGATCGATGGCAATCACCTGCGTCTCGATCTCGAGGAACGAGACCTCGTTCTGGTCGCTGAGCAGACGAATCACCTGCTCGGCGTGCTCGGTCAAGAAGCGGCTGACCACGACCTTGCCGATATCGTGCAGCAGGCCGCCGACGAACGCCTCGTCACGGTCGGCGACGTGGGCCCGTTCGGCCAGCAGGCGCGCCGCGTGGGCGACGGCGACCGAGTGCCGCCACAAGCCGCCGGCCGGCTGCAGATAGCCCTCGCACGGCAAGCGGAGGATGTCTTCCGAGGCCGCGGCGATGACCAGCGAGTAGGTCGTCCGCCGGCCGAGCACGAGCAGGCCCTGCTGGATGGTGGCCACTCGCCGGGCCAGGCCGTAGTAGGCCGAGTTGGCCAGCTTGAGCAGCCGCGAGACGAGCGACGGATCCTCGGCGAAGGCCTCGACCAGCGTCGTGGTGCTGACCTCCTCGTCCATCAGCAGCCCAAGCACCCGGCGGACCGAGCCGGGCAGGACGGGCAGGTGGTCGGCGAAGTCCATCACGGCAGTCATGGCGTCGCTCATGAGGCTGCCTCCGATGGTGTCGCCAGTTCGTCGAACTGGGTGTCGGGCTGGCCGAGGATCTTGACCGTGACCCGTCCGCTACCGACCACCAGCTCGACGGTGCGCCCGCGCGTGCCACCGGTATCGGTCAGCGCCGGAGGGATGCCGAGGGCGGTCAACTGCTGCGTCGCGGCTTCGATGTTCCGCCGCCCGATATCGAGCAGCAGGCTCTGCCCCGAGCCGAGCAAGGTGGCGCCGCCGAACACGCCCGAACGGATCGACTCGGCGCCGTTCTCGCGCATCTCCTTGACCAGCAGCGGGATCATGACGTTGACGAACTTGCCCGGCACCGGCTCGGCGGTCGGGCCGTTGGGCAGCATGATGTGCGCCAGCGCGCCGAGGTGGTGTTCGAGGTCGACCAGGACCACCGCGACGCACGAGCCGATGCCGATGGCGACCAGCTTCTCGTCAGGGTTGGCCGTCAGCCTCCATTCCGCCAGACCTAGGTTGGTGGTTTTCATGGCTCGACTGACGACCGATCGCGATCATCCACAGGCGGCCAGACCGTCCACCGTGGCCCCGCTGCCCATTCCAACGCGCCGCTCCCTGGATGGCTTAGACCGTCGATCGGCCGGCACGTTGCGCGCCAGGCGTCTGGCTACCCGCTGAGCACTCCCGCCGTATGATGGCAGGATTCCGCGTCGCTGTCACCTGCGGCCGGCATCTCGATCGCGATCTCCCGCTCCCCGGCGCCGGCGGTCACCCGCCCAGCGTGACGTTCGACAATGTGACGCAGCAGCACCAGGCTCAGTCCGAGCCCGCTCCCATCGGCCGTGACCAGCCCGTCGCTGGGCAGCTCCGCCGGCACCGGACGCCCCAGCCCGGCGAGTCTCAGCCGGACCATGCCGCCGGCCGGCTCAACCGACACCCGCGGGCTGCCGTCGGCGGCGACAATCAGCTCGGCCAGGGCCCGCACCAGCTCGCTCGGCGAGGTGTCGACCAGCAGCCGGTCGGCCGCCGGCTCGAGCGCCAGCGCGCAGTCGGGATGATCGTCGCGCAGCGTGGCGTGCAGCGACTCGAGCAACTCGTCGACCTCACAGCGCCGGCTCTGCGCCGACGAGGCGTGGCGCGAGAAGCTCAGCAACTGCTCGCACAGCCGGTCGAGAATCTGGGTCTGATTGCGGATCCGGCCCATCGGCGTGGCGATGCTCGGATCGATCTCGGCCAGCAGCTCGGCCGCGCCCTGGATGATCGTCACCGGCCCGCGCAGGTCGTGGATGATTGAGCTGGCCAGCCGTCCGACGGTCGAGATCCGCTCGTGCCGTCGCCGCTCACGCTGGTTCTTCAAGCGCTGGAGCAACGGCGCCGCGTCGGCCGCCAGCACGCCGGCGATCTCGACGTCGCCGGGCCCGAACCCGGCCGTGCCCTGCCGCCACGAGACGCTGAGCACGCCGATCCGCTCGCCCATCGGCACCAGCGGCACCACCACCCCGGCCTGGAGCTGTTCGCGGTGCATCGCCTGGCGAATCAGGCCGGGAATCGGCCGCCCGCCGGCCAGCTCGAGGGTCAGGCCGCGCTCGAGCACCCAGCCGGCAATCGGCTCGCCGAGGGGCAGCTCGACGTCGCCGACCAAGCCTTCCTCGAGCCCGACCGCGGCGACCAAGCGGAGCATGCGCCGCGACTCGTCGTAGAGCATCAGGCTGGCCGAGTCGGCGGTCGTCTCGCCGATGGCCAGCTCGACGATGCGCTGCGCCAGCTCGACCTGGTCGCTGACCATGGTCAGGGGGTTGAGCGCCCGGTAAAGGTGGTTCAGCGCCTGCAGTCGCGCATTCTCGCGCCGCGTCTGGCCGTCGCGCAGCGCGCCGGCGACGGCGTCGAGTAGCGCCTCGGTGTCGACCGGCTTGCTCAGGATCTGGCTGAACCCGCGGTTGAGCGCCTCGACCGCGACATTCAGCGAGGCGTGTCCGGTGAGCAGCAGGCCGTCGAGGTCGGGGCGGTCGCGGCGCAGCTCACGGAACAGGCTCAGCCCGTTGCGGCCCGGCATGAGGTAATCGGCGACCACCAGGTCGAGGTGTCTGACCAGGCCTGCCGGGCCGCTGAACTCGCCCAGCGCGGCCTCGGCCGTCGGCGCGGTGACGACCGTCAGCCCGGCCGACTCCAGCGCCGTGCGACAGATTCGGCAGCAGACCGCATCGTCGTCGACAACCAGGATGACCGCGGCGCTCATGGGACTGTCCTGCCGGGCCTACAGCTCCCAGCCCGGCACCGCCGACCACATCTCCATCATCGCCTCGATCACCGCTTCGGTGTCTTCGAGCGCACCGATCGACTTGGTGATGTTGATGTAGGTCAAACGCTGGCCGAGGAAGTCGTACAGCCGCTTGAGGTTCAGCGCGACCTCGCCCCCGCCGTCGGTGTCGACCGCCTGTTCGAGCTCTTCGACAATCCGCTGCGCGTGCAGCAGCCGGTGGTGCGAGGTCTCGTAATCCCGGGCCTCGAGCGCACCCCGCGCCTCTTGCACCGATTGCAGCATGGCGTCATACAGCATCCGGACCAACTGCATCGGCGAGGCCGTCTCGACCTGTTGCCGCCGATAGGTGTCCAGCGCCGGAGCGTACATACTGTCCTCCAAACAGCCCATCCCGCGGACCGTCTAGAGGCTTATCGGCCTGCCGCCGCCAGGCTGAAGTCAAGATAACCGGCTCGCCGCCAGCAGTACGTTGTGCCGCAGCATCGCCGTCGTCACCGCTCCGGTGCCGCCCGGCGTCGGCGTCAGCGCACCCGCCGTCTCGGCCACCTCGGGCGCCACGTCGCCGACCATCTCTACGGCAACGAAGTTGACCCCGAAGTCGAGCACCACCGCGCCCGCCTTGACGAACGCCGGGGTGACGTAATGCGGCCGACCAATGGCCACCGCCAGCACGTCGGCCTCGCGCGCGACCGCCGGCAAGTCGACCGTGCGTGAATGGCAGACGGTCACCGTCGCGTGGCGGTGCAAGAGCAGCATGGCCAGCGGCCGGCCGACCAGCAGACTGCGGCCGATGACCACCACCCGCGTACCACGCAACGGCACCTCGTAGTGATCGAGCAAGGCCACGCCGCCGAGCGCCGTCGCCGGGACCAAGGCCTGCTCGGAGCCCTGGAACAGCAGCCCGGCGTTGGCATGATGGACGCCGTCGACATCCTTGGCCGGATCGATCGCGGCCCGCAGCGGCTCGGCCACCAGCGGCTCCGGCAACGGCTCCTGCAACATGATGCCGTGTATTTCGACATCCTGATTGAGAATTTCGACAGCCGCCGCCACCGCCTCGGCGGTCGTGTCAGCCGGCAGCGCGAGCGACCGGAAGCCGAAACCGAACCGTTCGCACGACCGTTCGAGGCTGCGCGCGTAGCTGACCGAACCGGGATCTTCACCGACCCGCAGCACAGCCAGGGAGGGTGTCACACCCCGCTCGCGCAGCTCGGCATAGAGGGCTTGGTCGCGGGCGGCAATGGCCTCGGCAACGGGCTTGCCGGTGAGGGTTTTGGCGGGCATCGGCGTGCTCCGGCGCGGTCGGCGATTATAGCACCCAAAGACCACGCCGCCGGAACGATGACCGCTCCGGCGGCGTGGCCCCTGCGCTTACTATCCCTGCGACCTGGAGGCACCAGTCTGCGCGACGGCGCCGGCCTCATGTTCGGGTGGCGGTCGACGCCCTTGCCACACACTCGGTACAACAATCCTGCCAAACAATGGGGACGGACCCGATTACGCCGCCGCCGGCGGCGTAATCGGGTCCGTCCCCATTGTTTGGCTACTAGCGGTCGCGGTCGCGGTGTTGTAGCACGACGCGGTAGCCGGCGGTCTCGCAGTGCTCGCCCAGGCGGTTGGCCAGCACCACGCTGCGGTGTTTGCCGCCGGTGCAGCCGATGCCCAGGCTGACATAGCGCCGACCCTCGTCCCAGTGGGCGGGCAGCACGAAGTCGCAGAACTCGCCCAGGCGGCGGGCCAGTTCGGCGGTGCGCGGGTCCTGGTCGATGTAGGCGGCCACGCGCGGGTCATCGCCGGTCAGCGGCCGCAGCTCCGGGTCGTGGTGCGGGTTGCGCAGGTAGCGCACGTCGAAGATATAGTCGACGTCGGGCGGCATGCCGTACTTGAAGCCGAAGCTGAGCACCTGGACCGTGCGCTGCTCGCTTTCGCCGTCGACCGGGAAGAGGTTCATGAGCTCGCCGCGGAGCTGGCGCACGCTGGTTGTGCTGGTATCCATCACCACGCCGGCGGCGGCTTTGAGCTCAGTCAGCAGCTCGCGCTCACGGGCGATGCTCTCGGTCAGCGAGCCGGCGTGCAGCGGATGCTCGAGCCGATGCTCCTTGAAACGCTTGACCAGCTCGTCGGTGGTCGAATCGAGGAACAGCACCTGGTACGGCGTGCCGCTCAGCTCCAGCGCGTCGAGCGCCGAGCGGACATCGTCGAAGAACGACCCGCCCCGCACATCGACCACCGCGGCGACGTGGCGGATCGGCGGCGTGCGCGCGGCGCACAGCTCGACGAAGGTCGGCAGCAGGCTGGGCGGCATGTTGTCGACAGTGAAGTAACCCAGCTCCTCGAAGCACCGCACGGCGGTCGACTTGCCCGCCCCGCTCATGCCGGTGATGATCACGAGCTGGGTTGGGTTCATCGCCTCTCATCTCGCCGGTCGCGCCGCTCGTCCTTGTCGAGGAATGGGGTGAGGATGGCGTTGACCGCCGCCAGCGAGACCGCGCCGATCAGCACGGGGCCGATGCCGTCGGTCTGGAAGCCCTCGACCAGCACGAACCAGTCGCCAATCAGGCTGAACGCGAGGAACCAGAAGACGAACCCGACCACCGCCTCGAACAGGCCGAGGGTGAGGAAGTTGATCAGGCAGCCGGCGGTAGTGATCGCCTTGACGAACGGCTTCAGCATCACGTTGCCGATGGCCAGCACCACCACCGCGGTCATCGCCGCGCCGATGCCCTCGACGGTGAAGCCCTCGACCGTGTTGGCGAGCACGAGCAGCGTCACGGCGCTGGCCAGCCAGCGGATCACCAAGCCCATCATGTTACGACTCCAGCGCCAGCATCGCCTGCTTGAGCGCCAACCCACCCCCGAACCCGCCCGGCCCGCCGCGCGCGATGACCCGGTGGCAGGGCACGAACGGAGGCACCGGGTTGGTCGCCATGACCTGTCCGACAGCCCGCGCCGCGCCGGGGTTTCCCGCCGCCGCGGCGACCTCGCCATAGGTCCTCGTTACTCCCGGAGTGATGTGCCGGACCACCGCGCGCACCGCCGCCTGGAACTCGCTCTGCACGCCGAGATCGAGCGGCACGGCGAGCAGCTCGACCGGCTCGCCGGCGTAGAACGAGACCAGCGCCCGGCCGACCGGCCGCCCGCCGCCGTCGGCCAGTGCGTCGACGCCGAGCCGGGCGCGCAACGCCTCGCGCTCGTCGGCCGGCAAGGTCGCCTGCCGCACGCCGGCGTCGGACTCGATCCAGGCGACCCAGCCCAGGGCGGTGGCAACGGTGTAGGCCCGCTCGTCCATGGCGGCTCCAGCCGACTCAGCGTTTGAGGGCGAACAGCGGTTCCCGGACGGTAGGGCCGCCTCGCCGAGGCGGCCGGTGGCGGCCCGTTCGGCGAACGGGCCCTACCTGAGCGGGCGGGGACGCCCGCGCTCCGAACGGATGGCGGGCGTTGGTAGGGCCGCCTCGCCGAGGCGGCCGGTGGCGGCCCGTTCGGCGAACGGGCCCT
>CAYONP010000061.1:0-35984 GCA_964405335.1 uncultured Fimbriimonadaceae bacterium
CCGGGAACGTCTCGTCGTAGTCCTGCGCGTACTGCAGGAAGGCCAGCTCCCACTGCTTGATGTTGCTCAAGCACGAGGACTGCCGTGCCTTCTCACGAGCCTTGGCGAAGACCGGGAAGAGAATGGCGGCCAGGATGGCGATGATCGCAATCACCACCAGGAGTTCGATCAGGGTGAAACCCCGTTTGCGTTGCATAGATTCGTCTCCTGTCTGTTTCGACCCAGGCCAACTCGCAACCGACCGCACGACGGACCGACAGGGCCCGTCGCAGACCGGATAGGCATGGGGAGGCGCTCAGACGGCGGATTGCCGGCTGCTCCTCCGGCTTCATTATAGCGACTCGACAGGCCGAAATCAGGATCTTTTTGGCCCGCGCAGCGGCAACACCACCAAGACCCGATTCTTGGCTGTCACAGCCCGTTCACACCACCTTGACATCCCGGCAAGTGACCAACCCGCCCAACCGCCGGTTCACTTTCGCCTCAACTTGAGCGGCCGAGGTGGGCGAGAGGAGCGCCGTCCGGCTGGGCGTAACCCCGCGCGGAGCACGACATGACCTGGGCCGAGCGGTGCGAGCTGTTCTGTGAGGACTGGGGCATCGTCCAGCGCTACTGGGAACTGCCCGGCGCCGCCGACCGCGAGGCGCGCCGGCGGTTCCTCACCGATTCTCTCGACGAGCTCCCGTCGTTGCCGGCTGACGGGCCGGACGACCAGATCGACGCCGTGCTGCTGGCCGGCCTCGCCCGCTACGAGATGACCCGGCTCGACGAGGTCGCTCAGCGCGAGGAGTCGGTCGCTGACTGGCTACCCTTCGCCGACACTGTGATCGGCCTGGCCGCCGCCCGCCGGCGCGGCGAGCGGCCCGACGGACAGGCCGCGGCGGCGGCGCTCGAGTCCATCCGCCAGGCGGCCGACCAGCGGCGCGAGGCGCTGGCGGCCGAGCATGAGGAGACACCGGTCGACCGGGTCGTCGCGCTGCGGGCGGCCCGGCGGCTCGAGCAGTTGAGTCGGGTGCTCGAGGCCTGGCACGCCTTCCACGCCGAGTACGACCCGCTCTTCACCTGGTGGACCGAGCATCCGCAGCCGGCGGCCAAGGCGGCCTTGGAGGAGTATCTCAAGCTGCTGCGCGAGGAGCTCTGCGGGCTCAAGCCAGAGAGCGACGAGGAGGCGCCGCTGATCGGCGAGCCGATCGGCCGAGCGGCGCTCCTGGCCGAGTTGGCGCGGTCCTGGATCGCCTATTCGCCCGAGGAGCTGATTGCCGTCGGCCAGCGCGAGCTGGAGTGGTGCCTGGCCGAACTGCGCCGCGCCGCCGGTGAGCTGGGTCTCGGCGACGACTGGCGCGCCGCGGTGGAGCAGGCGAAAGGCGAGTCGGTGCCGCCCGGCGAGCAGCCCGCGCTGATCCGCCGCCTGGCCGAGGAAGCGACCGAGTTCGTCACCGCGCGCGAGCTGGTCACCGTGCCGCCGCTCTGCCGCGAGCTGTGGCGGATGGAGATGATGAGTCCCGAGCGGCAGCGGATCACGCCCTACTTCACCGGCGGTGAGGTGATCAGCGTGTCGTATCCCACCGCCGGCATGGACCACGAGCACAAGCAGATGAGTCTGCGCGGCAACAACCCGGCGTTCTGCCGCGCGACGGTGCATCACGAGCTGATCCCCGGTCACCACCTGCAGCTCTATCACCTGGCCCGCTACCGCCGCTACCGGCGGCTCTTCCGCACCGCGTTTCTGGTCGAGGGCTGGTGCCTCCACTGGGAGATGCGCTTCTGGGAGCTCGGCTTCGCCCGCACGCCGCTCGAGCAGGTCGGCATGTTGTTTTGGCGCCTGCACCGCGCCGCGCGGGTGATCTTCTCGTTGCGCTTCCACCTGGGCGAGTGGGACCCCGAGGCGTGCGTCGCCTTCCTGGTCGGCGAGGTCGGGCACGAGGAGGCCGGCGCGCGCGCCGAGGTGCGGCGCAGCATCGGCGAGGATTACGAGCCTTTGTACCAGTGCGCTTACCTCATCGGCGGGCTGCAGATGCACGCCCTGTGGCGCGAGCTGGTCGGCGGCGCGACGATGACCGAGCGCGAGTTCCACGATGCCGTGCTGCGGCAGAGCGCCATCCCGATCGAGCTGATCCGCTGCGCGCTGACCGACACCCCGCCGGGCGACGGCCCGGGTTGGCGGTTCGTGGAGGTGCCGGCGCCGTGACGGCGCAGACTCCGGCGGGAGAGTTGCCATGACGGGGGTGGGTCTCGGAGTGGTAGCGGTGATGCTGGCCGGGCCGCCCGGGCCGCTGGTGATTGAAGATCCCGACGGCCTGCTGGCCCGGCTCGGCGCGCCGGTGGCGGTGGTCACCGAGTACGATGAGCCGACCTTCGGGCTGTCGAACCAGCGCCGCCTGCGGGTGCTCGAGCTGCGTGACGGCCGGCAGACCGGCGAGCCCATCCTGGCGCAGATCGAGCGCCTCGGCGACGAGCGGATGTCGATTGCCTGGCTGCTGCCGCCCGGGCCGGCGGGCACCCGCACCTTAGCCCTGATGAGCGCGCGCGAGGAGGCGCCGGCGCCCAGCATCGAGCGTCAGCCGGACGGCCAGTACCTGCTGCAAGACGGCGACCTGCCGGTGCTGCGTTACGTGCGCACGACGATCGAACCGGGCGCGCTGCTCGACCAGATCACCGAGCCGAACCGGATCTACGCCGTGCCGCGCAGCGACTATCTGCACCCGCTCTACGGCCCGCACGGCGAGGAGTTGACGCTCGACTGGCCGGTCGACCATCCGCACCACCGCGGGATCTACTGGGCCTGGCCCGAGACGATGTATGGCGACCAGATGGGCGACCTCCACGCCCTGCAGCGGGTCTTTGCCCGGCCGGTCGGCGAGCTGATGCGGCGGATCGGGCCGGTCTACGGCCAGATCCGCGCCGAGAGCCGGTGGATGTGGGAGGATCGCGAGCCGATCGTCGCCGAGGAGGTGACCATCCGGGCCTGGCGCGCCGGCCCGGCGGGACGGCTGATCGACCTGACCATCCGCCTGCGCGCGCTGGCCGACGGGGTGACCATCGCCCGCCGCGGAACCAACGCTTATGGCGGGCTGAACGTCCGGCTGGCGCCGGTGCGCGACCAGGTCATCACCCTCCACACCGACCCGCCCGAGGCGACCCCGCGGGCCGCCTGGGCCGACTTGGCCGGCACCTTCGCCGGGGCCGACAAGCCGTGCGGGCTGGGCATCCTGCAGCATCCGGCCAACCCCGACTATCCCGGCGATTGGGTCGAGTTCCCCGCCCTCAACTGGTTCCAGCCCACCTTCCCGGCGGCCAACACGCGCTACCCGCTGGCGCGCGACCGCGAGCTGGTGCTCCGCTACCGGCTCTGGATCCGCGGCGCCGGCCCGGCCGACCCCGCCGCCTATGCCGACCAGTGGCGCGCCTTCGTGGCCGGCGTGAAGCCCGACGCGTAGGTCAACCGTCACGGTCGACACGCCGGGAGGAGCCGGTCCACGTACGGCGCAACCATCGCTCGGAGCCGGGGACCTGCCATGAACGAGTCGAAGAGCCACGGACCCTCGCGCCGCGAGTTCCTCGCCGCCGCCGCGGCGGTTGCCGCGCCGACCATCCTGCCGGCCAAGGCGCTTGGTCGCGAGGGCACCGCGCCGTCGGAGAAGATCAGCCTCGGCATCATCGGCGTCAACGGCATGGGGCGCGCCAACCTGGCCAACTGCGCTCAGTACGACGACGTGGTGGTGACCGGCATCTGCGATGTCTGGCAGCGCCGGCTCGACGACGCGGTGGCGCAGCATCCCGGCACGGCGCGCGGCCACCGCGACTGGCGCGAGCTGCTCGCCCGCGACGACATCGACGCGGTGATCATCGCCACCCCGCCGCACTGGCATGCGCTGATGGCCGTCGAGGCCGCCCGCGCCGGCAAGGATATCTACCTCCAGAAGCCGATGACGATGTACCCGGCCGAGACGCTGGCGGTCCGCAACGCGGTGCTGCAGCACGGGCGCGTGAGTCAGATCGGCACCCAGATCCATGCCGGGGCGAACTACCGCCGCGTGGTCGAGCAGATCCGCTCGGGCCGGCTCGGACCGATCAGCGTCGTGCGCACCTTCAACGTCATGAACCAGGGGCCGGGCGGCATCGGCCACAGCGAGGCGCCGCAGCCGGACGACCTCGACTGGGACCTCTGGTGCGGCCCGGCGCCGCTGCGGCCGTATAACGAGCTGCTCGCCCGCGGCGCCTATGAGCACTGCTCGTTCTGGGACTATTCAGGCGGCTGGACGCCGGGCATGGCGCCGCACATCGTCGACCTGCCGGTCTGGGCGCTCGACCTGCCGGCGCCACGGGTGACCACCTGCACCGGCGGGCGATACGTGATCGACGACGACGGCGACGCGCCCGACGTGCAGGAGGCGGTCTGGCAGTACGACAACCTGACCATGACCTGGATGATGAGCTGCTGCAACAGCTTCGCGTTCGACTTCGGGCGGGGCGAGCCGGCGCGGCGGCTGGGGATCTACTTCCACGGCCTGCGCGGCACGCTGATCGCCGACTACGGCCGCTGCGAGGTGGTGCCCGAGGGCGCGCTGCTCGAGGACACCGCCACGCCGCCCGAGAGCCTGCCGCCCTCGCCCGGCCACGAGCGCGAGTGGCTCGACTGCATCAAGTCGCGCGACGAACCGAGCTGCTCGGTGGCCTACCACTGGCGGGTCGACATCGCCCTGACCTTGGCCAACCTGAGCTACCGCCTCGGCCGCTCGGTGGTCTTCGACTCGGCCACCGAACGCCTCGGCGACGCCGACTCGGCCCGCGCGGCGCTGCCCGAGTACCGCGCGCCGTGGCGCTTCCCGCGTGAGTACGTCGCCTGGGCGTAGGGAGGCGAACCATGCCGCAGCTCGGCGTCCTGGTCCACGGCGCGGGGTGGGTCTCGACCCAGCACCTGGCCGCCTGGTCGCACCATCCGCGAGCGCGGGTGGTCGCCGTCTCGAGCCGCAAGCTCGACAGCGCACGGAGTCGGGCGGCCGATGCCGGCCTCGGCGAGGTGGGGCTGTACGACGACTTCGCCGCCGCGCTGGCTCATCCCGGCGTCGACGTGGTCAGTCTCTGCACGCCGCAGCATGTGCACTGCAGCAACGTGTTGGCCGCCGCCTCCGCGGGCAAGCATCTGGTGATCGAGAAACCGGTCGCCAACAGCCTCGCCGAACTGCGCGCCATGCGCGACGCGGTGCGCGCGGCGGGCGTGCGCACGGTGGTCAGCTTTGTGCTGCGCTGGAATCCGCTGTTCATCACCCTGAAGGCGATGATGGCCGACGGCGCGGTGGGCCGGCCCTACTATGTCGAGGCCGATTACCTGAGCCAGGTAGCGAGTTGGTGGTCGGGCTGGGACGACACGCGGCGGGTCGAGACGGGCGTCAGCGCGCTGCTCTGCGGCGGCTGCCACGCGGTCGACGCCCTGCGTTGGTTCGCCGCGCCGGGCGAGTTCGAGGCGGCCGAGCCGGTCGAGGTCTATGCCGTCGCGGGCGGTTATCGCAAGGGCACCGCGCGGGAGTTCGATTACTACGCCAACGTCTTTCGCGAGCCGGCGCCGGTGATGGAGTACGACGGGCTCGAAGTGGCGCTGGTAAAGTTCGCCAACGGCGCGCTGGGCAAGGTCTCGGTCAACTTCGACTGCGTCATGCCCTACCGCTTCCCCATCCGGGTCTTCGGCGACCGCGGGAGCATCTTCGACCACGCCGTCTGGAGCGCCAAGTACCCCGGCCAGACCGACTGGGTGCAGATCCCGAGCACGCCGCCCGACTCGAGCGACGTGACCCACCATCCGTTCCAGGCGCAGATCGACCACTTCGTCGACTGCCTCGAGCAGGGCGTCGAGTCGCACTGCAACCTGGAGGATGCGGTCAAGACCCACGAGGTGGTCTTCGCGGCGCAGGAGAGCTACCGGACCGGCGGCCCGGTGCGGCTGCCGCTGCTGGACTGAGCCGATTTGCGCGGCGGCGACCGGCCGACTAGACTCCCCACAGGACCTATGCTCAGGGGAGACCCGACATGCGCTGCTACCTGCTGTTGCTCGCTGTGCTCGTCACGCCGGCCGTCGGCGACGCCCGGCTCGACGAGGTGATCGCCGGTCTCCGCGCCGCCCGCGAGTCGGTCCACTCCGCGCGGGCCCGGGTGATTGAGCGGATGACCAACGGCCCAGCCGACATCGCCCTGCACACGCATCGCTCGGCGCGGATGGCGGCCACCGGTCGCGGCACGCCCGAGCCGATGGTCGCCGGGCCGGACGGCTTTGCGCGGCGCGAGACCCGCTTCCGCTGGTGGCTCGACGGCGAAATGCTCGCGGCGACCTGCGAACAGGAGTCGCGGTGGGCAGAGGCTCCGGGGCTGATCACCCGCCGCTGGGTGGTGACGCCCGAACTGGGGCGTGAGTTTAGCGTTGCGCCGCAACCGCCGGGCATGGGCGGTGGGTTCGACGGCAGCCTCCAGCTACGGCCGCCCGAGCGAATGCTCCGTTACGGTGTGCTGGAGCTCGATCCCCGCTCGGACCCGCGTTACCACGCCTTCTGCAGCCGCCACGAGCGGGAATGGCGGCCGCTCGACCTGCTGCTCGAGGAGGAGGCCGAGCGGGTCCGGGTCGAAGGCGACGACGACCTGTTCGACAGCCGCTGCCGGCACCTGGTGCTCGAGCCGGCGACCGAGACCGGACCGGTGGTCCACTACTGGGTCGACCTCGAGCACGGGTTTGTCATCCGCCAGTCGCTCGGCGAATGGGACCACGACGGCGTCGTGTCGATCGCCGGCGACGAAACGACGGCAGTCGGCGAGTTCAACGGCGTCTGGCTGCCGACCGCCGTGCACCGGGTTTCGCAGTCGACCTGCGAGGCGGAAGTCGCGCGGCAGATCGGCATCGCCGACCAGGTTCAGATCGCCGGCGACCTGGCGGTGCTGCCCGAGCACCACACGGACTACGAGCTGGCCATCTCGTCGGTCAACGAGCCGATCGAGCCGGAGTGCTTCTACATCGACCTGTCGCTGCGACTGATCGGCCACGACCAGCGTGACGGCGAGCAGTTTTTCCTCGAACGACTGAACGACGAGGAGTGGCGCGAGCTGTGGCAGCGCCGGCGGGGGCGGTGACGGAGGGCTCGGCACGCCAAGCCGGCCGAGACCAGACCAGACTATCGGTGGGAGTCAGACCATGCGCGCGATGGCCATTCGCCAGTTCGGCGATCCCGACGTCTTTGAACCGGTCGAGCTGCCGGCACCCGAACCGCGGGCCGGGCATCTGGTCATCCGGGTGGCCGCGAGCAGCGTCAACCCGATCGACCAGAAGCTCCGCAGCGGTGCCGCCGCGGCCGTCGCGCCCGAGTTCCCCGCCGTGCTCGGCTGCGACGTGGCCGGCACCGTCGCGGCGGTGGGTGACGGCGTGGCCGGCTTCGCCGTCGGCGACGCGGTCTTTGCCTGCCCCGGCGGGGTCAAAGGCCACGGCGGCGCGCTGGCCGAGCTGATCCTGGCCGACGCCGACCTGGTCGCCCATGCCCCGGCGACGCTGCCGCTGCGCGAGGCCGCAGCGCTGCCGCTGGTCGGCATCACCGCCTGGGAGGCGCTGATCGACCGCGCCGACATCCACCCGGGCGACCGCGTGCTGATCCACGGCGGCACCGGCGGCGTCGGGCACCTCGGTATCCAACTGGCGCGGTTGCGCGGCGCGGTGGTGCACACCACCGTGTCGACGCCAGAGAAGGCGGCCATCGCCCGCGACCTGGGCGCCGACGCGACCATCCTCTACCGCGGCACGCCGGTGGCCGATTACGTCGCCGAACAGACCGGCGGCGAGGGGTACGAGCTGGTCTTCGACACCGTCGGCGGCGACAACCTGGCGGCCTCGTTCGCCGCCGCGCGGCCCGGCGGCACGGTGGTCACCATCGCCGCGCGCAGCACCCAGGACCTGACCCCGGTGCATATGCGCGCGCTCGGCTTCCACGCGGTGTTCATGCTCCTGCCGCTGCTCACCGGCCGCGGCCGAGCGCACCACGGCGAGATTCTCCGCCGCCTGGCCCGCCTGGTCGACACGGGCCGCGTGCGGCCGCTGATCGACCCGGAGCGGTTCACCTCCGCAACGATCGCCGCGGCGCACCGCAAGCTCGAGGCGGGCACGGCGGTGGGCAAGCTGGTGGTCGATTCGTGGGGTCAGGTCCCGGACTCGAGCTGAATGTTACGGCGTTGGCCCCGAAGCGTAACACACCGCCTGATCAGGAGACCTGACCCCGAGAGATCACGTCGGGGGAACATCTCTTCTAGACATTTCTTCTACATCCCTGGTTAACGTCGAACCTCTAGCGTGATGGCCACCAGGGAGAGGACGATGGGGAAGGACGGCTGGCTGGCCGCGCTTGCTGGTCTGCTGACGTGCATCCTGGCCGCGGTGTTCCATGTCGCCACGGCCTGCCCCGGGGCCGCCGACGCGACGCCGACCGAATTCGCCGGCTCGCTCTTCTGGTGCCGGCCGTCGGCGGCGGCGAGGGGCGTGCTCGACCTCGAACAGGGAACCTGGACGCCGCGCTTTGACGGCTACCCGTTCGACCAGGTCTTCGCCCGCGGGCCGGCGCCGCGGGTGGTCGTCGAGCCGCTGGGGCCGAGCCGCGGTGGCACGGTCGAGTTGGGCATCCGGCTGATCCGTTCGGGCCAGCCGAGTGAGCCGGTGCTGGTCGCCCTGGCGCTGCTCGACGGCCGGCGCGAGTCGGCGCCGCCGCCTGATCGCGCCCGGCCGGCGCTGTTCAATGGCGACGGCATCGTCCCCGCGGCGCCCTTTGCCCGGCAGGTCGAGTATCTGGCCTACCGGCCGGGCCAAGCCTTGCGCACCTGGCGCTTCCGTGTGCCGGCCTGGGTGACCCAGCTCGAGCTGGCGGTCACCCCGTTGGCCGAATCCCCGGTCCGGCCCGAGCCCGAGATTGACTACTGGCGTTCACCTGATATGCGCCAACTTGTGGAAAGGGCCACCACGCCGCCGTCGTAACCCCAGGTGACTCAGCCGCGGCGGTGGGTCGTCGCGGCACGGGGGGTTACCATGCGCAGAGGACGGGTGGTCTCGTTGCTGCTCGCGGCCGCCTTGGCCGCGCTGACCTTTTCCTGTGGCGGAAGCGACGCCGGCGCAACGTTTGGCACCTACGATCCGCCCGACCTGGGCCTGACCGTGGTCACCCGCCAGGTGCAGGTGGAGCTGCCGGTCGGCCGTCAGCCGGTTGCCGGGTTGCGGGTGATGAACAGCCTCGGCCCGGTCGAGCTCGGCGCCGGCGGCCAGGCCGAGCTGCCGGCGTTCGACGGCGGGCCGCAACTGACCGCCGTGGTGACCGCGGCTGACAACGCCATGCTGCTCGGCTGGATCGACGACCAGCAGCAGGTACTCAGCGCGCGGACCACCGCCGAGGTGCTGTTCTACCGCCAGCTCGGCGGCTGGCTGGTGCCCCAGTCGCTGCAGCCCCGGCTGGTCGAGCTGATCCGCGAGGAGATCGATCTCGCCTCGGTCGAGGCGGCCATCGCCGCTGCCATGGCCGCCGATCCCGACGCGCTGGCCGACGGCGAGCCGGCGGTCTCGGCGGCGCTGGCACAGGTCACGCAGTCGCTGCTCGATGCGGCCGAGGCCCGCTCGCTGCTGATCGATCCATCGGAGTCGAAGTCGGGTCTCGAGGTGCTCCACACCACGGGCGTGCATCGGTTCCAGGTCAAGAACTGGTACCGCCGTCGCGCGCACGCCTGGCTGATGCGGGTCGAGTATGTGCCGGCCGGTGGCACGCTGCCGGTGGCGGCCTATGAGGAGATCGAGGACTTCAGCATCCCTGCGGTGGTCGGTTCGCGCGATGTCCTGGCCACGGTAATGGACCTGATCACCGGCGTGATTCCGTGGGAGCCGGTCGAGCTGCCGGCGCGGACGCTGGAGCTCTATCCCGACGATGCCAAGTACACCCGGTACGAGCTGATGACCGTCGGCCCGGGCTACGGCGAGGGGGAGCTGGACCGCCTCACCGACGCCCAGCGCGACAAGCGCACGCAGCTGGTCCGCTATCAGTTCGTGGTCGACTTCGTGGTGCCGCTGGTGGCCAACGTGATGCTGCCCATCGGCGGCGAGAAGATCGACGACTACCTGGGCTGGATCAACGGCTCGGGCGTGGTGCAAGACCTGGTCAACATCCTCGGCTCCGAAGTGCCGAACCTCTGGTCCAACGTCGAGACCGGCGACACCGCGCAGGCGATCAAAGACGTGACCAAGGCGATCCTGACCAGCAACACCCTGCGGCTGGTCGCGTTCCAGAAGATCTGGGACGGCATCTTCGAGGCCGACGGGCTCGTCCATGCCAACCAGTTCGGCGCGATCGCCGACATGGTGATGGCCGTCATGACCGCGGTCAACCTCGGCTTGACCGCCATCGATAGCATCATCCAGACGGTCCACTGGGCCGAATCGAACGGCGCGGACTCGTGGGACCTGGTCGTCACCAGCGCCAATGTGCAGCTCAGCCCCGAGGAGAGCCACCTGCCGACCAACCGCGAGCAACGCCTGACCTGCACGCTGCCCAACAACCGGGCCGACGACGCGCCGACACTGGCCTATCACTTCGCCTGCACCGGCCGGGTGGGGATGATCTACAACGACCGCCACGCCACGCCGGCAACCAGCTTCGACAGCAGCCTGGCCTGGGTAAACTACCGGCCCAACGGCGACGCCGGCGACGATGACCGGGTGATCGTCACCGTCTCGCAGATCATCGCCGGCGAGAAGGTACCCGTCGGCCAGGCCGAGGCGACGGTCCACGTCAGCCACGTCTGGCTCGACCCGGCCGAACTGACCGTGGCGACCAACGACCGGCCGTCCATCGGCGTCTCGATCCAGAACGACCCCGGGCCGTACCAGATCGTCTGGCGGACCTCCAATGGTCGGCTGCAGCCAGATGGCGCCACCGGCTGGGCCACCCGCTGGGAAGGCAACGCGACCGTCGTGCACTATGGCCGCGGCACCGGCTTCGAGGGCGAGGCGCAAGTGACGGTCGAGGTCAGCCACGACGACGGCACGGAGCGCTATCCGCTCGGCGACGCGGTCTGCATCCTGACGCTCGAGGCGTTCCGGGTGCCGTGCGAGCTGAAGGGCTACGCGACAATCACCCCCGACGTGTTCGTCGGGGCGAGCTACGGCATCGAGTTCGACAAGGTGCCCGAGGCGAGCGGCTACACCATCATCGGCAGCGGTTTCCACGACCCGCTGTTCTACCAGGACGCCTATCGCAACAGCCTGCCGCCCCTGCGGGGTAGCGACCAGGATCTGGGCGGGCGGCTCTATGACGCGATGACCAGCGGCGGCGGGAGCTATGACCCGAACGCCACCGAGGCATCGTTGATCGCCGAGCACGCCTGGCGGTTCACCGGCGGCGAGTTCTGGGCCTACCCGCACTGGTTCTCCGGCCCGCCAATGTAGCCGGGGTCAGATCCCGGTATCGTGTAGGTAGTTACGGATCCGGCTTGGCTTCGTAACCACCTGCTGCTTTGATGGACTTGGCCCCGCTGCCGGGGCGCGCCGTTGGCGGCGCCCCTACCGGGTGGTCATTGAGACCCGGTAGGGACACGCCAACGGCGTGTCCATCGATGACGTGATGCGGCCGGGCGCGCCGTTGGCGGCGCCCCTACCGGCCTGGACCTGACCCCCGGAATCGACCGGCCGGGCGGGGTGAGGTAGACTCGGGTCGGAGTGACGCCATGACACCCAGGGAGAGGTTGGAGACGGCGCTGGCGCACCGCGAGCCGGACCGCATTCCGTTCGATCTCGGCTCGCTGCCGTTCAGTGGCATCGCCAAGATCTCGTACCAGTACTATGTCCAGTGGGCCGGGCTCGATCTGCCCGAGCCGCCGCTGTTCGATGTCAAGCAGCAGTTGGCCCAGCCCGACGAGGCGTTCCTCCTCCGCCTGGGCGTCGACACCCGCGCGGTGCGGCGCGGTCGCTCGGGCAACAGCGAGGCGCCGACGGGCAGCGACGGGCAGTACGAGTTTTATCACGACGAGTGGCAGCTAGGCTGGCGGCGCCCGCTGTTCGAGGGTCTCTACTTCGACCTGTTCGATCACCCGCTCAAGCGCTGCGCCGACTTGGCCGAGGTCAAGCGCTTCGCCTGGCCCGACCCGACGGCGCCGGAGCGGTTCGAGGGCCTGCGCGAGGAGGCCGAGCGGCTCGCCGGCTCGGGCTGCGCGCTGATCCTCGGCGGGCTCTGCGCGGGCGTCTGGGAGATGTCGCTGTGGCTCCGCGGCTACGACCAGTTCCTGTGCGACATGGCCGCCGAGCCGGAGCTGGCCGAGTGGCTGATCGGCAAGATCGTCGACCTCAAGCTGGCCTATTGGGAGCAGGTGCTCGGCCGAGTCGGCGACCTGGTCAGCGTGGTCTACGAGGCGGATGACCTGGCGGCGCAGTCGGACCTGTTGGTCAGCCCGGAGATGTACCGGCGGTTGGTCAAACCGCAGCAGCGGCGGCTGTTCGATGGAATCCGGTCCTATGCTCCGCACGTCAAGATTCTCTATCACACCGACGGTGCGATCTGGGAGCTGATCCCGGACCTGCTCGAGCTGGGGATCGACATCCTCAACCCGATCCAGGTCAACGCCGCCGGAATGGGCGACACCGCGGCGCTGAAGCGCGAGTTCGGCGCCGACCTGTGCTTCTGGGGCGGGGCCTGTGACAGCCAGGAGACGCTGCCGCGCGGCAACCCGCGCCAGGTGCGCGAGGAGGTCAAGCGGCGCATCGGCGACCTGGCGCCCGGCGGCGGTTACGTTTTCGCCGGGATCCACAACCTGCTCGCCGACGTGCCGCCGGCCAACCTCGACGCGCTCTGGTCGGCGTTCGCCGAAGAGGCGCGGTACGGGTAACGACACGCCGGCCCGGGTGCGGAGGAGCGGAGGCAAGATGCGCAGGCTGTGGCTCTGCTTGGCGATGCTGGCGCTGCCGGCCGGCGCCGACACCTGGGCGCTGATTGTCGGGGTCGAGGAGTATGAAGACGGCGAGATCACGCCGCTGCAATTCGCCGTCGCCGATGCCCGGGCGTTCGCCGAGCAGCTCGTCGCCGCCGGGCTCGATCAGCGCACGATTCGCCTGCTGACCAGCAACAGCCTCGAGCCGTCACTGCGCCCGACGCGCAACAACGTGCTCAACGCCATCGCCGCGATGGCCGACCGGGCCCAAGCCGACGACACCTTCCTGTTCTTCTTTGCCGGCCACGGGCTGCAGCGGGGCGAGGGCCACCCGCCGCTGCTGCTCACCGTCGACACCAACCGCCGCCTGCCCGACCAGACCGCACTGGCGCTGCATGATCTCGAGCAGGCGCTGGCCATGCTGCCCTGCGGCCGGCTACTGCTGTTCATCGACGCCTGCCGCAACGACCCCGACTCGGGCCGGGCCGAGGGCGACAACACGCTGAGCGGTGACCTGGCGCGCAACCTCCGCCCGCGACGGACCGCCGGCGACCTGCGGCCGGAGCAGCAGTCGGCCTGCCTTTTCGCCTGCGACGTCGGTCAGCGCGCCTGGGAGATGGGCTCCGCCGGCCACGGCGCGTTCACCTTCTACCTGCTCGAAGCCCTCGCCGGCGCCGCCGCCGGCGAAAACGGGCTGATCACCGTCGGCGCCGCGGTCGATTATGTCACCCGCCGCCTGGCCGCCTGGTGCGTGCAGCGCGGCAAGCCGCTACAGGTGCCGCGCCTGGTCGGCGAGGCCGGCGGCTGGCCGCTGCTCCGCGCGCCCGAGCCGGCCGGCGTGCGGCTGGCGCTCGACAGCGATCCGCCCGGCGCGCAGGTCTATCTCGACGCACGCGACACCGGACAGATCACGCCCTGCGAGGTGCTCATCCCGTTCGCCGGCGATGTGCGCACGCAGGCCGTCTGGCTCGAGTTCCGGCGGATCGGCTACCGGGCCAAGCGGCTCGAGGTGACGGTCGACCGCCAGCGCGGCGCCGAGGTGCCGACGGTGGCGCTGCAGCGGGTGCAGCCGGTGGTCGAGGACCCGCTCGACCCGATTGCCGTGCCGCTCAGCCTCGGCCCGCGGCGCGACGTGCCCGACCAGCTCCGCGACGAGGCAACGGTGCAGCGCCACCTGGCCGCCCTGGCCGGCGCGGTGCGGCAGTGGGCGGCGGGCAACGGGGGCCGGTTCCCGCCGAGTCTGAAGTGGCACGAGACGCTGGCCAACTGGCTGCCCGACGACCTGCTCGAGCTGCTTCGCGGCGGGCGGCCGAGCTATGCCTACAGCGGCGCGCCGGCGGGCCTGCCGCTGACCACCGCCGATCCGCGCGCGACGGTGGTCTTCTTCGAGTCCGATGCCCCCGGCCCCGGCGCCGTGGCCCATCCGCTGCTGGCCAGCTACGACCGGCGCGGCGACCACGCCTTCTGGTCGGTTCGGCGCGACCTGTCGGTCCAGCGCGAGCGGCTCACCGGGGTCGACCTGCAACGCAACCAACAGGCGGCCGAACCGCTTTGGTGGCTGCGCACGCTGGGCGAGGGGATCTGGCAGTTGGCCTTGCGCTCGGGCTATCCCGACCCGTCGCAGTGGACCGTGCGACTGGTCGAGGCGGGCCTCTGGCCGAGCGACCTGCCGGCCGTGGTCAAGTCCCACACCGTCTACTACAACGCTCGCCTGAAGGGACTCCGCCCGGCCGACCTCGGCTCGCTCGACGCGACGGTGATCGCCTGGATCGGTCGCGGCGCGCGAGCCGGGTTCGAGACCGCCGCCTCGCCGGCGGGCGTTGGCATCGAGGGCCGCGACGAGTATCTAGTGCTCACCGCCGGCGGCTGGACGCAGATCCTCACCGGGGCGCAGTTGAGCGCCATGATGGCGGTCGACATGCCCGCGCCGCGCCAGCCCGAGCCGCCGTCGCTGTTCGCCCAGACGCAACGCAACCTCGAGCGCCTGCACACCGCGCTGCGCACGGTCACCATCGCGCTGACCCGGCTGCCGACCGGTGACCGCTGGCAAGACATGATCGAGGCGGAGCTCGAGGACGCCACGGTGATGCATCTGCCCGAGCACCCCCACGCCTATGCGCTGAACCCCTGGCTGGCCGGCCGGCCGTGGCCCGGCGAGCCGCGGACGATCGTGCTCTATGAGAGCCGGCTCGGCACGCGCAACACCAGCGGCCAGGCCGAGTCGGCGGTGCCCGAGGTGGGCTGGCATTACGGCAAGGTGGCGGTGCTCTACGCCGACGGCGAGGTCGCCCTGCTCCCACCGGCCGAGGTCCGCGCCCTGATCGCCCGCGGCGGCTGAGGCCCCGAGGCCACGCCACGCGCCCGGTAGCGGCGCATCGCAATGCGCCGATGGGGTCTGGTGACGAGGTCGGCGGCCAGCCAGCGGTAGGCCATCCGCGGGCGCATTGCCATGCGCCCCTACGATTGTCATCTGACCGAGTAGCGGCGCATCGCAATGCGCCGATGGGGCCTGGTGACGAGGTCAGCCGCCAACCGCGGTGTGGCCATCCGCGGGCGCATTGCCATGCGCCCCTACGGATGTCATCTGGCCGATGTGTCGCGCGCCGACTCGCTCAGAACGCCGCGTCGAGCCGCTCGCGCAGCTCATCGGGCGTGAGTAGTTCGACGTGGCCGTCGCAGAAGCCGACCGCCAGTCGGCCGTTGTGCGGGCCCTCGTCGGGCACCTGTTCGCTGGTCGCCACCGGCAGCTCGGCCGCCTCGGGAGTCTCGAACAGCAGCACCGTCCGCGCCGGCTGCGCCACCTCGGCCAGGTTGAGGCCGACGATCGCCTCGTTGAGCGCATAGCCGACCGGCTGCTCGCCCCAGGCCGGGCTGCGCAGGATGGCCGCGTTGCCAAAGTACGGCCGCAGCGCGACCTGCCAGTCATCACCGGGCAAGGTCTGGTCGTGGTCCTGGGCGAACATCATCACCGCCATGCTGAGCTGCTTGAGGTTGCTCTGCGACTGCGTGGTGACGGCCTCGACCCGCGCGGCGGCCAGGATCTGCGCCATCTCGTCGCCGATCGCGCCGCCGTCGAGCTGGCGGTAGCGCAACGTGCCGGTCAGCTCCATCGCGTCGGTGTCGACGGTGTAGAGCGTGCCGTTCTCGATGATCCGCAGCGTCGCCTCGTCGAGCTCGA
This sequence comes from uncultured Fimbriimonadaceae bacterium, assembly GCA_964405335.1. Lineage (GTDB taxonomy): Bacteria > Armatimonadota > UBA10988 > UBA10988 > UBA10988 > CAYONP01. Next base: position 16,097 of record CAYONP010000061.1, read on the forward strand.
CCACCGGTGTCGGCGACGGGCCGCTGAAGAAGCTCATGATCATCGCCTCTTCGCCATCGGCGCCGAGGTGTTGCATCAGTTTCAGCCGGTCGGACGGCGTCAGCGAGCCGGCGTGGAGCAGCAGCGGCAGGATCGCCTCGGGCCGCTCCTCGCCGTCCATCTCGCCGAGCAGCTCCTCGAGCAGGGCGGCCGAAGCCACGGCGCGGTAGGCGAGGGCGCCGACGCGTTCGCCGGTGGCGGTGTCGATCTTGAACACCACCCCGCCATCGACGATCAGGCGCAACGTGTCGCGGCGCAAGACCTGCGGCGGCGGCTCGGGCCCGCCGAGCAGCGACATGAACACCGCCTCCTCGTCGAACCCGCCGCCACCCATCATCTGCATCAGCAACATGCGCTCGAACGGCCCGAGCGCGCCGGCGCGGCCGAGCATGCCGAACATCATGCCCACCGCGGGCATGCCGCGCATGTCGGCGGCAGGCGGCCCCACATCGACGATCACACCCGGCGGCTCCGGCGGGGCTTCGTCCTGTGCCATAGCCGGGCCGGCGAGCAGCAGAGACAGCACGATACAGGCGATCGGTCGTGGCATCGCACCCTCCTATCGAGCCGGCACCACCACGCGAAAGCCGACCGTGGCGCAGCGGTCCAGTCCTGGATAGAGCAACAGCATTTTGGCGTGGGTTCCAATCGGCTGCTCGCCGCCGGCGAAGTACCAGATCGAACCCTCGGCCCGGTAGCGGCTGCCGCCGCGGAGCATGACGAAGCGGGTGTGGCCGTCGTCGCGCTCCGATTCGGTCAGCTCCCATACCTCGCCGCGGACGAACCGCTCGCCCAGCGTCTCGGCCGCCTGGTGCCACTCCCACTCGGTCGGCAGGCGGGCGCCGGCCCAGGCGGCGTAGGCGCGGGCATCGCCCAAATCGACGTACGTCACCGGCCGATCCGCGAGCTCGGCGGGACACTCGCGCCCGCCCCAGGCGCGGAGGAAGTTGGTTGCCTCGGCCGGACGATAGCCGGTGGCCCGGAGGAACGCCTCGTACTCGGCGCCGGTGACCACCCGCAGGGAGCAGTGGAACGGCTCGACCACCGCGCGGATCTCGCGCTTGAGGATCTCGTCGTGTGGCCAGCCTTTCAGCCACAGGTACCACTCGTGCGGCGAGGTGTCGGGATCGGGGTAGGTCCCGCATTCGCGGCGCATCGCCTCGATGGGAAAGAGGCGCACGACGCCGTCGACACGCGGCATCGCCTCGCGCTGGGCGGCCGTCGGCGCGGGCGTGTCGGGCGGCGGCAGCGGGTCGACCACGGGCAGCGCGGCGACGTGTCGGTCGTCGTCGTCGAGCAGTCGGTCGACTTCGGCGCGCTGGCCTGCGAGCAGCTCGGCCGGCGGCTCGCCAACGGTGCCGAGAATGGCGCCGAAGTCGTCGATCGGCACCGCCAGCGTGCCGCCGAAGGGCCAGATCTCCTGCCCGTGCCAGAGGTCGAGGAAGCGCTCGCCCCCGCGCGGCTCGACCGCCAGCGCCGGCTCGCGCGTCGGCTCGCCCTGGTTGACGAGCGTCCACAGGCGAGTGGTCTCGTTCTGCCACAAGCTGGCCAGGATTGCCGGCTGGGCGGTCGGCACGTAGGGCCGCCATTCGCCGTGGAGCAGCAGCGGCGCGTAGCGGCGGAGGACGGGCACCATGCGGCGCAGGCTCTGGCGGTCGATGGCGGTCCACGGGTTGAAGCTGCCGAAGATGTTCTCCCAGACCAACATCCCCGAGCCGTTGAGCCAGGCGGCGGCCAGCTCGTCGCGGTGGCGGGCGTCCCAGCGTCGGATCTGGTGCTGCAAATGGCGCGGTTCGAGCCACTTGTGCTGCAGGATGCCGAAGTTCGGGTAAGGCTGCACGCCCTGCGCCCACGAGGCGTTGCAGAGCTGGATCTGGTCGAGGCTGGGGTGCCCCTCGGGCTCGAACACGACGCCCGGCCGCGCCGCGTCGACGGCGGCGCGCAGGTCGCCCGGCGCGGCCGACATGGTATCGAGAAACCAGCCGTCGAGCTCGAGCCGGGCGGCGAACTCGGCCATCAGCGCCACGTCGGACTGAGCCTCACGCCGGGTGCCCTGGTCCCACGGCTTGTAGGGCAGAAAGACGCGCACCCGCTGAGCATGGAACCGCCGCACCACGTCGCGCAGTCCGTCGAGCCCGCCGGGCAGGTCGCGGAAGAAGTCCCACTGGTTGCGCTGATCGAGCCCGATGCGGGGATAGACCGGCCAGAGCACCACCGAGTCGTAGCCGCCAAACTCCTCGCGCGCCTCGGCGCAGAGCTCCTCGATGCGGTACCGGCCGGCCTCCGGGTCCCAGAAGCTCCGGTCGTAGCAGAAGAGGAAGCCGCAGACGAACGAGGTCGCCGCCCAGGCCAGGTCGGCCCGGTCGTAGATCGCGTCGTCGAAGCCGAGCGGTGGCGCCTGCTCGAGCAGCAGTGCCAGCGCTGCCGCGCGGCCCGGCGCGTCGGGCAGCGCAAGGGTTAGCGCACGCAGCTCGAGCTCGCCCGGCGTGGCGTCGCGGGTGGCGTCCTGGCCGACAATCGGCCGCCACCACTCCCGCGCCGGGTCGAGCTCGGGCACCGTGGCGGTGAGCACAAACGCGTGCCACTCGCCGCCGGCGGGGATTTCGGCCGTGGCCAGCACGGTCGACCAGCCGAGCTGCCGGCCGTCGGCCCCGCCGGCGCGGTCCATGCGATCAAAGGCGAGGCAGAGTTCGCGGTTGCCGGCGACCGCTCTGGCCTCGCCGCGGACGACGACGGTCTCGCCCGCACGCAGCTCGGCGGCGAGCAGGAACGAACGCGCGAACCGGGTCCAGGCGCGCACGCCGTCGAAGCTCAGGCCGATCTTCTGCGCCTCGGGCCGGCCGTGGTTGGCGCGGGTCCAGTCGCGCCAGGCGCGGAGCTCGGCCAGCCACGACTCGTAGACCACACCGTCGCCCGGCGGGGCGATGTAACTGCCGTTCATCTCGAGCCGCGCGAAGGACGCCCGGTCGGCCGCCCAGCGGCAGCCCTCGCCGAGCTCGAGCAGGTCGGCGCGGTAGGGCAACTCGACGGCTTCGACGCCGAGCGGGGCGAGGCAGAGGCAGAGGGGCAAACCGAGGCTGCGCACGGCCGTCTCCGGGGAGCGATTGGCCGGCCGACGCAGCGGCCCTTCCCCAGCCTCGACGGCCAACAACGACCCACATCGGGTGGAACTACCGCGTATACGGATTCGATGAGATGGTTGTCGGTACGGGGACGCGGGATGGGGCAACGGGTTGGCCGCGGCCGTACGGGCGCACACGTCCTTGCCTGCTGTCTGCTGACGGCGGTGGCCGCCGCGGCCGAGCCGAGCGAGCGATCGCGGCGCGATCCTTGGGCCGCCGCCGGGCTCGGCGTGATCGGCTTCGGTCTGGGTCACTACTACGCCGGCGACCAGGGCAGCGGCAACAGCTTCCTCATCGCCGAGAGCGCGTTACTGGGCGCCACCATCGCGTTCGGCGGCGACGTCGAGTGGACCCACCACCACGACCTGCTCGCCGACCTCGACGACAACCCAACGCCGGATGAGCTCGCCCGAGAGACGACGGTGCTCGACCGCTGGGGGCTCTACTTCATCGCCAAGTCGGTGTTCTCGGTCTTTGAGGCGGTCGACGCCTATCACGAGGCGCGGCAACACAACCGCGCCGCCGCCGCCGGGTTGGTCTATCAGCCGGCGCAACCGGCGTTCCGGCTGAGTCTGGCCAGCTCGCGCGACGAGTGGTTCGGCCGCTCGCCGCTCGGCCTCGGCCGTCCGCTGTCCAGCCTCCGCTTCCGCGAGCCGACCTGGGAGCTGCGGCTCGACGCCCTGGGCGCGGGCGCGATGCTGGGCTATCGCGGGTCGTTCTGACAGCCCGTGGGCTGTGCCTGTGCGCATGCTGCCACGCCGTCTGGTGGCCCGGGAGGTTGGTCATGGGCGTGACTGCGCGTTTCCACGTAACCCGGCCCGTGGTCTGGGTCTGCCTGTTGCTGGCCGGTGCGGTGGCCGCCGACGAGGCGCAGCCGACCGAACGGAGCAGCCGGAGCACCATCGGCGCCGCCGGGCTCGGCCTGATCGGCTTCGGCCTGGGTCATTACTACGCCGGTGACCAGGGCAGCGGCAACACCTTCCTCGCCCTCGACGGGGCGCTGGCGGTTGGCTCGCTGGCCTACATGGCCTTCAACCAGAATGACTTCTGGGGCGTGGATGATCTCAACGCCCTGGCGTTCTACCTTGGGGCAAAGCCGATACTGTCGCTCGTCCAGGCGGTCGACGCCGGCTTCGAGGCGGCTGAGTACAACCGTCGGCACGCCTTCGCGGCAGGGTGGCAGCGCCCGGCTCTCGGCTTCGGCTTCGCCTTGAGCGATAACGAGCTGTTCGGGCGTGCGCCGACCGGTCTCGACCCGCGGATGTGGACCCGCTACCAGTCGGTCCAACCGACCTGGGAGTTGCGGTTCGATCCGCTCACGCCTGGCGCGATGCTGGGCTATCGCGGGTCGTTCTAGGGCTCGGGGCGCGAGCCGGTTCCAGATTCTGGTCGTGACGGTGTGGGGAGGTACTGCGATGTCTGCGAAATCGATGGCCGTCCTGATCTTGCTCGGACTGCTCTCGCCGGCCGGACGTGGCGCCGAGCCGCTTGAGGCGCCGCCACAGGAGCCGCCGCCCGAGGCGGCCAAGCCCGCCAGCAAGGACCCGGGCACGGCGGCGGCGTTGGGCGTGCTCGGATTCGGGCTCGGGCACTACTACGCCGGAGACCCGGGCAGCGGCACCACCTATCTGGTCGCCGACTCGGTCATCTGGGGGGTGGGGATTGCGGCGCTCGCCGCCGGCGGCTCGAGTGATCGAGGGCGGAATGACCGTCAGGGTCTATTCGATGATGCCTTCGGCGACGCCCTCGGAAGCGTGATCGCCGGGGTCATCCTCTGGTCGGCGGTGCGTGTCGGCGTGACGACCGCGCAGGCGGTCGACGCCTATGGCGAGGCCCGCGCGTACAACCGCGCCCACGGGGCTGCGTTCGACATGACGCCGCTCGGTCGTTCCGACTTCGGCTTCTCTGTCGCATTCACCCAAGACAGCCTCTATTCCCGCCGACCGCTCGGACTCGATCGTGCCAACTGGCAGTTCTACCAGGCCGTGCAGCCGACCTGGGAGCTGCGGCTCGATCCGGTCACGCCGGGCGCGATGCTGGGCTATCGGGCGACCTTCTAGCGCGGCCGATACGACGCCGGCAGGCCGCTGAAATCGACGCTCGCCGGCGGGTCCTGGTAGAGCAGGCCCTCGTCCTCATGCCGCGGCTCGGGCGGCTGCGGGTAGTCGCGCCATTGCGCCCCGTCCAGTGGCGCGGTGTACTCGTGCGCGCGGAAGTACTCCATCAGCCGCGCCCGCATCGCCGCCGCCGCGCCGGCGGTGCGCGGGTCATAAGCGGCGTTGCGCAGCTCGTCGGGGTCGCGCCGGCGGTCGAACAGATACTCGCACCGGTCGGGCACCGAGTAGAAGTACTTCCACTCGGCGCTGATCGCCGCATAGGTGGCCAGCCCGTCGCGCTGGTGCTGGCCATAGACCACATCACGCCCGCCGGCCGGCACGTCGCGCAGGTCGAGCCCGGGCAGCGCCACATCGGCACCCGCGGCGTGGAGCAGCGTCGGCGCCAGGTCGATCAGGCTGCACGGCCGGTCGCACACCTCGCCGGCGGGCAGCTCGCCGGGCCAGCGGGCCAGGAGCGGGACCCGCGCCGACGTGTCGAGATAGCTCCGCTTGCCGAAGCAGTCGTAGTCGCCGAGATGCTCGCCATGGTCGCTGGAGAAGAGCACCAGGGTGCGTTCCAGCTCGCCCCGCGCGGCGAGGGCGTCCAGGATTCGGCCGATCTGGTAGTCGATGAAGGAGATCGCGCCGTAGTATGCCGCGCGGATGCAGCGCACCAGGTTCTCGTCGATTCCGTGGTCGCGCCACTTGTACCGGTTCTGATGCCGGTTCTGATAGGTCCACAGGCTCCGGTAGTCGCGCGGCCGGCGTGGCGGCGGCAGCTCGGTCGGGCGGTAGAGCTTGTTCCACGGGGTCGGATTCTCAAACGGCGGATGCGGCTTGATCCAACTCGCCCAGAGGAAGAACGGCCGCGACGAGTCGCGGGCCTCAAAAAACCGGATCGCCTCGTTGCCGACCCACTGGGTGTTGTGCAGCCGGGCCGGCAACTGGCTCGGCTGCGGCAGGTAGTAATACTCGCTGCGCACGCCGTGCGGGTCGTGCACGTGGTCGTAACCCTCGGCCCGCAGCATGGCCCCGAAGTCGCCGAACCCGCCGCCGCCCTCCTCGCTGGTCGCCCGGCTCTCGAACCCCCACAAGCGCGAGGCATCGGGCACAAAGTGCATCTTGCCGATGCCGTGGCACTGGTACCCGACGCCGCTCAGCCGGTCCATGAAGCTGGGGATCTGCTGCGGCATGGGCATGTTGTCGACACAGCCGGTCTGGTGCGGCATGAAGCCGGTGACCAGACTGCACCGCGCCGAGACGCAGACCGGCGACGGGGTGTAGCAAGAGGTATAGGCGGTGCCCTCGCGCACCAGCCGGTCGAGCGCGGGCGTGCGGATGACCGGATTGCCCAGCGCGGCGATGGTGTCCCAGCGTTGTTGGTCGGTGAACAGGAGGAGGAGGTTGGGGCGCGGCATGCGGCGGCTCCGGGTGGGAGTTCGGCGGGGTGAGGTGCGGGCCTGCCGGGAAAGACGGGGCGAGCCCTTCGCGCCACCCGGTCACGAACCGACAAGGTCAAGCCGGATGCGTTCGTACTTGCTGCGCAGAAGTGCTAGGAAGCTGTAGCCCTCGGCCACCCTTTCGAGGTCGGTCCGGTCGACTACGACGATCACCATTCCACGGTCTTGGTAGACTTTCAGCTGCTCGCGCTCCGCGTGCTTCCCCTTGCCAGCACCGGAGATCCCCCTGGTGGCAAACAGGATACCAAACCTGGCCTTCATTGAATCGAGAACTCTTGCGAACTTCGCGACAGTAGTGAAATCCGCGGCTTTGTTCCAGTCTTTACATTCGCACACAAAGTACCTCCCAATCTCGCTGCGAAAATCCAAATCCAATCCCTCAATTGAACAGATCACATCGTAGTCGGTCGATAGCGACCTCTTCCTAGCAGCGGTCCGGCATCCGGGTATGCACCCCAGAAGGTACTCCGCAAGGGTCTCGAGAGCTTGGCCATAACTGCTACCGAGCTTACATATCAGCATGCGAGCATAGATCTCATTGACACGGTACACACTCGCCTCATTTGGTCCAGGGAATTCTGTCATCCAGTCCAGATCCATATTCTGCAAGATCCACTCTGGGTATGCACACAGATCCACATCACGAACGGCTATCTCCAATGCACATTGTGCGTATCTCATTATCTCTGAATCCGGCATACCGTACTGAAGCTTCAGTCGGGACCCGACGCCAGATTGATTGATAATCTCGATAGGGCCATATGTGATCGCATCCTCGCAAAGAGTAAGCATAAGGAACCGCTTGGCGATTGCACGATATCCGAGAAAATGGTAGCAGTCGGCACAACGCACTAGGCAGTGCCCTTTGTGAGTTCGTCGGAATTCCATCTGCCACCTGAGCATCTGTCGGTAGTTGAACTCATGGAAGATCATGGCATCATGGAATCTGCCGGCGCGCTGGAAGAGTATGCCAAGTCGGTCTACGAGCACGAAGCCTGGAGAGTCCTGCTCGTGGAAGTCATCAACTCCGCTGAACCGATCTTCAGCAACTGGGAGGAGCGAAGCCGGACTGCTTACTCTATCCACTTGCCACACGAGGTCCAGGCAAGCCATTTCGTTCAGTTCTTGCCGGATATCGAGATTAGGCACATGCCGCTGAGTGGGCACGAGAGTATAGGTTTGGGACATCGAGTCGCTCCGCGCCGGCCGGATTCACCGCCGCGAATCCAACCCCTGCCAGCTCCCCTCCCGATCCCTCGCCCTAACCCAGAAGCGATCGCCGCGGACCTCGCTGCGCAGCGGCTGGCCGTGCTCGTCGCGCAGGTAGCTCTCGTCGATCAGCTTGGCCTGGAGCAGCTCGGTCAGGTCGCGCGGCAGGCGGCCGTTGACCAGCCGGTAGGTGTAGACCGCTGGACTGATGCCGCCAGTGTGCCGACTACGGCTCCGCTGTCACCAGCGCGAGGCGACGCTGACCCTCGACGACGAGGAGCTGTTCCGCCTCGAGTTGCCCCCCAGGCCGGGCGGGATCTCAGAGGTGCCGCCGTTCGGCTTCGGCGTCGAGTTCGGGGCCAAGCCGGCGGTGGTCAAGTTCGACCAGTTGCGGGTGCGGCAACTGAAGGAGTAGGCTGCCGCCGAGCGCAGCGGTTCCTACCCCGGCTAGTTCGGTGGTGGGAACTGCACCCGTTTCGCGCCCGACGACGACCAGGCGCCGATCGCGGCGCCGACGAGGCAACCAACCGATGCGCCCAAGCAGACCGCCAACGGACCTCCCAGGCTGGCCAGCAGCCCACCGGCAAGCGCGCCCAACCACAGCGACACGGCTGCACGGCCGAGCGGCGCATCGCGAAGGAACGCCACGAACCCGACCATGGCGAGGACCGGTGCGATGGGAACGCTGCCCATGGCGCACATCAGCGACCACTCCATGGCCCCCGGCAAATCCGGCGCACCGCCGGCTCCATCTTGGGTCGCCCAACACATGCCGGGCAGCAGCATGACGATGGTGGTCGGGAATGCCGTTAGCGCCGCGAGGCCGGACAGCAGACAGCCGTGCAGCACCTGATCGTCAGGGCTTGGCGCGCCACACGGGTCGCTGCTCATGCTCTTCTCCACACGCGATCGCGAACGCCACTCAACACGGCAAGTTGTGCGGTCTCGCGGCAACCGGACGCGGTTGACGGGGCCGCGTGCGTGGTGCAGCGCGCCTCGCACTACCTCCGCGAATCCAACCCCTGCCAGCTCCCCTCCCAGTCCCTCGCACCAACCCAGAACCGATCCCCGCGCACCTCGCTGCGCAGCCGCTGGCCGTGCTCGTCGTGCAGGTAGCTCTCGTCGATCAGCTTGGCCTGCAGCAGCTCATCCAGGTCGTGCGGCAGTGTGCCGTTGACCAGCCGGTAGGTGTAGACCGCGCGGCTGATCCCGATGCGGTAGAAGTGCGCCTCGTTATCGGTCTTCGGCTGACGCTCGGCCGCCGGCGGAAGGTGCAAGGCGCGCAGGTACTCGGCCTGCAGGCCGCCGGCGCCCTGCGAGCGGAAGCCCACCGTGTGCCCGCCGGCGCACAGCTCGTGGGTGCCCAGGTTGGCGTGGCGCGCGCCGCGCTCGCCGGTCAGGTCGATGCTCCGGCCCGTCTCGGCGCCGTCGACCAGCAGCTCGAACCGCCCCATGCCCGGCCCGCCGGCGGCAATCAGCCGCAGCGCGTGCCGGCCCGCCTCGGCCACCTCAAACGGCAGGGTCAGCGTCGAACCGACCGGCGGGTCGCGCCAGAGCAGCGACGGCTGGCCGCCGAACATGCCGGCGAGGGTCGCCTCGGGCGCCGGGCCGGTGGTCTCGGCCTGGCGCAGGACGGTCAAGAGGTGCAGGTCACACCAGGGCACACGGCGCTCGGGCCAGGGTGGCAGACAGCCGAACGGCTTCGGCTCGCCGACCTGGTACCAGAAGGCAATCGACGCCAGGAAGTCGGGCCGCTCGAGGTACCAGAAGTCGCGCGAGTCGGGCGCGTTGCCTTTGTGCTCGATGGTCACCTTGAGCGACTCGCTGAACATGACCGGGTCGGGGATGTGCCAGCGATAGCAGGTGGTTCGGTCGCCGGCCTGCCAGCCCTCGCAGCGTGGCTGGCCGAAGAACTGGCTGGTCCGCCGGCGGAAGCCCCAGGCGTCGTTGAAGTAGTCCTCGCTGCCGGTGCCCTGCAGGCTGGGGACCGGCTCGCCGTCGATGTAGAAGAAATCGTCGCCCTCGCCGAACCAGCCGTCCTGGCAGTAGGTGACCGAGAAGACGGTGCCGACGTATCGGCCGCGGCCCTCACCCTCGAAGATCAGGTAGTCACCCGGTCGGGCGGGAAACTCCTGGCGATAGCGGGCGTGGAAGTAGGGCGTGTCGGGCGGCAGCTCAGGGAGTTCGACCCAGTCGATCTGCCAGTAGAGCCCGGTGCGCAGGTCGGGATTGTCGTTGGTCACGGTGATCCGCGCCGAGCGGGCGAACGGCATGCGCCAGAAGCAGGTCAGGCTGCCGGTCGGCGAGACCTGCACGGGGAGGCTCTCGACCACCTCGACCGGCCCGTCGCCGAAGGCGAAGAAGTCGCCGAGGGGCACCTCGACGCCCGGCTCGTCGCGGCCGTCCCAGTAGATCCGCAGGGTCAGGCCGTTGAGCATCCCCTGTCCGCCGGCGTGGCTGGTGAACCAGATATGGTTGATGGCGCCGGGGCCTTCGAGCAGCGGCATCTCGACCACCTGGCCGGGCGGCAGGATGCTCATGTCCATGTTGCCGTCGTTCCAGGCGGGCTGCTCGTTCGACGAGATGCGCCGCGAACGGCCGACGGGCGGGCCGGCGAGCTGACCGAGCGGATCGGCGAACCAGAACATGCGTGACTCCGGGCCGCGGCGGGATTCGACACACGGCGCGGCGGGCCTTCCGTGCCCGCGAACCGATGCCCGCGGTGGGTGTCTATGCTCGTGAGCCGGTCCCGGCTCGGAGCGCACCGTGGACTTTCGCGCCCTGTTCGGCGATGACAAGCCGCTGCTCGGCAGCGTCAGCCTGCTGCCCCTGCCCGGCTCGCGGCGCTACGCCGGCGACCTGCGACCGGTCATCGCCCGCGCCGTCGCCGATGCGATCAAGCTCAGCGGTGCCGGCTGCGATGCGCTGCTGGTCGAGAACCGCCACGACGCGCCGTTCGCCCGCGACCAGGCCGGGCCCGAGACCATCGCCGCGATGACTCTGCTGACCAGTGCGGTGATCGAGTCGGTCGGCGTGCCGGTCGGCGTGACGGTGCTGCGCAACGACGCCCGGGCGGCCGTGGCGGTGGCGCTGGTCAGCGGCGCGGTGTTCGTCCGCGTGCCGCTCCACGTCGGCATGATGGTCGGCGGCGACGGCATTCTCGAGGGCCGGGCGACGGAGACCATCCGCTATCGCGGCGAGCTGGGCGCCAAGGTCGCCATCTTCGCCGACGTCCACAGCGAACCCGACGGCGCGCCGTCCGAGCTGGCGACCGCCGCACACGAGGCCTACTACCGCGGTCTGGCCAACGCCGTTGTCCTGACCGGCTCCGCGCCGGCCGGCCCAGCGCAGCTCGAGGCCGTGCGGCGCGCCCTGCCCGAGGCACCGATCCTGCTCGACGGCGACCCCACCCCGCGCAGCCTGACCGAGTTGCTGAGCACCGCCGACGGCGCGCTGACCGGCCCCTGGTGCCACGCCGACGGCCGCGCCGACGCGCCGATCGACAGCGAGCGGGTAAAGCAACTGGTCCACGCCGCCCGCCAAACCGCCCTGCTGCACTGACCCGGGGTCAGATCCCACTTTCGTTGATTATGCTACGCACAGCGGCGTCATCGTAACAGACCGCACGCAATCGGTGCCTGACCCCGGGGTGGTGGGTTGACGCGCCTGGGGCGGCTGGGTATCCTCGCCTCGTCGACCTGTGGATTCGTGCCCCGCGCGCGGGCTACCGGGCGGGTGCCGGCCCGGAGACAGGCTTGGGCCTCTGGCTGGGACTGGCGATGCTGCTTGGCGCCTCGGGGCTGATCGCCTTCATCGGCGACGCCCTCGGCCGTCGCATCGGCCGCAAGCGGCTCACCGTCCTCGGCCTGCGCCCGCGCAACACCGCCATCCTGTTCACCGTGGTGACCGGCATGATCATCGCCGGTTTGGCGGTTGCGGCCATCCTGTTGCTCTCCGAGGATATCCGCAATCGGCTGCTGACCTATGACGAGAAGGTCGCGCAGGTGACCAGCCTGAACCAGGAGGTGGTGCGCCTGGAGGCCAGCGCCGAGACAGCGCGGGGCACCGCCGACCGAGCCAAGATCGAGGCCCAGGGCGCGCTCGGTCGGCAGCGCGACGCCGAGACGCGGGCGGAGACCGCCGAGACGGCGGTCGCCGCCGCCCAGGCCCGACTGGCCGAGCTCGAGGCGCGCCGGGCGCGGGCCGAGGCCGAGGTGGCCCGGGCGCGCCGGGCGATGCAGCAGGCCCTGGCCGCGCGCGACGCGGCGGAGCGGCGACGCGACGAGATTGCCGGACAGGTGGCCGAGGCCGACCGCGAGTTGCAGGTCCGGCGCGACGAGCTGCGTGCCGCCAGTCTGGAGATCGACGCCGCGGCGCGGCTGCTGACCGAGGCGCAGCGGACCTTCAGCAGCGCCCAGGCCGACCTGGAGCGGGCCGAGGAGGAGCTCGCCGCGACGCAGGCCGATCTGGCCCAGGCTCGGGCCGACTATGGCCTGGCGACGAACCAGTTGCGCCAGGCCCGCGGCGACCTGCGCCAGCAGCGGGCGGCACGGCTGATCTACCCCTCGGGCGGCGAAATCGGCCGGATGCGGCTGGTCGACGTGCCGGGCGTGTCGCTACTCGAGCAGCTTGGCGACTTCGCCCGGCGGATCAACCGCGCGGCGCGCGACGCCGGCGCCGGCGTGCCGCCGAACGCGCCCGAGGGCGTCTATGCCATCCCCGTCGAGGGTGCTGGCGAGGCGCCGCCCGACCTCTACCTGGCCGCCCTGCACGAGACGGTGCAGCGGGTCTTCCGCGCCGGCGCGCGAGCGGTCTGGCTGCGCGCGGTGTCGGTCTACAACACCGTCGAGGGCCAGCCGGTCTTCTATCAGGTCGACATCGTCGAGGACCGCGCGCTCTACTCGGCCGGCAGCGAAATCGCCCGCGCGTTCATCGACGGCGATCTGCCGCCGGCGGAGATCATCCGCCAACTGCAGCGGTTGATCCAGGAGGAGGTCAACCCCGAAGTGGCCGCGCGCGGCCTGCTGCCCAGCCCGGACGGGCGCTACACGCCGATTGGCCCGGAGACCTGGTACCCGGCGCTGGAGCAGATCCGCGCCGCCGGTGGGCTGGTCCGCGTCGCCGTCGAAGCCGACCGCGAAATCCGGACCGGCGACCCGCTGGCCGTCCGGTTCGTGGTCAGTCATGGCGACTGAGAGCGTGATTCTCGGCATCGATCCGGGCAGCACCAAGATCGGCGTCGCCGCCGTCGGCCGCGATGGCGCGCTCGCCCGGCGCGTGGTGCCGGTCGAGCAGCTCGAGCCGGCGGTCAACGAACTGGTCGCCGGGCGCGCGGTGCGGGCCGTGGCGCTGGGCGACGGAACCGCCGCGGGTCCGCTCCGCGAGCGGCTGGTCGGCCTGCTCGCCGGCACTCCGGTGATCCTCTGCGACGAGACCGGCACCACTTTGGCCGGTCGCGCGCGATACTGGAGGGAGCACCCGCCGCGCGGCATGTGGCGACTGGTTCCCACCACGCTGCGGCTGCCGCCGGTACCGATCGACGACTGGGCGGCGGTGATTCTGGCCGAGCGCCTGTGGCGCGAACTCGAGGGAGAGGTGACGTGACGCGGTGGCCACTGGCCCTCTGCTTGTGCCTGCTGATCACCACCGGCTGCGGCAAGCCGGAGGTGCCCGAGGTGCCGGTGCCGGCCGGGCCGACGCAGCCGCCTGACCCGGCGCTGCCCGAGGTGGAGCCTCCGCCGCCGGCGATCGAGCAGGTCGAGACGCCGCTCGGCCGCGAGACGGTGGTGCCCACCATGGGCGGCTCGGTCGCCTTCAACGCCACGGCCCACACGCTCCGGGTCGAGCGCCGCGGCGGCGAGGATGTGTACCAGACGGCGGCGGCCACCCCGACGCTCACCGGTGAGGAGCAGGACGAGCTGGTCGCCCGACTGATCGAGCCGCTGCGCTACCCGGCCGACCGTGTCGCCTACGTCACCGGCACGGCCGTGCGGCACACGGGCGAGCGTGGCAACGAGCTGACCGGCGCCACCTTCTACACCCGCGACGACTACGACACCGCGGTCGAGTTGTACCGCGTCCGGTTCGCCGGCCTGAGCGCGCCCAGCCGGCTGGTCAGCACCCCACTGGGCGGTGGCCGGATGGCCGTCTTCGCCTGGGGCTGGGGCGCCGTGCGGCTGCGCGTGCTGGTCCGGCCGGGCGACGAGGGCGCCGTGGTCGAGGTGACCCAGGTGCGCATCAACGGCGCCGCCGAGCAGAGCTTCGACGCCGGCCAGGGCCTGCTCAGACCACGGCCGTCGGCGGCAGCCAACGCTACCGCCGCGAGCACCGAACCAGCCGGCTGAGTCCCGCTGCTCCGGCACTATGCGCTCCATACACGCGAAGATGAAGCGAAGCTGAAATCATACGATCTTAGCTGGCCGGTGGCGGTCTGACGCGATCGCCGCGGCGCCTCTGCTGGAGCGGCCGGCGGGATGTTGCCCGAATCTTGCGCAGAATCTCTGCCGAAAGGATAGATCCGCGCGGCCGATTCGATTACACTACTATCGTCGAGAGGGCAACTGCGGCCCCACGGTGATGTGTCCTCCCCCAGCGCATCATCACGCGGTTGTTCAATCGGCGTAGCGAGCGACCCATGCCGCGTCGGCGTCGCCCCACCCACGGCGCCGGCGCGGTCCCTTTCAAGGAACGCACCGGCCCCTGGCCAAACCCCCGCTGGAGACAGCCCACATGGCCGAGATGGTGTGGCAAGCGGGACAGACCATCCTCTTCTGTGGTGACAGCATCACCGACTGCGGCCGGCGCGACGCCCAGGCGCCGCTCGGCGGCGGGTATGTCCGCCTACTGGTCGACCTGGTCCGCGCACGCTACCCAGACCGCCGGCTGCGGTTCATCAACACCGGCATCGGTGGCCACTGCGTCGACGATCTGCAGGCGCGGTGGCAGGCCGACGTGATCGACCACCGGCCCGATTGGGTCGGGATCATGATCGGCATCAACGACCTGCACCGCACGCTCGGCGACATCAAACACCTGCCGCCGGCCGAGTACGAGCCGCGCTACCGCGACATCCTCGACCGCACCGTCGCCGCCGGTGCGCGGCTGCTGCTGATCGATCCCTTCTACCTCAGCCTCGAGCACGGGCAGACGAGCCACGAGGGCGAGGTGCTGCACCGGCTCGAGGGCTATCTCGCGGTGGTCGAGCGGCTGGCCGGCGAGTACGGCGCGCTGCACTGCCGCACCCAGGCGCGATGGCTGCCCATCCTGCGCGAACACCCGCCCGAGGTCTGGTGCCCCGAGCCGGTGCATCCCAACCTCCACGGGCACCTGGTCATCGCGCAGATGGTGCTCGAGACCGTCGGATTCTAGGAGCGAACGATGATCGTCCGCGCAACGTTGCTCTGTCTGCTGGCCGCCTGCGCCGTCGCCGCGCCGGGCCCGCGGCTGCTGTTCGACTTCACCGAGTTCGACCCGGCCCGCCTGGTCGGCGAGCAGGCCACCGCCCGAGTGGTCGACGGGCTCGACGGCAAGGCGCTCGAAGTCACCACCGCCGAGGGCAACGACTACCCCGGCGTGCGGCTGCTGCCGCCGGGCGAGGCCTGGGACCTGACCGGCTGCTATGCGTTGACCGCGGAGGTGCTGAACCCGGGCACTACGGCGCTGCGGGTGCTGCTCCAGGCCGACAATCCCGGCGCCGATGGGGTCAACCGCTGCAACACGATCGGGGTGACGGTCGATCCGGGCGAGCGGGTGCGCATCGTCATGCCGTTCGGCGAGTGGCACGGCCAGGCGCGGCCGCTCGAGCTCGACCAGATTGTCGCGGTGCGGGTCTTCGTCGAGCGGCCGGGTGGCGCGCGGACGTTCCTGGTCGACGATATCCGGGGCATCGTGTTCGACCGCGCGGAGATGGAGCCAATCGTGCAGAGCGAGTACTTCCAGAACCTGACCAATCCGCTCGGCCGCGGAATCAACCTGGGCAACATGCTCGAGGCGCCGCGCGAGGGCGAGTGGGGCGCTCGGCTCGACGAGCGGTATTTCGACCTGATCGCCGAGGCCGGGTTCACCAACGTCCGCATCCCCTGCCGCTGGAACGCTCACGCCGCCATGGAGCCGCCGTACACCATCGACGCCGAGTTCATGGCCCGCGTCGACCGCGCGGTGACGCACGCGCTGGGTGCAGGGCTGCGGGTGGTGCTGAACATCCATCACTACGACGAGATGATGCGCGACCCGGCCGGCCACCGCCCGCGGCTGGCGGCGCTCTGGCGGCAGATTGCCGAGCATTTCGCCGACGCCCCGGCCGAGCTCTGGCTGGAGCTGCTCAACGAGCCGAACGGCGCGCTGACGCCGGGCACCTGGAACGAGGTGGTGGCCGAGCTGATTCCGGTTGTCCGCGAGAGCAATCCCGAGCGGATGCTGGTCGTCGGCCCGGGCAACTGGAACTCGTCCGATGCGCTGCCGCAGCTCCGCCTGCCCGAGGACGACCGCAACCTGACCGTGACGTTCCACTACTACAACCCGTTCCAGTTCACTCACCAGGGCGCGAGCTGGGTCGGCCCGAATGCCGATCAGTGGCTGGGCACCGAGTGGCACGGCAGCGACGCCGAGCAGCGGGCGGTGATCAGCCAGTTCGACGCCGCGCTACGCTGGGCGGTCGAGCACCAGCGGCCGCTCTACCTGGGTGAGTTCGGGGCCTACAGCCGGGCCGACCTGGCCTCGCGCGAGCGCTGGACGCGGTTCATCGCCGCGCAGGCGGTCGAGCGCAAGATGGGCTTCGCCTACTGGGAGTTCTGCTCGGGCTTCGGTTGCTACGACGCCGAGGCCGGCGCCTGGCGCGAGGGCCTGCGCGATGCGTTGCTGGGGGTGGAGTGAGGGGCCGGCACCATGGCTGAGCGAGCACACGCGCGGAAACGCTGATGGGGCGATTCAGCCTGTCCAGAACCGGCCGGTGGCTCGGCTTTGCGCTGCTGTTCGGCGCCGCCTGCCTTGCAGCGGCAGTTGGAGAGTGGTCGGCGGTGACGGCGCTGGCAGCGCTTCTCGGCGTGATCGTCGCCTTGCCCACGCGCGACTCCGGCGAGGCCGACCGACGACTGGCCCTGCTCACGGTGCGCAACGCTAGAGGCTATGTGGCCACCGCGCAGTGCCAAGCCGAGGCCCAGAGGCGGCTCACCATGGCCGGCGAGGCCGCCGAGGTGGAACGCGAACTGGCGGCCCTTGAGCGAATGGTCTCCGCCTTGCCGGCTGGTGAAGGCAGCGAGGCGTTCTGGAACCGCCTGCACAGCGAGTGCGCTAGAATCCGTGATGGTGCGGCCGGCCTGTGGAGTGTTCTGTGCGCGAGTGAGGCAGATGCGCCGGAACGGATGGGCAGCGTGGCCGCAATCGAAGGTGACGAACATGTCGACCGATGATCCCCGACCAGGCGCGCGCTATCTTGCCGAGCCCTCGACTCCGCGCACCAGGCTGCGCAATCGGCTGCTGCTGCTACCGATGACCATCACCGTCATCGCGAGCGTCGTCGTCGCTGGCGTGTATTTCCTGGTCCAGGCGGCGAAGTCTCAGGTCCCGGCGGCCAACGGCCCCCTGCTGGTGGTCGCCTTCTTGCTCATCGCCGGGGCGATCGTCTACGCAGCCGTTCGTGACCTGCTCAGCTCCAGCCTGGCCACGCGGTCAAGTGTCGATGCCGCTGCGGCGGAGCGTTGACCGAGCCGATCGAGGCGATCGCAAGTTGTGCGGCTGGATGGCGCCGGGGCCCGCTCATCCCCTCACTCGCCCGCAGCGCAGCCGCTCGCTCTCGAAGCCGCGCAGCACCGCGTCGAACTCCTCGACCTCCACGCCGCCCTCGGCCAGCAGCTCGGTGACCTCCGGGTCGGCTAGTACCGCCGGCGAGAGAATCACATCGGCGCCGCTGCTCTGGCCCTCCAGCCGCGAGGCCAGGTTGACCGTGGTGCCGAAGTAGTCGAGCCGGTCGTTCAGGTTGACCGCGATGCATGGGCCGTGGTGCAGGCCCGCCTTGAGGGTCAGGTCGAGCCCCGAGGCGCGCAACGCCTGCTGGGCGCTGAGCAGCGCCCGCAGCCCCGCCGCCGGCCGGCCGAAGACCGCCATGACGGCGTCGCCGATGGTCTTCACGATGGCCCCGCCCTCGGCGGCGACCGCCTCGCGCAGCAGGTCGAAGTGGCTCATCACCCGCCCGAACGCCGGCGCGTCGCCGACGGTCTGGTAGAGTACCGTCGAGCCGCGCAGGTCGGTGAACACCACGGTCTGGCTGCCGACGGTGATCGGCTGGCCCGGCCGCAGCGCCTCGGCGGCGAACAGGTCGCGGAAGGTCTGCAGCCGCAGCACCTCGGCCGCGGTCAGGGCATCGTCGCGCCAGGCCGTGCGCTCGAGGATGACCAGTTGCTCGGCGCCCGTCTCGTTGCGCACGGTCAGGATCGATTCGGGCGCGAGGATCAGCTCCCGCTCACGCCACGATTGGTCGAGCACCGCCGTCGTCGCGGCGTCGCCGTCCTCGGTCACCTCGACCGGTGCCGCGCCGCGCTCGCTGAACAGCCGCAGTTGATATGCTCCCGGCTGGAGCCGCAGGGGCAGCTCGCGCACCTCGCCGGCGGCCAGTAACTGCTGCGCTATGATGTGCGGCGTGTGGCGCGGCCCGCCGATGCAATAGGTCCGCACGGCGAGCGGCCGAATCGTCTCGCTCGGCGCAAAGGTCAGCTCGACCGACCGCTCGAAGCCGACCTGATAGTCGATGTGGCAACTGACGCAGTGGACCTGGTCGGGAATGTCGGCCAGCGATTCGGCGCGCTCGTTGGCGCCGCGACACTGCGGGCAGAGCAGGTCCCAGCGCAGGCGCAGCAGGCCGGCCCGCACCGCCCGCAGGCAGAGTTCGACGCAGGCTGCCGGCTCGGCGTCCCAGGCGTGCGCCAGGGCGTAGGGCCGCAGCCGCTCGAGGCACAGCTCGTCGCCGTGGCGGAGCAGGTCGAGCAGCCGCTCGAGCAACACCGGGTCGGAGTCGGCCAACTCGGCCCCGGCCACCGCGAGCCGTTCCTCGGCGCCGGGGGCCAGGCTGGGCTGGTCGCTCGTCGGCGGCGGCAGGATTGTCCGGCCGTCGCGGACCACCTGGTCATACCGGCGGAATGCGGCGGCGAAGGTCCGCGCCGCCAGACGGCCGACCTGCACCTTGGCCACCGCCACGCCGAACAGACCGCGCGGCTCGACCTCGACCCGGTAATCGAGCCGAGTGCCGCCACCCGGCCGGGGCTCGAACCGCGCGTCGGCACGCAGTAGGACGAGGGGCCCGGAATCGTACCGGCGCGTGACCGTGAAGCCGCGCGGCTCGATCCACTCGAACGGCTGCTCGATCCAGACCGCACGCTGGCCCAGCAGCCGCAGCTCGGCCCGCACGCGGCCATTCGGCAGCGGCTCACCCGGTAGCCGCGAGACCGCCGGCAAGCCGGTGTCGCGGTCAAACCGGTTGGTGTCGGCCGCCAGCGGCCACAGCTCGGCCGGCTCGGACTCGAACTCCCATTGCCAGTGATAGCGCAGCCGGTCGGCCATCGCGGGTGATCCGTGGTGAGTATCATGCGGCGGCGGCGGCAAGTCGGC
Organism: uncultured Fimbriimonadaceae bacterium; assembly: GCA_964405335.1. Classification (GTDB taxonomy): domain Bacteria; phylum Armatimonadota; class UBA10988; order UBA10988; family UBA10988; genus CAYONP01. The sequence continues at coordinate 35,621 of CAYONP010000061.1, forward strand.
GGCCTTCGGCGCAAGTAGGGCGGGCTGTGCCCGCCAAGCTCGCGGCCGTTCGCCGAACGGGCCCGAAGCGCGGGCGTCCCCGCCCGCTCCGGTCCGGCGGGCTCGTTAGCGTGCGGCCGGGGACGGCCGCGCCCCGTCGCCGCCCGGAGCGCGGGCGTCCCCGCCCGCTCCGGTCCGGCGGGCTCGTTAGCGTGCGGCCGGGGACGGCCGCGCCCCGTCGCCGCCCGGAGCGCGGGCGCCCCCGCCCGCTCCGGCCCGGCGGGCTCGTTAGCGTGCGGCTGGGGACGGCCGCGCCCCGTCGCCGCCCGGAGCGCGGGCGTCCCCGCCCGCTCCGGTCCGGCGGGCTCGTTAGCGTGCGGCCGGG
>CAYONP010000062.1:0-15645 GCA_964405335.1 uncultured Fimbriimonadaceae bacterium
GACATGCTGCGCGCGGCGGTGGCCGCGCGGAGTGAGCTGGGGCAGCGGGTGGCGGCCATCCTCGAGGCCGGCGAGCTGGTGCCCGACGCGGTGATGATCGACCTGATCCGCGACCGGCTGGGCCAGTCCGACGCGGCCGCGGGCTGGCTGCTCGACGGTTTTCCGCGGACGGTGCCGCAGGCCGAGGCGCTGGAGCGGATGCTGGCCGGATTGGGCCAGACGCTCGATGCGACGGTGATGATCACCGTGCCGGACGAGGTGATCGTCGAGCGGCTTTCGGGCCGGCGGGTTTGCGTAAGTTGCGGGGCGACGTACCATAGGGTCTACTCGCCGCCCGAGCGCGAGGCGGTGTGTGACCGCTGCGGTGGCGAGGTGGTGCAGCGCGAGGATGATCAGCCGGCGACCATCCGTCACCGGCTGGCGACCTATGCAGAGCGCACGGCGCCGCTGCGGGCGCGGTACGAGGCGGCTGGGTTGTTGCGTGAGTTCGACAACTCGGGCCCGCCCGAGACGACGGTGGCGAAGGTGCGCGCGGCGCTGGGCGCGCCGGTGTAGCGGGAGCCGACATGGCGAAGACCGACAACAAGATCGAGGTCGAGGGCGTGGTCAAGGAGACCCTGCCGAACGCCACCTTCCTGGTGGAAGTCGAGGCGGGCGAGGCGAAGTACGCCGTGCACGCCCATGTGTCGGGCAAGATCCGGATGCACTTCATCAAGATCCTGCCGGGCGACCGCGTGTTGGTCGAGTTGACGCCATACGATCCGACCAAGGGTCGGATTCTGTATCGCTACAAGTAGCGTCCGAGGGGCGTGCGATGAAAGTCAAGGCGGCGGTGAAGCGACGTTGTGACCGGTGCAAGATCATTCGCCGGCGCGGTGTGGTGCGGGTCATTTGCACCAATCCGAAGCACAAGCAGCGGCAGGGCTAGGAGGCACACGTGGCGCGCATTTCGGGCGTTGATCTTCCCAACCACAAGCGCTTGCAGGTGGCGCTGACCTACATTTACGGCATCGGCCGCAGCCGGGCGCTCGAGATCGCCTCGCTGTGCGGCGTCAAGGCCACCGAGCGGGTGGGCGACCTGACCGAAGAAGAGCTGAACCGCATCCGCGAGGTGATCGACCGCGACTACCGGGTCGAGGGCGACCTGCGGCGCGAGGTGCAGGCGAACATCCGCCGGCTGGTCGAGATCGGCTGTTACCGCGGCCGGCGCCACCGCATGGGCCTGCCGGTGCGCGGCCAGCGCACAAAGACCAACGCGCGGACGCGCAAGGGCAAGCCGAAGACGGTGGGTCGACGCAAGAAGGAAGGCCGCTAGCATGCGTGGTTCGACGGAGCGACGGCGGCGCGAGAAGCGCAACGTGCCGGTGGGCATCGCCCATATCACCTCGACGTTCAACAACACCATTATCACCATCACCGACACCGCCGGTCAGGTGGTTTCGTGGGCGAGCTGCGGCACGGTCGGCTTCAAGGGCACCAAGAAGGGCTCGCCCTTCCCCGCCCAGTTGGCCGCCGAGGCGGCGGCGCGGCGCGCCGCCGACGCCGGGATGAAGAAGGTCGAGGTCCACGTCAAGGGTCCGGGCAGCGGCCGCGAGACGGCCTGCCGGGCGCTCGAGAACGCTGGGCTCGAGGTCACGCTGATCAAGGATGTCACGCCGGTGCCGCACAACGGCTGCCGGCCGCCGAAGCGGCGCCGCGTCTGACGGAGGCTTGAGGCACGATGATGATTGAGGTTGCGGGTCGGCAGCCGCTGGTCGATCCGGTGCGGGTCACCCCCGACTATGGCAAGTTCCTGATTGAGCCGCTGCCCCACGGCTACGGCACAACGCTGGGCAATGCACTGCGGCGGGCACTGCTCTCCAGCGTGCCCGGCGTGGCCATCACCAGCGCTCGGATCGAGGGCGTCGCGCATGAGTTCACCACCCTGCCGGGCGTGCTCGAGGACATGACCGAACTCGTCCTTAACCTAAAAGAGCTGGCCTTCTGCGTGGTCGGCACCGGCGCGGGCGGCCTCGAGGCGGGGCAGCGCTGGCCGGCTCGGATCGAGGCCGAGGGCAAGGGCGAGGTGACCGGCGCCGATGTCGAGCTGCCGGCCGACCTACTGGTGGTCAACCCCGAGCTGCACCTGGCCACGCTGACCGCCGACGACGCGCGGCTGGCCATCGATCTGGCCATCGAGACCGGCGTCGGGTATGTCGCGGCCGATCGCCACGACGTCAGCGCTCAGGGCCTGGGCGTGATTCCGGTCGACAGCCTGTTCACCCCGGTGCAGCGGGTCAACCACGCGGTCGAGAGCACGCGGGTCGGTCACCAGACCGACCTCGACCGGCTGGTGCTGGAAATCTGGACCAACGCGGCGATGACGCCGGTCGACGCCCTGTCGTCGGCGGCACGGGTGCTCGACGGCTACTTCCGGCTGTTCTTCGACTTCCGCACCGAGCCGCGGCTCGAGGCGGCCGAGGGCGGCCTGTCGACCGTCGCCGAGGGCCCGCGGAGCGAGCTGCTCGAGGCCAAGATCGAAGAGCTCGACTTCTCGGTCCGGACCTACAACTGCCTGAAGAAAGAGAACATCAACACCATCCTTGAGCTGGTCACCTTGAAGGAGAAGGACCTGCTCGAGATCCGCAACTTGGGTGCCAAGTCGCTGAGCGAGATTCGCGAGAAGCTCGAGGAGCGGCACCTGACCTTGACCGACGACGAGGCGTAAGATGCGACACCGCAAGGCGAATGCCAAACTGGGCCGCCCGACCGACCAGCGGCTGGCGATGCTGCGCGAGCTGGCCAGCGGCGTGATCTTGGGCACCGGCACCGAGGCCCGGATCGAGACCACGCTGGTCCGCGCGAAGGCGACCCGGCCGTACCTCGAGAAGCTGGTCACCAAGGCGGTCCGCGGGTGCAAGCTCGAACGCGAGGCGGAACGCACCTCGGACGAGACGGCGCGGCAGGAGCTGCGCGCGGCGGCGGTTCATCTCCGGCGTCAAGTGCGGCGGAAGCTGCTCCGGCCCGAGCTGGTCAAGCACCTGTTCGATCATGTGGCGCCGCACTATCTCGAGCGGCCGGGTGGCTACACGCGGATCATCCGCACCGGCCGGCGGCGCGGTGACGGGGCCGAGTTGGCCATTCTGGAGTTCGTTGGCTGAGCGCACCGTCCGCGCGATCGTCGCCTACGACGGGACCGACTTCCTCGGCTTCCAGCGTCAGGCCAGCGGGCGGACCGTGCAGGGCGCGCTCGAGACCGCGTTCGAGCGGCTCTATGGCCGGCCGGTCAACGTCCGCGGCGCGGGCCGGACCGACGCCGGGGTCCATGCCACCGGGCAGGTAATCGCCGCGCGGGTGCCGGACATCGTGCCGGCCGAGCGACTCGGGCTGGCGCTGCGGGCGTATCTGCCGGGTGACCTGGCGGTGCGGCAAAGCGGGCCGGCGCCCGAGGGGTTCGACCCGCGGCGGAGCGCGATCTCGCGGCGGTACCGCTACGTGGTGGTGCAGGATCGGTTCGCCGATCCGCTGCGCGACCGGTTCGCGACGCGAGTCGAGCCGGGCTTGGCGGTGGCGGCCATGCGGACGGCGACCGCGGCGTTGATTGGCGAGCACGATTTCGGCTCGCTCTGCTGCGACGGTGGGCAGCGGGGTTCGACGGTGCGGCGGATGTTGTGCGCCGAACTGCTCGGCGACGAGCGGCTCGAGCTGGTCCTGGAGGCCGACAGCTTCCTCTACCGGCAGGTGCGCTGCATCGTCGGGGTGTTGTTGGCCATCGGCCGCGGCCGGCTGGAGCCGGAGTGGACCGAGCGCCTGCTGACCGGCGAGCCGTGGCCGGCGGGCGTGAGTGTGGCGCCGCCGACGGGATTGGTGCTGGAGCGGGTCCGGTACGGCGAGAGTGACGAGGCGTTATGAACACAGTGCAAGCGAAGCCGAACGAGGCCGCGGCGGCGCGGCGGTGGTTCCTGGTCGACGCGGCGGGTCGCCCGCTGGGTCGGCTGGCCAGCGAGATCGCGCAGGTGCTGCGCGGCAAGGGCAAGGTGGATTTCACGCCCCATGTCGACGGCGGCGACTTCGTGATTGTGATCAACGCCGCCGAGGTGGCGCTGACCGGTCGCAAGGCCGAGCAGAAGATGTACTACCGCCATTCGGGTTATCCTGGTGGGCTGAAGCAGGAGAGCTACGGTCGCCTGCTCGAGCGCAAGCCGGAGTTCGTGATCAAGAAGGCGGTGAAGGGGATGCTGCCGCGCACGCCGCTCGGCCGCGAGGCGCTGCGCCGGCTGCATGTCTATGCCGGCGCGAAGCACCCGCACGGCGCGCAGCAGCCCGAGCGGCTCGAGCTGTGACGGAGGATTGACGATGCCGAAAGGCGAAACCTACTACGGGACCGGGCATCGCAAGACGGCGGTGGCGCGGGTCTGGCTGATCGCCGGCGGCACCGGACAGGTGACCGTCAACGAGCGGCCGCTGGACGAGTTCTGCGACGTGACGACCTATCGCGGCGAGATCTTCGAGCCGATGCAATTGACAGGGACGCACGGCCAGTTCGATATCTGGGCGACGACCAAGGGCGGCGGGATCCACGCTCAGGTGCAGGCGGTGCGCCACGGCGTGGCCAAGGCGCTGGTCGAGTTCGACCCGGAGTTGCGGCCGAAACTGCGGCAGACCGGTTACCTGACGCGTGATCCGCGCGTCAAAGAACGAAAGAAGTTCGGGCGCAAGCGTGCCCGGCGCGGGTTCCAGTTCTCCAAGCGCTGAGCCCGGAGGGATGTCCATGGCGCGATGCCGGCTGGTGGCGGTGGTGCTCGTGCTGATCGGCGCGGTTGCTGCGCAAACCACCTACGACATCTACCGCGCGCGGCCGGGTGACACGGCCGAGTCGATCGCCGAGCGGTACGACCTGCCCGTCGCCGAGCTGATCGAACTCAATCCGTTCCTCGGCACCCGCGCGCCGGCCGAGCATGAGCTGATCACCGTCCGCATCCGGCGCGACGAGCCGGTGCCCGACGCGCCGACCGTCGGCGGTGGGGCCAACGGCACGGGCGGCATCCGCGGGCCGCGGCTGCTCGATGCGCAGGGCAACCCGATCGGCCGGCCGCAGCGCGGCGGCCAGGCACAGCAGGCGCCGGCGGGGCCGGCGGTCGAACAGCCGACCCAGACTCGCGAGGTCTACGCCACGGCGACCACGGTCGGCCGGCTCGGCATGACCACCGAGGACAATCTCGGCATCTACCGCTACGAAAACGGCGAGACGACCGAGCTCTATCGCTGTCCGCGCAACACGCGGCTGGTCGTCGCCGAGCGGCGGGGACAGTGGTACGGCGTGGTCATGGCCGACCGCAACCTCGGCTGGGTCGACGCCGCGAAGGTGGTGTTGACCGAGACTTCGCTGGTGCCCTCGCAGAGCGCCGGCAATCCTCGTGGTGAGGCGATTGTGCGCAAGGCGTTCGAATACCTCGGCGTGCCCTACCGCTGGGGCGGCAACGGGCGCGGCGGGATCGACTGCTCCGGCCTGGTGCAGCAGTCGTACCGCAGCCAGGGCCAGTCGCTGCCGCGGGTCTCTCGTGACCAGGCGACGGTCGGTCAGGCGGTGCCTTGGGACCAGCTCCAGATCGGCGACCGGCTCTACTTCGCCAGCAGCGGCAACCGGATCGACCACACCGCGCTGTACATCGGCAACGGTCAGTTCATCCACGCCTCGGGCCGGCGGCGGCTGGTCTGCGTCGACAATCTCTACAACCCGCGTTACTGGAGCATCTTCGTCGGCGCGCGGCGGTAGCCATGCCCCAGCCAGATAGGAGCGAGGCATGCCCCCTGCGCTGAACCTCGGCCTCGGCATTGCCGTCGGCTTGGTGGTCGTCCTGGCCGCCTGCCTGCGCGTGCTGCAGCAGTACGAGCGGGGGGTAATCTTCACCTTCGGCAAGGTCAGCGGCCGGCCGCGCGAGCCTGGGTTGGCGTTCGTCGTCCCGTTCGCTCAGCGGCTGGAGAAGATCTCGCTCCGGCTCGAGGCGATGGATGTACCCAAACAGGACATCATCACCCGCGACAACGTGCCGGTGCGGGTCAACGCGGTGGTCTTCTTCGCTGTGACCGACCCGTTCAAGAGTGTGATCGAGGTGCGCAACTACACGCAGGTGACCAGCCAGAAGGCGCAGACCTCGTTGCGCAGCGTGCTCGGCGGGTGCGAGCTGGACGAGATTCTGACCGAACGCGACGCGCTGAACAAGCGGCTCGAAGAGGTGATCGGCGCCGAGGCGAGCGCCTTCGGGATCGCCGTGCGGTCGGTCGAAATCAAGGACGTCGAGCTGCCCGAGGGGATGCAGCGAGCGATGGCCCGCCAGGCCGAGGCCGAGCGCGAGCGGCGCGCCAAGGTGATTGCCGCCGAGGGCGAATATCAGGCGGCCGAGCAGTTGGCCCAGGCGGCCGAGATCCTCGACAGCCACGCCTCGGCGCTGCAGTTGCGCTACCTGCAGACCATGGTCGAGGTCGCCACCGAGGCCAACACAACCACCTTCTTCCCCATCCCGATGGACCTGATCCGGCCGCTGCTCAAGCACCTCGACCGCTGATGCCGCCGCGGCTCGGGCAGCACTTCCTGGCCGACGCGAGCATCGCGCGGCGGATTGCCGACGCCGTCGGCCGGCAGCCGCTGGTGCTCGAGATCGGCGGCGGCACCGGCGCTCTCACCCGGCGGCTCGTCCCGCTCGCCAGCCGGCTCGTGGTCATCGAGCTCGACCGCAACCTGGCCGCCCGGCTCGCCTCCGACGCGGCACCGCCGCTGGAGGTCATCCAGGGCGATGTGCGCGAGCTGCGCCTGTCCGACCTCGGCGGCGGGCCGTGGGCCGTCGCCGGCAACATCCCCTATGCGCTGACGTCCGAGATTGTGGTCTGGCTCTGTGAGCAGTGGCGCGAGGTAACCCAGGCGGTGCTGATGGTCCAGGCCGAGGTGGCCGAGCGCCTGGCAGCGCCGCCGGGCAGGAAGGCCTACGGACGACTGAGCGTCTTGGTTCAGTACCGCGCCGTGGTCGAGCGGCTGCTCGATGTGCCGGCAGCGGCGTTTCGGCCGCCGCCGAAGGTCGACTCGACGGTCGTCCGCCTGACCTTCCGCGAGCCGCCGGTGGCCGTCGCCGATGAGGCGCGGTTCTTCGCCTTGGTCGAACACGGCTTTCGCTGGCGGCGTAAGGCGCTGCGCAGCGTGCTGCGCCAGTGGCGCGGCTGGACCGCCGCGCAGGCCGAGGCGGCGCTCGCGGCCGCCGGCATCGACCCTCAACGGCGGGCCGAGACGCTCGACCTGGCCGAGTTCGCGGCGCTGGCCGCGGCTCTGGGAGCGGTGACGTGATCCTCGAGACGGCGGCGAAAGTCAACCTGACGCTCGAGGTTCTCGGCCGCCGGGCCGACGGCTACCACGACCTGGCCACCATCTTCTGCGCCGTCGCGCTGTGGGACCGGATCACCATCACGCCGGCCGACGAGCTGCGGGTCACCTGCGACCACCCCGACGTGCCCGACGGCGCGGACAACCTCTGTCACCGCGCCGCCACGCTGCTCGCCGAGCGGTGTGGTAGGGATCCGGCGGTGGCCATTGAGATTGCCAAGCAAGTGCCGCCCGGCGGCGGCCTGGGCGGCGGCAGCGCCAACGCCGCTGGCGTGCTGGCCGCGCTCAACCGGCTCTGGTCGGCCGGCCTGGGCGACGACGAGCTGCGCAGCGTCGCCGCCGAGCTGGGCAGCGACTGTGCCTTCTTTGTCAGCGGCGGCACGGCGACCGCGGGAGGGCGTGGCGAGCGGCTGACCCCGCTGCCGGCGCCCGCGGAGGCAGCCGTCGTGATTCTTGGCCCGTCGCGCGGCGTCTCGACCGCGGCGGTCTACGGCGCGCTGCGCGGCTTCCGGCCCGATGCCGGCGCGGCGACCGAGGCCGTTGCCGAGCGGCTGACCGCGGGTGCGCTGCCGCCGCCGGAGTGGTTGGTCAACGACCTGGAGGCGCCAGCCTGCGTCGTGGCACTTGAATTGGCCGCCGAACGGTCGCGGCTCGACGCACTCGGCTTGCGCACTGCGCGGCTGTCGGGCAGCGGCGGGTCGTGGTTCGTCTTGCTGCCGGCCGGCGAAGCGGGCGCGGTGGCGGCGCTCCTGCGGGCCGAGTGGCCCGGCCGCGCCGTCTGGACGGTGCCGCCGGCGACATGTGGCTGGCGGCTGGTGTCTGACTAGACGGGCCGGGACGGCGGGCATGGCAGAATCGCTGGGGCAGATGACGGTCGGCCTGCGGGCGGTGACGTTTGTCGGCGCGGTCTTCGCGGCGCTGGTGGCGGCGCAGCTCTACACGCTCATCCGCAGCGGCGAGGTGGGGCAGGGCTGGCGCTCGTTCATCGTCGGCGCGCTGGTCTTCGCGGTTTGGGCGCTGGCCAACTTCGCCAACACCTACTTCGGTCCGCTGTTCGCCGGGCCGCGCATGACGCTAGTCATGGACCTGCTGCAGTCGGGCTTCGCCATCCTCTTCGCCGCCGGGCTCTGGTCGCACCGGCAGGCCTTCTATCACCCCGACCGCCACCGCCCCGCCGACGCCGCCGAAGGTGACGGCGACGAGGCGGAGGAGTGGTTCGACCCGCAGCCAAGCGGCCGGCGGAACGCCGCGTAGGAGCCGCCATGCCAACGCTTGCCGCCTTCGGCGATGAGATCGATCGCTCGATCGCCACGCAGCTTGAGGTGATGACCAGCGAGGGTGTTCACGCGCTGGAGCTGCGTGGCGCCGAGGGCTGCGGCGTGCTCGACCTGAGCGGCTCGGTCCGTGACGAGGTCCGGCAGCGGCTGGCCGATGCCGGCGTCGAGGTCTTCAGCCTCGGCTCGCCGCTCGGCAAGGTGCCGATCGACTCACCGTTCGAGGCAGAGTTGGCGCGGCTCGAGGTCGCCATCGACCAGGCTCACTACTTCGGAGCGCAGCGCATTCGCATCTTCAGCTTCTTCCTGCCCGAGCGCCAGTTCGCCGAGCACCGCGACGAGGCGCTCGACCGGCTGGCCCGCATGGCCGAGACAGCCGAGGCGGCCGGCGTGGTGCTCTGCCACGAGAACGAGGCGCGGATCTACGGCGAGACAGTCGCCACCTGCCGCGACATCGTCCACTCGATCGCCAGTCCCGGCCTGCGCATGGTGCACGATGGGTGCAACTTCGCGGTGGCGGGCGAACCGGCCTACCCGGATGGGTATGAAGCGCTCAAGCCGAAGCTCGAGTACTTGCACATCAAGGACTGGCGCGACGGCAAGGTGGTGCCCGCCGGCGAGGGCGAGGCGCGGTTCGTCGAGCTGTTCCGGCGCCTCCAGGCCGACGGTTGGGATGGCTACCTGAGCCTCGAGCCGCACCTGGGCGGCGGGCCGGACAACTTCCGCCGCGCCGCGCGGGCGCTCAGACAGTGCCTGGCCGAGTCGGGCTGGCTGTAACCAAGCGGTCAGAAGCGCCGCTCGGTCGGCCGCGTTGGGTAACTCTGGCTGCCGACGCGCGGGCGCCGGGCCGGGAGTGGTAGGATGAGTGGCAAGCGAGCGCTGACCATTGCCGTCGCGGTGGGCCTGCTCTGCGGCGGGGCGCGGGCGCAGGGCAACTGGACGGTTCTCTTTCCCGAACTGGCGCAGAAGCCGGCGCCCGAGTGGTGCAAGCCGGGCGTGCGGCTGCTCTACACGGTGGCCTCGGCCAACATCCGGCTCAACCCGAACGACTCGGGCGCCGGCGGCGGCGCGGGCTACACCACCGTCGATGTGGTCGGACTGGACCAGCAGCACGCGGCGCTGACCATTACCTCCTACAGCGACGGCACGGGCGGCCGGAACTACGTCTCGCTCGCCTCGCAGGGCGACATCACGCCGCCGGCCACCGGTGGCGACTACTGGATCCACCCCGACGTGCTGCGCGGCGCGACGCGGATGGCCGGCCAGGGCCTGCAGATTCTCGAGATGCCCTACGAGGCCGGCGGCCGGCGCTACGATGCGGTGCGGTTCCAGTACGACGCCCACAACAGCCAGTCGGTCTACGTCTACGACAAGGCGACCGGCATCATGGTCTTCAGCAGCAATCGCGTCGGCCCAGCCGAGGGCGACCGAACGCAGGGCCACCTCGAGTTTCAGGGCATGCGCACGGTGACCTGGCCCTGGTCGAACGCGGCGCCGCCCGACTGGCTGGCCCGCTTCGGCGGCATGCGCGGTCAGGGCACGCAGACGATTGCCATCCCCGGCTCGCCGGCGATGCCGATCCCGCTGCAGTGCGGCTTCACCGCCAAGCAGCGCGGCGCTGACTGGCTGCAGTATGAGCTGAGCGTGACCATGGCCGGCCTGGCCGGCATGCCGCCGCAGACCAACACGGTCGCCGGGGTGTGCGGCAACGGGTCGTTCAACGGGCTCTGGATCCCGCCGCAGGCAATCGGCGCCCTGCAGGCCGGTCAAGTGCTCGACGAAGACCCGGTGCTCGGCATCCAGCGGCTGGTGCTACAGGCCGACGCCAACCTGGTTGTGCTCCGCGAGCAGGGGCGGACCTACTACCTCGACGGGCTCTACGACACGCGCACCGGCCTGCTGCGCCGCGCGGTCAAGGTCGAGCAGTCCATCGCCACCACCACCACCGACATCAGCTTCGAGTGAACCCCGGGGTCAGGTCTCGATTTCAAGCGGCAGGTTACGACGAAGCGGAATCGTCGCAACCGGCCGCTTGATTCTGAGACCTGACCCCGAAGCGGATCGCGCCGCTGTGGTATCATCGCGGTCGTGCGGAGGTGGTCATGGATGTGAAGCGGATCGCGTTGGCGTACTCCGGCGGGCTCGACACGAGCGTCGCCATTCAGTGGCTCAAAGAGACCTACGGCGCCGAGGTGGTGGCGGTCGCCATCGACGTCGGCGAGGAGCGTGAGTACGACCAGATCCGCCAGAAGGCGCTCGACACGGGCGCGGCGGCGGCCTACGTGGTCGAGGCGCGCGACCGCTTCGCCCGCGACTTCATCCTCCCCGCGCTGAAGGCCGGCGCGGTCTACAACGACAAGTACCTGCTCGCCACGGCCCTGGCCCGGCCGCTGATTGCCGAGGAGTTGGTCCGCGTCGCTGCCGCCGAGGGCTGCGATGCGGTTGCTCACGGCGCGACGGGCAAGGGCAACGATCAGGTGCGGTTCGAGGTCACTTTCATGGCCCTCGACCCGAGCCTGAAGTGCATCGCCCCGGCCCGCGAGTGGGGCATGACCCGCGAGGAAGAGATCGCATACGCCAAGCGGCATGGCATCCCCATTCCGGTCACCGTCGACGACCCCTACAGCCTGGACGTGAACCTGTGGGGCCGGAGCTGCGAGTGTGGTGTGCTCGAAGACCCGAACAACGCCCCACCAGAGGCGGCCTATGGTTGGACCTGCTCGCCCGAGCAGGCGCCCGACACGCCCGAGTACGTCGAGATCGGCTTCCTGCGCGGCGTGCCGACGACACTCAACGGCGAGGAGGTCGACCTGGCCACGCTGGTCGGCCGGCTCAACGAGATCGGCGGTCGGCACGGCGTCGGGCGGGTCGACCTGGTCGAAGACCGGCTGGTCGGCATCAAGTCGCGCGAAATCTACGAGTGTCCCGCCGGCACCATCTTGCACCTCGGCCACCGCGACCTCGAGCATCTCTGCCTGGACAGGGACACGCTCGAGTTCAAGCGCGGCGTGGCGCTGCGCTACGCGCAACTGGTCTACAACGGGTTGTGGCATTCGCCGCTCAAGCGCCACCTCGACGCCTACGTCGAGTCGACCCAGCGGACGGTCACCGGCACGGTGCGGCTGAAGCTCTTCAAGGGCCAGGCGGTGGTGGACGGCCGGACCGCGCCGAAGCCGCTCTATAGCTACGAGCTGGCCACCTACGACGAGGCCGACGCGTTCGACCACACCGCGGCGGTCGGCTTTATTAAGGTCTGGGGCATGCCGACCATGATCGCCGCGGCGGTCGAGCGTGAGGGCTGACCTGCTGCTCTGGCTGCTCGCACTCGCCGGCGCGCCGGCCGACCAGTCGCTGCAGGCGCGGATTGACCGCGCGGCCGGCCAGGTCGTCTCGCTGGTCGGGCGCGAATGGCGCGTTGACCAGCCGATCCGCCTCGATGAGAACAGCGCCAACGGGCTGGCCGGTCCCGGCACGATTGTGCAGACCGACCCGGACCAGCCCATCGTCGAGGTCGAGCACGCCACCGACGTGACCTTGTCCGACCTGACGCTGACGCGAGCCGAGCCGGCGCGCGATTGCACGGCGCCCGGTCTGCTGGTCAGCGACACGCACCGCCTCGCGGTGCAGTCGGTGCGCGTCGAGCACAACCAGAGCCAGCGCGGCGCGATCGAGCTGCGTGGCGTGAGCGACGCGACCATCTCCGGCTGCGAGGTGCTCGACTACAAGCGAGTCGGCCTCGACGACCGCACCGGCCCGCCGGGCAGCAATGCCGCCGAGCTGTATGGCTACGCCTTCCGCTGCCTCGACGGCACCGGCATCCTGATCGCTGACAGCCGGTCGGTTACCGTGGATGCCTGCCGCATCATCGAGCGGCGATTGCATCCCACTCGCGAGGCGCGCGATGCGCACGGGCTCGGCGGGCTGGTCGACGGCCGCCACCCGGCCACCGCGGGCCGGCTCGCCGACGAGGTGCTGCGCCGGCGCTACGCGCGCAACTGGCACCAGGGCTCGGCGATCCTGATCAGCGGACCGCGCACCACCGCGCAGGTGATGGTCCGCGACACGGCCATCCTCAACGCCGGTCAGGGCATCGACATCCACGCCGACGAGGTGACCTGCCTGGGCAACCGCATCCACGGCGCGATGATTGGCATCAAGGCGACCCACGGCTCGAGCCACCTGTCGGTGCTCGACAACGAGGTGCGCCACGCGGTCCTGTGGGGCATCTACTGCGGGGCCGGGAGTGCCTCGACGGCGGACAACCGCGACGAGCACCTGCTGATTGCCGCCAACCGCGTGATCGACTGTGGTGAGGGCGAGGAGGCGTGGAACTGGTCGGGCGACCCGGACGACCCGGCGAGCAGCCGCGGCATCTACCTCGACGCGCCGCAGCTTCCCGAATCGCCACCGCTCCGACACGTGCGGATCATCGCCAACACCGTCGCCCACACCGGCGCCGCGCCGGCCTATGCCTTCGCGCTGTGCGTCGCCGCCCAGTCGCGGTCAGCCGCCGGCGAGCCGGTCTATCCAGAGGGACTGCTCATCTTCGGCAACCACCTCACCGCCGGGCGCGATGGCCTAGCCAACGTCGACCTCGCTCGCTTCGCGCCCTGAGACGATCCCGTCGTTTGACCGTCCGGCGGGGTGGTTACACTCCCTTCACATCGCCCCGCGGCGGGAGGCCGGGCATGTTGCTGTATCACCGCAAGTGCATCAACCGGTGGCTGGTCGCCGGCCTGGTCGCCGGCCTGCTGGCCGCCGTCTGGCCGATCGTCTGCTTCTCCTCGGTCACCATCGCCCTGGCCACCTCACGGCTGATGGTCCTGCGCGCGCAGCCGGCCATCGACGCCATCCTGGCCTACGAGGCCGAGGCCGGCGTGCCGCCGGCCAGCCTCGGCGAAGCGCTCCGCGCGCGGTCGCAGCGGGTGCGCGTGCCGCGCGGGTTCACCTATGAGCCGCTGCCCGAGGTCTGCTGGCGGCAGGCCTACTACCGCGCCACCGATGCGGTCGGCCGGCTGGTCGTGCGCTATGACGGCCACGGCCGGGTTATCGAGACCTTGGTGCAGTGCGACCCGCCACGCGACCGGGTCCGCCTCGGCTCGACGATGGTCCGCCGCGGCGGGTTGGACGGCCTGAGCGAGAGCGAGGTGATCTCGTCGCTCGGCCCGCCCGACGGGGTGCTGCCGGCGCCGGGATCGCGGTGGTGCGCCTGGATGCCGCAGCCCGGTAGCCTGTTCAGGTGCCTCGAGTACAGGCCGGCCCGAGATTTCGGTCACGACATCGCTGGCACCCGCGTCGGCGAGTGGGATACTTACGCGATGATGCGGTGACGTCGGCGCGCACGGCGCGCCCAACCGGTCTGGCAGTCGGCGCGCACGGCGCGCCCTACCGGTTTGGCCCCGGCGGGCGGGGGGCATCGGCGATCTCGCCGCTTAGCGGCCACCAGAAGATCGGTCCCTCGGGTTCGGGCATGCGGTTGGCGTCCCACAGCAGATAGAGCGCATCGGGCTCGGTCGCCGTCAGGATCTGCTCGAACCAGGCGACATACCGCGGGTTCGGCCGCCGCGCCGCGGCCAGCAGGTCGGGCTCCTCGGCCGCCAGCCGGTCGGCCAGCGCCTCGGGCGTCGCCTCGGCCAGGCCGTCCCAACCGAACGGGTCGAACTCGCCGGCGCTCGAGTAGTAGATCGCCGGGCCGCCGCGCAGTTCCCAGTTGCGCCGGACATTGCTCCCCGGCGTGACAATCAGGCGGTAGCAGCCGGGCCCGCCGACGTGCGGCAGCACCCAGAGGTCTTCGTAGCCGCGCCGGTGGGCCACCTGCACCATGCGGTTGAGCCGCCGGCAGAAGTGCACCAGGGCAAGCTCACGGGCTTCGTAGTCGGTCACCAGGGTCTCGCGCCGGCCGGGGCCGGTTAACCCTTAACCGCCCCGAGTTGGATACCTTTCACCAGGAACCGCTGGGTGGCGACGAAGAGGATGATCAGCGGCGTGATATTCATCACGCTGGCGGCCATGATCAGCTCCGTCTGCCGCCCGTAGTTGCTGTCGAAGAAAAGCATGCCGATGGGCAGTGTGCGCAGCGCGTCGTCTTTGATCAGGACCAGCGGCCAGAAGAAGCTGCCATAGTTGCCCATGAAGGTGAAGATGCAGAGGGTGATGATGCCCGGCCGGGCGAGCGGCATGATCACATTCCAGAACACCTGCCAGTGGGTCGCGCCGTCGATGGCGGCGGCCTCGTCCATGGCGCGGGGAATGCCCAACATGAACTGCCGCAGCAGGAAGGTGCCGAAGGCGCTGAATGCCGCCGGGACAATCAGCCCCTGATAGCTGTTGAGCAGATGGAGCTTGACCATCAGGGTGTAGTTCGGGATCATCGTCACCACACCGGGAACCATCAGCGTGGCGAGATAGAGCTTGAACACCGTGTCGCGATACTTCCAGCGCAGCCGGGCAAAGGCATAGGCCGCCATCGAGCTGGTCAGCACGGTCAGGAAGGTAACCCAGGCGGCGACGAAGATCGAGTTGAAGTAGTACCGCGCAAACTCGATCTGCTCGAACACCTTACCGTAGTTCTCGGGGTGCCAGACGGTGGGGAAGGGGTTGAGCGACTCGATCTCGCTCAGCTCCTTGAAGCTGGCCAGGACCATCCAGAGGAACGGCGCGAGGGTGGTCAGGCCGAGGATGATCAGCACCAGGTGGCTGACGCCGAACCGCCCGTGGCGGTACCACCATGCTCCGTACGTGCCCGGTCTGCGCACTGCCTCGGCCACTCGTTGCTCCTACGTCGACTCGCGTCTCGGACCGTCTGTGGCGCGCTCGGCGAGCGCGCCCTACCTCCGGCCGGGCCGCCCGATCCAGTCGTAGGGTCCGCACGGCGGACCGACGCGAACCAGCTCGCCGGCATGGTCCGCGGTGCGGACCCTACGGTTTCCGGATCCAGCGGTTGGGTCCGCAGGGCGGACCGACGTGAACCAGCTCGCCGGCATGGTCCGCGGTGCGGACCCTACGGTTTCCGGATCCAGC
>CAYONP010000062.1:15745-35663 GCA_964405335.1 uncultured Fimbriimonadaceae bacterium
GAACCAGCTCGCCGGCATGGTCCGCGGTGCGGACCCTACGGTGCGCCCGTTTTAGTAACTCAACTCCTTCGACCCAAACTTCCAGTTGATCAACGTGACCACGGCGATGAGCAGGAACAGCACCCACGAGACGGCCGAGGCGTAGCCGATCTGGAACTCCTCGAACGCCTTGGTGTAGATGTGATAGGCCAGCGTGGTGGTGGTCCCGGCGGGTCCGCCCTGGGTCATCACTCGGGCCTGTTCGAACCCGCCTTGCAGCCCGCCGATGAAGCTCATCACGACGATGAAGAAGGTGGTCGGTGCGAGCTGCGGCCAGGTCACGCTCCAGAACGTCGCCCAGCGGCCGGCGCCGTCGATCTGCGCCGCCTCGTAGAGCTCCTGGGGGATGTTGCTCAACCCGGCCAGGTAGAGCAGCATGTTGTTGCCGCCGATGGCGATCCAGATGCCCATGATGATGATGGCGTCGCGCGCGCCGATGCCGAACTGGCCTGCCACGACGGCCACCTGCTCGACATGCAGGGCGAGCAGGTTCTTGGTCGAGGTCAGCCAGTTGGGCGCCTCGGCCGAGACCTGGAGCAGCGCCAGGAGCCGGTCGAGGGCCTGATTGATGGGCCCGAACTCCGGGTTGTAGAGCACCTTCCAGAGGATCAGCAAGGCCACGCCGTTGGTGAAGCTGGGCAGGTAGAACATGGTCCGGTAGACGACCATGCCGCGCAGCTTCTGGCTCAGCAGCAGGGCCAGGCAGAGCGAGCCGGCAATCGCCACCGGCATGCCCAGCATGAGGTAGAACGTGTTGATGAAGTAGAGCCAGAACTCGTGGTCGGCGAGCAGCTCGCGGTAGTTCTGCAGGCCGGTCCACGCGAACGGAACCGTCTGCTGCAGGTTCCAGTTGCTGAAACTGACAATCAGCGAGAAGACCACCGGCCCAGCGGTGAAGGCCAAGAAGCCGACGAAGTTCGGGATCAGGAACGCCAGCGCGGCAAACTGCTCGCTGCGGTGCAGGCGACCTGGCTTCATGGTCGTTCCGTTCGGCGCAGCCGGTCATAGCGCATCCGCAGGCTCGGGTCTCGCTCCAGGCTCTTCTCGATCTCGCGGTTGATCTCCGCCGCGGCGGTGCGCAGCGCGTCGGCGGCCGGCTTCTCGTCGGCCTTGACCAGGTCGAGCTGCTTGGTCAGGATGCGGTCGGCCACGTTGCCGTTGACGAACGGACTGACCTCGTCGGGCAGGCCGCGCTCCATCGCCTCGAGCCAGGTCGCGTTGTAGTCCTCCTGCGGGAAAGCGGGGTCGTGCAGAAACAGGTCGGTGTAGCACCAGCGTTTGACCGGCGAGACGGCGTCGGCCTGGTGATTGATCAGCTCGTTGTACTCCTGGCCGTTCATGTAGATCAGGAACTTCAGCGCATCCTCGCGCCGCGGGCTGTTGGCGTTGATCAGCGTCGCCCGGCCGTAGCCGCGGTAGATGCCGGCCGGCCCGGCGGGTCGCATGATCGCGCCGAGCGGCACGTCGGTATAGTCGATGCGGAAGCGGTTGAGCCACCAGCGGCCGCCGAGCGCCATCGCCCCGCGGGCGCCGCCGAACCAGGTGATCGCCCCGCTGCCCCAGCCGCCGGCGGCGGCCATGCCGGCCTCCTGCGACGGGCTGGGCATGACCTGGTGAACGTAGATCAGGTCATGCAGGAACTGCACCCCGGCAATCGCCTCGGGGCTGTCAATCACGCAGCTGGTGCCGTCCGCGCTGAAGATGCTGCCGCCCCAGGCGCGAACGAAGGTCTTCCACTGGTACCAGTCGCAGAGGAAGCCGAAGTGTACCGGCCGGCCGTTGGCATCGAACTTGGTCAATCGCTTGGCCAGGGCGATGAACGCATCCCAGGTCCAGTCGGGGTCGCTGGGGTAGGGCACGCCCTCGGCGTCGAAGATGGCCTGGTTGAACCAGATGGCGTCGACCGCGGCGTTGGTCGGATGGCCGTAGACTCGGCCCTCGTGGACGCAGTTCGGATAGACCGACGGCCAGACCGTCTCGATCACATCGACGCCCTGGCGGAGCAGCTCGTCGGTGACGTCCCAGGCGATGCCCGAGGTGACGTAGGCCGAGAGCTGGAAGCCGTCGTAGCAGTCGAACAGGTCGGGCCCGACGCCGCCGATGCACTGCACGATGACCTTCTGCATGCCCGAGTTGGTCGGGTCGAGCATCAGTTCGTACTCGGGGTGGAGGCGGTTGAACAGGTCCATCTGCTCGCGCCGCGTGGGGTTGTCGTCGCTGACCCAGACGATCGGTGTCTTGCCCTCGGGCACCTCCTGCTCGGGCAGCCGCCAGGCAATCGCCGACAGGCCCAGCAGCCCTACGAACACCCAGCCGAAGACAGCCTTCATCGACCGCGCCTCGATCCAACCGATTCGCCACCGCACCCGGCGATGCCTCCTCGCCGGCGCAATCTCGGCAGGACGGACCCGCCGGCGGCCGAACCGCGCGGCGGAGAGCCGCATGGCCGACTTCGCCCGCTACCGCCTCACCGCCGGATATCCGCCGGCCGATCTGGAGGGCGTTGACCACTTCGCCCTGCAGGCGGCCATCGATCACGTCGCGACGCTGGGCGGCGGCACGGTCCAGATCCGGCCGGGGCGCTACCTGTTGCGCAACGCGCTGCGGCTGCGTTCGGGCGTGCGGGTCGAGGGCACCGGCGCCGACACGCTGCTGGTCAAGGCGGCCGAGTTCGGCAGCGAGCTGGTCGACGACACCGACTGGTACGACGGTGTCGTGCGAGTCGCCGATGCAACGGGCTTCCGCGTCGGCGACGGCGTGGTGGTGCAGGGCGAGGTGCCGTTCGGCGGCAGCAGTGGGCTGCACAAGGTCAAACGCACGATCCTCGCGATCGAGGGCAACCGGCTCGACCTTGGCGAGCCGATTGGCCGCAACTTCTGGGTCGATTACCAGGCGCGGGTCTCGACGCTCTTTCCGCTGCTCTACGGCGAGCCGGTCCACGATGTCGAGATCGCCGATCTGCGGCTTGACGGCAACCGCGCGGAAAACTCGTTCCTCGACGGCAACCATGACGGCTGCATCTTCCTCCAGCACGCCCGCGCGGTGAGCATCGAGCGGGTGACCGCACAGGGCAACCACGGCGACGGCATTTCGTGGCAGGTGGCGCACGACGTAACCGTGCGCGAGTGCGAGGTGTTCGACTGCGCCGGCCTGGGCCTGCACCCGGGCAGCGGCTCGCTGCGACCGGTGATGACCGGCAACCGACTGCACCACAACCGCCTCGGCCTGTTCTTCTGCTGGGGCGTCAAGGACGGCCTGGCCGAGGACAACCAGATCGACGACAACGCCACACACGGCGTCAGCCTGGGTCACCGCGACACCGACAACCTGCTGCGGGCCAACCGGATTGAGCGCAACGGCGAGACGGGCATCCTGCTCCGCGTCGAGGGACACGACCGCGACCAGCCCCAGCGCCTGCCGCACGGCAACCGGATCGAAGGCAATCATCTGGTCGACAACGGCGGCGCGGCCAACGGTTACGGCATCCAGCTGACCGGCGCGGTGACCGGCACGGTTCTTGAGGGCAACCACCTCGCCGACAGCGGTGCCGGGCTCCAGCGCGTGGGCATCCGGATCGAGGCCGAGGTGGGCGAGGTGACTCTTGCCGCGAACACCTTCGCCGGCCTGGCCGTCGAGCTGGACGACCAACGGCCGCGGCGGTGAGCGGCCCGCCGGCGCGATGTGATGTTGCGGGATTGTTGACGAGCGGCAGTCGACCGGCTAGACTCGCGCCGCGCCAGGGGCGACGGAGGTGGTGGTGGCGCTGGTGGTCGAAACCGGCCGGCTGCGCGCGCGGCTGGAGCAGGCGTTCGAGTTCGCGCAACAGCAGGTGCGCGAGCTGGTCGAGCGCGATCCCGGCTACTACCCGATGTACACCCGGCGCGGCAAGTGGCGGCACGACGGCGAGCTGTGGACCAACTGGTGCGACGGGTTCCTGCCCGGCATGATGTGGGTCTTCTACCGCCGCACCGGCGAGCGGGCCTGGCGCGAGCTGGCGATTCGCTACACCGAGCCGCTGGAGGAGCGCAAGCACGACCGGGCGGTGCACGACCTGAACTTCGTGCTCGGCTCGAGTTTCGGGCGCTGGCACGAGCTGGAGCCGTCGCCGCGCTTGCGCGATATCCTGTGCACCGCCGGCGAGACGATGGCGCTCCGCTTCCGCCGGCCGGGCGGCTACCTGCGCAGTTTCATCAGCGACCAGTCGCTGTTCATCGACATCATGATGAACGTCGGCATCGTCTTCTGGGCGGCCGAGGAGACGGGCAGCCTCGAGCTCCGCTCGATCGCCGACCAGCACTGCCTGACCACCCGCCGCTGCCTGGTGCGCGGCGACGGTTCGACCGCGCACGAGGGCATCTTCGACCTCGACACCGGCGAGTTCATCCGCCAGACGACCCACCAGGGCTATCGCGGCGATAGCTGCTGGGTGCGCGGGCTGGCCTGGTCGCTCTACGGCTTTGCCGTGGCCTATCGGTTCACCGGCGATGCGCGCTACCTGGCCACCTCGCGGGCCAACGCCGAGTGCTTTCTGACCCACACCCCGAGCGACGGCATCACGCCCTACGATTACGACGCGCCCGACGGCGAGCGGCCAATCGACACCTCCGGCACGGCCATCGGCGCCGCCGGGCTGCTCAAGCTGGCCGCGGTGTGCGACGACGGCGCCGAGCAGCGCCGCTACCGCGAGGCCGCCGCGCATCTGATCGCCTCGCTCTGCCGGCCGCGCTACCTGGCCTGCGAGACGCCCGGCTGGGAAGGCATCCTGCGCGAGCAGATCTACCACCTGGGCAAGGGCCTCGGCGTCGGCGAGAGCTGCATGTTCGGCGAGCACTTCTTTGTCGAGGCCGTCGACGGACTGCTCGGCCTGCTCGACCGTGGGGAGCTGTGAGCCGCCGGCCATGCACGTCGTCCTGATCGGCGGCAGCGGCGGCTTCGGGCGATACCATCTCCAAGCCTGGCGCAAACACCCGCGGGTCGACCGCCTCACCATCGTCGGCCGCGACCTGGCCAGGCTGCAGGCGGTCGCGGCCGAGTTCGGTGTCGATGCCGCCGGCGACCTGGCCGCCCTGGCCGCGGCCGATCTGGTCGACGTCTGCACGCCGACCGACACGCACTTCGAGCTGGCCGCGCAGGCGCTGGCGCTCGGCCGGCCGAGCATCGTCGAGAAGCCGCCCTGCCGCACCGCCGCTCAGGCAGTGGAGTTGGCCGAGCGCGCCGGAGCGGTGTCGCTCTGCTGCGTCATGAACCAGCGTTTCGCACCGCACTGGCGGCGCGCGCGGGAGATGGTGGCCGCCGGCGCCATCGGGCGCCACCGGCTCTCGCTCTGGCCGATCTTGGCCGACCAGACGCGGTTGATGCGCGGCGGTGATTTCCGCGCCGATGCGGCCCGCGGTGGCGGGGCGCTGCTCGACGGCGCCTTTCACCTGGCCTACCTGGTGCCCTGGGTGCTCGGCCGGCCGGTCCGCGCGGTGACCGCCTGGGCCGATCGCCTGGCTGTCGCGCCGCCGGCCGGCGAGGACACCGGGCTGGCCGTCTGGGAGACCGACGACGGTGTGGCGCAACTGAGCTACTCGTGGGCCGTGCCGCACGCGCCGCGCCTGCCCGCGGCGATGCTCTGCGGCGACCTGGCGACGCTGCTGGTGCCCCGCTCGGCGAAGCAGCCGCTGGAGCTGCTCACCACCGGCGGCGTGCTCGAGCCGGGACTGGGCGACTACCGGACGATGCCGCGCAATGATCTGGCCAACTGCCTCGGGCACTACCTGGAGTCGATCGCGACGCAGACTGAACCCGAGGCGACCTGGAGCGAGGCGGTGACGGCTCAGCGCGTGGTTGAGGCGACCGAGCAGGCGGCGCGTGAGGGCCGCCGGATCGAGCTGGCATGAGTCCCGCAGTCATCCGCCGCTTCCTCGAGCTGGCGCTGCCCCTGGTCCCGGCCTGCGTGCTGGCCCACTGGCTGGCGGCGGGCGCCTTCTCGTGGGCGCCGGCGCTGCTCGGCGTGCTGGTCTGCGCGGCGCTGCAGCGTACCGCATGGCTCGAGCAGCGGACGCCGCGGCGGCCGTTGGACGGTCTGGCTGAGGTGCGGGGCTGGATTGAGACGATGGCCTCGGAGTGCGGTGCCGGCGAGGTGGTGGTCGGCGTCGTCGACCAGCCGGCCGGCGAGTTCAGTCCGCCGGAGAGCCTGATCGAGAGCGGCGAGATACTGCTCGCCGCCGACGACGTGGCCGCGGGCGAGACCTATCCGCTGCTCGGCCACGCCGCCCGGCAGCTCGCCCTGATGACCGCGCCGCCCGCGCATGGACCCGCGGCGACGGCGCTGGTCGGCGCGGCGCTCGGCCTGATCACCGGCCTGTCGCAGCGCCTGGGCGGCCCGTGGACGCTGCCGGCGGCCGGCTTGGCGGCGGTGGCGCTGATGGCGCTGGTCGCCTGGCGGCTCACCGAGGCGCTCGACCGGCGGGGCCAGCTCGTCACCGGTCGGGCCAACGAACTGCTCGGCTGGCTGCGGCAGACGCACCCCGAGGCGTTTGCCGAGCTGGCCCGCAAACAGGGCTTGGCGGTTGACGAATCCGGACAGCAAGTCGATTCGTGACCTATACTGTCTGCCGGGTGGAGGACGGGGCCGTTGGCCCATCGGGGGAGTAATGTGAAGCTGTACCGTTTGCTGGGCCTGTTCGTGCTCAGCCTCTCCGGCGCGGCCCAGGCGACCGTGCTCTACGATGCCGGTCTGGGCGGGCTGCCCACCGACCAGGGCTACTTCGGTTACCTGGCCACGCATGGCACCACACCGACCAACTTGGGCGCCGAGGCGCAGCTCGACACGCTGGCCAGTCCGGCCGAGATGGCCGGCTGGTTCACCGTCGTGCCGATCATCAACACCAAGATCAACCCGGCCTACCCGAATCTCGACCGCACCCTGGGGTTCAGCGTCACCGTCGACGCCGCCGTGCCGACCGAAGTGCACGCCTCGGCCGACCGCGCCGGCTTCAGCCTGGTGCTGCTGTCGCAGGATCTGTGGGGCATCGAGCTCGGCTTCTGGTCAGACCAGGTCTGGGCGCAGAACAGCGGGTTCACCCACGGCGAGGGGGCACCGTTCGACGCCGCGACCGGTGGCACGCTGACCGTGCACATCGAGCAGAGTCAGTACCGCGTGCTGCACGCCGGCAGCACGCTGCTGTCAGGCGCGCTGCGGCTCTACGACCCGGTTCATCCGGTCTACCTGACGCCCAACCTGCTGTTCCTCGGCGACGACACCGGCTCGGCCGCGGCCGACCTGCGCCTGCGCCGGGTCGAGCTGGGGCTCGGGCCACTGCAGTCGGTCCCGGAACCGGGCACGGTGGCCTTCGCGCTGGTCGGTCTGGCGCTGCTACGCCGCCGTCGTCGCTGAGGCTGGATCGCGATTGCCTCGTGCGGCATACTTGGCCTGCCGCGATCCAGGATGGGGGCGATGCGCATCGGTCGGCGCCGTGAGCCCTGGTCAGAACGCCGCCGCCTGAGCGATGCCGGCAAGCCGGGCGATCGGTGGCCAGGCTCGCGGTTCAGTCTGCGCCGGCCCGACGACCCGCGCCCCGACAACCTCCGGCTGCTGCTGGTGGTCGCCGGGGTCGCCGCGCTGGCCGTGCTGGCCGGCCGGTTGCCCACGCTGCTTCGCCCGCCGCCGAAGGTCGACTACCTCGACCTACCGCGGCGATGGTCGCTCTACCTGCCGGCGGCCGACGGCGCTCGGCTGGCCACCGAAGTCTTCCTGCCGGGGACGATCCGCGCCGACCACCGGGCCGGCACGGTCCTCCGCCTCACCCGCGCCTGGCGTGTGGCAGAGGTGGCCGGCGGCGGCCCGGCGGCCGAGGTGGCTCCGCCCGAGGCCGGGCCGCTCAACGGGCAGGGCCTGGTGCTCGTCGTCGTCGACGCGCGCGGCAGCGGCGCCTCGAGCGGCCGGCGCGAGGCCGAACTCAGCCTCCATGACCGCTCCGACCTGCGCGCCGTGATCGACTGGATCGTCGCCCAGCCGTGGAGCAACGGTCGCGTCGGCCTCTACGGCGACGGCTGGGACGGGCAGGTCGCCGCTCTGGCCGGCGCGCTGGGCCACCCGGCGGTGCGCTCGGCGGTGCCTCATTTCAGCCACTGGGACCCGCTGTTCGAGCGGTACCGGCCCGGCGGATTGGTGGCCGCGGGCTACCTGGCCGAAGCCGCCCGCGCGCAGGCCGAGCTGGACGCCGGGCGGGTCGAACGTCGTGCGGCAGACGGTTCGGTCACGGTGCTGCAGCCGCTGCGCGTGGCCACCGACTCCGACGGCCGGCTGCTGGCCGGCGCGGTGGCCGAGCACGCCGCGAATGCCGACCTGGCCGACCAGGTGCGCCGGGTCGAGTACCGGGACTCGGCGCAGATGGCCGAGTGGTTCGGGCGCGAGTCGCCGCTCGCGCTCAAGTTGCAGACGGCGCGCGCCGCGGTGCCGACCTATCTCTGGGCCGGTTGGTTCGACGCGGCCACGGCGCTGGCCGCTGTGCGGCGGTTCGAGTCGCAGCCGGGCCCGCTGCAGGTGGTCATCGGTCCGTGGGGGCACGGTGGTGAACGGGCGCTCGACCCGTTGTTGCCGGGTGAGCGGATTGACCAGGGCGAGCTGGGCGACGCCGCGGCCGCCTCGGCCGACTTCCTGCACGGCCTGCTGCACATCGATCCCAGCGCACCGCCCTACGAGCCGGGCCGCTGGCTGAAATACTATGTTCTCGGCACGCAGTCGTGGCGCCTGACCGATCATTGGCCGCCCAAGGCCGTCTATCAGCGCGAGTGGTATTTCGCACCGAACGGCGAGCTGAGCCGCGAACCGCCGCGCGAACCCGAGGCGAGCGACGCCTACACCGTCACGCCCGCCGCCACCTCGGGCCAGACCAACCGCTGGCTCGGCGGGCTGCCCGGCCGCAACGTGGCTTACCCCGACCGTCGCGAAGCCGACCGCCGGTTGCTGACCTACACCAGCCGCCCATTGGTGCAAGACCTCGAGTTCGAAGGTCATCCGGTGCTGCACCTCGAACTCTCCTCGGACGTGCAGGACATTGGGCTGTTCGTCTATCTCGAGGCGGTGCGGCAGGATGGCTACGTGGCCTATTTGACTGAAGGGGTGTTTCGGGCGCGGCACCGGGTCTATGCGACCGATCCGGCGCCCTACCCGGTGCACGGGCCGTACCACTCGTTCCGCCGCGGCGAGTCGAAGGCCCTGACCCCCGGTGTGCCGGCCCAGATCGGGTTTGAGCTGATGCCGATTGCCGCCGTGATTCCGGCGGGCTGGTACTTGCGGGTGGCCATCGCCGGCGCCGACGCAGGCACCTTTGAGCAGGTGCCGGCCGACCGCGCCGCCAACCTGACCGTCTTCCGCGACGCGCTGCGCGCCTCGCGACTGACCTTGCCCGAAGTGCCGTAGGAGCCGAGGTGAGCGACCTCTACCCGCTGCTGTGCGAGCCGGTGCTCAAAGAGCGCATCTGGGGCGGGCGAGCCCTGGCCGAACGCTACGGCAAGAGCGCACCGGACGGCGTCACCGTCGGCGAGTCATGGGAGGTCGCCGACCTGGCCGAGGGCACCAGCCGGATCGACAACGGCCCGCTGGCCGGGCGCACGCTGACCGAACTGCAGGCCGAGCAGGGCGCCGCGCTGGCCGGCACCGCCTGGCCCGCCGGGCGGTTCCCACTGCTGGTCAAGCTGCTCGATACCGCGCAGGACCTGAGTGTTCAGGTGCATCCCTCGGCCGCCGACTGCGCCCGCTGGTTCCCCGGCCACCAGGCGAAGGACGAAACCTGGATCGTGGTCGAAGCGGCGACCGGGGCGCGGGTCATCCACGGCACCCGGCCCGGCATCCGGCCGCACCAGTTCGAGCGCCACACGCGCGCCGGGACCGTCGTCCAGTGCCTGCGCGAGCGCGTCGTGGTCGCCGGCATGGCCCTGCGCACCGCGCCGGGGGTGGTCCACGCGCTCGGGGCCGGGGTGGTGGTGCTCGAGATCCAGCAGCCGAGCGACTCGACCTTCCGGCTGCACGACTACGGCCGCGGCCGCGAGCTTCATGTCGAGGAGGCGCTCCGCGTCACCCGGCTCGATCTCACCGACGAGCCGCTGCTCCGCGTTCGCTCGACCGCCTGCCCCTGGGGCCGGCACGACCTGGTCGTCGACGTGCCGGCTTACCGGATCGAGCGCCTGCACGTCGCCGAGCCGCTGGCCTGGCAGGTCTCGCCGCGCACGGCTCAGACGGTCACCTGCCTGGCCGGCGGCGGCACGCTGTTCGGCGCGGGGGTCGGCGTCGAGCTGACCGCCGGCGCCACCTGCCTGCTGCCGGCCGGGCTGGGCGAGGTCTCGTTCGCGCCCGCGGCGCCGTCGGTGGTGGTGCTCGCCGGCGCCTCGGGCGAGCCGCTGTGCGAGCCGATCGGCGGCCCGGCGTGAGCGACCGGACCGCCTGCTTCAAGGCCTACGACATCCGCGGCCGGGTACCGGCCGAACTCGACGCCGGGCTGGCCTATCAGCTCGGCCTGGCCTACGCGCGCGAGCTGCGGCCGCCTGGCGAGGTGGCCGTTGGGTACGACATCCGGCCGTCGAGCCTCGCGCTGGCTCGTGCGCTGAGCGCCGGGCTGCGCGACGGCGGCAGCGACGTGGCGCTGCTCGGCCTGTGCGGCACCGAGGTGGTCTACCACGCCGCCGCCTGCCCCGGCCGCGGCGGCGGGATCATGATCACCGCCAGCCACAACCCGGCCGAGTACAACGGCCTCAAGCTGGTCATCGTCGATGCGGCGCGCGGGGTCGTTCGGCCGGTCACGCGCAACAACGGACTGGAGCGGCTTGAGGCCTGTGTCGAGGCCATCCTCGAGCCGGCCGGCGAACCGGGCGCGGCGACCGCGGTCGATGAGACGGAGCGATACGCCGAGCGCGTCCTACGGTTCATCGATGGAGCCGAGTTGGCGCCGCTGAAGGTGGTGGTCAATGCCGGCAACGGCTGCGCCGGGCCGTTTGTCGACGCGCTTGCCCCGCGGCTGCCGTTCGAGCTGGTCCGGGTCCATCACGAGCCCGACGGCACCTTCCCCCACGGCGTGCCGAACCCGCTGCTGCCCGAGAACCGGACGGCCACCGCCGAGGCCGTCCGCCGGCACGGCGCCGATCTGGGCGTCGCCTGGGACGGCGACTTCGACCGCTGCTTCCTGTTCGACGAGCAGGCCGAGTTCGTCGAGGGCTACTACATCGTCGGCCTGCTGGCCGAGGAGCTCCTCCGCCGGCACGGCGGCGGGCGCGTCGTCCACGACCCGCGGCTCTACTGGAACACCGTCGACCAGGTCACCGCCGCGGGCGGCCGGCCGGTTCGCTCGAAGACCGGTCACGCGCGGATCAAGGAGGTGATGGTCGAGCAGGACTGCCTCTACGGCGGCGAGATGTCGGCCCACCACTACTTCCGCGACTTCGCTTACTGCGACACCGGCATGGTGCCGTGGCTGCTCGTCGCCGCGGCCATCAGCCGCACCGGCCGGCCGCTCGGCGAGCTGGTCGGCGAGCGACAGACGGCGTTCCCGTGCAGCGGCGAGATCAACCGCGAAGTGGCCGATCCCGGCCGGCTGTTCGACGCGGTCGAGGCTGCCTATGCGCCGCGGGCCGCGGCGGCCAACCGCTTCGACGGCCTGTCGATGGAGTGCGGCGAGTGGCGGTTCAACCTGCGGCAATCGGACACCCAGCCCGAGCTGGTGCGCCTCAACGTCGAGTCGCGCGGCGACGCCGAGTTGATGCGGGCGAAGACCGACGAGCTGCTGGCCCTGCTGGGCCGGCTCTGAGGGCGCCCGCCACTCGTCGTCGAGGCGGGTCTCCGACCCGCTCGTCGGCGACCGGATCCGCTCTCGAGGCGGGTTCGTAGGCATTCGGGCAGGCCTGAGACCTGCCCCTACCGTGGATGTCGGTACGCCCTATTGGCCGGCGGCCACTCCCGCGGCGAGCAGCGCGTGGACCTCGAATCGCGTTCCTCCGCTGCCGGGGTGATGCTCGGGCAGCAGCTCCAGCTCGATCCGGTGCTTGCCGGGCGGCAGGTCGCGGGCGAGTAGCTCCACCGCCGAGTAGCCGCCCCAGTCGGCGTCGAACCAGGCTTCGCAGATGACCGGGTCGGCCTCGTCGATGCGCACCGCCACGCGGCCCATGTCGCCCTTGATGCGCTGGAAGACGAGCATGAACGCGCTGCCCGACGCCTCGATAACCAGCCGGCTGCCAGGTTCGGTGGCTGCCCAGCCCGGACCCAGCCGGCTGGTCACGGTCGGGGCGAAGCCGGCGCTCTCCACCACGGTGGCCAGGTCGGCCGTCAACAGGCGGCCGTGTTCGAACGTGTCGCTGAGCAGCGGCGCCGGCAGCGGGCCGAGTAGCCGCAATCGGTTGTCGGGCGGCAGGTCGGCTAGGACGGCGGCGAGCGCGTCGGCCAGGAACCGCGCGCAGAGGGCGTGGCCCAGATCGTTGGGATGCACGAGATCGGCCTCGACCGCCTCCCAGGCCAGGCGACCGGCGGCGATCTCAGGCCAGACCGCATCGCGGAAGCTGACCCGCGGCAGGCCGTAGTGGTCGCCGACCCGCCCATGCTGCTCCTGCGCATTGCCGCCGTCGCGGTGCATGGTGTGGAGCAGCATCACCGCGGGCTGCTGCGGCTGGCTCAAGATCTGGCGCATCAAGCCCTCGAGCGTCTCGGCGGCCAGCTCGCTGTTTGGGTCGTTGACCGAGAACTCGATCACCACCAGGTCGGGCTGGTGCGGCAGCACGTCCCGGGCACAGCGATGCGCGCCGAGATCGCTGCCGGTGGCACCGATGCCGGCGTTGTGAAACCGGATCTCGGTCTGCGGGAAGGTCTCGCCGAGGCACGCGGCGAGCCGGTTGGCCCAGCGGTACTCGACGCGACTGGCCGCGGCGCCCTCGGTGATGGAGCCCCCGATGGTGACCAGCGAGATTGCCTCACCGCGCCGGGCCTTGGCCAACACCTGCTGGAGCCGAGAGACATCGCCGGCGGCGGCCTGGGCGCGCGCGCTCAGCGCCGGAAGGTCGAGCGCCGGCTCGCCGGCGAGCATGAGGCAGGTCAGTCCACCGAGAATCATCGCCAACTCCACAGAAACGCAACAAGGACCCGGGCGGCCCGGCGGCAACAGAGCAGCGTCGCGCGCCCCGGAGGTGGTCATGAGATCGACGCTCGCCCTCCCGATCTTGCCGGTCCTGCTCGCCGTTCCGGCCGCGGCGGTCGATTCGCCGTGGATTTCGGATACCTACTTCTACTGGTACAGTTGGGACGGCCCCGAGAAGCTGGGCGCCTGGATGGGCGGGGTCTACAACACGCCGCTCTCCGGTTACTACGACTCGCGCTCAGTGGCCGACAACACGCAGCAGCTCCACACCGCCAGCGAGTGGGGCCTGACCCACCACTTCATGGACTACTGGGGCCCCGGCTGGCAGGGCGAGGACGGCGGCCCGCGCGAGACCATCCTGATGCGGGCGACCGAGGCAGTCCGCGCCGCCGGCTATCCGATCTTCATGAGCGTCTACCAGGACGGCGAAGATTTCGACATGGCCGAGTTCGCGCGCAACCTCGACCCGGGGCGTGACGCACACTTCTACTTCGATCTGTTCGGCCGGCACGAGGCGTTCCCGAAGATTGGGGGCAAACCGGCGGCGCTGATCTATGCCCGCAACGGCGTCCCGAAGCAGAGCGTCACCGACGAGACCTTCCGCGCCGCGATGCAGGCCAAGTATGGCACCCTCGCCGCGCTGAACGCACGCTGGGGCACCGGCTTCACCTCCTTCGACGAGGTCAAGCTCGACTTCGGCGCCGGGTTTCCGCGCTATGAGAGCATCAAGCACCAGTACGCCGTGTGGCAGGCCGAGTGGGAGCGGACCAACGCGGCGGCGCAGCGGCTGTGGGGCCTGCCCGGCGTGCTCTGCTCGTTCGACATCGCCTATCAGCCGTTCCGCGGCTGGGGCTATAGCGACATGAACCGGGTCTTTCTCGGTCCGCACAGCTATGCCGGCATCTTCGGCCGGCCCGAGGCCGAGGGCACCGAGCGGTTCATTCAGGCGCAGGTGGCCAAGGCCTATGGCGGGCTCTTCTTCGACACCTTCAAGAACTTCTATCACGACTGGGAGATCCGCCTGCCCGGCATCACTTATGTCGAGCTGTTCGACGCCTTCGACCGCTTCTGGGTCAACGTGCTGCTGAACAAGAGCGAGGCCCTGCTGCACCTGAGCTGGAACGAATGGTGGGAGGGCAGCAACCTCGAGCCGTGTCTCGAGTATGGCAAGCTCTACGGCGAGAAGAACCTGCTCTGGGCCAGCGTCATGCAGCAGTGCTTCCCGTCGATCCGCGACTGGAACCAGGGCGCCCGCGTGGCCGTGTTGCTCAACGACTGGCACTGGTACGCCGGGGCCAACAGCCAGGACGACATCTACGGCTGCATCGAGGCGCTGCGCCGCGGCGGGGCGGTGTTCGACCTGCTCGCCGACGACCACGTCACCGCCGAGAAGCTGGCGCAGTTCGAGGTCATCGTTGCCCCGGCCGCCGGGGTCGGGCTGGGCTTCAATGCCGCCGGCGAGCCGATCCTCCCGCTGCTGCGCCAGTGGGTCGAGGGCGTCCCCGGTCGCAAGCTGATCCTCAGCCGCGTGCCCGGCGGGGTCGACCCGGCCAGCGGCCTCAGCGTCGCCGACTGGCTGCTGCTGCGGCCGTGGCAGGGCACCGCCGCGGCGACCGCGCCGGGCGACGACATGAACCTGTTTGTCGACGTCGGCACCGCCGGCGACGATGACTTCCTGATCAGCGGCGCCACGTTCCATGAGGACTGGGGCCGCCTGCCGGCCGAAAGCTACGGCGCCCGTGCCGAGGCCTACACCGTCCGCTGGACGCCCGGCGTCGGCAACCAGACCCTCTTTGTCGTGCCGCTCTCGCCGCACCGCGAGCACATCGTCCGCTTCGGCGGCTCGGTGCTGTGGGATAACAGCGTCCGGCTGCTGCTCAACGGCGTCGAGGTGGCGACCGTCGACGTGGTGCCGGGCGACAGTGAGTACGAGGCGACCATCCCCGCCGCGGCCGTCGGCGACGCGACCACCGGCGAGCTGGTGTTCGAGTGGCGGCAATCGCACATCCCATCCGAGCGCGAGCCGGAGCGCTTCCCGACCGAGGCGCGGGTGTGCAACCTGGCGCTCGACTACCTCCAGGTGGCCACCGCCGGCACGCCGCTGAGCCGGCAGAACAACTACCGCATCGTGCAGCACGGCGTCCGCTCGACCGATGCCGCGCCGGCCAGCCTGCGTGGCGAGTGGCAGACCGGCTACACGCGTCGCGACAGGCTGGCCGGCGGCACCGCGCTGACGGTCAACAGCGCCGACGGCTCGCCGCGCGACATGCTGATCGAAGCCGGCGAGGTGAAGGTCTGGTACTGCGACGGCCTGCTCGGTGCGGTTGAGGATCCGAGCTATCTCGACGGCATCCTGGCCTGGGCGGGAGTGACGGGCGAGTTCCAGGTCACCGGCCGCGACATCGCCTGGTCGACCCTGAAGGCCGGCGACACGACCGTGGTGCTGCTCGACAACCAGGCGGCGACCGAGCGGCGCGACGTGCGCGTCACCGCGCCGGCGGGCGAGCTGCCGCTGGCCGAGGTGCGGGCGATCAGCCGCAATGGCCGCGAGTTCGCCGGGCTGTTCGAGCCGAGCGCGAGCATCCGCGATCAGCTCAGCAGCTATGGCGCCTACACCTTCGTCCGCTCGGCGGTGCGGGTGATCACGCCGAGCCTCGACGTGCTGCCGGGCGAGACGCGGACGATCGGCGTCGAGCTGACCAACCTGACCGATGCGCCGGCGCGCGGCGCGCTGGGCAACGGCTGGCACCTGCCCAGCCTCAGAGTCGAGCCGGCGACGTTCGAGTTGGCCCCGCGCGAGACGAAGACCGTGCCGCTGACGATCGTCGCCCGCGACGACTGCGACTGGGGGCGCAAGACCATCGTCCTCGACCTCGAGGCCAATGGCCGACACAGCTTCCTCTGGCGGCCGGTGCGGGTCTGGAAGCCGGCGGTGATCGAACTGGCCGGCTCGGTGGTCTTCGCCGAGGCGCCGGTGGTCACGCTCCGCCGGCCGCGGATCGAGCAGGGCGTCGGCGAGGTGAGCGACGGCACGCCGCTGGTGCTGGACGAATCGGAGCTCTGCCTCGATCCGACCGGCATCCGGGTCGAGCTCCCCGAGCTGGGGCTCTCGGCCGCGGCGGCCGGCGCGCTGCCGGCCGGCGCGACCGCCGCCGTCGAGTTGACCGGTCCGCTAGCCATCGAGCCGGGTCTGCGGACGGTCACCGGGGTGGTTCGCTGGCGGCACCGGCAGCAGGAGTACTCGGTCGAGGTGCCGCTGCACCTGGCCCGGCCGCCGGCGGCCGCCCCGCGGGTGGCCAACGCGACTCGCGTCGCCTGGGTGGTCAACCCCGCCGACGTGCCGGTCGAGGGTCGGCGCATCCGGTTGCCCGGCGAGACCCGCAGCTGCTGGTCGGCCGAGGGGCGCCCGCTGCCGCTGGACCGGCAGGGCAGGCTGACGATGGTCCTGGTCGACCTGCCGGCGCGTTCGATGGTGCCGGTCTGTCTGTCCGACGAGCCGGCCGAGCCGACCGGTGACCTGACCGTCACGTCGACTGAGTTGGGCACCGGCCGCGGCACGGTGACCGCGGCGAACAGCTACCTGCGGGTCACCTGGAGCGAAGCGGCCGGCGGGACAATCACCGAGCTGACCACGCGGTGGGACGGCGTCGATCACGCCGCGCCGAACTGCGGCGGCATCGCCTGGGGACGCTGGGGGCAGTTCCAGCCGGCGCAGCCGACCATGAACGCGGTTGATTTTCTCCGCCGCGAGGAGAAGCAGTTCCAGGCCTCGTCACCGGCCCGCATCCAGGTGGTGGAGGGTCGGACCGAGGTGGCCGTGCGCGTGGACTGGGCGAGCGGTGGCGCACGCGCCGCGCAGAGGTACTACCTGCCGGCGTACCAGCCGTTGCTGCGCTACGAACACGTGGCCTCGCTCGGCACGCCGCCGGCGGTCGGCGAAGAGCTGGTCGTGGCCGACTTCAACTTCCGCCGCGGTGAGTGGAACAAGATCTACCCGAACTTCACCGGCATCACCGAGCAGGCCCGCGACGGCGGCCCGCACGGCGGCTGGCGCGAAGGTGACCACGTGCCCGAGGTCGCAACGCTGATGCAAAACCCGTCGTTCGGCGGTAGCCTGTCGTCGTTGGTGACCTCGATCGATCGGGTGGACAAGTTCCGCCAGGGCTTCTGGCCGCCCGACCGGCCGGACGAGGGTCCGATCGACTTCGCCCGGCTCGAGTACGTGGCCACGGCCTCGGGCTCGGCCGCCGTCGAAGGCTACCTGCTGTTCCACGAGGGGCACCAAAACGCTGCCCTCCAGCACCTGGCGCGCGACGCCGCCGCCGGCGCCTCGTTCGTCACCACCCCGCAGTGGCTGCCGGCGCCCGCGGCCGGCCCGCCGCTGGCGGCCGACTGGTGGAACGCCGGCTATGAGCGCCGGGCGCGGTTCGCCGTCGGCCCGTTCGCCGCCGCGATGCGCGACCCGGTGGTCAGCCTGCCGCTCCCGGCGGACGGCATCGACCCGGACTCGGTCCGCGCCATCGCCGACGGCCGGCTGCTGACCCACAGCTACCGGCCCGACGAGGGCGAGCTGGTGGTGCGCCTGCCGGGCGACCGCGCCGTGGGGGCCGGGGCGAGCGTCGACGTCTACTACGACACGGGCCCCGGCCGCAAGCCGGCGTTGCAGTGGTCCTCGCGGCTGCCCGGCGGCTCGCTCTCCGATCCGGGCTTCGAGCGCCGCGGCGCGGGCTGGCAGGTGCAGGCGCCGGGCGAGTTTGCCCGCGGCGAGGCCCACGGCGGCGAGGGCTATGCGATCATCCAGCGCACCGAGGGCATGGGGCCGGTGGTGCTCCAAACCGCTTCGAAGCGGATTGTCCCGAACGCGACCTACCGGCTCAGCTTCTGGGCGCGGACGACCGACCGGCCGATGTATGTCTACACCAACGTCTATCACCCGCTGCACGATGCGCCGGCGGCGCGGCTCGAACTGAACAGTGACGGCGCTTGGCACCGCTACCAAGTCGACCTGCCCTCGGGCGACTTCTCGCCCGACCTGGGGCTCGTGCTGCGCTTCTGGATCCTCGATCAGGCCGGCGGCATCGCGATTGACGATGTCGAGCTGAGCGAGGTGGGCGCGCCGGCTGGGGCGACGATCCCCGTCCGGCTGCTGAATGGAGTGGCGCGATGACCTGCCTGATCAGTGCGCTGATGCTCGCCTCGCCGCCGGTCGGCCCGCACGTCGGGCTCGAGGCGGCGGCGCACCGCGACTGCCCGACCTTCGGTGCGCGGGAGCCGATCCTCGGCACCTACTTCTTCTACTGGTACAACGACCAGACCCGCGAGCACTTCGTCAACGGCGACGGCAGCGATGCGATGACCACGCACCCGCTCCGGCGCGAGGGCGAGCGCTACAGCTACGACGCGCTCGAGTGGTGGCGCGGTGAACTGGCCGACGTGCGCGCGGCCGGGATCGACTTCATCGCGCCGGTCTACTGGGGCACGCCCGAGAACGACCCGCGCTTTGCCTGGAGCTACACCGGCCTGCGCACGCTGGCCGAGCTGATCGCCCAGCAGCAGGCCGCCGGCGAGCCGGTGATGCCGGTGGCGATGTTCTACGACACCTCGACACTGCAGCACAACTCCTCGGGCTACCACGTCGAGCTCGACACCGAGCGGGGCCGGGTCTGGTTCTACGAGACCATCCGCAACTTCTGGAGCCTCATCCCGCCGGTCGCCTGGTGCCGCATCGACGGCCGGCCGCTGATCCTGCTCTACGGCCCCGGTTTCGCCAAGTCGCACGACGAGGCGCTGTTCGCCGATTTTCGCCGCCGGTTCGTCGCGGACTTCGGCGTCGAGCCGTATCTGGTCAAGCACATGGGTTGGCCGGGTGAGGCCGACGGCGTGGTCACCTGGGGCGGCGCGCTGGGCCTTAAGGACGGCACCGTCGCGGCACTCGGGCCCGGCTACGACCACACCGCGGTGCCGGGGCGCCAGCCGCTGATTGTCGAGCGTGAGGGCGGCCAGTTCTACGTCGATCAGTGGCACAAGCTGCTCGCCCGCGACCCGGCGAGCCGGCCGTCGGTGGTCTTGGTCGAGACCTGGAACGAGTGGCACGAGGGCACCGACGTGGCGCCGAGTGTCGAGTATGGTCGGCTGTTCGTCGACTGGACTCGCTGGTTTGCCAACCAGTGGCACGCCGGCGGGCGTCTGCCGCGTAGCGGGCCGTTCGCCACCGCCCAGGCGGTGATGTGGCAGGCCGGCGAAGACGGCCTCGGCATCACGCTGCGCAGCGGCGGCGACGGGCTCTGGCGGGCGGTCGAACAGGGCGGCCGCGCGGCGGTGACCGGCGCCGCCAACCCGCACAGCACGGGGCGCTACCTCTACTTCGACGTCGACTGGAGTTACGGCTACGACCTGAGCGACGGCGCACTCGAGGTCGGCGTGCTGTTCTGGGACGCCGGCGCCACCTCGCTGGCCCTCGAGTACGACAGCCGCGACCCGGCCGGCAGTGTGCGCGAAGGGGCGTTCAAGGCCGGCGGCAGCATCGCCCTCGGCGGCACCGCCCAATGGCGCCGGACCGCCTTCCGGCTGGACGATCCGAGGCTGGCCGATCGCAGCAACGGAGGCGATTTCCGGCTCTTCGGCGGCGGGGGCGACATCGTCGCGGCGGAGGTGACCGTGAGCTGGGCGAGGTAGGGCGCGCTCGCCGAGCGCGCCGGCCGGGGCGCGGGGGGGCGCGCCCCCCCGGGGGGGAGGGGGCGGGGGCCGCGCGCGCCCGCCCGGGGGGGGGGGGGCGC